>OMYT01000045.1 GCA_900315315.1 uncultured Eubacteriales bacterium | reverse complement strand
ATTTGCTTCAACATGTCCCGTTCCGTTTTCACGGAATTCCTTTTCCGATTATCGGGAATTCTTTTTCCGATTTTCGGTAAAACCATTATACGCTACGCAGGAACCAAGCCGGAGGGAGGTAATCCCCTCAAGTTCATAGGCAACATTGTAACCGATATACTCCACGCTGTCCGGAATCACCAGCACGCCTGTGATCGTCTTGCTAGCTGCATATGCGCTTCTCCGATCCGTTCCCCCGGTGAAAGCATACTCTGCAATCGCTTTCACAGGCATATTCAGCACAGAACTGCGGATGAAAATGCTCGTCTGGCTGTCCTCGCAGCCGACCACTGCCATCATCGGGCCGTCAATGTACGGATAATCGCCGTATCCGTAACCCATAAAAACTTTATCCACCACCCGGTACCAGATGCCGTCAAATACCGCGTGAACCGGCGTAATGCCCGAAGGGAAAGAAGCATAGCCCGTATTGCTGCCGTACCAGGTTGTGCCGACCGGCACAATGATTGTGCTTCCAGATGATAAAGCCGTATCCAGTTCAAACGCATTCTTTCCGATGTCGACGCCGTGGCCCGCAAAATTCAGTGATGAGAGCTCTTTACAGTTATAAAAGGCATAATCCCCGATGGTCTGCACGCTTGCGGAAAGGGTAACCGTCCGAAGGTTCTGGCATGAAGCAAAAGCCATCCTGCCGATCTCGGTCACGCCGCTGCTGAAGGAAAAGCTGGTGATACCTGTATTGGAAAAAGCATCTTCGCCGATTTTTGTCACCGTCCCGGCAATCTGAATCGACCCGGTCAGCTTCGCAAACCCATTGAATGCACGTTTCCCGATAGACGTAATACCTTCTTCAACCAAGAGGCTGGTAACCTTGTTCTTCGGATAGCCCGGCGTGCTGGTATAATCATACATCGGGCCGGAGCCGTAGATCCGAAGCAGGCCGTTTTCATCGAGAGACCATTTTGCCTTCGCGCCGCAGTCTCCGGTCTGGAGAATCGCCGGCAGGACAGTGAATGGAACGTTGTTCTGGGTTGCATAGGTCTGCGCCGTTGATCCAGCGTAGCCGGCCAGCGTCAGCTGCGTGCAGCCGGAAAAAGCACCCGTGCCGATCCGGACCGATTGGTTCTTCAGCGAAAGATGATACAGGCCCGTGCAGTTGAGGAAAGCCTCTGTCCCGATAGACGTCACCGAATCGGGGATCGTGATCTGGCTGAGCCTTGTGCAGCCGGCAAACGCCTGGTCCCCGATGGAAGTGAATCCGGAATAAGGCAGCACAACACGCTGGAGCGATCTGCAGTTCTTAAAGGCACCGTAAGGAATGTATGCTATCCTGTCGGGAATCAGGATCGAGGTCAGATTCACGCAATCCGCAAAAGCGCCGGATCCAATATATTCAACCCTCTCAGGAGTCTCAAATGAAATAACATCTTTGTCGACTGAAGTAAGATAAGTACTGTATCGTTCCTCACCATTGGAATAATATCTGTAATACAGTAAACTGTAATTCATTCCGGGTTCTCTGAAGGAATAATTCGCCCTTCCCAGCGCATATGCGAGTTCAGAATCCGCATCTGCATAGATGATTACATTGCAACCGGCAAATGCATTAGTCCCGATGTCGGCCAGCGTTTCCGGAAGGAAAATGTGGTTCAGCCCTGTGCAGTATGAGAAAGCTCCTCTGCCAACCGACACAACGGCAGACGGGATCGTGAGACTTTCCAGGCTGCTGCATCCATAAAAGGCACAAACACCTATTTCAGTAACACTCTCCGGAATATTGACCCCGGTCAGGGCTGTGCAGTTATAAAACGCACTATCGGCAATGCGGGTCACATTCTCCGGAATCCGTACCGTGACCGCATTCTTATCTACTTCCGTGATTTCAACAATCGTTTGTCCGTCGTCAGTATCAATATACCGGAGACTGAAGTTATCCCCCTGTGAGCGGAAAGCATATCCTGCCGCTCTCAGCGCAGCGGCGGTTCGGGTATCCGGATTGGCATATTTCACAATGGTTTTGCCGTAAGATGAAAATGCATATTGATCGATCACATCAATATCATCATGGAAAACGATGCTTGTCAGCAAAACTTTTGTTATCCACGATATAGCGATCGATACGCCGGACAGTCGCAGGCACTGTCAAGCTGCTCTCCGTGCCATAATATCCGAACAGAATGCCGTGAATCTCAACGATGCCGTTTTCATCCTGCAAACCCGTGCACCTGCTGAATGCATTGGTGCCGATGGTTGCTACGGTTTCCGGAACATTCAGGCTGCTCAGGCTTGAACATCCGGAGAAAGCATAACTGCCGATGCTCGTTACGGTAGAAGGGATTTCGATGTTCTCAAGGTTGGAACATCCGGAAAAAGCATACTGTTCAATTGCGGTAATATCTCCAGCCAGGGATACGCCGGAAAGATTTGAACAGCCACTGAACGTATACTGTCTGATTACCGTTATATTGATTGGAATCTCGATGCTTCCAAGGTTCGTGCAGAGATAGAAGGCATAGGGACCAATATCCGTTACACTGTCGGGAATAGAGACACTGCTCATAGTGCCGCTTCTGAATGCATAAGCACTGATTTTGCGGACTCCGGCCGGAATAACTGCACTGGCCGCTTGGCCCGAGTATTCGAACAGGATTCCGTTCTTCACGACGAATCCATCGTCATCGCAAAGCAAATGGCATCCATAAAAAACTGCTTCTCCCAAAACTGCGCCTTCCGGAATGGAAACACTGGAAAGCTTGGTGCATTCCCAGAACGCCCCCATTCTGATCTCAGGTGTCCCGGCAACGGTCACCTCTTCCAGCGCGCTGCAGCAGGAGAAGGAATTCACTCCGATAGTCTGAACACTCGCTGGGATCACAATGCTTTTCAGGCTTTCACATGAGTCAAACGCAAAATCCCCGATGGATTTAACGTTTTCCGGAATAATAATCTCTGCCAATCCGTAACAGCAGGAAAATGCATTGTCCCCGATGGAAGTAACACTGTCCGGTATTGTGACGCTGCTCAGCCAGGAATTGCCGGCGAAGGCTCCGGACCCTATATGAGTCACGCCGCTTTCGATAACCACTGATTTGACTGTTCTGGAGTTCCATGGCACAGCCTTCCCCTGGATGTTGTAATAATCATCCATGCTTCCCGTTCCGGTAATTGTCAGCACACAGTTTTCCTCGTCATAAGACCAGGTCAGTCCGTCTCCGCAGACATTGTCCTCCGCCATCGCTCCGGTACAGACCGCTGTAATTATCAGCAAAACCATTGCCAGCAACAGCATGCCCTTTTTCATGTGATTCCTTCCCCCGTATCTTTCCGTGTCCCTTCGGTAATGAATCGGCAATGAATCGACTTATTCCTTTAAAGCCTGATCCAGTACAGTCAGCCGTTGTCGGATATACTGAATCATCTGTTCCCTTGGTTTTTGTTCCGGCACCTGTCTGGGAAACAGCTTCAAATCCATTTCCTGATAAATATCTGGAATCTGTTCCATGTATGCTTCTACCCGGCCGATCAGTTTTTCTTCCTCCAGCAAAGTCTGCCTCAGTTCCGAATATCTCGCCCGGATTTCCTGTGTAAACCCCTGCAGGAGCCGGTCCCACAGCAGGCTTCCCGTCCCTGAGTTCCGAACCTCGTCGCTGATTTCCGGGAGAAATACTTCAGGGCTGATATATTCCGTCCCATCCAGTCCTAATCCGAATGCCCGTTCCATATCATATACGGAAGGAATCCATACGCTGCAGTCATGGTATTTCAGCAGCACCAGATCCTTTCCCGCATTGTTCTGCAATCCCGTCACATACAGGAAGATCAGGTAATCTATCGCGCCGTCCACATCCAGATAATCCTTCAGTTGCGCACGAAAGGTTTCATCGTCGCTTTTCATCACAAACCGGATCAATTCATTCAGGCTGTCCTTCGCCCACTGATCGTCTTCTCCGGAACCGCAGAATTCAACCTCCCAGGCGTTTTTCTGGTCGGTAAATGCCGCCTCCGCTTGGAACCGACATTCATCCGGTTCCGTCGAATTAGCAATCATCACTGTATCACGGGCATTGTCCATCTGATACAGATCGTCATCAATATGCAGATTCATCGTATATAAGCCATGGAATTCCCCGTTCAGATAAACTACCACAGGGAAACCGTCCACTGCCCCGTAGTTTGATGTGTGTTTCAGGGTTTCGAACAGCCCGGGCCGGGATGCCACCAGATCCGCCCATAGGTTGGCCGCAATCAGATTCCTGGCCTGGGAAATATCGCGGTAATTGGCTTTCAGGATATACTTATGTTCCCTCTGCCAGCCGTTGAAAGCCAGTCTGTGCTTCTCTGTAATGCTGTCATCATTGAACAGCCGAATCGTGTAATTCTTTTTCGGATATTTCAGCGTATTATGCCCCTGCCATGTTGTATAGGAATAGCAGGAAAAATTGTCCGTGGAGCTGGCAAAGTCAAAGCCAAGGGTTACCTGGTCCTTTTTGCCGATTCCTTCCATTGAGCCTGTAAAATCAATTCGGGGAATGCTGTACTCATGAACCGCTCTCCGGCTGATCTCTTTTCCGCACCGGGTGCAAACTGTAACCATCATACCATTGTCGGGATTTCGCTTCCATTCGCCATATTCATGTCCGAGGGCTGGCTTTCCTTCATCAATAACCGTATAGCCTTCTGCTTTGTTTTCGCGGACAATGTATCCGGCTTCCTCGCAGGTTGGCGAATGCTCCGTTTCAACCCATGGATTCGGAGTGGCCGTTGGTGCCTCTGTATTTGCTTCGGCGGGAGGATTTGTTATTCGGATGGCTTTTCGTTCTGTGGGCGAGTCAGCAGGTTTTTCTGTTTCTGTCAGGCTGCTGGTTTCGTGTGTTTGCATAACAGATGGAACCATCTCTGTTTTCTTGTTCGAAAGAATCAGAATCAGGACCACCGCAAGCACTGCGACAATTCCGATTCCAATGATCGCATCGCGTCTGTTCACGG
The DNA here is from genome assembly GCA_900315315.1 of uncultured Eubacteriales bacterium. GTDB lineage: Bacteria > Bacillota > Clostridia > Christensenellales > Aristaeellaceae > Aristaeella. Next base: position 33,183 of record OMYT01000045.1, on the reverse strand, counting down.
AAAGCCTCCCACATTCATCGAACCAAAAAATTTCTCATTTCCGGATAATCTGATACATCCCCGGCAACTGATCATTTTTCCTAAATAACCATTTTCTCTGATAATCACTGAACAAAACAAACAGATACTAACCTTATAAATTATACACTATAACGCAGTTTTTCACAATGATTCAATTCAGGAAAAATTGCGGTTTGTCCTTCATCTTAGTTACATATGACTTTTCTCCGGTTCATTTCTGTCTTTTGAATACAAACTATTAAATTAATATTTCATTTTCTTTTCAAATATGATATAATTCTTAAAGCTATAGCTTTAAGGAGGCGAAGCCTGTGCCTGATTTGTCTAAAGTGACGGCCATCCTTCCCAATCTGGCTGATTACGTAGTCTACGGAGCGATCGCGGTGGTTACGCTGATCGGCTTCTTTAAATGTCTGATTCCCCTCTGGAAGACCACCGCCGCCCTGCGCCGGGCGATCTCCCGCCTGCAGGATAATGCGGGCAAACAACTGGATAAGCCCGTCTGGCAGGAAGCGCGTTTTGTCGGCAAACGGCTGAAAGGCAGCTGGCTCCGCTTTCTGCAGAATGCCGAGCAGCTGGACCGGCGCGGCCTCCCTACCAACGTGGAGGATTATATTAATGATGATACCGTCACCCACGGCCCCGGCAACGCCGGTTTGGCCGAGCTGATCCCGAATCTGCTGACCTCTCTCGGTATCCTCGGCACCTTCATGGGCCTCAGCCGCGGCCTCTCCTCCCTGAATTTCGCCGATTCCACCCAGTTGATCCAGGGCATTCCGGACCTGCTGGGCGGCATGCGTTTCGCCTTCGGAACATCCGTGGCCGGCATCAGCTGCAGCCTGATCTTCAATATGCTGAACCGGATCTCCCAGGGCTCCAGCTACCGCGCTATTGATGATTTCGTAACCTCCTTTACCCAGCTGGCGATGTCCCGCCCCCTGGATAACGATGTACAGCTTATCTGCCAGAATCAGGACCGCAACTTCATGCTCCAGGGCATCAACGATACACTGGTGGACCGTCTGGCGGACAACGTCGGGCGCTCCATCTCCCGCGCTATGAACCCGGTTGCGGAATCCATGGACCGCTTCATCGTCGGTACCACCCGCAACCAGATCGAAGGCGTCAACCATATCGTCAGCCGCTTCCTCTCCGAGATGGACCGGAGCATGGGCAATCAGTTTACTTCCCTCTCCCAGACCATGAGCGCCCTCGAGCAGGGACAGCTTCGCGCCGCCCGGGCAACCAACGAGAACCTGACCGCCGCCGAAGGCATTGTCCGCAGCGCTCAGGAATTACAAGCCATCACCTCCCATTCACTGGACAAGTTTGACGCCTATATGTCGCAGCTCAACATCGTGCGGGAGCGGGATGAGAACTTTGACCAGCGTGCCGCCGAACTGCTGAATGAAATGCGGCAGGAAAGCCGTGATATGGCACAGCTGATCAGTGACCTTGGAGACAAGATCCAGAACATCTCCGACGCCGCAGGCCAATCAGCCGGTGAAACCGCCGCCACGCAGGACAGTCTCAAAGAGATCCGTGACCTGATGGCCGGCCTGAATGATCAGGTAAAAACCGTTTCCGATACGCTGACCCGTCTCTCGGAGGAGGTCTGATCATGGCTCGTCAACGCATCCATAACCGGCGGAGCGGCAGAGGTTCCTCCGGCACCGGGGCCAGCTGGATCAGTTATTCGGACATGATGGCCGCCCTGCTGCTGATCTTTGTGCTTGTCCTGACCTACAGCCTTTATCAGTATTTCACCATGCTGGAAACCAAAACAAAGGAACTGGACGACCAGCGCCTGATCCTGGATCAGCAAAGCGTCCAGCTGAAACTGGCAGAAGATAACCTGAACGACAAGGAACAGAAGCTGATCGTCATCCAGGGGGACCTTGACAAGCTTAAAATCGATCTGAATGATAAGGAAAAAGAGCTGGAAAACCTGCAGGTCATCCTGGTCTCCAAGGAAGCGGATCTGGAAGCCGCCACCCTGAAGGTTCAGGAACAGCAGGACGCGCTGAATGCCCAGGCGCTGCGCATCGACAGCCTTATCGGCATCAAGGCTGCCATGATTAAGGACCTGTCGGATTCCCTCTCCTCTTCCAATCTGAAGGCCGCCGTGGACCCGAACACCGGCGATATCAAGCTGGACAGCGCCGTCTTCTTCGAAACCGGCAAATCTACCATCCGCGAGGAAGGTAAGGAACTGCTTGATCAATTCATCCCGGTCTATCTGGAAGTGCTGCTCCGGGATAAATACGCGGATTATCTGGGTGAGATCATCATCGAGGGTCACACAGACTCGAAGGGAACCTATAACAGCAACCTGAAGCTGAGCCAGGACCGCGCCCTGCAGGTCGCGCTCTACTGCCTGAATATGCCGGGTCTCACCCGGGAACAGAAGGCCAAACTGCAGCAGATTCTGACCGCCAAAGGCCGGAGTTCCTCCGATCTGATCATGGTCAACGGCGTGGAAGACCCTGACGCCTCCCGCCGTGTGGAATTCAAGTTCAGCCTCAAGGATGCCGAAATGATCGACGAAATGAACCGCATCCTCTCCGGCGAATGAGTCACCTGGGGACGGCTACCAACTGACTCATTTTACCAGTGAGTCACCTGGGGACAGCTACCTGCTGACTCATTTCGCCTTCCCCATGGGGAGAAGATGCCCACTTGCGGGCGGATGAGGTGTTTTACAAGGAGCCAACGATGAAACCATTTGCAATCATATTAATCATTTTGGTCCTGGCCGCCGTGGTCGGCGTCGGCTGGCTCTACCTCAATGCCAACCTGACCGTCACCTTCGACTCCTGTATTGCCACCGATGGCGTGACCCAAGCTGACTTTTTCGATCAGGTCAAGAAACAGGTCGCCAACGGTTCCTTTATCGGTACCCTATATGGAGATAAAGATCTTCAGACCGCGGACCAGTATCAATTTCTGACCTATACTGTCAATCTCGACAATCACGCCTTCCTGAAGGCAGATACTGCCGAAATCCGGATCACCCCTATGCAGGGCGACGTCCTGATGCTCGGTGAAGAGCAGGAGCATTCCGTTCCCGCCGGCAAAAAAGGAACGCTCTCCGCCACGATCCTGACTTCCCGTGATAATCACAGCGTCCGTGAGGCAATTGTCACCTGGTACTTCTGGGGCATTCCCTTCTCTTCCAAAATTACGTTGGGTCAATAACTGAAAAACAGACCATCTCTTCAGATGATCTGTTATTCCGAACCCCGGGGAGCCGATGCCCTCGTTTTTTCACCCGCTCTATAAAGCAGGCTGGTGCCCTGCCGAACGACTCTGCCGTCCCCTGGCGTTCAAAACGGGGGCATGGCATATCGCTCCTGGACCCGGGCTCCATTTTTTGAAATGTGGGGAAAACCGAAAAGCTGTCGCGAACCCCAGGAAGTCTGATATTATTATAACCGAGCCTTTTCCATTCGTCAAGTCCATAATCTTCAATAATGAGTCACTTGGAGACGGCTACCAATCATCAATCCAGATTCGATCACTCTTTCGTTCAGGTGCCGAATCCCCGCCTCATCTTTCTTTGACCGGCGTCGTCAGCGCCCGCTCCAGGTCCCATCCGTATAATTTGAGCCTTCTGGACAGCATTTCACTGGTCAGGCCGTATGCCTTGGCCATGGCGGGAAAGGAGTGGTATTCCTTCCCCAGATGATCCGTGCAGGCTTTGACCTTTCCCTTGCCGGCCGGCTTCGTCAATGCTTCCTCCAGATTCATGCCGCCATAGAGCCTTTGAATCAGGTTCTGGCGCGTAAGCCCATATGCCTCCGCCATTTCCTTGTAATTAGCGTATTCCTTCCCCTGATGATCCCGGCATGGCTCGTTATAATTCATCCGTTCTTTCAATGACAGCCTCCGCCCCTTATTTTTCAAAAAAGAAGAATCCCGTTTCGTGTGATGACACAACGACTCGCAGGATTCTTCTTTTCTCCGGCCGTTTGATGCCGTTTTCTTTCCTCAGGCCTTGAATCGTTACTTGTCTTTCAGCTTCTTGATCTCGGCGTCTTTCTTGGCGATGTCTTCCGTCAGCGTCTTGATCTGCCCGTCTTTCTCCTCAATATCCTTTTCCAGCGTCTTGATTTTCGCGTCCTTATCCGTCGTATCCTTCTCCAGCGTCTTGATCTTCGCGTCCTTATCCGTCGTATCCTTCTCCAGCGTCTTGATCTTCGCGTCCTTATCTGCTGCATCCTTTTCCAGCGTCTTGATCTTCGCGTCCTTATCCGCTGTATCTTTCTCCAGCGCCGTAATCTTCGTATCCTTATCAACTGCGTCCTTTTCCAGCGCTGTGATCTTCGCGTCCTTATCCGCTGTATCTTTCTCCAGCGCTGTGATCTTCACGTCTTTATCAGCTGCGTCCTTCTCCAGCGTCGTAATCTTCCCGGCCTGCTGCTCCGCGTCGCCCTTCTGTTTCTCAATCTGGCCGTTCAGATTCTCAATCTGCTTTTCCAACGACCGGATCCTCCCTGCTTTTTCAACAATATCGGTATTCAGGGTTTCGATCTCCTTGTTGCTCCCTGCTATGTACGTATTCAGCCTTGAGATATCCTTTTTCTGCGCCTCCGCATCCGCTGTCAGCATCTCAATCTGCTTATCCTTCTCCGCGATCTCCGTGCTCAGGTTTTCGTTCTGCCTGGTTTTCTCCGTCACATCCGCTGTCAGCTTTTCGATTTCCGCCGCCTTTTCCTCAACCGTCTTGTTCAGCGTCTCGATCTGGCTGTCACGGTCCTGAACATCCCCCGTCAGGGTTTCGATCGTCGCGTCTTTGCCTTTCGCTTCCTCCGTCAGGGTTTCAATCTGCCCGGCCTTTTCCGTCGCATCCGCCGTCAGCGTTTTGATTTCTTCATCTTTGGCAGCTGCCTCGTCCGTCAGTGTCTTAATCTCGCCGGCCCTGCCTTCTGCATCTTTCTGCAGCGTTTCAATCTCGCCGGTTTTCGCGGCCATGTCCGTATCCAGCGCCTGGATCCGGCTGTCCCGGTCCGCCAGATCGGCCTTCAGGGCATCGATCTCCCTTATCTTTCCGGCGTTGTTGGTAAAATGCAGCACGCAGAATACAATCGCCAGAATTGCCAGCACAGAGATCACACCATAAGCTACATTCTTCTTCACAATCCTATCCCCTTTCCGTTCTTCAGGTTAATGGTGTCGTGGTCGGTCGTGCCTGTTTTAGTATACTTATGTCCTTCTGATTCGTATTATATCATCCCTTGCGGTGAAACTTCAATGAATCCCATTATTAATTTTCTGTAACATCCTCAAAATCCCCGGCACAAAAAAACCGGCGCCGTGATCAATCCACGACACCGGAGAATTTTTTACCCCTTACTTTTCCAGCCTGTTTCTGATTTCGGCCAGGAATTCCCGGCTGTTGACTGCTTTGGCCTCGCCTTCATACAGCATTGCCAGATCTTTGGTCATGATACCGCTGTTGATCGTATCCAGCGTTGCCTTTTCCAGCCTGTCCGCGAATGCCTGCAGATCCGGCAGACCATCCATTTCGCCGCGCTTGCGCAGCGCACCGCTCCAGGCAAAGATGGTCGCCACGGGATTCGTGCTGGTCTCCTCTCCCTTCAGATACCGGTAATAATGTCGGGTGACCGTCCCGTGAGCCGCTTCGTATTCAAACTGACCGTTCGGACTGACCAGCACTGAGGTCATCATCGCCAGAGAACCGAACGCCGTAGCGATCATATCACTCATCACGTCTCCGTCATAGTTTTTGCAGGACCAGATGAATCCTCCCTCCGAGCGTACCACGCGGGCCACCGCATCGTCGATCAGCGTATAGAAATACGTAATTCCGGCCTTCTCAAAAGCTTCTTTATATTGCTTTTCATAGATCTCCGCGAAGATATCCTTGAAACGGTGATCATAGGTCTTGCTGATCGTATCCTTCGTAGAAAACCACAGATCCTGTTTGACACTCAGGGCATACCGGAAGCAGCTGTGCGCAAAAGATTCAATGGAAGCATCCAGATTATGAATTCCCTGCACAATGCCGGGACCTTTAAAATCAAAAATCGTCTTCCGGATTTCCTGTCCGTCTTCTCCGGTAAATACCAACTCCGCCTTTCCCGCTCCTGGAATGCGAATTTCCGTATTTTTGTACACGTCCCCGTAGGCATGACGCGCAATGGTGATCGGCTTTTTCCAGGTCCGCACGGTAGGATGAACACCGTTTACCTGGATCGGAGTACGGAACACCGTCCCGTCCAGAATCGCGCGGATCGTCCCGTTTGGGCTCTTCCACATTTCTTTCAGTCCGTATTCCTCCACCCGCTGTGCATTCGGGGTGATCGTGGCGCACTTCACAGCAACGCCGTATTTCAGCGTCGCATTTGCACTGTCGATGGTTACCTGGTCATCGGTTTCATCCCTGTGCTTCAGGCCCAGATCATAATATTCCGTTTTCAACTCGACAAAGGGCACCAGCAGTTCTTTTTTAATCTCTGCCCAAAGAATCCGGGTCATCTCATCCCCGTCCATCTCCACCAGCGGCGTTTTCATCTGAATCTTACTCATACGCAACTCCTTAGTGGACACTGGGGACAGTCCCCACTGTCCACTTTCTCCTTTTAGGGATAAAAAATCCCTGTCTGCGATTCTACGCTCCCAGACAGGCACATACAACAGATTCTCCAAAAAACAACAGAGAAACGACAGAAAATGAGTCACTTGGGGACGGCTACCAAGTGACTCATTTTTCCCAATCAAGTATTTAGTTCGGCCGAAGGGGTCTTAGGGGGCGAGCGGAAAGCCCCCTAACCCAGTTTCCTCTTCCCCCGCCGGCGAGTCCGGTTCCGGCGTCGGTGTGATAAAGAACTCATAATGAAGATACGGGTCCTGAGAGTAATACCCCTCATACTCCGGATCGTGGTCGCTGGTAACATCCGGTGCCTTCGTCGGCGTTGCCCCGTCAATAATGGTCCCGTTCGGTTCCCAGTATCCCGCCAGCGGGAAGATAATGGTCAGCTGGATCCAGTTGACTCCGTCATGATACTGATCCGGGAGATAGGCATAATACGTTCGCGGAACGGTGCCGTTCAGCTCCTCCACTTCGTCCACAAACGAGTTCTCCGGATTCTCCAGTGCAAGCTTTGCCCTGTCTGCTGGTGCCTTCATTGCCGCTTCCGCACTCATGCTTTCCGGATACAATGCCCGGATGAAAGCGCCGGCGATTACCGGGAAACGTTCAATTTCGTCAACGCGAATCTCAATTGAGTTGATACTGTCATAATACAGCTTTGCGGTAATCTCCATGCCCTCCGGCGTTTCCGCATTCGGCGCGGACGTGATTCCCAGCACCACCAATTGGTCATACATCTCAAAGCAGGTATTGATTTCCTGTTCTCCCTGTTCGACCAGAAAGATATTTACATTCTCAATATAGGTTTTCAACAGCTTTTGTGCAGGGGTTTTCTCCCGCCAGGCGATAGATGCCATTCCCGTTCCCGGCAGAAGCAGCGCTGCCGCGAGCAATGCCAGCAGACGCTTTACCATTCCTCTTCTTCTCCCGTGAAGTTTGCTTTGACTTCTGCGCATTTGCAGATCAGGTCCACGCAGCCTTCGATACCCAGCGTACCGGTATCCACGCAAAGGTCATAGTTGCTGATATCCCCCCACGTACCCGTGGCATAATAATTATAGTAGGAAGCGCGCTGCTTGTCAGCCTTTTTAAGGATTTCCTCCGCCCGCACAGGATCCGCGCCGTTGTATTTAATGATGCGTTTAATCCGCTGCTCTGTGCCGGCCTTGATGAAAACGTTGATTACATTCTCATGATCCCGCAGTACATAGTCCGCACAGCGGCCGACAATGACGCAGGGCCCTTCGTCGGCAATTCTGCGGATGGTATCGAACTGAGCCAGGAAAATCTTATGATTCAGCGGCATATCCATATACATGGAGCCGGGCTCGGCACGGACCTGCGACCCGCTGATCAGAGAGAAGAGCAGATTCTTTCCCTGTTTTTCATCATAGCTCTCCAGCAGTTCCTTGCAGATCCCGCTGTCCTTGGATGCCTCCGTCAGCAATTCTTTATCATAGTAAGGTATTCCCATTTTTTCCGCCAGCAGTTTTGCCACATAGCGTCCCCCGGACCCATACTGACGCCCGATGGTGATGATCGGCTGATTCTTCATACAAAAAACCTTCCTTTCATTACATGGTCTGGTCGCTATCAACGTCTTTTTTCATTCCATGTCTTTATTTCGTCTTTCGCTTCCCTTTTTCCTGCTTCTCGCCAAAAAGCCTTCCCCTTGCCATTCCCCTTTTTCCGTGCTATCCTTCCATTATCGTTCCCTTATACTTTCACATGACGGCCGAACCGAGGAGACATCACCCATGAACACACCGCTCAATTCAAAGACCCTGAAGCAGCATTTTGCTTACAGCTGGTGGAAGTATCTGCTGGTTGCCCTGATTGCCTTCGGTCTTGTGGATCTTCTTTATACAATGACCGCTTACCGTTCCCCCGCAAACAAAAAAGTGGAATTCTATGTTTACGGCATGATGGAACAGGAAAAGCTGACTACCTATATGGAAAAAGTACGCACCACCGAAATGGAAGACATGGAAGTTATGACGCCTCTTCAGCTGATGAACGACAGTTATTACGGACCGATGCAGCTGATGACCTATATGGCCGCAAGTGAGGGAGATGTTTACCTCCTGTCTCGGGATGAATTTGTCACTTTAGCCGCACAGGGCTCCTTGCTGCCCTTGGAAAATGACAAGGAATTGATGGCGCTTTTCGATCAGGCAGGCATCAACCTGCAGAACGGCTGGAGAAAAGACAACGAAACCGGGGAAAGCCATCTCTGCGGTATCCCGCAGAACAAGGTTCCCGGTCTCAGTCAGTATGCCTACGCAACGGACGGTTATCTCTGTATTCCCGTAACCAGCGCCAATGAAGAAAATGCCCTGAAATTTCTCCGCATTCTTTGCCGCGACACCCTTAAATGAGTTAACTGGGCCCACCTACTGACTCATTTTTACAATCAAGTATGAAATCCGGGCCGAAGGGATTTAAGGGGGCGATCGGAAAGCCCCCTTGTTCATTCCCCGCGCAACCCGGCGGAAAGCTTCTCCACCAGTTCTTTTTCCTGCTCACTGAATCTTCTCGCCGGATCATATCTCACCGGTGCCGCAACCTTAATCAGATGCTTGTCTTTATCCACATGCACAGGATACATCTTCAGCGATCTGCCGCTGGCCCTGTACCACATCTCCCCGAGCCGCAGCCAGCCGGTGTTGATCCACTGGTGCGTTTCCCGGCCGCCGGGTGTCTGCTCCGGGAAGATCAACAGATAGTGATCTTTCTGGAGAACCCGGATGCTCTGTCTCAGCGTCAGGATAAACCGCTGGTCCCGGTATACGGGAATATATGGCGTCCCTTTCAGGATTGCCGGAGGAATCGGATACTCCCGTTTCTCTAACATTTCTTCCAGAATCCAGGGGTGAATTTTGTCTTTCTCCGGAAACCGGGCCATCATCTCAATCGCGCCGGCAACACCCGCGTTGTTGACGACGAACACGCACGGACCCTTCTCAAAAGGTTCCGTCCATTCAACGTTCATCTTCCGGGAAAAGGCACGGTACAGCCCGCACGCCGCCTTATAAGTCCGCTCTCCCATCAGCAAAGACTCCTTCCGAAGGTTCATGGGGTTTCGCACACCCGGAAAACGGGCCAGTGTGCCCGTTTTCAGTAAAAAACGGGCGGCAGCCCTGGGCAGGAAAGCCCTGGTCCTGCCGCGCGCGGTGCGCGAGCCGGCACACCGGCCACGGTGCGCGTGCATATCCTTACGCCCGAAAGCGCGAAATACTCTTTGTTACGAAAGAGATCTTAATTACTCCGGGAGTAATTAGGTGCCTCTTTCGTAATACTGATATCATGCGGATGGCTCTCCGCCAGCCCCGCGCCGGTAATCTTAATAAACTCGCTCTTCGTCCGCAGCTCGTCAATCGTCTTCGTCCCGCAATATCCCATGCCGCTGCGCAGGCCGCCGACCATCTGGAAGATGGTATCCGCCAGCGTTCCCTTGTACGGCACGCGCCCTTCGACGCCTTCGGGCACCAGTTTCTTCTGCCCCTCCTGGAAATAGCGGTCCTTGGACCCGACGGACATCGCCGCCAGACTGCCCATGCCGCGGTACACCTTGAAGGAACGTCCCTGATAAATTTCCATCGCTCCGGGGCTTTCTTCCGTGCCAGCCAGCAGACTCCCCAGCATGACGCAGCTGCCGCCCGCCGCCAGTGCCTTCGTGATATCTCCGGAATACTTGATCCCGCCGTCTGCAATGACCCGGATCCCGTGCTTGTCCGCTTCCTCCGCGCAATCCGCGATCGCCGTGATCTGCGGCACGCCGATGCCGGCCACCACCCGGGTGGTGCAGATGGATCCGGGCCCGATGCCGACCTTCACGCAGTCAACGCCGGCTGAGATCAGATCGTGCGTTGCCGCCGCCGTGGCTACATTTCCCGCGAAAATGGTAATATCCGGATACTTATTGCGGATCTTCTCCACCTGCCTGATCACGCCCAGGCTGTGCCCGTGGGCTGTATCGATGTTAATTACGTCCACCTTCGCATCGATCAGCGCTTCAATGCGCTCAAATACATCGCTCGTCACGCCGACTGCGGCGCCGCACAGCAGCCGTCCGTTCCCGTCCTTGGCGCTGTTGGGATACTTGCTGGTCTTCTCAATATCCTTGATGGTAATCAGGCCGCGGAGCATCCCGTCCTTGTCCACAATGGGCAGCTTCTCGATCCGGTGCCTGGCCAGGATCTCCTTGGCCTCCTCAAGCGTGGTCCCTTCCGGCGCGGTGATCAGGTTCTCGCTGGTCATCACGTCGCCGATCGGCTTGCTGTAATCGGTTTCAAACCGCAGATCCCGGTTCGTCAGGATGCCGACCAGCTTCCCTTCCCGGGTGATCGGCACGCCGCTGATCCGGTACCGGCTCATCAGTTCTTCCGCGTCAGAAATCAGGTTCTCAGGGCTTAAAAAGAAAGGATCGGTGATCACGCCGTGCTCGCTGCGTTTGACCTTATCCACCTGCGCGGCCTGTTCCTCGATCGTCATATTCTTATGAATGATACCGAGCCCGCCCTCCCGGGCCATGGCGATCGCCATCCGGCTGTCCGTAACGGTGTCCATCGCCGCACTCAGCATGGGGATATTCAGTTTGATGTTCTTCGTCAGTTGAATCGAAAGGTCCACGTCCCGGGGCAGAACTTCGCTCCTGGCCGGCACCAGCAGCACATCGTCAAAAGTCAGCCCTTCCCTGATTCTCTCCTGCAGCATCCCTGTATCCTCCCTCTCATCATATATTAAAGGGTATTTTACCAAAATACTCTCTTGACTGTCAATCATTACCACTCTTCTCGACCGAAGGTCCGGAGCAATCGGAACGCCCCCTTGATAAACTCCTCTTTACCCTTTACAATATTTTTATAATAATTGTAAAGGAGCCCCCTCAATGCAAGCCTTCAACCCCTACCTTCCTTCCTGGGAATACACTCCCGACGGCGAACCCCACATCTTCGACGGCCGCCTCTATGTCTACGGCTCCCACGACCGTTTTCGCGGTCATGTCTTCTGCCTGAATGATTACGTTTGCTGGTCCGCGCCGGTGGACAACCTGGCCGACTGGCGGTATGAGGGCGTAATTTATAAAAAGACGGACGACCCGGATAACCCCTTCGGCCGTGCCTGCCTTTACGCCCCGGATGTCACCCGCGGTCCGGATGGCCGTTACTACCTGTATTATGTGCTGGACAAAGAGTGCACCGTTGCCGTTGCCGTCTGTGATCAGCCTGCCGGCAAATATGAGTTCTACGGCCACGTACACGACCGGGACGGAAATCTCCTCGGTCACCGCGAAGGAGACGAGCCGCAGTTCGATCCGGGTGTCCTGACAGAAAACGGTAAAACCTGGCTTTATACCGGTTTCTGTTCTCCCTTTGATGCCACGCGTCACGGTCCGATGTGCACCCTGCTGGGGGAAGACATGCTGACCATCGAACAGGAACCCGTCTTTATCATGCCGAGCAAGCCCTACAGCGAAGGTTCTGGCTACGAAGGACATGAGTTCTTTGAAGCCTCTTCCATCCGGAAATTCGGCGATCTTTACTACTTTGTATATTCTTCCGTTGTCATGCATGAACTCTGCTACGCGACCAGCCGCTTCCCGGACCGGGATTTCACCTATCGCGGCGTGATCGTCAGCAACAACGACATCGGAATCTCTTCCTATAAGCCCGCGGAAAAACCGATGTACTATGGCGGAAACAACCATGGGGGCCTGGTGCAGATCAATGGGAAAACCTATATCTTCTATCATCGTCAGACCGACGGCACCACCTTCAGCCGCCAGGGCATGGCCCAGGAAATCACCCTCCTGCCCGACGGCACAATCCCGCAGGCAGAAATGACGTCCTGCGGTCTGAACGGCGGACCGCTTAAGGGCAGAGGCACCTACCCTGCCTATATCGCCTGCAATCTCTTCACAGATGAAGAGCGGCCCTATTCCGGAGGACCCGGCAGCAAAGGTTTCTGGCTGGACGGCACCTTCCCCCGGATCACCCAGGACGGCAGGGACGGTGATGAAGAGCAGGGATATATCATGAACATGACCGACAGCGCCACCTGCGGTTTCAAGTACTTCGACTGCAAAGACGTCACCTCTGTCACCATTGAAGTTCGCGGCTATGCAGGCGGCTTCTTTGAAGTCAAAACCGCCTGGGATGGTCCCGTCCTCGCAACCATTCCCGTCGAGTTTACCAATGTCTGGACGAAATACATAGCCGAAGTCCAAATCCCCGACGGCATTCAGGCTCTCTACTTCACCTACCGCGGCCACGGCTCCGCCGCCCTGAATTCATTTACGCTGGAATGACCGAAGGTCCAGGGGTTCGACGCGCCCGGAAAACTGTCCGGTGGACAGTTTTCAGCTGAACGATGCCGCGCGCGGTGCGCGAGCCGGCACACCGGCCGCGGTGCGCGTGCGATTCCTTGCGGCAGCCCCGGGCACTCGGAAAGCCTTGGTCGTGCCCGCAGGCGCGAAGCCCTTAATTTCTTAATGAAAATTTTATACTTTTGTTAAAATTTTCATTGCCATTTTTTCTCCGCTGTGATAGAATGGCTGAGTTAGCCCTGGTTTGTCGTCGGGCGGCTGCATCCGTTGAAAAACGGGTGTTCCGGCGGGAAATCAAACCCCGTCTCTTTAGGCGCTGGCAGACCGCACCTTCCATAGCGGCCCGTCAGTGTTGTCGTGCGCCTGCTTTCACCGGGCGCCGGCGCAGAGATTCGTTTCGCACGGCCTGGTTGGGTTGCCTCGCCCCTGGCGGAACACTCTTTCCCGGTTGACCGTAAAGGTCAAACAACATACGGAGGTGTATTAGGTAAATGGCACGCATTGCAGGTGTTGACCTGCCCAGAGAAATTCGCAGAAGATGCTCGCGGAAGTCGGTGTGAATCCCGACACACGGGTAAAGGATCTCTCCGAGACCGAAATCAGCAAGCTGCGTGAATACATTGAGCATAACCTGAAGGTCGAAGGTGATCTTCGCCGTGAAGTTTCGCTCAATATCAAACGGCTGATCGAAATCGGCTGCTATCGCGGCGTCCGTCATCGTCACGGTCTTCCCGTTCGCGGACAGAATACCAAGCAGAATGCCCGCACCCGGAAGGGCCCGAAGAAGACCATCGCCGGCAAGAAGAAAGCCACGAAGTAATCTTCATCAAACTTTCATTCAATGAATGGTACCCGCCACTGAGCGGGCATTACGGAGGGAGAAAAATCAATGGCACCTAAGCAAAAGCTGAAGAAGGCTACGCGTAAACGCCGTGAACGCAAGCTCGTCGAGCGCGGCGCTGCCCATATCCGTTCTTCTTTCAACAATACCATCGTGACCATCACCGACATCCAGGGAAATGCTCTTTCCTGGGCGAGTGCGGGTGGTCTGGGTTTCCGCGGCAGCAAGAAATCTACGCCTTTCGCTGCGCAGATGGCTGCTGAAACCGCTGCCAAGGCCGCTATGGAATACGGTCTGCGCACGGTTGAAGTGTATGTCAAAGGCCCCGGTTCCGGCCGTGAGGCTGCTATCCGTTCTCTGCAGGCCGCCGGTCTGGATGTGAACATGATCAAGGACGTGACGCCCATTCCCCACAACGGTTGCCGTCCGCCCAAACGCCGTCGCGTGTAATAAGGAGGACAGACAGAAATGGCAGTATCAAGAGAGCCTATCGCCAAGAAATGCCGGAAGTTCGATATTTCCCCGGCAGTCATGGGCTATGGCAATAAAAAGTCTACCCGCAATCCCGGCGGAAACCGCCGGAAGAAGGTCTCCGAGTACGGCGCCCAGCTGCAGGAAAAGCAGAAGGTCAAGTTCGTCTACGGCGTCCTGGAGAAGCAGTTCCATAAGTACTATCTGAAGGCCGCCAACATGAAGGGCATCACCGGCGACAATATGCTCCGCCTGCTGGAGCTGCGTCTGGACAACGTGGTGTTCCGTCTCGGCCTGGCCAAGACCCGCCGTGCAGCCCGTCAGATCGTCTGCCACGGCCACATTCGTGTCAACGACATGAAGGTCGACATCCCCTCTTACCAGGTGAAGGTCGGCGATAAGATCACCCTGCGCAAGCGCAGCGAAGAGATGGAAATGTTCAAGTCCCTGCGTGAAGGCACCAGCACCCTGACCCCCAAGTGGCTCAGCTTCGATGCTCAGAACCTCACCGGCACCGTGAACGCTCTTCCCACCCGCGAAGATATTGATCTGCAGGTTCAGGAGAACATGATCGTCGAGTTCTACTCCCGTTAATGATGAATCGACAACCCGATTGAGGAGGGTACAACGAAATGATCGTCGAAATCGAAAAAGCCCGCATCGAATGCGTCGAAGTTGGACAGAACGGCTGCTACGGCCGCTTTGTGGTCGAGCCGCTGGAGCGCGGTTTCGGTCATACTCTGGGCAACTCTCTGCGTCGCGTGCTTCTTTCTTCCCTCCCCGGTGTGGCCGTCTCATCCGTGCACATCGAAGGTGTGCAGCATGAGTTCTCCACAATTCCGGGAGTCAAGGAAGACGTGACCGAAATCATCCTGAATCTGAAGACCATGGCCTGCAGAATGTACGCAGAAAGCTCCAAGCAGCTCGTCATCGACGTGAAGGGGCCCTGCGAACTGAAGGCCGGCGACATCAAAGTGGATGATGAGGTGGAAATCGCCAATCCGGAGCTGCATATCGCCACACTGAATGAGGATGCGCATCTGCAGATGCAATTGACCCTCGAACGCGGCCGCGGCTATATCAGCGCCGACAAAAACAAGACCCCCAGCATGCCCATCGGCGTGATCCCGATCGACTCTATCTTCACCCCCGTGAAGAAGGTCAACTACACCGTGGAAGACACCCGTGTAGGTCAGATCACGGACTATGACAAGCTGACTCTTGAAATCTGGACCAACGGCACGCTGAAGCCTGAAGAAGCAATCTCCAGCGCCGCCAAGATTCTGAATGAGCATCTGAACCTGTTCATCAGCCTGACCGACCAGGTCATGCCCGTCAGCATGGTTCAGCCTGAAGACGATAAGAAGGATAAGGTTCTGGAGATGACGATTGAAGAACTGGATCTTTCCGTCCGTGCTTATAACTGCCTGAAGCGCGCCGGCATCAACAGCGTTGCTGAGCTGGTGCAGAAGAATCAGGAAGACATGATGAAGGTCCGTAACCTCGGCCGTAAGAGCCTGGAAGAAGTTGAGCAGAAGCTCAGCGGTCTGGGCCTGGGCCTGAAAGCCATTGACGAATAATGTAGGAGGGATAATCCCATGGCTAACCAACGCAAGCTGGGTCGCACAGCGGATCAGCGCAAGGCGCTGCTTCGCAATCAGGTGACCAATCTGATCTGGTACGGCCGGATCGAGACAACCGAAGCCAAGGCCAAGGAAGTCCGCCGGATCGCCGATAAGATGATCACCCTGGCCGTGCGCGAATGCGACAACACGGTTTCCACCACCAAGGAAACCCATAATGACAAAGGTCAGCTCGTCACCCTGGACGTGGTGAACGACGCCCCGTCCAAGCTGCATGCCCGCCGGATCATGATGGCTTACCTCTATGATCTGAAAGAGCCGAAGAAGGACGACGAGAACAAGGCCGAATACCGTGAGCGCACCAAGGATAACAAGCATCCCGTGGTGGAAAAGCTCTTCCGTGAGCTCGGACCCAAGTACAAGGCCCGTAACGCTGAGAAGAACTGCTCCGGCGGTTATACCCGCATCTATAAGCTCGGACCCCGTCGCGGCGACGCCGCCGAGATGGTCATTCTCGAGTTAGTGTAATTTCTGAATAAACAGTATCTGACCGAAGGTCCAGGGCGATCGGAAAGCCCTGGCCGAAGGGTCCAGGGGCGATCGGAAAGCCCCTGGTATTAATCCTCACATCAAGCAAGCATAAACTGCCCGCCCTGCACAAGCGGGCGGTTTCTTTTTATCCCCTCTTGACATTTTCCCCTTTTCCCTTCATGATAATTCAGTATAAAGAAGGGGGATCCTGTTCCGTGACCGAGCTATATTCCGAAAAAGACATCAATCTGATCAATCAACAGCTGAAAAAGCGCTACACCATCATCTTCATCATCTTTGGCCTTTTTCTTGCCCTTGTGATCTGGTCCTTCATCGTCCGGATCCAATGGCTTTCCATGGTTGCCGTCTTCCTGGCCGGCGTGACCTTAGTCTTCGGAATCGATCTCTTCTGCCTTCCCCTGCACCGCTATCGCAAGCTCATGACCTCCGCCCTCACCGGCCGGACCCATATCGGCACCTTCGAGTTCAAAGAGGCGGAATCCGATCCCTCTATGGTCGAAGGCATTTCCTGCAAAAGCCTGATCTTCCTCGGCGAGCCGGATAAACACGGCTCCCGCGAACAATGTTTCTACTGGGACGCAGAACATCCCCTGCCCGACTTCAAAGCCGGGGACCAGATAACCCTCAAATACACAGGGAGAAATATAATAGGCTGGGACAAAGCAACAAACTAAGCATGCAACCGATGTTTTCCAGATTATTCATAAAAAGATAGTCACAAAAAAGAGAGACCGGCCGAAGGAGCGCGAGGGGTTCGTCGCGCCCGGAAAACTGTCCGGTGGACAGTTTTCAGCAGAGAACGGGCAGCAGCCCCGGGCACTCGGAAAGCCCTCGCATCAAGGCAACTCCGTCATTGCCCCTTTAATCAGATAAAACTCCATACACCCATCCATTATGACAGCATCATGGATGCCGTCATAATCGCACAGCTCCACCGTATGCGTTCCGCCGCTCACCGTGCGGAACGTATATTTTGTATGCGTCTTCTTCGCCTCATACCCTTCCGGCAGTTTCCCGCTCACCGTCACTGTCAGCATCCGCTCATACGCTGCCGCAAACGTTTCATAGGGGATCTCTTCCCCATTCCGAATGCACCGGATCGTCCGCTCTGACTCTGTATTGCCGTTGTCGTCCTCTGCCTGTTCTTCATCGAACCGGATCAGCCCGTACCGCACCGGCTCCTTCCCGTCCTCTTCCACCGTCACGCTTTCCAGTGAATTCAGCGGCGTTGCCACCAGATACCTTGCCGCCGTGCTCAGCGCCTCCGTCTCCGTGAACGCGCTGATGGAAAACCGGCTGATCGTATAGATTTTCCCCTCGTACAGGACATAGTCCACCATTTCGCTCTTGGCTTTCCCGATCGTCAGCGTTTTCGTCCGCTCTTCCCAGTCGGATACATCATAGACGCCTTCCGTCCCTACTGTGCCCGTCGATCCGGCTGCCATATGCATTTCCAGCTCAGCCATCGGTTCCTTCATTCCGTACGCTTCCAGGTTTTCCTCCGTTCCGGTATCAACATAAGTACCCAGCCGCAGCTGTTCCGCGCTGTCTTTCAGGTTCTTCATTGCCTCGTAATCCGCCGGATACGTGAACGGAGTCGTCAGCATCCAGTTTTCCGCCGCGTCCTGGTCGGACACCTGGCCCTTCAGCACCCATTCAGTCCGGGAACTTCCGTCCCCGTTCCGTACGGTAATCCGGTCCAGCAGCGCGCTGTGGATCCGCAGCTTCGGCACCGGCAGCAGCACATTCCTGTCCGTGCTCAGGTCCTTCACCGTGCCCGCACCGACCGCGTACAGCCTGTCATCCCCGTCCACCGTCATATAGTAAACGACGTTATACTCCGGGTCCGCGCTGTCCCCGATCCGTACCGTCGTCTCTGTCCCGTCTGTATACCGGAATACAGCCTTCACCAGCGGCTTTGCCAATCCGAAGTCCGCCGCTTCCGGCTCCCAGTCTGCCCGGTTTTCCGTAAACACATCCTCATAGGTCAGATGAACCGCCGCGTCCAGCAGCATCTCTCCCACCGCTGAGTCAATTGGGCCGGGGGGGACGGTTCCTTTTGGCCCGCTTTTTGTTTCTTCCAACGCCAACGACCCGTCCTCCAGCCGCACCGCAGTCCAGCTTTCTCCTTCCCGTGGGGTGATCGTCATGCTTTCCAGTTCTTCCGGCTCCCGCTGCACAATGGATCCCGTCACCGGCTGCCGCGCCGGCTCGGGTTTTTCCTCCGCCTTCCGGGTCAGAAGCACCGCCGCAATCACACAGCCGGCCAAAACAAGAGCGCAAAGCAGCACCCCGGCGACCCGTCCGTGCCGCCGTTCCCCATGCTTCTTCCGCTCAACTTTTTGCATAATCTTGCCCGTTTCTGTCCTTCCGAATGATGTCCTTCCCGTGTCATCCTGAACGAAGTGAAGGATCTCCCCGCCGCAGCGATTATTCTGAATTATGAATTTCTTCTGGGCCCTAGCACCAGAAGGGCCGCAAACAGCACGCCCAGCGGCAGCGCAACAAGGATCAGACTTCCAACCGCAGAACTGTTGACGCTCAGCGACGGCCTCACCGCTTCCCGGGGCATGATGTTCAGATCCGACGCATCCAGCCTCAGCAAAAACTCCGCGATCCGGATCATCATCTGCCGGCTGTCGGTCATGGAATACAGCTGCTGGTCCGCCAGCGCCGCGCTGCACCCGATGATAAACGCCCGGCTCACATATCCTTCCGTCGTGATTCGCCGTGCCTCCATCGCCAGCGGGAATGCGCCCTGCGGATCATTTGCCGTCTTCTCAATGCTCACCGTTTCCGCGTTCAGCGCCTTCAGGTAGGATGTCTCCCCGCTGCGCAGCACTACCGCCGCCGTCAGGTTCCTGTCCCCGTCCTCCGCTTCCCCGAAGGCTCTCGCCCCGGCCAGCAGCAGATGATTCTTTCCCGTTGCGATCAGGTCCAGCGTCAGGTCCGTCGGGCACATTTCCGGCAGCAGCCATACCTGGTTCCCGTTGTAGTAGCTGCCGCTGTCCTGCGGGTCGGCAATCACGATTCCTTCCCGCGGCAGAAACCCGTAGCTTCGCAGCAGCGCGCTGTAGTTCGGCATTTCGTTCACCGGATCCGTATAGTCGCAGGTAAACAGGAAGCTCCCGCCTTTCCCCGCGAACGCGGTCAGCGTTGCCAGTTCCGTTTCCGTCAGATCTCTCAGCGGGCTGAAGAAGATCAGCAGATCCTCCGGGTTCGGCACATAACTGCTGTCTGTCAGGTCCGCATAGGCAACTTCATACTGGTTTTCCCTCATCAGGGTTTCAAAACTCGCCAGCGTCTGCTGATCCATTTCCCCGTGCCCCTGCAGAATCACCGTCCGCGGAATCCGCTCCTTCGTCACGTAGGAGATCGCGCCTGTCAGGCTTCGCTCATAGGTCCATCCGGTATAGGCGTATTCCCCGGTCTCAGAATCCATCCCGATGCTGACATAGTCTTCCGGACCCAGCACGCGGAATCGTCCCGTCTTCTCGCACCAGACGATCAGGGAATCGCTCCCCGGTGTCACGCTGTCCGTGGTAAACCGGTTCAGCAGCGCCGGATTCAGTGACGGGTCAACCTGTTCCCAGGAGATCTGCGGATTGGCCGCCGCGTACCGGTCCAGCAGTTCCGCCAGCGGAGCGTCCTCGTCGCCCTTCCGGTATAATGCCCAGATCTTCACCGGCGTATCGATTCCCTTCAGGATCTCTGCCGTTTCCGGGCTCTGGGAAGCAATCGCGTTGAAGGAGAGATCGATCCGCCATCCCTTTTTCCGCTCCAGCAGTGTTGCGCCGACATTCAGCACAATCAATCCTGCCAGGACCAAAACCACCATCAAAGCCGATACCGACCCGTACTTCAGCTTCCTGCTCTTCCCGGGCGTTATCTTCACGTTCTCTCCTCCTTTCCCGTATTGTCTTTATTTCCATTCTTTCCTATAAACAAACATGCCATCCGAAGGGGTCCAGGGGGCGATCGGAAAGCCCCCTGGTTCACCTGCTGTACCTTCTCCGATCCAGATGATATACCGTCAGGATCAGAAATGCCGCAATAAACGACAGATCAAACAGCAGCCCCGCAAAGCTCAGCTGCCCCATCACAAACGGCTCGTTCCGCCTGTAAAGGCTCAGAAACCTCAGCACATCCGAAGCCCATCCGACCTGCACCGCGTTCTCCAGCAGGTCCAGAATCCACAGCAGGAAGTTCGCCCCGAAGGCCATCACCGCTGCCGTCACCGGCGTCCCAGCGCATCCCGAGATAAACAGGTCCAGTGCCGCAAACGCGCAGCCCTGCAGGATAAACCCGAGATAGTTCACCGCCAGTTCCGCCGGATAGATCGTTCCGTACAGCGCGACGATCAGCACAAAGAAAAGCGTCAGCCCGGCTGTGATCAGCAGCACCGTCACCGCCGCCAGATATTTCCCGACCACGATCCCCGGCAGGGATACCGGACTGGTCAGCAGCAGCTGGTCCGTCTTCTTCTGCTTTTCCTCCGCCAGCAGCCGCATCGTCAGCACGGGGCTCAGCAGCATCCACAGATAGCTCATCTCCGCGATGAAGTTCGGCAGGTCGCCGCTCCGCTGCCGCAGAATCTGCATATAGAACAGCACGGAGGAAACCGCCAGAAACACGCCGATAAATACATACCCGACCGGCGTATGGAAATATCCCCGGATCTCCCGCTTCCGGATCGTATTCAAGCAGTTATAACCCCCTTTCTCCGAAGGTCCAGGGCGATCGGAAAGCCCTGGTCGCGCCCGCAGGCACGAAATCCCTATTCAGTTTCTCGCAGAAAGACCTCTTCCAAAGAGTCTTTCTCCTCCCTCATCTCGCGGATCGGCATATTCATCTTTGCCAACACCCTGAACACCTGGTCCGTCGCTCTTCCCTTCTCATCCGCCCTCCGGCAAACCACCAGGATCTCCGTTTCTCCTTCTTCGGCAGAAGCCCCCGCCTCCGCCTGTTCGACGCAATCCAGCGCCTTCAGCGCGTTCACTGCCACATCCTTCTGCCCTGCCACCCGCAGCCGCAGCCGGATCGTCTCGCTTTCCTCCGCCCCCAGCTCCAGGCTCCGGATCATCCGCCCTTCGTGCAATATGATCACCCGCGAGCACAGCTGCTGCACCTCGCTCAGCAGATGGCTGGAAAACAGCACCGTATGGCTTTCCCCCAGTCTCCGGATCAGTTCCCGCATCTCCACCGTCTGCTTCGGGTCAAGCCCGACCGTCGGCTCGTCCAGAATCAGGATCTCCGGCGCCCCGCACAGGGCCTGGGCAATCCCTGTCCGCTGTCGGTATCCCTTGCTCAGGTTCCCGATCACCCGCTGCCGCATCTCTGTCAGCCCGCACAGTTCCATGATCTCTTCCACGTGCTTCCGGTTGGCTTTCCGGACAACTTCCCGCAGTTCGCTCACAAACAGCAGGTATTCCTCCACCGTCATCTCATCATACAGCGGTGGTTTCTCCGGCAGATAGCCGATCATCCGCTTGCAGTTCCGCGGCTCGGCAATCATTTCTTTTCCCCCGATCCGGACGCTCCCCTCCGTCGGCGGGAAATACCCGGTAATCAGGTTCAGCGCCGTCGTCTTCCCGGCGCCGTTGCGTCCCAGAAGCCCGACTGTCTCCCCGGCATGCACGTGAAAAGAGACATCCCGCAAAGCCGGTATGCCGCCGTAATTCTTCACCACATGCTCCAGTTCGATCATTTCCAAAATCAACCTTATCCGAAAATATTATTTTCTGTTCTTAATCAAATTTGCGGCCGAAGGTTTCCAAAGGGCGATCGGAAAGCCCTTTGGCCCCCGGAGGGACTTGGCGATCGGAAAGCCCTGGTCGCGTCCGCAGACGCGAAATCCCTATTTCAAAACAACATTGTCTTTCCCTAAGGCTTCGAAAAGCCGCCGCATACACTCCTCATCCGCCCTGACCCAGTCCTCTCTGGGGCAGAGCAGCGTAATCTTCTCCTCCGGAATATGCATATAAACCGGAATACTCCCCGCGGAAAGC
Organism: uncultured Eubacteriales bacterium; assembly: GCA_900315315.1. Classification (GTDB taxonomy): domain Bacteria; phylum Bacillota; class Clostridia; order Christensenellales; family Aristaeellaceae; genus Aristaeella. The sequence goes on along the minus strand of OMYT01000045.1, from coordinate 10,763 downwards.
GCCAGCATCGCCGTCACACTCTCCATCCTCTTCCGCTCCAGCCGCAGAAACAGCTTCTTCTCCGCCTTCGCCGCGATCTGTGCGTCCGTAAGCCTGTCCTGCTGCCTTCCGGGTGTCTCGCCCGCCAGGGATCCGGCATTCTTCCGGTCCCATTCCGCCAGTCTCGTCACCCGCTCCGCCAGCAGCTTCGGCGTCTCTTCCTCCCGCACGCTGATCTTCCCGCTGATCACCACCGCCGCGTCTTCATTCAGCAGCGGCCGGTATTTCTCAAACACCCTCGGGAACACCAGGCACTCGATCTGCCCCGTCATGTCCTCCAGCGTCACAAAGGCCATATAGTCGCCCTTCTTGGTTGCCTTCTCCTTGACCTCCGTCAGGATGCCGCCCATGTCCACGAACCGGCCGTCCATCTCCAGGCTCTCTTCGCCCGCCTCGTCCTGCTCCGTGATCTCCGCCGCCGTGCAGTTCAGGCTCTTCAGCACCTCCCGGTAGTCGTCCAGCGGGTGCCCGGTCATATACACGCCGGCCGCATCCTTCTCCATGTTCAGCTTTTCCCTTGCCGGACAGTCCGGCAGGTCCGGCAGCCGCATTTCCGCTTCGAACAAGGGTTTCCCGTCATCCCCGCCGAACATGTCGAACAGGCTCACCTGCCCGCTCACGTTCTTTTTCTTCTCCGCCTGGTTGGCGTCCATGGCGGCTTCATACACGGCCAGCATCTGCGGCCGGTTTGCGCCGAGGGTGTCGTATGCCCCGGCCCGGATCATGTTCTCCACAACCCGCTTGTTGCATTCCGTCGGATCGATCCGCCGGCAGAAGTCAAAGATATCCCGGTACGGTCCGCTGGCTTCCCGCTCCCGGATGATCGAGGCCACCGCGTTCTCCCCGACGCTCTTGATCGCGCCCAGGCCGAACAGGATCCCGTCCTTCCCCTCGTCGTTCTTGTCCACCGTGAACTTCCAGCGGCTTCGGTTGATGTTCGGCGGCATCACCGGGATCCCCCGGCCCCGGCAGTACTGGATATATCCGGCGATCTTCCCCGTGTTGCCGTATACGCTGTTCAGCATCGCCGCCATGAACTGCACCGGGTAATACCTCTTCAGCCATGCCGTCTGCATGGCGACCACGCCGTATGCCGCCGCGTGGGATTTGTTGAACGCGTAGCTCGCGAAGGCGATCATCTCGTCGTAGATCTCGTTGGCCACGTTTTCCGGCACCCCGTTGCGCACGCACCCCGGTACCGTCACCTCGCCCTGCTCGTTCACCAGCCCGTGCACAAAGATCCGGCGTTCGTCCTCCATCACCTTGTGCTTTTTCTTCGCCATCGCGCGCCGCACCAGGTCGCTCCGCCCGTAGCTGTATCCGGCCAGGTCGCGCACGATCTGCATCACCTGCTCCTGATATACCATGCACCCGTACGTCACGTCCAGGATCGGCCGCAGCTTCTCCGTCTTGTACTTTACGCTTGACGGATCCTGTTTCCCCGCGATGTACCGCGGAATGGACTCCATCGGTCCCGGCCGGTACAGGGAAATCGCCGCGATGATGTCCTCAAAGCAGGCCGGCTTCATCGCCGTCAGGAAGCCCGTCATCCCCGCGCCTTCCATCTGGAACACGCCGTCCGTGTCCCCGCGGCTGATCATCTCGTACACCTGCGGGTCGTCCAGCGGGATCTCCTCCGGCTTCATGTCCACTCCGGTCTCCCGCATCATGTCCAGCGTATCACGGATCACCGTCAGCGTCCGCAGCCCCAGAAAGTCCATCTTCAGCAGGCCCAGCCGCTCGATCGTTCCCATCGGATACTGGGTCGTGATCACTTCGTCGTTCCGCTGCAGCGGCACAAACTCGACCACCGGCTTTCCGGTGATCAGCACGCCCGCCGCGTGCGTGGAGGCGTGCCGCGGCATTCCCTCCAGCGTCAGCGCCGTGTCGATCAGTTCCTTCACCCGCGGCTGTCCGTCGTACATTTCCTTCAGCATCGGGGAAAGGTTCAGTGCCTTGTTCAGCGTCATCCCCAGGTCGAACGGGATCGCCTTGGCCACCGCGTCCGTCTCCTGATAGCTCATCCCGAGTACCCGGCCCACGTCGCGCACCACGCCCTTCGCCGCCATCGTGCCGAAGGTGATGATCTGGCTCACGTGGTCCGCCCCGTATTTCCGCGCCACGTAGTCGATGACCTCCTGCCGCCGTTCGTAGCAGAAGTCCACGTCGATATCCGGCATCGTCACCCGCTCCGGGTTCAGGAATCGTTCAAACAGCAGCTGGTATTTCAGCGGATCCAGCATCGTGATTCCCAGGGAATAGGCCACGATGGAGCCCGCTCCGCTCCCGCGCCCCGGCCCCACCATGATCCCGTGGCTCTTCGCATAGTGAATGAAATCCCATACGATCAGGAAATAATCCACATAGCCCATGTGTTCGATCGTGCTCAGCTCATACTCCAGCCGCTTGTAGGGCTCGTCCTCCGGCCCCGCTTCCGGATACAGCCGCGCCATCCCCTCGCCGCACAGGCGGCGCAGCATGCTGCTCGCCGTCTCCCCTTCCGGCACCGGGTAGTGCGGCAGCCGTGTCACGCCGAATTCGAATTCCACGTTGCACCGCGCCGCGATCTCCTGCGTCCGGTCGATCGCGTCCGGTACCTGCCGGAACACAGCCCGCATCTCTTCTTCGCTTTTCACATAGAGTTCGCTGGTTTCCATGCGCATCCGCTGCTCATCCGCCAGCGTCTTCCCCGTCTGGATGCACATCAGCACTTCCTGGGCGTGCGCGTCCTTCTTCTCCAGGTAGTGGCAGTCGTTCGTCGCCACCAGCGGCACGTTCATTTCCCGTGCCAGCGCGATCAGCCTCGGCAGGACCGTCTTCTCCTCCCGCAGGTTGTGATCCATGATCTCGATATAGAAATTCTTTTCCCCGAAGATCTCCTGCATCTCCCGCACATAGGCGTGGGCGCTCTCGTCCTGTCCGTTCAGCAGCATCTTCGGCAAGTCCCCGCTCAGGCACGCGCTCAGGCAGATCAGCCCTTCGTGGTGCTCCCGGATCAGGTTGTAGTCGATCCGCGGCCGGTAATAATATCCCGTCAGGAATCCCTCGCTGATCAGGTACATCAGGTTCTGGTATCCCGTGTTGTTCTCGCATAAAAGGATCAGATGGCTGTTCTCCCGCCCTGCGAATGATTTGTCTGTCCGGTCCCGGCATACATAGGCTTCGCACCCGATGATCGGTTTGATCCCCGCATCCTTCATCGCCGTATAGAAGTCGATCGCGCCGTAAAGCACCCCGTGGTCCGTAATGGCGCACGAATCCATGCCCAGGGCCTTCAGCCGTTCCACCAGAGAGGAAATCCGGCAAGCCCCGTCCAGCAGGCTGTACTCCGTATGCAGATGCAGATGCGTAAAACTCATTTCATCAACCTCACCCGATGGGGTTAGAACCCCTTATCCTTATAATTATACCATATTTTCCGCGCACTAAAAAGCCGATCGCCAAATAGCATAATTCATGGCAACCGGCCGAAGGTCCAGGGCGATCGGAAAGCCCTGGTCGCGTCCGCAGACGCGAAATCCCCGAAGGGGGCTTGGGGGGCGATCGGAAAGCCCCCCAAATTCTTATTCGTGAATTGACGAAATAATCTGCGTCGTCAGATTAGCCGCCTCCTCGGTCGAATACCAGAAATCCAACTCCACCAGCCAATCCCCGTCCTCAAACACATACCCGATGCACGGCGCCTTGTCACTCTCATCCATCGTCCGGAAGCACAGCATTTCAATCCCGTTGATCTTCCGGAGTTCCACCTCGTTCCCTTTCGCGGCGCTCTCCTCCGCCACCTCCCGCAGTGATCCCGCTGCTCCGGCGCCGATCAGCGTCGCCCTGGGATAGGACGTATAGTCGATCTCCAGCATTTCGGAAACATAGGCTTCCACGCCGTTATATTCTTCTTCCTCTTCCGCGTCGCTGTAGCGCATCCAGTCCGGAATTTCAATCACATACCGGCTGTTCGGCAGTTCCACGCTCCGCTCCGCCGCTGCGCACCCGAAAAGCATCATCAGGCACACCAGCAATCCGACTGCTCTTTTCATCTTCTTCTCCTCATTCCGTCCGCCCGGCGTGCCGCTCTTCCTTCTTCCGGTACATCTCCTCGTCGCTTTTCCGGATGCACCTTTCGATGGTGGAAAGCGTATCCAGCCTGAATACCACCGCGCCGCAGCTTGCCTCCACGCGGAAGGCGCGGTCCTCTTCCCTGTTCAGCAGCTCAATCTGCCTGTTGAATTCCGCAATAAACCGGTCCGCCCCCGCCTGGCTGGCTTCCGGCAGTACCGCCAGAAACTCGTCCCCGCCCATGCGCGCCACAATCGCGTCCTTTGGCGCGGCCTTCCGGATGGCGTTGGCCGTCAGCCGGATGGCGAAGTCTCCGGCCTGGTGTCCGAAATGATCGTTGATCTGCTTCAGGTGGTCCAGATCGAAGCACACAAACGCGACCGATTCCTGGTCGTTGCACAGCCGCTGCCAGATCGGCGCCAGCTGTTCCTCCAGCCCTCTCCGGTTCAGCAGCCTGGTCATCACGTCCGTGATGCTGCTCAGCCGCCGCTCCTCGTACAGGGCCATCAGTTCGTTCCGCTTGTGCATGTTGCTCAGCGCCCCGGAAAGGATCACGTTCCAGTGCTGGAAGAAGGTCGACGGAATCTCCCCCTTGTTGTAGTGGAACATCGCGTATCCGTAGAACTGCTCCTTCTGGTGCAGCAGCATCAGGTAGAATACCTGCGCTTCGTCCGCCCGCTCCGCCATCTCCGGCAGCAGCCTGCTCCGGTCAAACGTGATCATCGGCATCCCGTGGTCCTGCCTGTCCCGCATCGCGTGAACCAGGCACGTCTTCTCCGTCAGTTCCTCGGCGAACACCGGCTCCCCGTTCTCGTTCTTTCCCTTTTCAAACAGGCACAGGTAATAGTCCCGCAGCATTGGTGTGTCGTCCGTCTTCCGGACCAGCACCTCATGCAGGTCTTTCAGGTCGTCGCAGGCGCTCAGCTCGATTGTCAGGTAGGTCATCGCGACCTCTCTCACGTTCATGCTGTCCACCATCCGGTTCCGCGAATCGCTCAGCTCAACATAATAGTCTTCCCCGCGTCGTCCGCATCCGCAGCTCTCGCCGCAGACCATCTTCCCTGCCATGCCTGCTTTGAAGTTTTTCCTGTCCGTTTTTTGTTTGCCTTCCCGGATCTGCCGGTCCAGTTCCTCCATCGCGATGGTGGTCATCCGGCCGAAGTCCTGTTCCACCGTTGTCAGCGTCGGCACCGAGATGGCCACCGTGGGCACATTGTCAAATCCTGTCACAATCACGTCCTTCGGTACCGCGATGCCGCGCTCCGCCAGCGTGCGCATCAGGCCGACCGCCATATAGTCGTTCGCGCAGACGATCGCCTCCAGCTGCCGCGCCGGATCAGAGAAAAAGAACCGGTATGCCGCCTCCCCGCAGTCCAGCCACATGTTCCCGTGGCATATGTCCTTTTCTTCGTCCACCATCATCCCGTTCGCCGCCATCTCTTCCCGGTAGACGTTCAGCCGCAGCTCGCTGTCCGGATGCCCCTTGTATCCTGCCAGAAAGCCGATCCGCCTCAGCCTGTGATGGTTGATCAGGTGCTGCAGCATCGGCCGCAGCGCCTTCCCCTGGTCCGTATAGACACAGTCGATCTCGTCGCTGTAGTGGCGGATCGCGATCACCGGACAGTGCGCCCTGCTCCGGATCTCCTCAAACAGTTTTTCCCGGAATCCCGGGATTTCATACGTATCCGGGACGATGATGATCCCGTCCAGCTCTTCCATCGGGGCAAAGGCAAACATGCCCAGCTCCTGACTGTCGTAGTCGTTCTGGCTCGCGAAATAGCCAACAGTTGTAAAGATGATAATGTCGTAGTTGAATCTTCTGGCCTCTTCTTCCAGTCTGAGAAACACGGCGCTGTCAAACGTGGAATAAGCCTTGCACATGAAAACGCCGATCGTTCTGCGTTTTCCGTTGATCATTCAAGTTCCTCCAGGTCCTCGAGCCCTTCGCCTTCCAGTTCGAAGTCGTCTCCGGCTTCTTCCTCCGGCTCTTCCTCAGGCACAAAGTCGCTCAAAATAGCACCCGTGACGGCGGTCGCCCAGCTTCCGCTCGCTCCCGGTTCATACTGCTGCAGTGCGGAAATATGGAAGTCGAGGTATGCGTCGCTGTACAGCGGTATGGTCGTCACGACCTCCGCCAGTTTGGCCTGGTATGCCAGCCACCGCCGGCAGAATTCTGTCGCGTTGCCGGGTTCCGTGCTGCGCAGGCTGATGGCCAGCTCCCGCAGCTCGGGATCTGTGATTCCGGTCAGGTAGCTTGTACCGTTGTCGTCGTACTCCCCCGATGGGTCGTATACGTCGCCGAAGTTGGTTCCCACCAGGATCATGTCGCAGTCCCGTTCTTCCTGCTTGTAGTATTTCTTCAGCAGGTCCGGCATCGGCATCGCTTCGGTTTCCAGTTCGATGCCGGCTTCGTTCAGGTAAGGGATAAACACCTGCTCCAGCAGGAGACCCACGCCGTTCCCTTCCGGATAGATCAGCTTCAGGCGCAGGTGAACGTCCTTTCCGTCGATCGCCTTGCTCAGCACGCCGTCGCGGTCCATTTCCCATCCGTTTTCTTCCAGCAGCTTCGCCGCCGCCTGCGGATCAAATTCATATTTCGGAATGACGTCCAGCTTCAGGTCGGCCCATTCTTCCTCGGCTCCTTCTTCCGGCACCATCGTCCCATTTGCCATCAGGTACATCCACTGGCCGATTCCGTAAAGCCCGTCGACCGCCAGGCCGAACTGCCCGGCGTACTGCTCTGTCAGTGTCGCTCTGTCGATGCACATCGCCAGTGCACGGCGCACGGCGGGGTCTGAGGTGGCGCCCTTCTCCGCGCAGAAGCTGATGAAGCTCAGTCCGTTCCGGCTGTAAGCCTTCATGGCGAAGTCGTCGGTCGCCGCCAGCTGCATCCCAGCCATAATTTGTTCCGACCGTACGCACCTGACCACCAGGTCCGTCTTTCCGCCCGCCAGGTCTGCAATGACCTTATCCGGATCACTCACCTGGATAATGATGTGCGGAATTGAAGGGACCACGCCATGCTCATCGCCTTCATAGTTCGGATTCAGCTCAAGTTGCACCGTTTTTTCATCATAGTTTGTTATCTGGTAGGGACCGCTGGTCACTGTCGGGTGGCTCATGTATCCGCTCAGCGGGTCCAGCAGCGTCTCTTCCAGCACTTCCGCCGTAAAATCGCCGTCGATATAGGCGCCCTGCCCGTTGTCTCTCACTTCGCAGTCAGGCGCGATCACAGAGATCGGCAGCGGGGATACGTCCAGTGCTTTCAGCTGGTAGAAATAAGGCACATATTCCGGGTCAATCGTCAGTGCGAACTGATGATCGCCCAGGATCCGGATGCCTTTTACTTCGTCGGTTTTTCCATCCTGAAAGTCGCGTCCGCCCCAGATGCGCTTCAGATCCGTTCTGCCCCCGGCTGCCTCCTGCAGTTCCGGGGATCCCTGCAGTAGCAGGCTGAACGCGTAGTCCTTCGCGGTGATCGGGGTACCGTCGTTGTATGTCAGTTCCTCGGCAATCGCCAGGATAAAGCTCGTCCCGTCGTCGGACACGCTCGTCGCGTTCACGATCTTTGGGTTGAATTGATAACTGCCCGTCTCGTTGTCCCAGTAAACCAGATTGTATCCGTGGATCAGCTTGCGTATATCCTGGTCACAAATGTTGCCTCCCAGAACATCGGAGAAGAAGTTCCCGCTGAATGGTGTCGTCACCGATACCGTCAGCTTGTCATACTTGTCGGCTTCCTCCGCCACTGCCGGAATAACCCCCAGCAGCAATACAATAACCAATGTCCACGCTAAAAATCTCTTCATGTGTACCATCCTCCTTGAGGGTAGGTTAGTCTTTTCCGTATCTATACTATTTCTACATCTATTTCCGCATTTCCTGCAAAAATGCTATGAAAGCAGCTCTACCCAAATCTCCCAAAAGTAAGTATCCGACCGAAGGGGTTTCAGGGGGCGATCGGAAAGCCCCCTGAGGTGGAAAGAGGACCAGACTCTCGCCTGGTCCTCCACTCCTGTTTAACTATTGGGATCCGAAGGGGTCTTAGGAGGGTTCGTCGTGCCCGGAGAAAGAGCCAGTGGCTCTTTCTCAGCAGAGAACGGGCGGAAGCCCTGGGCACTCGGAAAGCCCCCTAATCCTTCCCTTATTCGATGATTTCTCCACCACCCAGGATCGTATCAGCGATTCCCAAAGGTGTTCCGAAGTCATCGATCTCGACGCCGTTGTAGCCGCCGCCCTTGCCGGTCGATCCGCCGAGTCCTTCGCCGAGCTCAGCGCCGTCAGGCGTCATGAATACCGTGATCGTGCGGTTGCTGTCCGGCATCTCACCGGTCACCTTGTCAGCCTGTGCTGTGTAGCCTTCAACTGCCGGTGTAAACACCGTGTAGTTGTCGCCGGCCTTCAGCTTCATCGTGACCGCCTTGGCTACTTCCGTACCGTTGGCCAGTGATACGTACTTCACTGTCAGCGTGTACTCCGTCTCGGAGTAGGTAACCGTGACATTCACATCGTTGTTGCCCATCGTACCCTTCACGACCGCTACATCCGGCGTATAGCCGTCGACCTTGCCGCTCGTTACGGAGTAAGCGGTTCCACTCATGTAGTCTTGTGTGAACGTCTTGATCACTGTTCCGTCTTCGTACTGGTAGGTGATCGTCAGCTTGTGATACGTTACTTCCTCTTCCTCGGTTCCGGCGTTGTTTCCGGTTCCTCCTGTCGCCGTTGCCGGCGCTTCGGTAACCTTCAGCTTGCCGTACACTGTGGTGATCTCGTAGTTGCCTGCGCGTGTTCCGCTGGTCATCGCATAGGTGAATGTGTTCTCGGATTCACCCACGGCGGTCTGGCGTCCGGTTACGGTGATGTTCACACCTTCGCCTTTCACAAATCCGTCGCCGGTGATGGTCACTGTATCGTTCGTCAGCGCAGTGCTGTCGTATTTCTTTTCACCGTCTGCACTGGTCAGCGTGATGCTGCGCGGCGTGATGTTCAGTGTACCGTTGTTGACTACGAAGATCACGTTCTCGAAGTTCGCGTTCGTGTTCTCGAAGTCGCTCTTCTGCATGTTTGTGCGGTAGGTTCCGACGTTCTTGCCCTTCAGCTCGCTGCTGCCCGTGAAGGTGAAGTCAGCTTCTGTGTACAGCGAGTTGTTGATCGCCACGTCATAGCCGCTCAGGTCCTTCTCGATGCCGTCGTACTTGAAGGAGTCGCCGTGTGCGGTGATAGTCACCACAACGGTATCCTCAGGTACGATCGTCAGGGTTCCGGTCTCGTAGGCTACTGCGTAGTTGCCCTGTTCCGCTGCACCGCTCGGCGTGATCAGGTACTCGCCGACGTTCTCGCCTGCTGCGCGGCTCAGCGTGTAGCTGATCTTGTCGGTGCTTTCACCTGTTGCCAGGCCGTCCACCGTCGCCGTCAGGGCGGGATCCGCTTCACCGTATACCTTGCCCTTGTCCGCCGCCGTGACCGTCACCGGTCTCCGGTTGATCGTCAGGGTTCCGGGCAGCGTCTCGATCTTGTAGTTCTTGACGATGTCCTGACCCTCGTTCACGGTCGTGGTGATCGTGTACTCGCCGATATCCTTTCCTGCCACACGGGTCTGGGTAGTTGCGATGTAATCGGTTCCTACCAGTCCAACCGTTGTGGCGGTCAGGATCGGCTCCGCGTTGCCGTAGATCATGGTCTTGTCGTCGGCTGTGATCGAGATCGCCTTAGGATTGATCGTCAGATTGCCCTTGACGTATGTGATCGTGTAGTTTCCGGTCGCGTTGCCGATCACTGCGCCGCTCGCTACGATCTTGCCGGTGTAAGCAGTTACCTTCCCGTTGGCATCCAGGTTGACGTTCTTCTCCTGGCCGTCCAGTGTGATGCTGGTCAGTTTATCGTCGCCCAGCAGTTTGTCCACTGTGACCTTCTCGTCGAAGTCTGCGGTGTAGGTTGCTTTGTTCTCACCCTGGAGCGCCGCGTTGTAGGTCTTGATCTGGTCCTTCGCGGTGATCTTCAGCTCAGCAGGTGTAATCTTCAGCCAACCGTCCGTTACCTTGAAGGTTACCGTGTAGTTCGTGTTCTTGGAGCTGAACTGATCCTCAGTCAGGCCCATCGGATAAGTTCCGTCTGTGTTGGATCCGCCGTCAACGTTCTTGCCCTTCGCGATTACTGTGTTCTGGCCAGGTTTCACGATCTCGTCTTCCGTCAGCGTAGCGCCCTCCGGAATGTTGATCGTGTAGCCCTTAACCTCCTGATCGTAGCCAGTGTAGGTCGGCTCAGCATTGTTACCGATGACCTCGACTTCCAGATCAGCCAGCGTGATCGTCAGGTCGCCGTTCTTGGTTGTGATGTCATAGTTGGCTGTGTCTTCACCAATCGCTACGCCGGTCACTGTGATCGCGTCTTCGTATGCAATCGCATTGCCTTCGTCATCCAGTTTGACGCTCGTCTCCTGGCCGTTCAGCGTCAGGCTCGTCAGCGGATGTCCTTCGATCAGGTTGTCTGTCGTGACCTTCGCCGCGATTTCTTCTTCCGTCGCGTAGATCGTCTGACCGTCTTCACCCTGGGCTTCCGCATTGTACACGTAACTCTGCGGCTTCACTTCGATCGTCACAGGACGCTTCGTGATCGTCAGATCGCCTTCATTGATTGTGATGTCGTAGTTGGCCGTATCTTCGCCAATCGCT
>OMYT01000130.1 GCA_900315315.1 uncultured Eubacteriales bacterium | reverse complement strand
TGAACTCTCAGTATTTCCTGAATGAGGATTTCAGGGTTAATTTCCTGGAACTGAGCAAGGAAAAACAGTACAATGAATGTCTGTTCCTTTCAGAGAGTTTTGTCGTAGGGACCTCGGGCTATTTCTCCTGCACGTCATGGCCGACTCCCGGATCGTATTCCTCCGGAGATGCAAATGGTGGTTCCAACCGCCATATGCCGACGCAAACTGTTTTTTACTCCTATGTCAAGCAGGATGCCAGGCGAGACTGGACCTGCACCGGACGTTACAATGAAGGATATCAGGTCATCAAGATAGGAAGCGGCAGCTACACTCTCACAGGAGAGAATCCTTATGACATCTTTTACAATATCGCGATGTTTGAGGATGAGAATACTGAGAAGGACATGCTACTTCTCAACCTGATCCCTACTGACTGGGAGACCGATATAGGATCAAGCAAGTGCGTGGTCAACCTTCCTAAAGAGGCAGATCTCAGCAAAGCGAAGGTTTATTCGGGCTCATACGGCACTGCCTCCAATGAGGACAATGCCGTTCTTGAGACGGGTAATGACGGAAAGACCATAACGGTCACCGCTTCGGATATACCCGCGCATGATATCGTTCCGCAGGTCATATGAAGCACACGCGGCCGCGCCCGGACGCCGGGCACAGATCATCAGCCGGTCACGGAACTTGAACAGCCGGGACGCAGCCGTCAGGAAAGCCGCCCGTTCCGGGCAATCGCCGGTGATCTTACGGGCAGTTTCTTCGGCCGATTGTACATAGGCCCGCGCTTTGCCCGGCATGGTTTTCCTCCTCGTTCAGTGTGATTTCGGAAAGTTACTGTTTACGGGGCGGGTGGACATAAAAAAACGATATGCCCCGGATGGAGAGCATATCGAAGGTGCACAAAAATAAGCCAGATCAATGATCATGACGGAGCAAATCTGGAAGATACTTCGTGATAGAGATTCAGCTTTTTAAGTTTGAGGGTCTCTAAAATAGACAAAGCATTACAGAAATGCTCGTCACCATGGTCGCCGCGAAAGCTCATCACCTGATGGGCTTTTCTTTTATACTTCCGAGCGCACCGTTCGGCGAGATTATTTGTTGGCGGTACAGTCGGATCTCTGAGGAAAAGGATGTAGTCATCCGGCGATTCTTTCATCCGCTTGCAAAGATTGAATCCATCCTTGAAATACATGGTTGGCGGATCATATTCATATTCCGTCATCCCAAGCTGAACGATTTCAACGAGCTGTTCAATCAGTCTGCCCGACATCTTGTGCCAGGCGTCAGCATCTTCCTCCCGGAATGTGCCCCAATGCTTGATCGCCATGCTTATCCATCTGCGCAGCCTGCGATTCCATTTCATTTTCTTCTCGTTTTCTATGCTGGCAATGACGTAGCGCTGAATATGGGACATACACTCCTGCCGACGCTTCCCATGTTTGATGATAGCCGATTCATGGTCGCTGACCAGTGTTCCGTTGTAAAGTTCGACGGGTGTTCCCTTGACGCCCTCGTCTCCTTTCTTCGGTCTGGCCTGATAGAGCACGGAGTCTTCCGTTGCGGTGATCATTGCCACGGTCTGCTTTCCTTTCTTTCTGGCAAATGTGAAATCGGCATGGAGCACTTCAGAGCCGAGGTGCTTCAGGAACAATTCATTCCGTTCTGCTTCGGTATTGCGTGAGAATTGTTTTGCCAGATTGCAAATCATTCCGTTTGAGATCCGGATCTTTCCCTCCGAAACATCGCGCAGAAAGGTGCGAACCCTGTCTATGGAGACATTGCAGGACTGATTCAGAAGAAACGCAAAAGCTTTGACTGATGTATCGTAATTGACATCGTCTGTATAGCCGGCCGGAAACGGCGCATGGGTTTTCTTGCGTGTAAAGCGATCTTCCAGTTCAGGTGTTGTGTATTCCACCACATGGGTCGATACACGCAGAAAAACCATCTGCTTCCAAATGGTTTTCCCGGTGGGATGATAACGGAAAGAATCCCTGTACTTCTCCGGCATCTCCACTTCGTGGGTTTCATCTGCCGGTAACCGTTTCCGGGGATGGTGTTCATGCCCAGGCTGTCCGCCGACGTTCTTTCCGCTGGGTTTTCTGCTGTTGTGAATCGTTTTGTGATTGGGATCCATGGAAGATGGCTTGGACGAATTTGTATGGTCTTTCCTGATTCGGGCAGTCAGCGCGTCGTTCTTCTCCCGGAGTTCTTCCGCCTGCAGTCTGGCCTGATATGACTCTTCGCGTTTTTCCTGAGCTACCTTTTTTGCTTCGTCCCGCTGGCGAATTGCTTCCTGCATTTGAGCTCTCATCTTTTCCATTTCTTTTTGCATGAGGGCTTTTTCTTTTTCACATTCGGCGCGAACATCCTCTGCCACCTGCATCCAGCAGCGAACAATTCGACCGTTCTCTGCGCGGGATTTGGCAAGTTCCTGTTTTAGTCCCCGTATGATCCGTTCCAGATACGCCAGTTCTTTCTGGTGCTCCTTCTGCATCCGCGTGTATATTTCTCCGGATTCAAACGCCGCGACTTTATCCTTGTAATGCTTGATCCAAAACAGGAAGTTCGCTTCGTTCCATGTCTGGCCGCCCATTCTGATTACTCCTTGATCTTCGCCAGTTTTGCTATCTCTTTCAGTATCCGGGTCTGATCATCCAATGACGCCTTTGCCTTCTGCAGTTCGGCTTCCAGCAAGGTTATCTTCCTCTCTTGTTCTGCTATCGTTGTCCGTAATCTGACGATCTCAGTGGCGTCTTCTTCGCTGATCCTGATGGGATTGTCTTCTTTCCTGCAGGGTATGATCTCTCCTGTTTCAGGGTCCACTTTCCCGAGATATCTCCGTTTTGATCTTGGTTGCTTCTTCTCCTTGTCCCAATAGGATGTGCTCTCATAGGCATATTTAATCCCGGTTTTCTTGTCGGTCTGGTAGACGATGCTGGCCATAACGGTCCCTCCTTTCATGATGAATATATTATACACTATTATCAAAGAAATGTAAAGCATTAAATAGTTACAATTCTGTTAACTATGTTATCACTACTTAAAAAGGGTACCTCGTTTACAGAAGCACCCTCTTCGATATCTATTCATCTGTTTCTTGTCCGCCCGTACCGTGAACAGTAACGATCGGAACCATTCTCCGCCGGTAAAACCGGCCACCGTTTGACAATCAACGATCGATGCGCTATGCTGTCATCGGATATCAAAGGGATAACGGGCATGCGCCCGCGTCCCGGAAGAATCAACGAATCAAAATTCCCGCAGCGGAGGAATGCTTTGTGAAAACGCTTGGATATTACAACGGCAGATTTGCGGAAATCGAGGAAATGACCATCCCCATGACGGACCGCGCGTGCTGGTTCGGCGACGGCGTCTATGACGCGGGCCTGAGCCTCAATTATCATATGGTCTTTCTTGATGAACACATCGACCGTTTTTTCCGCAGCGCGGAACTGATGGAGATTCAGATCCCCGTCAACAAAAAGGAGCTGCATAACCTGCTTTATTCCCTGATCCGCCGTCTTGACACCGGCAATCTGATGTTCTATATCCAGGCAACCCGGGGATCGGGCATCCGGAACCACGTTTTTCCGGATTCCCCCGCCAACCTGTGGGTCACCTTCAAGCCGGCGGAGCTGGTCGACGGTACGGAGCCTGTAAAGATGATCACGCTGGAGGATACCCGTTTCTTCCACTGCAATATCAAAACGCTGAACCTGATTCCCTCCGTCATCGCTTCTCAGCGGGCCAGGGAGGCCGGCTGCGGCGAA
>OMYT01000011.1 GCA_900315315.1 uncultured Eubacteriales bacterium | reverse complement strand
TGTTTTCACCTTCTTTGCTACTGGTTCGAAAACCAATTATCTGCACTCGCTATTCAGGCTGTTGCCTGAAAATAGGGGTGGTTACGGAGCACACTCTATCTAAAGCCGTACTGGAAGCAGCTGGCGCTGGTGCTGGGCTGTATTGTTGTCTCGTCCGTATGCAGCCTGTTTCCGTCCATCCTGACCGGCAACATTATTGACGTACTGACGGGAAAGGACATGGGCGGCTGGTTCGGTGCGGGAATCTCTGCGCTGGTCAAGCTGATCGTTGTTTCCCTGGGGCTGAACCTGGCCTCCAACCTGATCGGGGTGGGAGAGAGTTACCTGAACAACTGGATCGCCCAGCATATTTCCTATGACATGCGAAACCAGATGTACCGGCATCTGCAGAAGATGTCCCAACGCTTCTTCACCTCTGCGAACCAGGGGGATATCATTACCCGGATGACCAGCGATATTTCCGGGGTCGAATCCGTGATTACCGGCACGTTTACGAGCATCCTGTCCAACGTCATTACCCTGGTGGTGGCCGTGATTGCCATGTTCCAGAAAAACTGGATTCTGGCCCTTGTCGGCATTGCGCTGGTGCCCCTGCTGACCCTGCCAACCCGCATGGCCGGCAAGCGGCGCTGGAAACTGGCGGGGGAAGCTCAGGAATGCAATGATGAGATCAACGGCATCCTGAACGAGACCCTGTCTGTCAGCGGGCAACTGCTGGTCAAGCTCTTCGGCAGGGAAGAAACAGAATATAAACGGTATGAGGAAGCCAACGGGCGGATGATTAAACTGAACATCCGGGAAAGAATGGCCGGCCGCTGGTTCTTTATGCTGCTGAGCACCCTGACGACCATCGGCCCGATGCTGCTGTATCTCGTCGGCGGTATCCTGATCATGAAATACGACAGCAAGCTGAGCGTCGGTGATATTACGGTGCTGGTTGCGCTGCTGGCACGGATGTACGGCCCGGTGAACAGCCTGCTGAATATCCAGGTGGATTGGATCCGCTCCATGGCCATGTTTACCCGGATCTTCGAGTACTATGACATGAAGCCGGAGATCGACGACAAACCGGACGCGAAGGAACTGACCAACGCGAAGGGCGAGATCGTCTTTGACCATGTGGATTTCTCCTACGACGGGCAGCGAATGATCCTGAAAGACATCTGCTTCACGCTGCACAGCGGGGACTGCGTGGCCATCGTCGGCCCCAGCGGCAGCGGCAAGAGCACGATCGTGAACCTGATTCCCCGCCTGTGGGATCCGACAAGCGGGAAGGTGACCTTTGACGGTACGGATGTGCGGGATCTGACGCTGCACTCCCTGCGGGACGAAGTCGGCGTGGTGACTCAGGAAACCTATCTGTTCAACGGGACGATCCGGCAGAATCTGCTCTACGCCAAACCGGAGGCCACGGAGGAAGAAATGATTGAAGCCTGCCGGAAGGCCAATATTTATGATTTCATCTCCAATCAGCCGGATGGGCTGGATACCATGGTCGGCAACCGGGGCCTGAAACTGTCCGGCGGGGAGAAGCAGCGCATTTCCATCGCCAGGGCTCTGCTGAAGGACCCGGCCCTGCTGATTTTTGACGAGGCGACCTCGGCACTGGACTCCATCTCAGAGGCCGCTATTCAGGCGGCGATCAATCCCCTGATTGAGGAACGGACTTCCATCCTGATCGCACACAGGCTGTCAACCATCCTGGCCGCGGACGAGATCCTTGTGGTCCGCGACGGGGAGATCGTCGAAAGAGGAACGCACAAGGATCTGGTCTATGCTGGAGGCACCTACCAGGAACTGTATGAGACCCAGTTCAGCAAGGCAATTGATCAATAGTACTTCTGTATGACCTGAATAAAACTGTTTATTCGAAACAGAAAACGGTATAGTTGAGATTCAGAATATACTGATAGTTGACAGAAACGGCGATCTTCCTGATCAGGCTGTAATTGGTGGTCAATTCTTTCGTTTCCTCGTCTTCATCGAGCATAATGCACCGCCCGTCGTCCATAATCGTAAAAATACAGCTGCCAGGCAGAAATTTGATCATCAGCTGATTGCGGACGCTGTCGCCTCCGTTGGCAGAAACCGCGTAGTGGACCATTTCCTCCATGCAAAGCGCGGCGCGATAGGCCAGGCGCTTCGGATAGCCATGCGCCTCGGCATACCGGCGGATACATCGGGAAGCCTCGATCGCATCCTGCGGTGAGACCGTGAGATAAAGGACCGCTTCTTCCGGCACTTCTGTCTGCATGTCCGCTTTGACACCGAAAGCATAATGCCAGGCATTGATGAAAAACAGGAGGAATTCCGTAACCAGATAGGCGAGCCAGAACAGCGGCGCATCCAGGCGTGACAGCAGGAATGCGAAAACCGGCAGCGTCGCGTAACCGATGATCGTTGTGACGGAAGAAAATTTGCTGTCTCCTCTGCCTGCGCAGTACAGGCGGAAAATACTGTTGAAGCCACGGAAGATAAAATGTGCAGCATACAGACGAAGACAGAGAATCCCGGACGCCGGAATTTCCTTTACGCCGTGGAGATAATAGAAGGGTTTCGGGACAAGGAACACGAGCAGCGTGATCGCACCAACCAAAGACAGAATCAGCAGAATACTTCGACGAACCAGCATTCGGATGCCGATGATTTCCCTGGCACCGCTGTATATTCCGACCAGCGGCCGGGCTGAACCCTGTATGCTCAGGATCGCCACATTGGCGATACTCAGGCAGAAATGGCAGACGCCGTTGATTGCACCGCCGGCTTCCCCGAAGCAGGCAAGGAGGATTTTCAGCATGAGAATGCCCTGAAGCGCCATCATGGCGCTATAGGAGGCGTCCACACTGCCCGACCTGAAGATCCGCAAGACATCCGCTTTGCGGAGCCTGGCGTTCCCACACCGGAAGATATCCGTTTTTTTGCAGAGATAAATGACGCTGATCGTGCACCGGACGATATTGGCGACGGCAGTTCCGTAGCCCGCTCCCGCGATGCCCATGCGAAACACGCCGACAAACAGCAGATCCAGCACAAGATTGACGCATCCTTCCGTCAAGGCAAGCACTGTCAGGACTTTTGACTTCCCGAGTATCATCAGTTCATAGACACATACCGTCGACACCAGACCGAAAGGCATGGAGATCAGAATGCCGATACCGTATTGCCAAACCATGGTCTGCATTTCGGGCGTGAGATGATAAGAACGAATCAGAATTGCCGCAACAGGGAATTCGATGACGGCAACCAGCAGGGCTGAAATGATCATTATAGTTCTGGCTGCCTTTTTCAATGGGGCCAGATCTTCGATCCGGTTGTCTCCCATGCTGGTTGAAAATGCCGTGGAGATGCCGGTGGAGACACAGGTGCTGACAATACTGATGACGAGCGAAATCGGCGAGAAAATGCTGACGGCGGAAAGTGCGTCACTCCCTACCAGATTGCCGACTACAACACCGTCTACGGTTGACAGCAGCAGCGTTGCCAGATTGGTTGCGATCATGAAGGGAAGATAACTGAGCAGTTTGTGGTGTACCAGAGAATCATCGCGGCGAAACTGTTCCAGACCTTCGGAAGCAGCCGCTTCGTTTATTTTTTTATATTTTCCGATGCTCATATCGCCGTTGACATATCCTCTCCGTCCCGTCCATGTAAAACATCATTCCTCATCGGAAGGGGTTAATTTTTTTGAAAGCAAAAGCTTATTTCTTTATAATCATACTACAACATATATTAACTGTCTACAATTTGTATAGGGGCGGGGCAGTGAAGTAATAAAATGCCCTAAGTGAAAAACATTTTTTCAAAATGCGAGAGACCATGCCTATCTGCGGAGCAGAAAGATGACAGTTTCATACTGTAACAAAATATAGCGGAAGATGATCGAGACCTGAAACAACCGGTTGACATAGAGTTCGCTTCAACGTTTATAATTAATATACAGCACAGGAGAACACAGAATGAGTGCCACCGTTTTTTATAGACAGAAAACAAACCGCAAAGGGAGGATCATGTCATGAGAAAATTCAGATGGGGTGTGCTCGGTACCGCAGATATCGCTAAAGGACAGACTATTCCGGGAATGCAGATGGCGGAGCACTGCGAGCTGTATGCAATTGCGGGCAGAAAGATTGAAAAGGCAAAGGATTATCAGGAAACCTTCGGATTTCAAAAAGCCTATGGAAGCTATAACGAACTGCTTGAAGATCCGGAAGTGGAAGCTGTCTATATCCCGCTGCCGAACGATCTCCACTGCGAATGGACGATTAAGACGCTGAAAGCGGGAAAACACGTGCTGTGCGAAAAACCGCTGGCAGTCACGGAGAAACAGGTCAAAGAGATGTTCCGGACAGCAGAAGAAAATCAAGTTTTTCTGATGGAGGCCTTTGCTTATCTTCACAGCCCCTATATTCAGGCCATTAAAGAGGAAATGGACAGCAACACCATCGGGGACATCCGCTATCTGGAATCCTCTTTCATCACCGGCAGGCGCCCGGACACGGATATCCGCCTGCGCCGGGAAACCTTCGGCGGAGCCATGTATGACCTGGGCTGCTATACGTCCAGCCTGGCGCTCTGGCTGCTGAGGAAGGAACCGGATACGATCAGGGCCATCGCTAAGTTTTCCGACAAAAAGATTGACCTGTACACGGCGGCCCTGCTGGAGTACAAAGACGGTCCCATTGTCAAACTAGACTGCGGAATGGTGCTGACGGACGGCCGGTCGGACCACCTTTATATCAGCGGAACAAAGGGTGAGATCGAATCGACAACGGAGTTTAACCAGTGCGGAGAAACACAGTACATTGTGAGACGGAACGGGAAAGAGGAAACGAAAACGGTAGCCTCGCCGAACAACTATGCACTTGAAGCAGAACAATTGAGCCGGTGTATCCAGACCGGGGGAAAGCCGCATGTAAATAAAGACTTTTCACTTCTGGTTGCCCGGGTGACGGACCGGATCCTAAAAGAAACTGGATATTGAATGAAAAGAAAAAGGAGCAATACTGTATGAAAATGATCAATGTTGTGAACGGCCCTCAGAATGTTTCCGCAGTGGTGATGGGCTGCATGCGGATGCCGGCGCTGTCTGTCGAAGCGGCAGCCCGAATGATCTGCACCGCGGCGGAGGAAGGTGTCAATTTCTTTGACCACGCCACTTGCTACGGGGATGGAGAAGCCGAAACCCGCTTCGGGGACGCATTTCCACAGACCGGCCTGAGGCGGGAGGAAATCTTTCTGCAGAGTAAATGCGGCCTTCATTTTGACCGGAAGGAATTCGACTGGAGCAAGGAGGATATCCTGGCCAGTGCGGACGGCATCCTGAAACGGCTGAAAACCGAGTGGCTGGATGTGCTGCTGCTGCACCGGCCGGACCTTCTTTTTGATCCCGAGGAAGTGGCGGAAGCATTTTCGCAGCTGAAAAAGAGCGGCAAGGTTCGTCATTTCGGCGTCAGCAACGTGACCCCGGGACAGCTGGAACTCCTGAAAAAATACGTCGAGGTACCACTGGTATTCAACCAGTTGCAGTTTTCCCTGGACCAGACTCAGCTGATTGACAACGGACTTTACCTGAACAACCTGACCACCGAGCGCTCCATCAACCGGGACAACGGTATTCTCGATTACTGCCGCTTACATGATATCACCATCCAGGCCTGGTCTCCGCTTCAGTTCGGAATGTTCAAGGGCTGCTTTGTGGATCATCCGGCTTTCCCGGAACTAAACTGGGTTCTGGGCGAGCTGGGAGAGAAATACGGCGTATCCAGGACAGCTATTGCTATTGCTTGGATCCTGCGCCATCCGGCCCGCATGCAGGCGATTGCCGGAACCATGAACCCGGAGCATCTGAAGGATATCTGCTCCGCGGCAAGGGTTTTCCTGACCCATCAGGAATGGTATGCGCTATATCTCGCCTCCGGTAAATTCCTCCCGTAAAATCAATCTTCACCATAATAATTCAGACTGATCGCTGCAGATCAGTCTTTATCTATTTTACGGTTCATTACAAGAGAACTTTGGAAACGATTGTTAATGGCCTGCATAAATAGTAACCGGTTGACGAATTGGTACGTATAAATAGTGTCTGCTTAACAAACCAGTTTTTTGTGAAAACTGAACCTGATAGGCTTGATTTTACTTCTTTCTCCCTGGTTCACCATTCTCCTTTTCGATCTTGGTCCTCTGTCAAGATTTAGTGCAAAATAAAGTGAGAAATTTCCGTGAAAGCTGAGGTGATGGGTACCGTTGCGCTGGGCTCCGCCCAGACCCGAGGTTTATCGCTTTAACTCTGGGGGGCTTCAAACCACCGGCATCATTTTTCCCCACAGAAAAGGAGCGATGCCGTATGGAATCGCCCCCCCGTCGACCAGTCGGCGCTCGAGTCGCTGTCGAGTAGACGGTCGGTATTACTGCCGCCGCCCCTCACAGAACCGTACGTGCGATTTTCCCGCATACGGCTCTTCAGCAGGTCTTTGGTGGTGTCCAGATGTCTACGCAGATATGCGGGAAAGGAACTGATGACAAACATTTATCCGTTCCTGGTCGGCAAAGCCGCGATCTACCATGAACGCATGACGGACTTCCCGGAGACGGATGAACCGGAGAATCATGCGCTAGGCGTTCACTGCGGCTACGCGGGATTCGCACCGAGACCTTTCTGCGGGGAAAAATGGAAGATTGTTCCGAAAGTGCTTGAAATCGTCAACGAAAAGGCGGTGATGGTGAACTGCGAACTGCCGGCAGGCGATATGGTGCTGGCCAAGATCAATCCTTCCTTTGACCGGATTACTGTGATTCCGGGGAAACTGGAAAAGTACCTGCAATTTCCGGGAACGGACGCACGAAACGCATCCTTGCTGCACTACCACGACAGGGAAAAAGTGATGGAGGAACTGCCCAGCCATCACCAGATGATCATTATCGGCAGGCACAAGGCGAACATCATCCAGATTGCCAGGGTATTCGGTTGGAAATGTGAAGTGATTTAAGATCAGGCAGGCGTTATGGATGTACCGTTTTCAGCGGGATCGGTGGAATCAATACCAGTGTAGCACTCCGGGAAAAGGCCGGCGGTGCTTCTGTTTTCTCCGGCAGCTTCGAGATGGGTCAGGTCGCCGAGCTTGGTGATACGGAAAGCAACCTCGCCTCTGATCCGCTCTTCCGTGACCACTTCGGAAACGGAAGAAGGCATGCAGAGAACGCGGTGCCAAAGGACCATGGGGGAGATGTCCGTCAGATAACCAAGAACAGCCATGGAAATCCCGAAGTGACAGAAAATGGCGATCGTGAAATCCTCATTATGATCGCAAAGCCAGACGGGTCCATCTTTCCGGAAGCCATAGCGGCCGAGCAGCTCATTGATCCCGTCGGTGGTTTCCTTCCAGATCTCCCGGACGTTGGTATTGTCAAAAACCGGGGCATCAATCCAGCCGTTGAAATCCATGATGCCGGGATAGTCCGACCAGATCCGGGGCTTCAGGTCCCAGGCGATCCAGCGCTTTTCCCCGGTTTCCGGATCCGGGACGGTGCCGCGGAATTCCTGCAGCCAAGGCAGGGTTTCCGCCGTGCGGTTCAGCTTTTTCAAGGTCAGGGAGGCTGTATCCTTCGCCCGGCCGAGGGGAGAAACATAAAAATCTCGGATGGGAACCTTCACAAGCCTTTGGCTGAGCAGTTCCGCCTCAGTCCAACCCTTGGGTGTGAGGGAGTCAACAGTATAGTCAGGTTCCGCGTGGCGAATAAGCAGAATTCTCATCGATGACGACACATCCTTCCTGAGTGATGGGCAAGATTCATTTTATCCGTGATTCTGTTGAATTTCAAGCTTGACAGGCGGATCTCTTCCGGGTATTATAATTTTGAAAAGTACGTACAACCTGGAGGACACCATGAAACAGGGAGCCTTTCAGACCAGAATATATCCGAACTATCTTTCAGAGGCCGGCGTCAGCGATGAGGAAGCAATGGTAAAGGTAAAGAAAGCCTTTGAGACGATCTTCTTCGATCCGGCGGAAGGATTCTGCCACCGGACGGACGAGGATGCCTGGTGCATGGTGGATACCGGCAACATTGACGCGCGGACCGAAGGCATGAGCTACGGCATGATGATGTGCGTACAGATGGACCGGAAGGACATCTTCGACAAGCTGTGGATGTTTTCGGAACGGTACATGCTGCTGAAAGACGGGCCGCACGAAGGGTACTTCGCCTGGTCCGTTCAGCTGGACGGGAAACATAACGCGGAAGGCCCGGCACCGGACGGTGAAGAATACTTCGCAATGGCGTTGTTTATGGCATCTGCCCGGTGGGGGGACGGAGAAGGAAGCTTCAACTATTCCGCGAGAGCGAGGGAGATTCTGCGGCACGCGGTGCATCAGCACGAGATGGTCAAAGGCGGGGAGCCCATGTGGGAGCCGGCGAACGCCTGTATCCGTTTCGTGCCCGGGATGAAGATTTCCGATCCGAGCTATCATCTGCCGCATTTCTATGAGCTGTTTGCCCTGCGGGCAGACGAGGCGGACCGGCCTTTCTGGAAGAAGGCCGCGGAAGAGAGCCGGAAGTACATCGTGAAGTCGGCTCATCCTGAGACGGGGCTGAGCCCGGAATACGCAGACTACGACGGGAAGACGGTGCTGCTGTTCGGAAAACCCTGGGTGTATTATTCCGACGCTTACCGGGTGGCGGAGAATATCGCGCTGGACCATCTGTGGTTCGGGGCGACGGCAGAGCTTGATGAGGTGGCAACCAGGATCCAGAGGTTTTTCGCAACGCAGGATCTGAACGACCTGAAGGCCTATGAGCTGGACGGAACGCCGCAGGATGAGCCGGCGATGCATCCGACGGCGATCCGGGCGGTGCTGGGGGCTGCTTCCATTGCCTCCACAGGTCCGGAGAGGATCAGGTTTCTGAAGGAGTTTGCGGAGCTGCCGATGAGGAAAGGGAACAGAAGGTATTATGATAACTGTCTGTATTTTTTCTGTCTACTGATGCTGACAGGAAATTACAGGATTTATTAAGGAGGAAGGCCCATGATCTACTATGTGAACGCAGAAGCCCCCAGAGAGGGAAACGGCAAAAAAGAGACTCCTTTCCGGCATATCAATGACGCGGCGAAGATCGCAAAACCCGGTGATCAGGTGCTGGTTGCACCCGGGATCTACCGGGAGTACGTGAACCCGGTTTACGCGGGCACGGAGGAACAGCGGATCGAGTATATCTCGACGGAACCGCTCGGCGCGGTGATTACCGGGGCGGAACTGCTGACCGGATGGAGCAAGGTAAAGGGAAACGTATGGACGGCCCGGGTGAACAACGGGATCTTCGGGGCGTATAACCCTTATACTGAGATCGTGTGCGGCGACTGGTACTTCTCTCCGGTGGTGCGGCATACGGGCGCGGTGTTCCTCAACGACCTGATGATGTACGAGTGCTCCTCGCTGAAGGAATGCCAGGCCGGGAAACCGGATCCCCACGCGTGGAACCAGGAAGAGGCGAAATACCTGTGGTACACGGAGCAGGACGGGGACGAGACCGTACTGTACGCCAACTTCCACGGCAAGGACCCGAATAAGGAAAAGGTGGAATTCAGCGTACGCCGGAACTGCTTCATGCCGGACAAGACCGGGGTGGGCTATATCACGGTGAGCGGATTCAACATTACTAAGGCTGCAACGACCTGGGCGCCGCCGGCTGCGTACCAGGACGGCATGATCGGCCCGCACTGGTCGAAGGGCTGGATCATCGAGGACTGCGAAGTCAGCAACAGCCGCTGCTGCGGGATTTCGCTGGGCAAGTATCTGGATCCGGAGAACGATATGTACTTCTTCCGGAAGCGGGTCAAGAGCCCAACCCAGATGGAGCGGGACGCTGTATGCCGCGGGCAGTATCACGGGTGGCTGAAAGAAAAGGTCGGCAGCCATATCATCCGCCGGTGCAATGTGCATCACTGCGAGCAGACCGGCATCGTCGGCCGGATGGGCGGCGTGTTCTCGATCATTGAGGACTGCCATATCCATCACATCTGCAACAGCCAGCAGCTGGGCGGCGCGGAGACCGCGGGCATCAAATTGCACGCGGCAATCGACGTGACAATCCGGAGAAACCATATCCACAACTGCATCATGGGCGTATGGCTGGATTGGGAAGCGCAGGGCGCGCGGATCAGCCAGAACCTGATGCACGACAACTGGCGGCCGGCAGGACTGGAGCAGGCCCGCGGCGCCATGTTCTCCACGGACGTATTTATCGAAGTCGGACACGGACCGACCCTGATCGACAACAATATCCTGATGTCCCCGGTTTCCGTAACGATCCCGAGCGAAGGAATCGCCTGCGTGCATAACCTGATGCTCGGCGCTTTCAGCCTGATCAACAGCGGCGTGGACAGTGTGATCAACGGACAGCGGGAGCCCCGCTACACGCCCTACCATATCCGCCACCGGACGGAGGTCGCCGGTTTCATGACGATCCTGCACGGAGATGACCGGATCTACAACAATATCTTTATCCAGGCCTATCCGGTGACCGACAAGGAAAAGAAACCCACAGACGCGGATTATCAGGCGGTCGGTACGGCCCCGTTCGACATCTTCCCGACATACGACGAGTGGCTGAAGCCCTTCCTGCCGGGAAACAAGCCGGACATGGGCGGCCTGGCGGAGGCGCACTTTGGACATTTGCCGGTATGGGTGGACGGCAACGCCTACTTCGGCGGGGCGACGGTGTGCAAGCATGAGCAGCACAAGCTGAGCGACAAGCGGTCAAAGATTACTGTCGAACTGGCTGAAAAGGATGGACACTGGTATCTGAAAACCAACGTATACAGCCATCTGAAAGACTTCAGAACCGGAATCCACTGCAGTGAGACGCTGGGCAAAGCCTTTGAACCGGAACAGCGCTTCGAAAATCCAGACGGAACGGACATCATCTTCAACGAGGACTACTTCGGCGGACACCGCGGTGCAGAAACAATCCCAGGCCCCTTTGCCTGCGCGGAGGACGCGAAAAAAGCCCTGTACTGAGACAGTAAAACATGATATAGTACAATCAACCTCCCCTCCGCAAGAGAGGGGAGGCTTTTAAAACAAGAGGTGAAACGCTTTGCAATCCGTGATCCTGCTGATCTTCAACAGCATCCTGCTGGGGCTGGGATTGGCGATGGACGCATTTTCAGTCTCCCTGGTGAGCGGAATGAGGGAACCGCATATGCCCAAGAGCAGGATGATGAAGATCGCAGGGACCTTCGCGGGATTCCAGTTCGCGATGCCGATGATCGGATGGATCTGCGTGAAGACGATTGCTGACACGTTCCGGGAGTTTCAGAAGTTCATTCCGTGGATTGCGCTGATCCTGCTGGTGTTCATCGGCGGGAAGATGCTGATCGAAGGAATCCGGGGAAAGAAGGAAGACGAAGCTGAAAAGGAAGCCGGGGCCGGGAACCTGTTGATGCAGGGAATCGCAACTTCCATTGACGCGCTGTCAGTCGGATTCACGATGGCTGAACTGAAGGTGCCGGAGGCGATTGCCGAGGCGGTTATCATCGGCGCGGTGACATTCGGGGTGTGCCTGGCCGGAATATTTATCGGCAGGAAGGCCGGAGACAAGCTGTCCGACAAGGCAACGATCTTCGGCGGCGTTATCCTGATTGCTATCGGGCTGGAAATCTTCCTGTCACATATGCTGTGACCGGTAACCTCGGGGCAGCGGTCCAGATCAGAAAATGAAAAAACTGTAGGAGGATAATGCCATGGAAAACAACTTAAAGAAGGATTCAGGCATCCGCAACCGGCTGTATATGCTGCTGCTTACAGTCCTGCTCGGCATGTTCGCCGGGTTGGTGATCTGGGCCTTTCTGAAACTTGTCGCCCTATGCACAAGCCTGATCTGGGAGACGATTCCCGCCAGCACAGGAGTCAGGTGGATTACCGTGCCGGTGTGCGTGCTGGGGGCTCTGGCGGCAGGGCTTCTGCGAAAGAAGTTTGGAGATTATCCGGAAAGCCTGAATACCGTGATGGGGAAAATCAAAAAAGAACATCATTATTCCTACCACCCCATGCTGGTTATGCTGCTGTGCGCATTCCTTCCATTAGTGCTCGGCGCAAGCGTCGGCCCGGAAGCAGGGCTTGCGGGAATCATTGCCGCGCTCTGTTACTGGGTGGGGGACAATGTGACCTTCGCCAAGCAGAACGTGGATCTGTACTCCCGGGTTGGAGAAGCCGTTACGCTTGGGCAGCTGTTTCATTCTCCTCTTTTCGGTATCCTTGCCGTAGAGGAGGAAGAAGGGCAGCTGGTGCCGGAACGTATGCCGAGGGCCTGGCGGCTGGTGCTGTACGCCCTGTCCACGGCATCCAGCTTCGCGGTGATATGGCTTCTGAACTCTATATTCGGCAAGGCAATGGCGGGTTTTCCCAGCTTTTCGGCGGTGCCGGTAAGCACAACAGACGGATTGCTTGCTTTGGTTTACATTCCTGTAGGATTTCTGCTGTTCCTGTTTTATGAAGGCTGTGAAGCAGTGATGGGGAAGGCGGCGAAGGTTGTTCCTCCAGTCCTGAAGGAAACGCTCTGCGGCCTGGCCATCGGCCTGCTTGGTTTAGTGTGCCCCATGGTTCTGTTCTCAGGAGAAGAACAGATGGCGCAGCTGATTGCAAGCAACGGAGGGTACGGCGTACTGTTCCTTGCTGGAATCTGCCTGTTGAAGCTGGCAATGACTTCATTTTGCCTGCAGTTTGGCCTGAAGGGCGGCCATTTCTTCCCGCTGATTTTTGCCTGCACCTGCATGGGGTTTGCACTGGGGATGTTCTTCTTTGCCGGAGATGCAGGGCATGCCGCATTCGCGGCGGGGATCATCACCGCAGCGGCTTTGGGTGCACAACTGAAGAAACCGCTGGCAGTGACGGTCCTGCTGCTGTTATGTTTTCCGCCGCAATTCCTGCTCTGGGGCTTTTTGAGCGCCGCAGCCGGAAGCGGACTGGCCGGCATGATCGAAAAAAGAAGGAAAGGATCGTGAAAGAAGATGGAAAACCTGCTTCTTTTGTCAGCTGTTACGCTCGGAATCATTGTGCTGATCGGGTTTTTAAATGAAAAGATGTTTCACCTGAACTATGAGATTTCATTGATGCTTTTTTCCGTCCTGATCGGTATTATTCTCACAGTATCTGTTTCGGCGATCCGGGAGGAATCCGTAAAAGAATTTTTGCAGAAGGTACAGGTGTTTGACCTGGAAGCTTTCCTGATGAAGGGAGTGCTCTGCTTTATGCTTTTTGCGGGCTCCTGCCATCTGACGATCTCCCAGTTCCGGCAGAATGCCCGGCCGATCGGCGTCCTTGCGTTTGTCTGCACGCTGCTTGGAGCCGTGTTTTACGGCCTGCTATTTTACGCGGTCGCCTCTGTTTTCCAACTTCCCTTTACGCTGCCTGTGTGCCTGATGTTCGGGAGCATCATTGCGCCGACAGATCCGATTGCAGCGACCAGTATCCTGAAAAAGTTCGGCCTGCCCAAGAAGACCGGCTTTCTGATGGAAGGGGAATCCTTGCTGAACGACGGGGTGGGTGTTGCTCTGTTTGCCGTGTTCTCGGGAATCGTCACAGCGCAGAAAAACGGCGGTTTCCTTGAGATTATGCTTCGGGAGATCGTGGGGGCTGTTCTGGTAGGGGCCGCTGTGACCTGGCTTAGTTTTCAGCTCTTTAAGAGCACTGAGGATAAGCACAGACGAATTATTATCACCCTGTTTGCGGTTTCTGCATCCTTCGCGATCTGCGAATTATTGGGCTGCTCCGGTGCCATTGCCTGCGTTGTATGCGGAGTTGTCTTCTCCACGCTGCGCGAGAAGGAGGAAGAGAAGGGACGAAGCTGGGAACTGGAAGAACTCGACACATTCTGGGAAACACTGGATGTTCTGCTCAATTCCGCATTGTATGTAATTCTGGGACTTTCCTTTGTACGGATCCTGCAGATGCCGAATGTACTGGGACTTGCATTGGCTGCCATCATATGCAATCTGGTCGGTCGGGCAGCGAGCCTTTGGGCGGGCAGCTGGCTCATTGGCCCCATCCCTGACGGATACCACAGAAGCGGATTTGTTGCCCTGTTTACATGGGGCGGACTTCGGGGCGGCCTTTCCCTGGCACTGGCGGTCAGTACAGCATCCATCATTCCGGAGGAAACCTATGTGATTATTCTCGGGTGCACGTATGCGATCGTATTCTTCACAACGGTGGTGCAAGGGCTAACGATGAAGAGGGTGTTCCAAAGAATATCAGGAAAAACGACGGTTTCATGAGATTATATTGGCGACAGATTACAGGAGGGTATGGTATCTCGAAGATCGGGAGGAAGAAATGAAGACGGCGATTGTATATTATTCCAAACACCATGGGAACACGAAAAAGCTGCTGGATGCTATTGCCGGGGAAAATGAGGTTACGCTGATCGATGTGACGGCGCAGCCTGCTGCAGACCTGACGGGTTATGAGCGTATCGGGTTCGCTTCCGGCATATACTACAACAGCTTTGCGAAACAGCTGCTTTCTTTTGCAGAAACTTATCTGCCAGAGGGAAAGAATGTATTCTATCTTTTTACCCATGGTGCCCCGAAAGGAGTCTTTCTGACATCCATACGCAAAATTGCCGAACAGAAAAAATGCAGGGAAATCGGATCCTATCACTGTCTCGGGTTTGACACGTTTGGGCCGTTTAAGCTCTTGGGCGGAATTGCCAAGGGGCATCCGACGGTTGAGGAGATTCAAGGGGCTGTTGATTTCTACAGAAAACTGTAACAATGTCCCGACCATTCAGAGCCGTTTCTGTAAAAAACTTGATTCGGGGAGATAACCTGACTGCACCGGAACAGCCGGGAGCCGCAACGGAGCAGGCTTCGGATGGAATTCTTTTTTCTGAACCAGAATCAAAAAACACCGGGAGTGTCTCACTCCCGGGTATTTTTTAGGGAACTATGCTTTTCGGGATGTTTCCTTTGATATCAATCCATTACAGTGCGTTCACGATCTTAATGATTCCGGAGACCATCATTGCGATGCCGAAAATAAAAAGCACCACCCTCTGCCACTTTGCCATTGTCATCTCCCATACCTCCCTTCTTCTTCCTTATCTTTGACTCGTAATTTCTGGTTCCTGACGTTTTTTTCTTCTCTTGCTGCTTTCACAATGTCAGACGAGGGCTCCCCGGAAAAGTTCCCGTTTTTTCGGATTTCTGCGAAAAAAATCTTCAAAAGATGTGATGGGTTCCACCAATGCCAATAAGATAAGAATGGCGCAAAGAGAACTGGAACTTAAGCATGACTTGATTGTCGATCAGTCGGAAGCCGGAAGTTCATAATGCGTTCATTTCCAGATCATATGAAGACTGTATATTTTTTGCAGATGGAAGATATGCAGTGTTCGACTGATGAGGAAAGGAGACGGTCAGGATGTCATTCGGAGCAAAATTCAGGGTTTTACGGGAAGCAAAAGGATTGCCCAGAGCCGGTATCGATGAATGGTTTAACCTGATGCCGGGCACGGTATCAAACTGGGAAAACGGATTTCAGGCGCCGGAAGAGGAACTTCTGCCTGATCTGGCAAGTTTCTTCGGTGTCAGAATCAGTGACCTGACGGATGAAGCAGCGTGATATTTCAGGCAAAGCAGTGAAAAGGGGAGTTCAGTTTGAACTCCCCATGTCTGGTATTCAAAGCTTATCTCATCAACAATTAAACATACCATTCGTTCACAGAACCGGTTGTGAAAGTCAGTTCATAATGCAGGGCATAAATCGTTCCAGTTTCCAGTTTTTCAGTTCCACGACACCATCAAACACGTTGTATTCCGGATTGGAGATTACGAAGATCCAGTGTTTATAATACTCTGCATCCTGATGATCGCCGAAGTTGAAGAGCAGTTCCTCGTCGTTTCCGGTGAAGAGATTGACTGATCCGGTTTCGTCTGCCGCAACGGCCAGGACGGGGCCAAGTACTTCCCGGATCTGGATGACCATATAACAGTCACCGCATTCTCCCTTGGTGTCCAGCCATTCATTGATGGTCACGAACTTCGGACTGTCGGCAAGCGCGCAGGCAAAGGTAAAAATGAGAACGATGACCAGGACGGCGGCAATGTTTTTTTTCATAGTCGTTTCCTCCATGCTGCTTATATTGGGGTCTATATGGATAATTCGATTAACGCGGAAGGCTATCCTGCCGGCCATGACGAGCCTGCCGGAACCAGAGCAGGATAAAGGGAAAAAGTGATGTGCCGACGGTGCCGGAAAGCGGCCTTGTTTTTTCTGAGGCAGGGCTTTTTCTCATTTTCGGCGAATAATCAGATATGGATGAAGTCGGCTTTCAGAACTTTAAGCTTTACAGGGAGTGTTGACCGTGATACAGGATATATCGCCTGACAGATTGAATAATACTTTTTGCTCAACTGCTCCGGATCAAAACGATTATATTCTCCTGTTTGATGATGACGGCAGACTCTTCGCCAAAATTCCGGACGGACGGATCTGCTTTACAACCGGAAAGGATTTTTCAGCCAAAGAAGCAGTATATCTTTTTTCTGTCAATCATAGGCGGTTTTTCCTTTCAACCCGGCCGGCGGATATTCCGCTTTCCGGATTTGAATACCGGACAATCCGGGAACTGAGGGATCTCGGCCGGGGAACAGAACTTTTTGCCGCGTTTACGGCATACCACCTGTGGAAGTGGTACACAGAAAACCGATACTGCGGAAAATGCGGAGGAGCCAATCGCTTTCATCCGACTGAGAGGGCACTGCAGTGCGGGCAGTGCGGCCTTGTGGTTTATCCGAGAATTAATCCCGCGGTCATCGTCGGCGTGATCAAAGGTGACAGCCTGCTGATTACCCGTTATCGGTCGGGCTATGCACATAACGCGCTTGTAGCCGGCTTCACGGAGATCGGTGAAACGGCTGAGCAGACCGTACAGCGTGAGGTTATGGAAGAAACCGGCGTCAGGGTAAAGAATATCCGATACTATAAATCCCAACCCTGGGGAATGGCGCAGGACCTGCTGCTTGGTTTTTTCTGTGAGGCAGATGGTGATGGCGATATTCATATGGATTCGCAGGAGCTGAAATATGCCGAATGGGTCAACAAAGCGGATATTGTTTTGCAGCCGAACGATCTGAGCCTGACGAACGATATGATGAAACATTTTAAGAATGAGCGAAACGCTTGAAAAACTGACAAAAAAGTTGACATCGTCTCAAACCTCAGAGCCTTTGATAGACAAGGCCCGGAGCCGAAAAAAGGGGATTCGGAATTGACAAAAAAACTGACAAAACAGCCCAAACGAGAAAAACACTCTGAAATCCCGCCTTGACAGAACGAGCGCAAAGCGTTATGATTACTCGCGTTGAGTGCCCGTAGCTCAGCTGGATAGAGTGTCAGACTCCGACTCTGAAGGTCACAGGTTCGAATCCTGCCGGGCATACATGAAAAAGGCCTTGTGAAGAAATTCACAAGGCTGAATTCTTTTTGGGGACTTTCTGAGTTTATGGATGAAATCCCGAGCGCTCCCCATCTCCTCTGCGGATAAAGGCTTGTTTGATGCTAAAAGGATGATGCGAAGATTCTTCGGGAAGATACTGAGCAAAAAGGTCCTGAAATTCCTGTGCGGAGACTTTGGCGCCGATTTCCACGGAGGCGACATTGCCTTCACGGTCGACGAGGACTGTAGTGGGGATGCCTGACGCTGCAAAAGAATCCAGGCCGGTGCTGCCTGCATTGGCAATCGGGAAGGTGAGGCCCACTGCCCCGGCATAGCTTCGCAGTTTGGCCTCCGTGTCCGTCGGTTCGACGGAAAGGGCAATGACGGCTACGCGGTCTTTATTCTTCGACCAGGCTTCCTGCAGGAAAGGGAACTCCATCTTGCAGGGCGGACACCAGGTGGCCCAGAGATTGATGATGACCAGGTCATGATCCTTCAGGACTTCGGAAAGAGTAAAGTCCTTCCCGTCGATCGTTTTGACGGTGAAATCCTTCAGCTTCATATCCGACCCGGCAGCAAGGCCGGATACACAGATCAGCGCAAAAACCAACGACAGGAAAACAGACATACTCTTTTTCAATCCATCATCCTCCTGATTATGAGACCTATGATTCGGAATGAATTTGCATCACTGACGTTTTCTGAGGGTGCCGCCGATTTCAAAGGCAGAAACGTCATCATTGATTTTACCACTGAGGCGGTACTCAGCGCCGTGGAGAATCCGACGCAGGGTGACTTTATGATCCGGCAGGATTTCATGGTTATAGTTCAGAATGATCCGCTCCAGTTCATACTCGGTCATCATGCCGATACCGAGGGCATTGCAGAGCATATCCGCATAGCGGGTGTTGTTGACGTGACCGTTCACATCCAGATCGGTATAGACCGGATGATACTCGGTGACGAACTCTTCCCCCTGGAGGTTGCCGACGGTGGCGGGCAGATTCATGGGGATTGAGAGATCTTTGTTATCCGGAATCAGCTTGCCGACATCGCCCGGCGGAAGCATACGGCGGGTTTGGATATCCAGGAGGAGCCAGAGGGAACCTGCTTTGCCGATCATTTCCCCGTGCTCATCTGTGAAGATAAAATAGCGGGGGAAAAAGCAGATGCGTGTCGGGGTCGGGAAGGTATGGACGGTGATCTTTTCCCCTACGGAAGGGTAACGGTCCATGTGGAGTTCGCAGCGGGAGAGGACCCAGACGATATTGTTTTTGATCAGTGCATCGCGGCCGCAGCCCAGGAGCATGCTATGCATGCCGGCGGCTTCCTGCATTGATTCCAGGATGGCGCTCGGGCGCCATTTGCCTGTCAGGTCGCAGTCTCTGGTTCTTAAGGTAAATGTTTCGTCGAAAGTATTATGCATATATATGCCTCCTTCGGCTGCAATAGCTCAGGGGTTAATGATTGACATTTGGTTCAAGCGATTTCAGGTATGATTCAAGATCCGTGAAGGGATCGAGGGCTGAGTCCTTTTTGAGATACAGGGGATGATGGGGGTGGCCTTTTTGGCTGCGGGGGCCGGCGGTGAACCAGCGGGCCCCAAATTGTCTGCCGGTGTCAGCCATGTCGAGGACACAGCCGGGAAGATACGACCTTTTCTCGATGATTGTACCCCAGGCGGCCCAGAGATCCGGCGTGGTTTTCAGCTGAGAAAGCAACCAGGAGAAAGCTTTCAGGTTTTCCCGATGGAGAACGGGATTCAACTCTTTTTCCATATCATCCGGATCGGTGGCACGCTGGGCATAGACATTGAACATGACAAAGGAATCATAGCCGTTATGGAGGGCGATCCTCTCGGCTGATTTAAGGGTGTTATCCAGACGGTCCGGGATTGCAGTGGAAGGGTTGATCCCGATACAGATCAGGGGATGATCTCCCCGGGTGCCGAGAATATAGCGGTATTCGCTGTAATGATCCGGAATATAGAGCCAGCGGCTGCGGTCAAAGTCCGCAGCCGTGGGCCTGAGCGCTTCCTCAAAGGTGAGGACGCCGGCGTGTGCCGTATCTGAAGACGGTATGTGCCTCATGGGATCAGGAAAGGGGCCGGATCAGGATCAGGGGAGTCAGTTCGTCGCCCTGGCCGGAGGGATTGTCCGCCATGGCATCCTGAATCTCGTCATCGGTGAGCGGGAAATCGTCACATTTGCCGAGCTGATTCTGGTCGATATCATTGGCGTCCATGAGGACAACCGGGATGCCGGTATCCTTTTCCAGCTGATTGCAGAGTTCCACCGGGTTCGGCGGGTTGATCAGGGCGAGCTCCTTATACCGGTCAAAACTGGAACGGAAGTAGAACCCATCAATGCCGGCAACGCCTTTGCCGCAGATCTTATAGAACAGACCATGCACGCCGAAGGGACGGGTAATGGCGCTGACGAAGGCAGCGAACAGGACACGGGGGAGACCACAGATATCGATCACCAGCTGAAGCTTATAAGGTTCATGCATGCCGACGCCGGTTTCGTTGATACCGGCGAACGGGGCCAACTTCTTAGCCCAGAAACCGGGATGGACTTCATCCTTGGTTTTCACATTGCGGGTGCACATGGCCATGACCTTGGCACCGAAAGAAAGCACGTCCCCCGGCAGGGCAAGGGGAAGAACGTATCTGCGAACCAGCTCCGCCTGATCTTCCCCGACTTCCACGAAGTGAGTCTGGATTGCGAAGCGGTCATACTTACGGCCGTTTTTCCCGGTCAGGGTTCCGCGGTCGAAATAGGTGATGCCGTTGGATTCACGGCGCTGGTCTTCGAGATTTCTGGAAGCGATGATGCCCATCAGATTAACCTCCTTGGTTATTTGTGGGGGCTTTCCGATCGCCCCCACACCCCTTCGGCCACCATGTGAGTAAAGGACTACAGTATGGCAGATTTACGGGAACAATCCGAATGCTCGGATATTAAAGACAGTATAGCTTTATACCTATTGTATGTCAATGAGGGAATTGCACCATATATATTGTGTTTTTGCAGGAAATCAGATATAATTATAAGGATAATGAGTATTCGGAGAGGATGGGTGCTGAATGGAAAAGCACGCGGCTCAGGATGCGGTGATCCTGATCCCTTCGCTGGAGCCGGATGAACGGCTTCCGGCCTATATCCGCAGGCTGAAGGAAGGCGGCTTTGCCCGGATCGTAGTCGTGGACGACGGATCCCCGGAGAGTTACCAGCCGATTTTTCGGGAAATTGAAGCAGTTGAAGATACAACGGTTCTCCATCATGAGGTTAACAAAGGAAAGGGAATCGCCCTGAAAACCGGTTACCGGTGGATCATGGAAAACCTTGCGGATAAGATCAGCGGCGTCATTACCGCGGATGCAGACGGGCAGCATACGGTTGAGGACTGTCTGAAGCTGGCCGAGAGACTGGAAGGCGGGGAAAGAGCCCTTTACCTTGGCAGCCGGGATTTCAACAGCGAGAACATCCCACCCAAGAGCCGATTCGGCAACAAGATGACCTCCGTTGTCTTTAAACTGCTTTACGGGCAGTATCTGCCGGACACACAGACCGGGCTTCGCGCCTTCCGGAAGGAAGACCTGCAGTTCATGATCGACGTGGAAGGCGCACGATTTGAATACGAGATGAAGGTGCTGATTGCCTGTTCTCGGGCACGGATCCCGATTATCCCGGTGCCGATCGAGACAATCTATGAAAACGAGAACGAGGGGACGCATTTCCACCCGATCAAGGACAGCATCCGGATCTACAAAGTGATCCTCGGGAGCTTCTTCAAGTTCATGGCAGCCAGCCTGGCCAGCGTTGTAGTCGACCAGGGGATATTCAATCTACTGAACCTGGCGGTGTTTGCGAACGGGGCGGCTAAGGATGCCAAGATCATCCTGATCTGCACGATTATCGCGCGGGTAATCAGCGCGACGGTCAACTTCCTGCTGAACAGAAAGCTTGTGTTCGAGGATAAGGGTCATGCCGGCAAGGCTTTCCTGCGGTATGTGATCCTCGCTGCGGCCATCATGCTGCTAAGCGCCGGCGGGACGTGGCTGCTGGGGAAAACCGGCATGAGCAGCACTGTTGCGAAGCTGATCACAGACACGCTGCTGTATTTCGTCAGCTACAGGGTGCAGGAGAGATGGGTGTTCAAGGGGGAAAAGCAGCATGGCTGATGTGCTGGCCGAGATCGGCGGAGTGAAGTTGACGATCCGGACAGCAGGGATTGTTACAGCGGTGCTTGTTCTGATCCTGTTCACGCTGCTGAGGACGGCAATGAACAAAAAAGCGGCCGCGGAGACGCGGACGCTTATGAGATGGCTGGACGGGATCGGGTTCGGGCTTCTGCCGGCGGCTGCCGTCTGGAAGATCTTCGAATCCGGGTATGCCGGGAGCGGCAGGGAAGTGATCGAACCGCTTCCACTGATCCCGATGCTGACGAAAAACGGAAGGTTTATGCCGGGAAGCATCGAGGCGGCTGCAGCGCTGCTGTGCTTCATCGGGATCTGCATCTGGCTGATAATCCGGAAGGAAGAGCTGGCAGGAGGGGGCGAGCTTCTGATCGTTTCACTGTGCCTGTGGTCCGGAATCCGGATTGTGACGGAAAGCTTCCGGGAGGCTCCGAATAACATTCTTCGTTACGTTTACTGCGCGGTCATTCTCGGCTGCCTTGGCATCTGGACTTTGCGGCAACTGAAGCAGGCACACGCAAAACAACGGATTGCCGGAAACTGGATCGCGGCGATCCTTTGCACGGTAATGATTGTGCTGACATCCTCCGGAACGCTTTCAGTCGGCAGTGCGATCGGGGATCTGGCGGTGATTTTGGGGTGCGCGGTGCTGATGGTGCTTCTGACGCTCCTGTGCGGAGGAGACAGCAGACAATGGGGGACTTTCCGGTCGCCCTCCATGCCCCCTTCGGAGTAGATCCTTTTCACAAGGGGGCTTTCCGAGTAGCCGGGGCCCCCTGGCGCAGTACCCCTGGATCTTCGGCCGGAATTTGTTTACATACGGTTGGGACAGGAAACTTTCGGGCAGTGTCGGCAGGTGTCAAGGTCAATTTCACTGCCCGGGATCATCATTTCGACGAGGCCAGAATCGGAAACAGATTCCTCTTTCAGCCCGAGGCGGGCAAAGAAGCCCGTGAGATCCCGGGGACACTGCAGACGGACTTCCCGCGCCGAATGGCTCTGAGCCTTGAAGAGCAGGAGGCGGAGAACCAGGTCGCCAAGGCGATGACCGCGGTAAGATTCGAGAATCCCGATATCGCCGAGGCGGAAGGCACCATCCTGCCACCAGATGCGGCCGATACCGGCAGGGACGCCGTCCTGAAAGACGACAGCGTTCCAGCTGAGGGCGTCGAGATCATCGGCACCGCGGCCGAAGACCGCAGTGCGGACGGGAAGAACGGCAGAGAGATCCTCGCCGGGAGCGAACCATTTACCCTGAACCAATGAAAAGACTCCTTTCAAAAGGGGACTTTCCGAATGCCCCCTTGACCCTTCGGCCACAATGTGTGTGAATGTATACGGAAGAAACAGATAATAACAGGAGGAAAACGGATGGAAAAAGCCAAGATTGAACGGATCAATGAACTGGCCCGGAAAAAGAAAGCCGGGGGACTCACTGAAGCGGAAACGGCGGAGCAGGCGGAACTGCGCCATGAGTATCTGGCCGAGTACCGTGAAAACATGAAGGCGATCCTCGACGGCATTGTCATCCAGGAAGAGGACGGAAGCCGCCACCAGCTGACGCAGAAGGATCATTCGCCTGAACAATGATAAGGCGGGAGAGACTGAAAGTCAACTTGTCAAAGCCAATGGGATCGGGTATAATCGCATGTGTTTTTTCAGGAAAACCAACGACCGGGAAACCGGAGAAAGAAGGAACGAAAAATGACGGATAATGAAATGAACAACATGGAAGAAGACATCATCGTTTTTGAAGACGAAGACGGAAACGAATACTGCTACGAAGTGATTGATTATTTATTCTACAACGGAGAGGAATATGCCCTGCTGACCGAAGAAGACACGGAAGTGAACGACGACAACACGCAGGAATGCATCATCTGCAAGGTTGTTGCCGAGGAAGAGGACGGGGAAGAGACCGAAAGCTTTGAACTGGTCGAGGATGAGGACCTGGCATCGAAACTGGTTGATATTTTCAATACGAAAATGCAGGAAGAAGAGGAAGAATGATCATGAAAATGCCAGTGCGTGTTTTTCTGGTGCTGCTGTGCGCGGCTATTATCGCCATGATGCCCTTTGCAATCTCCTCCCCGAACATGCTGAACGACATCAAGATGGAATTGATGAACGACGGCGAGGATGAGATTGACTTCGGACGGCTGATTTTCAACTCCGCGATGGCTGAGGACGAACTGGAAGAGGAAACGCTGGACGAGGGTGAATTTGCATCACATCCGGAATGGGCGCTGCCGCTGGATTTTACCCCCGGCTGTGAACCGAAGGCAGAACAGTATACCGAAAACGGATACGAGGATGAATCCATCCGGGTAAAGACGGAGCATCAGGAAATGGACGACGGGACCAAGATCCATATCGCTTATGTCCATATCGCGGATCCGTCCCAACTGCGGACGGGCGTGGTTAATCCGGAGAAGCTGGGGTCTTCCAAAACAGCCTCTGTTTCCGCGCTGGCGAAGAAATACAACGCCGTGATTGCCATCAACGGCGACAACTACGTGGACAAACCGGAAAAAACCACTTTCGAATACCGGATGACGAACAAAATCCGAAGCAAAACGAACCGGACCAAGGATATCCTGGTTATTGACGATCAGGGAGATTTCCATCTGTTCCCCAAATCTCAGGGAATCAAGGAATTCCCGAACGAACTGAAGAAAATGGACCGGAAACTGGTCAACGCCTTCACATTCGGGCCTGCGCTGGTGATCGACGGCGAACTGATGGAAATCGATGAAAACTACGGATACAATCCCCATGGCCGTGAGCCACGGGCAGCCATCGGGCAGATGGGGCCGCTGAGCTACGTGCTGGTGGTTGTTGAGGCAAAGGACCGGTCCGGATCTTCCGGATTCTCACAGACGAAGCTCGGTGAATTCATGCATGAACTGGGCTGCAAGCAGGCGTTCAACCTGGACGGTGGAAATTCTGCCGAAATGGTATTCGGGGATCAGGTTATTAAAGGAATGGCCGGAGGGGATGAGCGGGGACTGAGCGATATTATCTATTTCGCTTCAGCAGAACAATGATTGGGGGCTTTCCAATCGTCTTCCAAGCCCCTTCGGATTTCAGGAAGAAGAGAGAAATGGGAAATTTCTCCACGCGGCCGCAAAGCGGCCTTGGTCGAAATGACATTTTGAGTCGGCTTTCCCAAATCGTCCTGTAGTTAATGAAAGGCATTTTAATAAGAATGAATCTGTTGGAAGAGGCTGTCATCATCGAGGTTTTCGGGGTGAAGGTCTATGCATTTGGGTTTTGTGTGATGCTGGGAGCGATCTGCTCCATGATCACGCTGGGACTTTTGGCGAAGAATTTCAGAGTAAAGCCCGGGACAGCACCGCTGACGGCTCTGCTGGCTATGGTTTGCGGGATTGTATGCTCCCGGCTGACTTTCTGTCTGCTGAACCAGGAACTGGGGCGGATGACCCCGGTTTCTTTCTGGCCGCAGGTGGCAGGCGGCGGATGGAGCATGTTCGGCCTGATCGGCGGCATATTCCTGGGCGGATGGGTCAGTGCGAGGATCACGAAAGAAAAGACTGCGCGGATCCTGGATATCCTGAGCGTTGCACTGCTGCCGACGGTGATCGCGGAACGGATCGCAGAAAACCGAATTGAGGACTTCGACATCAGCCGGGCACTGGACAGTGAATGGCTGACGAAAAGCTTCCTGGCGGTGGGGGAAGATGAACCCTGCCTGGCTACCTATTATCTGGCCGCTGCAGCCGCATTGGTGCTGTTTGTCATTCTGCTGATCCGAATACTCAAAAGTCAAACGGACGGGGATACGGTGATCGCGTTTCTGCTGTTGTTCGGCGCCGGAGCAGTTGTACTGGAGAGCCTCCGGTACGACCGGTTCCTGAGCATCTCGTTTGTCGGTCTGCAGCAGATTGCTGCGGCGATTATGCTTGCGATCGGTGTGGTGATTGCCTTTAAACGCGGCAGGAAACGGAAACCGCGCCTTGCCATCGCCGCGCTGATCAGCCTTCCGCTGATGGTCGGGATTGTACTTGGACTTGAGTTTGCCCTGGACCGGACAACCTGGAACAAGCTGCTGCTGTATGCTATTATGATCCTGACGGTGGCAGCACCGGCGGCAATGGGACTGAGACTATTAGATAAGGAAACAGAAGGAAAGTAAGACCGGTGAAGATCAAGGTATTTAATCTGAGAGGAGATACCTTCAGGGAACGTGCTGTAAGCCTGAAGGAGAATATCGTTACCAAAATAGCGATGGGAATCCTTCGTCCCTTTAACCGGCATAAGATGGTTAACCTAGACCATATCAAAGAAGACCCGGAGAATCCGATTGTTTTCCTAGGCAACCATGCGGAGATTTACGGGCCGATTGCCAGCGCGCTTTGCTTTCCGGTGGATGTTCGGTTCTGGGTCATCAATATGATGATGTTCGACCCGAAGAAGGTTCGGGCATATATGTATGAGAATACTTTCAGCAAAAAGACATTCCTGCCTGTGTTTGTGCGAAAGATTATTGCCAGGAATCTCGGGTGGGTGAGCGTGAACGTGATGAACTCGCTCCGGGCGATCGCAGTATACCGGGACTCCCCGATGAAACTGCGACAGACTCTGCGAGAGAGTGTGGAAGCGCTGGAGCACGGGGAAAACCTGATGATCTTCCCGGAGCATCCGGAAGGAAAATATGAAAAGGGCGGGGTCAGTGAGTTTTCACCCGGGTTTCTGATGCTGGCGGAAGCCTGGTGGAAGAAATCGGGGAAAAAGCTGAGGATTTTGCCGGTTTACGCCAACCGGGAGGCCAGGACTTTTACTTTCGGGGACGAGATTGTTTATGAACCGGAAAACGGTTTCGCGGCGGAACAGGAGAGAGTGATGCAGGATGCGAGGGCGCAGATGCTGCACATGGCAGGGATAAAGGAATAATTCAGAATTCAAAAGTTTGACGGAGCGAGCATAATATACGGGAGAGCAAAAAATGAGAAGAATCTTTGCTTTTTTGATTGCTTTGCTGATGATGACAGGGGCGTTTTTCGGTATGGCTTACGCGGAGCAGGCGGCACCGAGTATCTGGGAGATGCTGGGGGTCGGGACGGCCACGGAGATTCCCACGGAGACACCACAGCCGACGATTACGCCTTCACCGGACGCCTTCCGTTTCCGGGACGGGATCCGCTGGGGGATGAGCCCGCAACAGGTCAAGGCGCTGGAAAGCGTGAACATGGTCGAGCGGGTTCTGCAGGACTGGGCTATCATGGTCACGACGGAGAAAGTGGCAGTCAGCCGGTTTACCGCCGACCTGGTGTTCATCTTCCGGCAGGAACAGCTGAAAATGATCGTATATGAGTTCCAGCGGAAGGATGCGGACGCGGATTACCAGTATCTGACGGGGGCGCTCTGTTCCCTGTACGGCGAACAGAAAGACGCGGATCCGACGATGATCAAGGTGCTGATGGACGCGGTGAATCCCGGACGGTATCAGGCTGACCAGCTGACAAAAGCACACGGCTGGCTGACGGCAGACGGGACCGCTGTGTTCCAATATCAGTACGCACCGGATTCCTTCGGAGTGATGTATGTTGCACCGGAACTGGGCGGAGGATTGTACCAGACCAACGGCCTGTAAATTCGTTCACCGAACATTCACAAATCTACACACAGATTTCATCAAATAAATAAGAACGGAAGTATTGACAAAGAACAGGGAAGGTGTTACATTATGCATGTGGTTAGCACTCGCAGCCATCGAGTGCTAACAACAACCGGGAAAGGAGGCGGTTGAATGGATATGGACGCGCGGAAGCTTCGCATTCTGCGGGCAATCATCGATGATTACATCCTTACGGGTGTGCCGGTCGGGTCCAGAACCATCAGCAAGAAATACGAGATGGGCCTATCCTCCGCCACGATCCGGAATGAGATGAGCGACCTGGAGGAACTTGGTTTTCTCGATCAGCCGCACGTTTCCGCCGGCCGGATTCCTTCCGCCAAGGCATACCGCCTGTATGTGGATTCCCTGCTGCAGGCCGGGATCATCCCGGACGACTCGGCCGAGAGCGTGCTGAGCCATTTCAGCGGCCGGGTTCACCAAATGGAAGACGTGATCGACCACGCGGCCAAGGTTCTTTCCAGCCTGACGCAGTACACGGCAGTGGTTGTTTCCCCGAAAGGGAACGAACCGAAGATCCAGACGATCCAGCTAGTGCCGGTTTCCGCGGAAAGCGCACTGGTA
This sequence comes from uncultured Eubacteriales bacterium, assembly GCA_900315315.1. Classification (GTDB taxonomy): domain Bacteria; phylum Bacillota; class Clostridia; order Christensenellales; family Aristaeellaceae; genus Aristaeella. The sequence goes on along the minus strand of OMYT01000011.1, from coordinate 101,900 downwards.
GTCATCGTGACAGACCAAGGACTGATCAGAGACAGCATCATCCGCGTCAGCAACGAGGTGGACGGCGATACGCTGTACCAGATCTCGAGAACGCTGACGAACGAGCTGCGGGGCAGTACGCTGACAAGAGCCTGCGAGATTCTGCCGGAGCTGATCCAACGGATGGAAGGCAACGATGAGGTGCTGCGCAGCCTGTACGGCTTCTTCAACGAAGGAAAGACAGCACCGAGAAGCCCACACATAGCGATCGGCGGAACCAGCAACATGCTGAGCTATCCGGAATACAGCGATGTGGGCAAGGCGCGGAACTTTCTGAGCCTGATGGAAACCCGGGACAAACTGGCGGACATCATCCGCGGCAGCAGCGAGATGGCCTTTACGGTCCGGATCGGGCCGGAGACGGGTGTGCCGGAAATGGTTGACTGTTCCATCGTGACGGCTTCCTACTCCACGAGGAGCGGGCAACAGGGCACTATCGGGGTTATCGGTCCGACACGAATGCGGTATTCAAGAGTCATTTCCATCCTGAACATGATGGGCCATGAGCTGACGGACATGTTCAGCGGTGAGGATGAAGGGAAGCGAAGCCCATGAAGAAACGGAAAGGCAAAGGGAAGATGGATAAAAAACAGGAAGAGATCCTCGAGCAAAACGTAAACCCGGAAGAGGAAACCGCTGAAAACAAACCGGAATCCGAAACATCACCGGAAGCGCCGGTGGAAGAAGCGAAAGCGGAGGAAGAGGATCCTGCGCAGAAAGCACTGGACGAGGCAAACGCCAAGACGGCCGAATACCTGCAGCTGGCCCAGCGCGTGCAGGCTGATTTCGAGAACTTCCGCCGGAGAAACGAAAGCGTACGGGCGGACGCCTACGCAGACGGGCGCAAGGACGTGGCCGCGGCAATGCTGCCGGTGCTGGACAACCTTGAGCGCGCGGTAGAAGCTGCGGCGGGCAGCCAGGACGAAGCGCTGAAGAACGGCGTTGAAATGGTCCTGAAGCAGATGACAGACGCTTACGAGAAACTGGGCGTCAAGCCGATCGACCGGATGGGCGAAAAGTTTGACCCGAACCTGGAAAACGCCATCCTGCAAGGCACCGAGGAAGAGGGAGAACCCGGAACCGTGTGCCAGGTACTGCAGAAGGGTTACATGATCGGAGACAAGGTGCTCCGGCATGCGATGGTCAAAGTTGTGCCTGAATGACGCAATGCGTCTTCGGAAATAAATGATATCAATCCAAATTTCAGAATAAACAGGAGGGAAAGACAATGAGTAAGATTATCGGAATTGACCTGGGAACCACCAACAGCTGCGTGGCCGTGATGGAGGGCGGACAGCCCACCGTAATCGCCAACGCCGAAGGCAGCCGGACCACCCCGTCCGTCGTCGCCTTCACCAAGGACGGAGAGCGCCTGATCGGTCAGGTGGCCAAGCGCCAGGCCGTGACCAATCCGGACCGGACTGTGATCTCCATCAAGCGCGAGATGGGCACCACCTACAAGGTAAATATTGACGGAAAGCAGTATACCCCCCAGGATATCAGCGCGATGATCCTGAGCAAGATGAAGGAAACAGCCGAGAGCTATCTGGGCGAGAAAGTTACCCAGGCGGTTATCACCGTGCCGGCATACTTTAACGACAGCCAGCGGCAGGCGACCAAGGACGCCGGCCGGATTGCCGGACTGGAAGTGCTGCGGATCATCAACGAGCCGACAGCAGCATCCCTGGCTTACGGCCTGGACAAGGAAGAAAACCAGAAGATCCTGGTGTACGACCTGGGCGGCGGAACCTTTGACGTGAGCATTCTCGATATCGGCGACGGCGTGTTCGAAGTGCTGAGCACCAACGGTAACACCCGGCTGGGCGGCGATGACTTTGACCAGCGGATCATCGACTATGTAGCCGATCAGTTCAAGAAAGAGAACGGCATCGATCTGAAGCAGGATAAGATCGCCTGCCAGCGGCTGAAGGAAGCCGCCGAGAAGGCCAAGATCGAGCTGAGCGGCACCACGACCGCGAACATCAACCTGCCCTTCATCACTGCGGATGCCACCGGTCCGAAGCATCTGGACGTGACGCTGACCCGTGCGAAGTTTGACGAGCTGACCAGCGACCTGGTCGACGCGACAGTCGAACCGATGCGGAAGGCCCTGAAGGATGCCGGACTGAGCGTAGACCAGATCAACAAGGTCATTCTGGTCGGCGGCAGCACCCGTATTCCCGCTGTGCAGGATGCGGTTAAGAAAGTGACCGGCAAAGATCCCTTCAAGGGTATCAACCCGGATGAGTGCGTGGCGATCGGCGCGGCCATCCAGGGCGGCGTGCTTGGCGGCGAAGTCAAGGACGTGCTGCTGCTGGACGTGACGCCTCTGAGCCTGGGCCTTGAGACGGAAGGACACATTTTCACCAAGCTGATCGAGCGGAATACCACGATCCCGACCAGCAAGAGCCAGGTATTCTCGACGGCGGCTGACGGCCAGACTACAGTCGAGATTCACGTACTGCAGGGCGAACGCCAGATGGCCTATGACAACAAGACCCTGGGCCGCTTCCAGCTGACCGGCATCGCGCCGGCTCCCAGAGGCGTGCCGCAGATCGAGGTTACCTTCAGCATCGACAACAACGGTATCGTGAACGTGTCCGCCAAGGACAAGGCGACCAACAATGAGCAGCAGATCACCATCACCGCCAGCACCAACCTGAGCGAGGAAGAGATCAACCAGCGCGTGAAGGAAGCCGAGCAGTTTGCGGAGCAGGACAAGAAGCGCAAGGAAGAGGTTGAAACCCTGAACCATGCCGACAGCCTGATCTACGAGACCGAAAAGACAATGCGCGAGAACGGCGACAAGCTAAGCGAGGAAGACAAGAACACGGTGCAGGCCGAGATCGACGCCTTCAAGAAGGTGCGCGAAGGCAACAATGCGGATGAGATCAAAAACGCAATGGAAGGCTTCACCCAGAAGGTATATGCGGTGTTCGGCAAGCTGTATCAGCAGCAAGGCGGAGCACAGGGTGATCCTATGAACGGCGCCGGCCCCGAAGCAGGGACAACCAACGATGACGGCAGCGTGAACGCGGACGGCAGCGTGGAGTAATCGGAACGATTTCAGAAACAGTCAGTCTAGCAGACAGGCCCGCCCCGGAAACGAGGTGGGCTTGCTTTGAGGAAGAAGGTGAGAAGGCTGTATGGCGAACAAGCGTGATTACTATGAAGTACTCGGCGTCAGCAAAAACGCGACGGACGACGAGATCAAACGCGCGTACCGGAAAAAGGCCAAGGAATGCCATCCAGACCTGCATCCGGACGATAAAGGCGCCGTGGAGCGCTTCAAGGAATTAAATGAAGCCAACGAGGTTCTGTCAGATCCGGATAAGCGGGCCCGGTATGACCAGTTTGGCTTTGAAGACCCGATGGCCGGTATGGGCGGCGCGGGCAACCCCTTCAGCGGAGGCTTCGGCTTCGGCGGGATGGGCGATATATTTGATCAGCTGTTCAACGGCGGCATGGGCACAAGAACTGCCCGGAACCAGGGCCCTGTGCAGGGAAATGATCTGCGGTATGAACTGAGGATCACTTTTGAAGAGGCCGCCAAGGGCTGCGAAAAGAGCTTTGAGATCTTCCGGAACGAGCTGTGCGAGACCTGCAAAGGAAGCGGCGCGAAACCCGGCACCAGCCCGGTCACCTGTACATCGTGCAAGGGCGCCGGCCAGATCCGGCAGTCCGCCGGATGGATGACTACCGTCAGGACGTGCCCGGTGTGCGGCGGCAGCGGCAAAATGGTCAAGGACAAGTGCCAGAGCTGCGGCGGAACCGGCAGAACAAGGAAGAAGAGAACTGTCACCGTGAAGGTGCCCGCGGGCATTGACGACGGACAGACGATCATCATGAACGGCCAGGGCGAGCCCGGCATGCGCGGCGGCCCGAACGGGGACCTCTACATTGTGGTCGGGGTGAAACCGCACAAGCTGTTCAAACGCGACGGGTTCAACCTGCTGCTGGATTTCCCGATCAGCTTTGTGACCGCCACTCTCGGGGGAGACGTGGAAGTGCCTACGCTGAGCGGGCCGATCAAATACCGTATTCCGGAAGGAACCCAACCGGGGACCGAATTCCGGATCAAGGAAGCAGGCGTCCAAAAACTGAGAGGCAACGGCAAGGGCGATCTGATTCTGAAGGTGAAGGTGGAAGTCCCCAAGAGGCTGAACAACAAGCAGAAAGAATTGCTGAGGCAGTTTGACGAGACGACCAGCGACAAGCAATATGATAACCGAAAAGGGTTTATGGAACGGGTGAAAGAACTGTTCCAGTGAGCAAAAGAGAAAGCGGGCTTTGTATAGTCTGCTTTTTCTTTTCCACTGAAACATAAACGAATGAGATTTCGCGCCTGCAGGCGCGCCGAACCCCTGGACCTTCGGCCCAAATGTGATTATGAGAGCTTTGGATTGACTACCTTTGAGTGCAAGGGTAGAATATGGACAAAATGGCGGAAGGAGGGGTGGACATGGTCAGAACAGGATGGCAGCGGACGTGGGTTCGGGTTTTGACAACGGCGCTGACGTTTATCGTGATGGCCATGATTTTCAACCTGTCCACGCAGACCGCGGAGCGGTCGGATTCCACCAGCGGCTTTATTTCCAACGCGATTATCTCTGTGCTGTACCCGGATTATCCTTCAGAAACAGCGGTGCGGCGACAGGAAATCTATGACGGTGTGCAGCATGCAGTGCGGAAATGCGCGCACTTCAGCGAATATACCCTGCTGGGTTTTCTGCTCAGGCTTTGCCTGGAAAGTTGGTTCGGTCACCAGATAAGAAAACGGTACGGGCTGACTGTGGCTGCGTTTGTGATCGGTGCAGCCTATGCCGGGACGGATGAATGGCATCAGAAGATGATCGACGGACGCAGCGGAGAATGGACGGACGTTCTTCTGGACAGCTGTGGCGTGCTGTTCGGCGTTTTTCTCGGCAGCAGACTGATCATCAGGACAGAACAAAAACAGAAAGGGACCGAAGAAGATGGCGATGAACATTGTGCTGGTTAATCCGGAGATTCCGCAGAATACAGGGAATATCGCCAGGACCTGCGCTGCGACGGGAGCAGTGCTCCATCTGATCAGGCCGCTGGGGTTTGAACTCTCGGACAGATATCTGAAACGAGCCGGACTGGACTACTGGAACCTGATGGAGTATTATGTATATGATGATATCGGGGCATTCTTCCGGGCACATCCCGGTGTTCGCTGCCATTATGCGACAACCAAGGCACCGAGGGGATACCATGAGGCAGTGTATGCAGACGGAGATTTTCTCTTCTTCGGGTGCGAAACCCGGGGACTGCCGGAGAATTTGCTGGAAAAGGCGTATGACCGGTGCATCCGGATTCCGATGAGGAGCGAGGCGAGAAGCCTGAATCTTTCCAATTCCGTGGCGATTATCTTGTACGAAGCACTGCGGCAGAACGGCTTTGCCGGACTGAGCACGGAAGGCAGGCTGACCGGGCGGGAGGAGCAGGGAGCACCCTGGCTGGATTACGTATAGAAGAAAACCGAATCCGAAAAGAGCGGAGGTGAAGAGAATGGCACTGTTCAAATCCAATCAGCAATATGACGAAGATGACTACAAACCGGAAGAAGAGGAATATGACGACGGTTTCGATGAACTGACAGAGGAAGAAGAGCCGGAGCTTGATCCGGAAACCAAGAAAGAACTGAAAAGAGACCGCTTCCGCCTGGCAGTCGGGGCGGGAAACCTTGTGGCGGTTATCGGCGGGACAGTGGCGATTCTTTTGCTGCTGACGCTGCTTTTCAATATGATTTATTTTGTGATCAATGATATGGGGAGAAGCTTTACGCTGTTCCAGGCGAATAACTAAAAACAGGGGGCTTTCCGATCGCCCCCTGAAACCCCTTCGGCTTTCAAGCGGAAAAACGATATTATGAAAACGAGAAAAGAGTAAATGAAAAACAGGATCTATCTGGATCATGCGGCTACAACGCCTTTGGCAGGGGAAGTTCTGGAGGCGATGATGCCTTATTTCTCTGAATGCTGGGGGAATGCTTCCGCCGTATATGCTACCGGGCGGGAAGCGCGGCGGGCCGTTGAGGATGCCCGGAAAGCTGCAGCGGAAGCAATCGGCGCGCAGCCGCAGGAGATTTGTTTTACCTCCGGCGGGAGCGAGAGCGACAACATGGCGATCCGCGGGACAGCCCGCGCATTGAAAGACAAAGGAAAACATATTATTACCACCAAAATCGAACATCATGCGGTGCTGAATCCATGCAAACAACTGCAGCAGGAAGGCTATGAGGTCACGTTTGTTTCACCTGACCGGGAGGGGAAAATTGATCCCGAGGATATCCGGAAGGCGGTCCGGCAGGATACAATCCTTGTCAGCGTGATGACGGCGAACAACGAGATCGGGACGATCGAACCCGTCAGCGAGATCGGAAGAATCTGCAGAGAAAACGGGATTGTTTTTCATACGGACGCGGTTCAGGCGGCCGGCTCCTTACCAGTCAATGTACAGGAAACCGGGTGCGATCTGCTGAGCCTGAGCGCCCATAAGTTTTACGGACCTAAAGGAGTCGGCGCCCTGTATATCCGGGAAGGAACACGGCTGAGCCCGCTGATTGGTGGCGGAGAACAGGAGAGAGGGCTGCGGGCGGGAACCGAAAACGTGCCTGGAATTGCCGGACTCGGTAAAGCGATTGCAATGGCCGGTGAAAACCTCGAACAGAACGCGAAACATATGTGCCGGATGAGGGACCGGCTGACGGAGGGGATTCTCTCTGCTGTGCCGGGTGCGGCGATCAACGGAGCGATGAGAGACCGCCTGCCGAACAACTGCAGCCTTTGTTTTGAAGGAATTGACGGAGAGGCGCTGCTGCTGCGGCTGGACCTGGCCGGGATCGCCGCTTCCGCCGGCAGTGCATGTACTGCGGGAAGCCGGGAGGTCAGCCATGTGCTGAAGGCAATTGGGCTGACAGAAAAAGAAGCGAAAAGCAGCCTGAGACTGACGACAGGGATTCATACGACGGAAGAAGAGATTGACGAGACGGTGAAGATCATCGGAGAGATTGTGAAAGATCTACGTAATATGTTCAAACGGTAAATAACGATAAATATGACTTTCTGAAAGTAAAACACGAAAAAGACACAGAAAAAGCGTAAAATGTTGTATCATATTAATAACAGAAGAATGTTTCTGACTACTTTTACGGAGGATGAACAAACATGAAGAAACTGATTGCATTGCTGCTGAGCCTGGTTATGGTTTTCGCCATGACGACCGCGCTGGCCGACGGACTGACCTTCACCACCGGCGGAACCGCAGGCACCTACTTTGCCTATGGTACTGTGCTGGCCAACTATGTCAGCAATAATTCCGACGTATCCGTGACGGCTGTGGCCGGCACCGGTTCCGCGGACAACATTGATGCACTGGATATCGAAGACGCGCAGTTGGGCTTTGTGCAGAACGACGTTGCCAACTATGCGCTGAACGGCATCCGTTTCGAGCGCTACGAAGGCAAGCCTGTGGATTCCTTCACCGCGCTGGCCGCTCTCTACACCGAGACCGTACAGCTGGTTACCTGCAACCCCGACATCAAGAGCGTTGCGGACCTGAAGGGCAAGAATGTTTCCATCGGTTCTTCCGGATCCGGCGTGTATTTCAACGCAATGGACTTCCTGGCTGCCTATGACATGACCGAAGCGGATATTAACCCGCAGTACCTCTCCTTCGGCGATTCCGCCGAAGCCCTGAAGGACGGAAAGATCGACGCGGCATTCGTCGTCGCCGGTGCTCCGACCCCTGCTGTGACCGACCTGGCCACCAGCAAGGATACCTATCTGGTCTCCCTGGATGAGGAGCACGTGAAGAAGCTGCAGGAGATCTCTCCCGTGTATGCCGAGAGCCTCATTCCCGCTGGCACCTATAAGAATCAGGATGCAGATGTTGTGACCGTGGGTGTTAAGGCCACGATCATTGCCAATGGACAGGTAAGCGACGAACAGGCCTATACGATTGTGAGGACGATATTCGAAGGCAAGGACGCCATCACCGAAGCGCATGCCAAGGGCGCTGATCTTGATCTGGCCTATGCCTCTAGCTGCGGTCTGCCTTATCATGCCGGCGCCGCGAAGTACTTCGCCGAGCAGGGCATCACTGTGGAAACCAAGTAAGGGTATGACCGGGAATCCGCGTTGATGACGCGGATTCCCGATTCCTTTTTTTGTTTATGAGTATGGATGATGAGGAGTGCCGTCTGTGAGTAACAAAGATAAAGAGCAGATCCCCGAAGCGGTGAACGAGGAGCAGAATGTTGCAGCGAATGTAGACGAGATCATGCGCAAATATGACCGGGAGAGCAACACGCGCATCTGGGAAGGCTGGCCAAAAACGGTTGTCGGGATCATTCTGGCGCTGTTTTCCCTGTTCTGCATTTACGTTACCCTTTTTGCCAATTTTCTGGAGCAGGTTCGGCTCAGTTCTTTCCTGGGACTGGTGATCGTGATGGGTTACCTGACTTATCCCGCCAAGAAGGGAAAGATGCAGGTCAACTACATGCCATGGTACGATATCCTGCTGATGGTGCTGGGCGCCGCATCCTTTTTCTACTATACGTTCAACGCAAACACGCTGTTGAATACCGGAATGAAGGCGAAACTGCAGGATCCTGTGTATATTATTGCCGGTATTATCGGGCTGATCGTGCTTGCGGAACTGTGTCGCAGAAGCGTCGGCCTGCCGATCCTTTGTGTTGCAGGAGCATTCCTGGCATACACGATCTTCTGGTATGTGAAGGACGGGAAGATGCTGGCGAAGATCGTGCACGAGCTGTTCTACAACGAGAACGGTATCCTTTCGACGCCGATCAACGTATGCTCCAAGTATATCGTAGTATTTATCATCTTCGGGGCATTCCTGGAAAAAACAGGTATTTCCACCTACTTTATTGAACTGGCGAACGGACTGACCGGACGCTATTCGGGCGGCCCAGCGAAGGTCGCAGTCGTTTCTTCCGCCCTGTGCGGCATGGTTTCCGGATCTTCAGTGGGCAACACGGTGACCACCGGATCGATTACGATCCCGATGATGAAGAAGACCGGATATGACAAGAACTTCTCCGGTGCCGTGGAAGCGGCCGCCTCCACCGGCGGGCAGATTATGCCACCGATCATGGGCGCGGCGGCCTTCCTGATGGCTGACTATCTTGGCGTACCGTATTCCGACATCATTACCCGGGCGATCCTGCCGGCCTGCCTGTACTTCCTGGGTGTATTCCTTTCCGTGCATCTGGAAGCAAAACGCCTCGGACTGAAGGGCCTGAGCCGGGACCAGCTGCCGAGGCTGAAGGAATTGCTGAAGGAAAGCTATCTGCTGCTGCCGCTGGCAATTCTGATTTACCTGGTCTGCTCCCAGACGATGACAATGCAATCTGCGGCTGCATGGTCGATCATTGCGACGATCGTGGTCGGTGTGGTTTCCAACTATCTGCGGATGCGGAAAGTGCTGAAGATGGCCCGCGAGGGAGACCCGAACACCCAGGCGGAAGCCGAAAAGGTGAACGCCCAGCAGTTCCGGCTGGTTCATATTTTTGAAGCGCTGGAAAACGGCGGACGCAGCTGTATCTCCGTGGCAGTGGCCTGCGGTATCGCCGGCCTGATTGTCGGATGCCTGACGGTGACAGGACTTGCGTCGACGGTGATCAATGCCATCGTGACGATCTCCCAGGGCAAACTCTTCCTTGGTTTGTTCCTGACGATGATCTGCTGCATTATCCTAGGCATGGGCATTCCAACCACGGCAACCTACTGCATCATGGCTTCCACTTGCGCTCCGATCCTGATCCAGATGGGCGTACCGATGATCTGCGCGCATTTCTTCGTGTTCTACTACGGTATCGTGGCGGACATCACGCCACCTGTGGCGCTGGCTGCCTATGCCGGATCGGCTATTTCCGGCGGCAGCCCGATGAAGACAGGTGTGAACGCGACGAGACTGGCTATTGCCGGATTCATTATTCCGTTTGTCTTCGCACTGAGTCCGGATATGCTGCTAGTCAACACGACCTGGTATGAAGTGGTGCTGATCACGATTACTTCCATTATCGGTATGTACGGCGTTTGCTATGGACTGAGCGGATTCGAGACCGGTGAAAGAAGCGGCAGCGGCCGCATCGCCGGAATCTGTAAGCGAATCATTTCCATAGCGGGCGGACTGCTTTTGATCTATCCCGGAACCGAGACAGATATTTTCGGCATTGCGCTGGTCGGTGCAGTCATGCTCTGGAGAAGATTCGGGAATAAAAGTAAAAATTAGGGAGCTTTCCGATCAAATCAACTTTACCTATTGAACCGCGCTATGGCGCGGTTTTTTTGTGCTTGTATCCTGATGGCGAAAACGGTATAATTAAATTTGGTATATTATGCCCGGAAAGGAGGGGAAAGAGTGTATTGTCAGGTGATTGTCGATATCGTTCACGAAAACGTGGCAAGCCCTTTTACCTACCGAATTCCGGACATGATGACCTTCGAACCCGGCCAACGTGTCGCAGTTCCTTTTGGCCCCCGGGAAAAGGAAGGAATTGTGCTTGAACTGACGGAAGAATGCAACCTGGAGCCATCCAGGATCCGGGAGGTTCTCCGCCCGCTGGAGGATTACGCGGCGATTCCGCCGGAACTGATGGCACTGGCGAAAGAAATGGCTGAGAAAGCCCACTGCCCGCTGGCGGAAACGCTGCGGCTGATGCTGCCTGCCCAGATGCGGGGCGGCAGGGTTCATGTGAAGACGGAACGGAGCGTCCGGCTGGCTGTTACACCGGAAGAAGCGACAGCTGCTGCCGAAGCGGAAAAGCGCAGCAGGAAACGCGCCGAGATTTTGCGGATTCTGGCCGAGAAAAAAGAAATCAGCGTCAAAGAACTTGCAGAATCGGTAAAAGATCCGGCTGAAGCACTGAAAAAGCTTACCGAGGACGGACTCATTGAGATCTGTGAGACGGAGAGTCTGCGCACGCCCGGGGATGTATTTGAAACACCGGAAGACCCGGGATTCACTCTCACTCCCGGACAGGAGGAAGCGCTGAGCGAGATCATCCCGGCCCTGCAGGGGAAAGGCGGAAGATTCCTGCTTCACGGCGTGACCGGCAGCGGCAAGACGGAAGTCTTCATGGAAGCGGTCCGGAAGACACTGACACTCGGGAAAAGCGCAATTATCCTTGTACCGGAGATCGCACTGACACCGCAGATGGTTGCCTGGTTCCGGGGCCGGTTCGGACCGGTAGCGGCAGTGATTCATTCCCGGCTGAGCCCGGGGGAACGATATGACGAATGGCGCCGGATCCGCAGGGGGGACGCGCGGGTTGTGATCGGCGCGAGGAGCGCGGTCTTCTCCCCGGTGAGGGAACTGGGACTGATCGTCGTGGATGAAGAGCATGAGAGCACTTACTTCAGCGACCATCATCCCCGATACGACGCGCGGGAAGTTGCCTTAAGCCGATGCGAGCGGGAGATGGCTACTCTGATCCTTGCCAGCGCGACGCCGAGCGTGCTCAGCTTTGCCAAGGCCAGGCGCGGCGACTATATGCTGCTGGAAATGCCGAGACGGGTGAATGACAGGCCGCTGCCAGAGGTGGAACTGGTCGACATGCGGGAGGAACTGGAAAACGGTAACCGGACTGTGCTCAGCGGTGCGCTGAGGGCAGCACTGAAGCAATGCGCAGCTAAAGGCGAGCAGGCGATGCTGCTGATGAACCGAAGGGGCTATAACTCCTTCGTTTCGTGCAGAAGCTGCGGATATGTAGTGAAATGCCCAAACTGCGACATCAGCATGACCTATCACCTCGGCACGCAGGACGGACTGCTGCGTTGCCATTATTGCGGGCAAGCCATGCTCCCGCCGGAAAAATGCCCGGAATGCGGAAGCCGGTATATCCGTTTCTTCGGTGCGGGAACACAGAAGGTGGAGGAAGAGGTACAAAAACTGCTTCCCGGCATCCGAACGCTGCGGATGGATTACGACACGACTTCCGGCAAGGACGGACACGGAAAGATCCTGGAAGAGTTCCGGAGCGGGCGGGCCAGGATCCTGATCGGTACCCAGATGATCGCCAAAGGACTTGACTTTCCCCGGGTGACTCTGGTAGGCGTGGTGGCGGCGGATATGACGCTGAACCTGCCGGACTATCGGAGCCGGGAGAGAACCTTCCAACTGCTGACGCAGGTGGCCGGCCGGGCCGGACGCGGGCAGGAGCCGGGACGGGTGATTATCCAGACTTACAAGCCGGAGGATCCCATCATCGGTTATGCGGCCATGCAGGATTACCGTTCCTTTTTTGAAGATGAGTTCCGGAGACGGCGGAACGGACTGTATCCTCCCTTTACACTGCTGGCGCGGATTCTGGTGGAAAGCCCGAAGGAAGAAGCGGCCATGAAGACAGCCGAAGCGCTGGAGAAACAAGCCAGAGGACAGCTGGAAGCACATCCGGAATGGCAGAAGAAGGTGCTGTTGTTGATGAACGACACACCATCGGTGAAGGTGCTGAGGGGGAAGACCCGAAGGCATATACTGATGAAGATGCTGGTCAGCAGGGAGGCAGATGAGATGATTGCCGCCCTGACAGAACTGGCGAGGAAACATTCCGATGAGGCTGAGGTTTGGTTTGAGGTTAATCCGACAACAATGATGTAGTATTGACGAGGAAGAAAGGTCAGAAATAAGTATGGGAATTCGGAAGATTGTGGAAATCGGGGACGAGACACTTCGGAAACACTGCAAACCGCAGGAAAAGTTTGACCATCGGCTGCATGTGCTTCTGAAGGATATGGCAGACACGATGTACAAAGCGGAAGGTGTCGGGCTGGCTGCTCCGCAGGTAGGGATTCTGCGCCGGGTTGCGGTGGTGGATATCACGGAAGATCACAGCGGGCTGCTGGAACTGGTGAATCCCGAGATCCTCGAACGGGACGGAAGCCAGACCGGACGGGAAGGATGCCTGAGCCTTCCGGGACGGCAGGGCGTCGTGACCCGGCCGATGAAGGTCAAGGTAAGGTATCAGGACCGGAAAGGCGACCTATACGAATTCGAAACAGAAGGGTTCGAGGCCCGGGCAATCTGCCATGAGCTGGATCATCTGGACGGAACACTGTACATTGACGTGATGGACCGCGAACTGACCGAAGAAGAAATCAAAGGGCACATCCCGGAGGATGACGCGCAGTGAGAATTGTTTTTATGGGTACCCCTGATTTCGCGGTTCCTTCGCTGAAGGCACTGATCCGCGAAGGATATGAGGTTGCCGGCGTATTTACCCAGCCGGACCGGCCAAAGGGGCGGGGGAACAAGATGACGCCGAGCCCCGTGAAAGCGGCTGCTGCAGAGGCGGGGATTCCCGTTTTTCAGCCGGAACGGATCCGGAAGACGGGTGTCGAGGATCTTCGAAGTCTGAAACCGGACCTGTGCGTCACGGCGGCATTCGGGCAGATCCTGAGCCAGGAGATTCTGGATATTCCTCCGATGGGGAACATCAACGTGCATGCCTCTCTGCTGCCCAGACATCGCGGAGCTGCGCCGATCGCGTATGCCATTATGACGGGAGATGCTGAGGCTGGCGTGACAACGATGATGATGGATGCCGGGATCGATACGGGTGATATTCTGCTGCAGGAAGCTACGGCAATCAGAGAAAGTGAGACATGCGGAGAACTAACTTCTCGGCTGAGCATAATCGGGGCAGAACTGCTGATCCGGACGATCCGGGAAATGGAAGCCGGAACGCTGAAACGGATCAAGCAGAATGACGCGGAAATGACTTACGACCCGATGCTGACCAAAGAGATGGGAAGACCGGACTGGAAAATGAACGCAGCTGAAATCCGCGGACAAATCAACGGACTGAATCCCTGGCCGTGCGTCTCTGTACCGTGGGAAGACGGCAGACTGAAACTGCTTCGTGCGGTCTGCACAGAGGGAAGCGGGGAGCCGGGCACTGTGCTTCGGGCGGACCCGAAGAACGGACTGGTGATCGCCTGCGGAAGCGGCGCGGTGCGGATTCTGGAACTGCAGGCACCGGGCGGAAAGCAGATGAAGGCAGAGGATTATCTGAGAGGACACGAGATTCAAAAGGGTAGCGTGGTGAGAGAGGAAATCGAATGAACGAACGAAAACCGGGGATGAGCAGAAGGCCGGCTGTATATGGAAAGTCAGGGCCGAGTCAAAAGACAACTGCGCACGGAAAGCCGGGGCTGATTCCAAAGCCTGCTCCGATGGAAGGACTGGCAGCACGGAGAGCCGCGCTGAAAGTTATCCGCCAGGTAACGGAGGACGGCGCATATGCATCGCTGGCCCTGGACGCCGTGCTGAAAAACAGCGGACTGAGCAGCGCTGACAGGCGGCTGGTATCGCGGCTGGTATACGACACACTGGACCGGATGATCTGGCTGGATTATGTGCTTGCACAGGTGATGGCGAAGCCTGATACCGATATTAAGCTGAAGAACATCCTGCGGCTGGGAGCCTGCCAGATTCTGCTGGAGGACCGGATTCCGGAGAGCGCGGCGACGAACCTGTGCGTCCAGTTGTGCACAGAGAACGGGATGCCGGGGCTCAAGGGTGTATGCAACGGGATTCTTCGTAATCTGATCCGGAAGAAAGATGAACTGGTTTTCCCGGATCCGGAAAAGGATCCGGAACTGGCTGCTTCCATCCGCTACAGCGTGCCCGGATGGATCTGGCGAAAACTGCGGGAAGACTACGGCGATGAGGCGGAGAAAATCCTGGAGTACAGGAATAAGGATGAGGGCTGGCTGCTCCGGCCGAACCTGACAAAGACCGACGACACCGGGTTTGAAGCGCTGCTGGGCAAAAAAGTGTGGCAGAAGGAAAAGAGTGAACTACCGCATGCCTGGAAGATCACCGGCGCGATGGATATCTCGAAGGATGCCGATTATACACAGGGCTATTTTTCCATCCAGAGCGGAGGCAGTATGCTGGCAAGCCTGGCCATGGATGTGAAGCGCGGGCAGCAGATTCTGGACTGCTGCGCAGCACCGGGCGGGAAAACCTGCTACATGGCGGAGATGATGAACGGGACCGGACGGATCCAGGCATGGGACATTCACGAGCACCGGACGGAACTGATCCAGGCGCAGGCGCGGAGACTCGGACTGGAGAACATCCGGCCGATGGTCCGGGACGCGACGAAAAACCGGGAAGAGATAGCCGGAACCATGGACGGCGTATTGCTTGACGCACCATGCACGGGACTCGGATTTATGGCGCAGAAACCGGACCTGAAACTTCGCGTGACAGAGGAAAGCCTGAAGGAACTGACAGAACTGCAGGAAAATCTGCTGGATACGGTCAGTGCGTATGTGAAGCCGGGCGGAACGCTGGTATACTCCACCTGCTCGATTTTTAAGGATGAGAGCGAACGGCAGGCTGAAGCCTTTCTGCAGCGGCATCCGGAGTTTGAAGAGGTTGAACTGCCGAAGTCGATTCCCGAAAAATACCGGGCAAAAAGGGACCGCGGACTTCAGCTGCTGGAATACCGGGACGGGATGGAAGGGTTCTATTTGATAAGGATGAAGAGGAAGTATGACTGAACTGACGGGGATGAACTGCGCGGAACTAACCGAATGGGTTAAGGCGCAAGGATATCCTGCCTTCCGCGGCAAACAGATTTTCCGCTGGATCCATCAGGGTGCTGAGTTTGGGGAGATGACTAATCTTTCCAAAGAGATGCGGGCAAAACTGGAGTCAGTTGCGGTCGCACAGCCGGTACATATACGGCTGAAAAAGGAAAGCCCGCTGGACGGAACCGTCAAGCTGCTTTATGAACTTCAAGACGGAAACTGCGTGGAAGGTGTGGTTATGCGCTACAAATACGGCGTCAGCCTATGCATTTCCACTCAGGTCGGCTGTCGGATGGGCTGCCGATTCTGCGCGTCCACGCTGGAAGGCAGGGTCAGAAACCTGACAGCGGGCGAAATGCTGGGCGAGATCCTGTGCGCAAACCGTTTTCTGGCGGATGAGGACATCCGGATCAGCCATGTGGTGCTGATGGGAAGCGGAGAACCGCTGGATAACTACGACGAAGTGATCCGGTTTTTGCGGCTGCTGAAGGAAGAGGAAGGCATTCGGCTGAGCATCCGGAATGTATCACTCTCCACGTGCGGCATTGTGCCGAAAATATACGACCTTGCGGAAGAAGGACTGCCGGTGACGCTGTGCATATCGCTGCATGCGCCAACCGATGAAATCCGGCGGGAGACGATGCCGATTGCTTACACATGGTCTATCAGCGAAATCCTGGAAGCATGCCGGAACTATATCCGGAAAACCGGACGGCGGGTGATCTTCGAATATGCGCTGTCGGACGGACTGAATGCAGAAGAGGAACATGCGAAACAGTTGGCTGGATTGCTCCGCGGAATGCAGTGCCATGTAAACCTGATCCCGCTGAACGTTGTGAAGGAACGGGAACTGAAAGGAATCAGCGAAGAAAAGGTGCAGCGGTTCCTGAAAGTGCTGCAGGAAAACCATATCTCGGCGACTCGGCGCCGGGAAATGGGTGACGACATTGAAGGGGCCTGCGGGCAGTTGAGAAGGAGTATTATCAATGCGGAAGTTTAACCTGAAGGGAAAGGTTGCCCAGAAACTGAAAGGACTTGAAACGGCTGTGTCAGAGGATCAGAATGCAGAGAACGACACAAATGTTTCGGCTCAGAACCAGCCGGCAACCGCTGCGCTTGAAAACGGCGAGATCCATTATGCCTGGCGGACGGACGTCGGCCGGATCCGGAAGAATAACCAGGATTCCGTGATTTTGGGAAACAGGCTTTTCGGCGTTGCGGATGGAATGGGAGGCCATAACGGCGGAGAAATCGCATCCGCAGGTCTTCGCGACGGACTTCTTCGGGAAACGGAAGGGAAAGAACCGTCCGCAGAGTTGCTGGAGGAAGCAGTCAAAAAGGTGAACTATGAAATCTGGGAGCAGCAGGAAAAGGACGCTTCCCTGACAGGAATGGGGACCACGCTGACGGTCCTGTGGCCGACTGCGGAGGAGATGATTATCGGCCAGGTGGGTGACAGCCGTGCGTATCTGATCCGCGACAATCAGATGAAACAGGTAACCTCTGACCATTCGATGGTGGCTGATATGGTGCGCCGCGGCGTGCTGACGGAAGAGCAGGCGGCCTGCCACCCTATGCGCAATTACATAACCCGGGCGGTGGGTACGGATGATACGATTGAAGTGGATATACTCAGCATTCCCAGAATGAACGGGGACAGATGGATTGTATGTTCGGACGGGCTTTACGGACAGATCAGCAAGCAGGAACTGGAAGAAACGGCAAAAACTGCCGAACTTGAGGAGGCTGCCGGGAAACTGCTTGTGCTCGCCCTTGAGCATGGGGGGAAGGATAATATATCATTCATTATTTTGGATGATATGAGAGAACCCCTTCGGCATCATGAAGAGAAGGATGACGAGATTTATTCCACTTTGGAGGAAGAACCGGAAAAAGAAGACAATATTATAGAAAACGCTGTGCACGGGAACTCCGATCAGGAGGGGGTGCCGGCTGAATGAAGGAAAAGATCCTTGCTGACCGTTACCGCCTGACGGAACAAATCGGCATGGGCGGTATGGCCATTGTTTACCGTGCTGTTGACCTCCGGACAGGTCATAATGTTGCGGTTAAGGTGCTGCGCCCCGAATTCAACGAGGACAGCGAATTCATCAGCCGTTTCCAGCGGGAGGCCGAAGCGGCAAGCAAGATGACACATCACAATATTGTGAATCTGCTGGACGTTGGTATGGACGGCGAAAACCGCTATCTGGTCATGGAATACGTTCAGGGGAAAACCCTGAAGGAAGTGATCCAGGAAAGGGGAAAACTCAGTGCTCCACTGGCGTGCCAGATATCGATCCGGATTCTGAGCGCGCTGGAGCATGCCCATCGCAACGGGATTATTCACCGGGATATCAAGCCGCAGAATATCCTGGTTCATGCGGATGGACATATCAAGGTGGCTGACTTCGGTATCGCACGGATTGCAAACAGTTCCACACTGACCAAGGGCGACAATGTGATGGGTTCCGTGCATTACTTCTCTCCGGAACAGGCAAGGGGAGAAGGGGCAAACGCAACAAGTGATATTTATTCTACCGGGATTGTTCTTTATGAAATGCTGACAGGCAGGGTGCCTTATGACGGGGACAATCCGGTAGCGGTTGCGATGCAGCATCTGCATGCTACTCCCATACCGATTCAGACGCTGGCACCGGACGTGCCGCCTGCGGTTGTCCATGTCTGCATGAAAGCGATGGAAAAGAACCCTGCGATGCGATACCAATCAGCGAGAGATATGGCATCAGACCTTCGCGCTGCGCTTGAGATCAGGGACGACAGGCAGATGTATCCGGAGAAAGAACTGGAGGTTCGTCAGCCGAAGCCCCAGTTTAAGGATGATTCCAAAAATCTTTCCGATACTGGACGAAACCGGAGCCGCCCGGCTATCCTGAGACGCAGAAAAAGGACCGTGCTGGTGGCACTTCTCGGGCTGGCTGTCGCTGTCGGGCTGTTTTTCGGCGTGCAAGCGATTATCACACAGGTTGTGACTACGGTAAGAGTGCCTGAACTAAAAGGTTATCAGTATGAAGAAGCCCAGGAACTGCTGGAGGAGATGGACCTCAGGAGCGAACCGGTTTATGCGACGAGCGAGGAATATCCCGTCAATACGGTGATGTATCAGAGTTATCAACCGGATACCGTGGTACACAAGAAGGATACTGTTTTCCTGACCGTTTCAAGCGGACCTGCGGCGCTTGACATGCCAGATCTGCAGAAGATGAGTTATCAGGACGCACTGACGCTGCTGAAGACGATGGGGCTGAGCGATATCACCAGGGAACGTGTCGTGAACGGTGAATATCCTGTGGATGCTGTCGTATCCCAGCAGCCGGCTCCCAATGAAAAAATCAGCAAAGAGACGGAAGTGATGCTGACGGTGAGCGGCGGAGAGACCATTGTTCCGAACGTGACGGGATCCACACTGAAAGAAGCGGAGGAACTCCTGAAGCAGAAAGGCCTGAAACTGAATCCTGTGCTGAACTATGTGGATACGCGGAAGGCCAAGGAACATGCCAGCGTTGCGGTGCAATCCCCGGACCCGGATGTTCATGTTATGCTGGACACGCCTGTTACGCTCAATCTGTACCGTTACCCTACAGACAGGTCTGAAGCAAACATTACGATCAATGTGCTTGAAAGCAAGGAGGATGTCAATGTCCGGATTACGCTGCAGGCGGATGACTCTGACACAGAGATCGAGGCGCTGACTTATGTATGTCCTCCCGATAAGGACAGAACTCAGAACCTGAAAGTGAACCTGCCGGACGAGAGAAAATATACCTGCCGGATTTATCAAAATGATGAGATTACCAATACGCTAGATGTGGGAATGACTGAATGATGAAAAGTGACAACAATAATTCAGAATTCAGAATTCAGAATTCAGAACTCACAGAGTCACGACTCAACGGCACGCTGGTCAAGGGGATCGGCAGTTTCTACACGGTACGGACTGAAGGCGGAACAGAATATACAGTCCGGTGCATGAAGAAGATCAGGCGGGAGAAAAAGACCCCAATGGTCGGCGACCGGGTTTGCTTTACACCCGGACAGGGAGAGGAACACGGGTGGCTGGAAGAGATTCTGCCCCGACAGACCGAATGCCTCAGACCGCCTGTTGCAAACGTAACGATGCTCGTAATCGTGATTGCACCGGTGCCGGAACCCGACATGGTGCTTGCCGACAGGCAGATTTCCAGAGCGCTCAGCCAGGGGATGAAGGTCATTATCGTTGTCAATAAATCTGACCTGGATCCCGGGCTTGCAGAGAAGACCCGAAGGGAGTATGCCGCAACCGGAATCCCTGTTTTCGCTGTCAGCGCCCTGAAGAAAACCGGACTGAACGAACTGCGGGAAGCCATGGCAGCCGGCGGCCTTTGCTGTCTTACAGGGCAGAGCGGTGCCGGCAAGAGTACCATGCTGAACGTGCTGCTGGATCTGAATCTTGAAACCGGAAGCATTTCCAGAAGGATTTCCCGGGGAAAAAACACGACTCGGCATACGGAACTAATCGAGAAGAACGGCCTGAAAGTAATGGATACCGCGGGATTCAACCTGCTGGAAGCTGAAAACGCGCTGGAACCGCAGAAACTGAAGGAACGATGGCCTGAATTTGCCGATTTTGAAGGAAAATGCCGTTTTCGGGAGTGCCTGCACGACCGGGAACCGGGATGTGCGGTAACAGAGGCCGCCCAAAGAGGAGAAATCAGCGAAGAACGGTTGAACCGGTACCGCCAGCTGCTGACGGAAGCAAGGGAAGTGTGGAGGGAACGCTATGATTAAGATTGCACCGAGTATCCTGGCGGCGGATCCGCTGAACCTGGAGAGGGATGTCATTGCGGCAGAAAAAGCCGGCTGCGACTGGATACATGTGGATATCATGGACGCCCATTTTGTTCCCAACCTGGCCTATTCCCCGGATGTGGTCAGAAGGCTGAGGGAAGTTACATCTCTGCCGCTGGATGTGCATCTGATGATGGATCATCCGGAAACGCTGGCAGAGACCTTTCTGGATGCCGGGGCAGACAGCCTGACGATCCATGCGGAAGCGGACACAGATATAAAGACCCTGCTGAAGGAAATCCGGGCAAGAGGACGGCTGGCCGGAGTTGCGATCCGTCCCCATACACCGCTGAAAACAGCGCTGCCGTATCTGGAAGACGCGAAGCTGGTGCTGGTCATGACGGTAGAACCCGGCTTCGGCGGGCAAAAACTGGACGAACATGTAATCGGCAAGATTCGCACGCTTCGTGATCTTGGATATAAAGGGCAGATTGAAGCAGACGGAGGGATCACGGAGCACAATCTGCCGATGCTGGCTGAGAACGGGCTGACTGTGGCGGTTATGGGTACTGCCCTGTTCCATGCGGAAGATATGGAGGCGTGCGTCAGACGGCTGCACGATGTCTGACACGAATATAAAGGGTGGCTTTCCGACCGCCCCCTTACCCCTTCGGAGGATGAATGCCAAAACCATGAGGAACGATACGATTGCTGCAATCGCAACCGCGCCGGGAACAGGCGGGATCAGTATCATCCGGCTCAGCGGGCCTGAGACGGAAAAGCTCTTAAACAAAGTATTTGTCCCTGCAAGCAGAATTTCAGAGGACCTGTTTGAATCCCACCGGATGATGTACGGCAGGCTGAAGGACGGCGGCGAAACAGTGGATGAATGCATGGCTGTGCTGATGCGCGCACCGAAGAGCTATACAAGGGAGGATGTGGCGGAGATCCATCTCCACGGCGGGGACTACGTGGTTCACCGCGGGCTGGAGATCCTGCTGCGGGAAGGCGCACGGCTGGCGGAAGCCGGAGAGTTTACCCGGCGGGCATTTCTGAACGGGCGTATAGACTTAAGTCAGGCGGAAGCAGTGATGGACCTGATTTCCGCACGGGGTGAGCAGGCACATCGGGCAGCGATCCGGCAGATGGACGGCGGCGCAGCCAGCTTTATCCGCCCGCTGTCAGACCGGCTGTATGAACTTCAGGCGGGATTGGCGGCCTGCATCGACTATCCGGAAGAGATCTCGGATGAAGAGGGCGCCGGCATGCTTCGCGAAGGTCTGGAGGATCTGATCCGCAAACTGGAAGAGGCAATTGATGAGCATGCTTCGAGATTGCTTCACAGAGGGCTGCAGACAGCTATTATCGGCCGTCCGAATGTCGGAAAGAGCAGTCTGCTGAACGCACTGCTTGGAGAGGAACGGGCAATCGTCACTTCCGTACCGGGAACAACCCGGGATACGATCCGTGGCGAAATGACAATGAACGGAATCCGGATTGAACTGACAGATACAGCGGGAATCCGGGAGACCGATGATCCTGTGGAGCGGATCGGGGTGGAACGGTCCGAAAACACCTGGAAAAACGCGGATCTGATATTGCTTGTGATGGACGGATCGGCAGAGATGACGGAAGAAGACCGGCATCTGCTGAAAGATCTGCATGGCGACGCAGTGATTGTGATCAACAAGGCGGATCTGCCACAGAAACTATCCGCACAAGAGATCCGGATGATCCGGCCGGAGACGAAACAGATTTCGGTTTCCGCGAAGGAACCGGAAACGCTGCAACCACTGAAGGAAGAACTCAGAAAGCAGGCTGCTGTTTCCGATCAGCTGGCGCTGACGCAGCCGAGACAACTGGATGCGGCAAAGAGAGCTGCAACGCATTTGAAGGACGCTCTGACTACACTAGAGTCCTTTACTCCGGATATGGCGGCTACCGATCTGCAGGCAGCACAGGATGCACTGAGCGAGATCACGGGAGACAGAGCTGACGAGAAACTGCTGGACAAAGTGTTCTCGCAATTTTGTGTCGGGAAATAGGAGATCAAAATGTCACAACATCAGAAAGTAATCCGGGGACGGGAATACCTGAAAAAACTACCAGAGATGATGGAAAAGCTCAGTATGCATAAACCGATGATTGTCGGATCGGAACACCTGACCGGTATGCTTTTCCGAAAAGTTCCCGGCTTGCTTTCGGCACCGGTGTTTTCCGGATATCACGCCAATCCCGATCTTGCTGATTCTGAAACAGGGGCGGAACTATTCCTGCGAAACGGGTGTGACGGACTGATCTCCATCGGCGGCGGTTCCTGTATGGATACTGCCAAGGCAGTCAAGGCTAGGCTCAACACGGGAAGCGAAGAGGCTTTGAAATCCAGCCGACTGGAAAGCAGGACTGCGTGTCCGCATATTGCGATTCCCGGTACTGCGGGGACCGGCTCGGAAGCGACGCAATTCGCAGTCGTCTATGTGAACGGAAAAAAAGTGAGTCTGGATCATGCAAACCTTCGGCCGGATGGCGTCATCCTTGATGCTGCGCTGCTTGATTCTTTGCCGGCTTACCATAAGAAGTCCTGCGCGCTGGATGCGCTGGCCCAGGGCATCGAAAGCTACTGGAGCAGGAGAGCCAACGACGACAGCAAGGTGCATGCGTTTCTGGCTATTATCGGCGTACTCGACAATCTGAAGGCCTATCTGGAAGGAGATCCGCACGCGGCTTCGGAGATGATGGACGCAAGTTTCCAAAGCGGAAAGGCGATCCAGATTACCCGAACCACGGCAGCTCATGCCATGAGCTACCGGCTGACCAAGACGATGGGCATTGCCCACGGGCATGCCTGCATGCTTACACTGCCGATTCTATGGGAAATGATGCTGGATCGTGAGGAAATGAAAGAAACCCTGCAGGATCTCACTTCGAAAATGCGCCTTGGAGATCCGCAGGTAGTTCCGAAACTGCTGAAAGGCATTCTCTGTGATCTGGAGATGGAGATCCCGCCGATGCCTGACGATCAGACGCTGGATGAACTGACGGATTCCGTGAACGTTGAGAGACTGAACAATCATCCGGTAGCCATGAATCGGGAAGAAATCAGGGAAGCATACAGAAGATCCTTTATACCGCTGTGTGAGAATGAGAAGCTGGCTTGCATGGATATATGGAAGTATTACGGATAAAAGGGGAACTTTCCGATCACACTGCTAAAACCCCTTCGGAGGAGGTAAGTAACAGGATGGCAAATGTGCATGAGGGTCACCGGGAGAAGCTTAGAAACCGGTTCATCCAGGACAAGGGCTTTGAGAATTTTGAGGATCACCAGATTCTGGAACTGCTTCTGTTCTACGCAAATTCACGGAAAGATACCAATCCGCAGGCTCATGAGCTGCTGGATCAATTCGGGAGCCTGAAGGGGGTGCTGGAGGCAAGGCCGGAGCAGCTGATGACCGTTTCCGGAATCGGAGATCAGGCAGCAACACTGATCAGCATGGTTGTACCGCTGACCCGCGTTTGGCATCGCTGTGCGATGGAATCGCCGGTTCGGATCGGCAACAGCCGGGAAGCGGAGAGCTATTGCCTTTCCATTCTTGCCGGCGAGCGGACGGAACGCTTCTACGTCGTTTCCCTCAACGCACAGTGCAAGGTACTCGGACGGCGAAAGATTTCGGAAGGTTCCCTGAGCGAGGTGTCCGCCTATCCGCGGATGGTCATGGAAACGGCGCTGAATTATAATGCACACAGCGTGCTTTTGTGCCACAATCACCCCGGCGGGACCTGCGCGCCTTCACCGGAGGATATCACTTCCACGATCCAGCTGCAGCAGTTGCTAAACGGTGTTGGTATTCTGGTTCTGGACCATATCATTGTCGCGAATGACAAAACCTACAGTATGATCCAGCACGGGGATATCGACTACAGGATGCGGGGAAGCAGAAGATGAACGGGAAAAGGGGAAACCGGTTTTCCCGGCCGGTCCGAGTGATTATTTGGCTGGTATGCGCGGTGATAATCCTGTACGTCGGCGTGATAGGATATGTATTGATTCGGGAAAAGGGAGTGAAATCGACAGTGCCTGCAGCAGACAGCTATGACGCGATCATTGTTCTCGGCGCACAGGTGCTGCCTGACGGCACACCGAATGTTCAGCTTGCCTGGCGGCTGGACGCCGCTGCAGAGGCGTACCGGAACAAGAAGGTTCCGGTGGTGGTTTGCGGCGCGCAGGGGAAAGACGAACCGCTGCCAGAGGCTTACGCCATGAAAAAATACCTGACTGACAGAGGCGTAGCAGAAGAAGATATTCTGACAGATCCGGATTCTTTCAACACGAGACAGAATCTCCAGAACGCCAAAGAACTGCTGAAGGATAAGCCCGAGGTTCGGAATGTACTTGTGGTTACCAGCGATTATCATGTCGCAAGATCATTGGCACTCGCCAAGGATCAGGGCTATGAAGCAGTCGGGCTCGGAAGCCCCTGTAAACCGGAATACTGGCTGAAAAATCACGGGCGGGAAGCTCTCGCATGGATCAAATACTGGGGCGTTAAATATTTTCATCTGCCGCTGGAGTAAGAAATGAACACAAGCGAAATCGGAAACCGTCTGGAACGGAACGGGATTCAGGCCGCGCCGGATCTGGCAGAGAAACTGAATATTTATCTTTTGCTTTTGAAGGAATGGAACAGCCGGATGGACCTGACAACTGTGCCGGAAGATAATGAGACGGTTGACCGCCATTTCATTGACAGCCTGACCGTGCTGAAGACCGGATTGATACCCGAAACCGGATCCCTGATTGATGTCGGGACGGGAGCAGGCTTTCCGGGCCTGGTACTTGCTATGGCCCGGCCGGAACTGCAGGTAACGCTGCTGGATGCCCAGCATAAACGGCTGACATTCCTTCAGGCCGTGTGTGAAGCAACCGGGACTGTCAACACAAAACTGATTCACGCAAGGGCAGAGGACGGCGCGAGAAAGAAAGAACTGAGAGAACAATTTGATATCGCTGCGGCAAGAGCTGTAGCACCGGCAGATGTGCTCAGCGAATATCTGCTTCCGTATGTCCGCAGAGGCGGATACGCGCTATGCTGGAAAGGGCCGGCGTTGAAAGACGAGCTGGAAAGCGGCAGGAGAGCAGCCCATTTACTGGGCGGGAGCTTGGAAATGCCGGTCAGGTGTCCAGTGGAGGGCCGGGAATGGGAACACCTGATCCTGCCGATCCGAAAGGTACAGTCCACACCGAAACAATACCCCCGCAAGGCCGGGATTCCCAAGCAGAAGCCACTTGGGAGCCCGTGACGAATCAAACTCTTGACGCTTTTTTCACAGGAGTGATATACTGACCAAGACACGCGGATGTGGTGGAATGGCAGACACTGAGGACTTAAAATCCTCTGCCTTTACCGGCGTGCGGGTTCGAGTCCCGCCATCCGCACTGTATCTCCGCAAAGCTTTGCGGAGATTTTCCATATCATGATAACGAAAAAACATAAAGCTACAAAATCTTGTATTGACAGAAGAAAAATAAGACGTTATAATACATTTGTTTTTAACGCAAACCTGCTTGAATTATGTCCAAATGATTCAAACGGAAGGAGAGTATGGAATGGGTAAATATTTCGGTACGGACGGTTTCCGCGGAAAAGCAGGGGTTGTGCTGACGGCGCAGCACGCTTTCCAGACCGGACGATTTCTCGGATGGTACTACAGCAAGAAACATCTGGATGATAAAGCCAAGATCGTGATCGGCAAGGACACGCGCCGCTCCTCCTATATGTATGAGAGTGCACTGTCGGCTGGCATAACCTCATCCGGCGCGGATGCCTATCTGCTTCACGTAACCACGACGCCCTGCGTGAGTTACATCACCAGGACCGAAAACTTTGACTGCGGCGTGATGATTTCTGCAAGCCACAACCCTTACTACGACAACGGTATCAAGCTGCTGAACGGCAAGGGGGAGAAGATGGACGACGATCTCCAGGACTCGCTGGAAAAGTACATCGACGGGGAGACGGAAGAGCTGCCTTTTGCCTCCGAGGACAAAATCGGCTGCACGGTGGACTTCTATACAGGCCGAAATCGCTACATCGGCTATCTGACTAATCTGGCTACACGGCCCTTTGACGATCACAAGGTCGCACTGGACTGCTCCAACGGTTCCAGCTGGATGATCGGGCCTGCGGTGTTCAATGCTCTGGGGGCGAAGACTTATGTGATTCACGACAAGCCCGACGGACTGAACATCAACAAAAACTGCGGAAGCACTCACATCGAATCTCTGAAAGAATATGTGAAAGAGAATCATCTGGACGTCGGCTTTGCCTTCGACGGAGACGCGGACCGCTGCCTGGCAGTGGACGAGAACGGCGAAGAAGTGAACGGCGACAAGATCATGTATATCTGCGCCAAGTACCTGAAGGGAAAAGGCCAGCTGCCGAGCAACACAGTCGTGACTACGATTATGAGCAACTTCGGCCTGTACAAGGCGCTGGACGCGGCCGGCATCAACTATGAGAAGACCGCCGTGGGCGACCGTTATGTATATGAGAACATGAAGGCCTACAATCACCTGATTGGCGGCGAGCAGAGCGGGCACATCATCTTCCGCAAACATGCCCGGACCGGCGACGGCCTGATCACGGCGATCATGCTGATGGAAGTCATGATCGACACACAGCTGCCGCTGTCCGTACTGGCCTCCGGATGTAAGATGTATCCACAGGTACTGAAGAATGTCGTGGTGGATGACAAAGACGGGACCCTGGCGGACCAGAAGGTTATGGATGCGGTGAATGTCTGCACGGAAACACTGGGTGACAGCGGCCGCGTGCTCCTGCGCAAGAGCGGCACAGAACCGGTGCTGCGCGTAATGTCGGAAGCCGGAAGCACAGAAGATTGCGAGAAACAGGTTGATTCCATCATTGAAGCGATGAAGAAAAGCGGACATCTGATCGAGGTGAAGAAGTAATGCTGAAGACAAAGGATCTCTACGACCTGACTCATACGAAGGCGGCTCCGATTCTGGAGAACACGGAATATCCCTGGGAAGCGCTGGGCAAGATCAAGGAATTCATTATTGAGCTGGGCAAGACGCTGCCGAAGGATGAGTATGACGAAGTCAGCGAGAACGTATGGATTGCAAAAGACGCGAAGATCTACCCCAACAACTATATCGGTGCACCGGCAATCATCGGCCATGAGACCGAAGTCAGGCCCGGAGCATTTATCCGCGGCAGCGCGCTGGTGGGAGACCACTGCGTAGTCGGCAACAGCACGGAATTGAAGAACGTGATTTTGTTCGACAACGTACAGGTGCCTCATTACAACTACGTTGGGGACAGCATCCTTGGGTACAAGAGCCACATGGGTGCCGGCTCCATCACTTCCAACGTGAAGAGTGACAAGCTGCTGGTTGTCGTCAAGTGCGGCGATGAAAAGATCGAGACCGGCTTGAAGAAGATCGGCGCGATGTTGGGCGACCGGGTGGAGGTCGGCTGCAACAGCGTGCTGAATCCCGGTACGGTAATCGGACGGGATTCCAACGTATATCCCACTTCCTGCGTGAGAGGGACAATTCCGGAGAAGAGCATCTGGAAGGATAACGGGACCATTGTTGCGAAAAAATAAAAAATCATTTCAAGGGGGAAATGAACATGAAGGTCATTATTGCAAAGGATTATGAAGACGGCGCAAGGAAAGCAGCGGACATCGTCGAGAAGATTGTACGGGACAATCCGGCCTGTACCCTCGGCCTGGCAACCGGTTCCAGCCCTGTGGGTATGTATAAGGAACTGGCCCGCCGCTGCAAGGAAGAAGGACTTGACTTCAGCAAGGTGCACAGCGTGAACCTGGACGAGTATGTAGGACTGGAAGGGACACATGACCAGAGCTACCGCTACTTTATGAACAACAATCTGTTTGATCATATCAACATTGACAAAACCAACACTTATGTAGCCAAAGGAACAGGAGACGTGGCCGCGAACCTGAAGGAGTTCAATGAGATTCTGGACAAGTCCGACGTGGATATCCAGGTGCTTGGCGTCGGCCCGGACGGCCATCTGGGATTCAACGAGCCCGGAGAGACTCTTTATGACGGAGCGCATGAGGAGACACTGGATGATTCAACCATTGAGGCAAACAAGCGCTTCTTCGCGAGCAAGGCTGATGTGCCAACACATGCGGTGACCATGGGCATGGGTAATATTATGCGGGCAAAGCGCCTGCTGATGATCATCAGCGGCAACAAGCAGGAAGCTGCTACCAAGCTTCTGATCGAAGACAAGATCGATCCGAAGTGCCCCTGCACCTTCATGCGGATGCATCGGGATGCCACCGTTGTCATCGAGCAGAAGCTCGCGGATGAGATCGGCTACAAGGGATAAGAAAAAATCAGGAAACGAGGGGTGCTGTTTGCGAACGGCATCCTTTTGTTTGTCAAAAACAATCTTGTAATGCAATGTGTTGTATATTAAAATGTCTAATATAAGAACGATGGCTGTGACAGAAACCACCGGTTCTGAAAACCGGGGAATCGAATTGCTTTACCCGGGAATATGAAACAGAAGGGAAAAGACTATGAAGATGACAGATACGTTCAGAAATATCATCATTGTTTTCCTGACGGCAGTATTTATATTCGGAGCAGTGACGGTATGCGCTGAAGGCGCGGATGGCGGGACAAAAGCTGAAAGCTTCAGAACTGTCGGGAATATTGTCGCTTTCGGCAGATACGAGCAGGACAATGATTTGACGAACGGTCCAGAGCCGATCGAATGGATCGTGCTTGATGTTGTCGATGGGGAAAAAACCAAGGCATTGCTTCTGAGTAAGTATGGTCTGGATGCCAAGCAGTACAATCATCTCTATGAACCGATTACCTGGGAAGAGTGTTCCATGAGGAACTGGCTGAACGATGAGTTTCTGAAAACTGCCTTTGACGAGAAAGAACAGTCTGCAATCCTGATGACTGAAGTGGATAATAGTCCGGAACAAGGATATATCGAGTGGGCTGATGTTGTGAGCGGGAATAACACACAGGACAAGGTTTTCCTGCTGAGCTGTGCAGAGGCAAAACAATATCTCGGTGTAACCGCAGAGAACAAAGACAATATCAAAGCGAGGGTGGCTCCGACCGCCTACGCGATTGCACGTGGCGCATGGTTGCATCACAGATTCAGAACAGAAGATGGAGAACTTGCAGGACGGTGGTGGCTGCGGTCGCCCGGCCGCTATGAATACCGCGCGGCGCATGTGATTGCCAACGGTTCTCTGCAAAACTCCCATGTTTCCGCCGCCGCAGACCATTACGGCGGAGGTGTGGCACGCCCTGCGATCTGGCTGAATCTGGATGCTGATATTTTCTAAGGCGGTCATGAAAACAATGTACAAGGTGAATGAGATCTTTCCGGGAATTCGGCATATTACGGAAACCATGGGCGTTGGCTTTACCCTGATCGAAGGCAGCGAGCGGGCCATCCTGTTCGATACCGGATACGGGATGGAGGACGTGAAGGCTTTTATCACGACCATGACGGATAAACCGGTGACGGTACTGCTTTCCCATGGGCATCACGATCATATGCTGGGCGCCAGGTGGTTCCCAAAGACCTATTTGTGTGCGGAAGACATGGAAGAATTTCTGGAACGGACAGGAAAAGGGCAGCGCACGAAAGTCAAGGCACAGGCAGAGGAACAGCATGTTTCTGTACCGGAGGACTTTATGACGGCGGAGATTGCTCCGCCGGAAGCTATTCTGTTCAATGAAAAGACCGGATCTTTTGAGCGCAAAAGGGTCAATCTCGGGAGCCTGGAGGTACAGGTGATCAAAGTGCCGGGACATACGCCGGGCAGTATCGTGCTGTATGTACCGGCATATGATCTGCTGCTGACAGGAGACGACTGGAATCCCTGCACATGGATGTGGTTCCCGACATCGGCCGGGGCCGGTCTCTGGCGGAATCGGATGAAGGAACTGATCCACACGCTGGAGGAGGAGAACGGAAGAGCGATCCAAAGTGTGATCTGTTCCCATCAGTCAATGAAAAGAGAAGGCAGGGAACTGAAGGAGTTCCTGGAGTACATGACCGACGAGCGCCTGGCTGATGCCCCGGCCATTGACATGGGCGCACCGATCAATACCCATGAAATCAGAAATGACGAAAAGGGATGGAAGCTTATTTTCGACCGGGATAAAGCCGTCTAAGTTTTGTTCTCTTTTGAAAAGTACATTGCGAAAGAAAACCGGATAGGGTAAAATATTCTGTATTCCTATGCAATTGGAGGAGAAGGTATGTATCCTATTGTCAAAAAGCGCGTTCTGAACGAGACGGTAACGCTGATGGAAATCGAAGCACCCCTGGTAGCCCGAAAGGCAAAACCGGGGCAGTTTATCATTTTTCGGATTGATGAAGAAGGGGAACGGGTCCCGCTGACGATTGCCGGGTATGACCGGGAAAAGGGAACTGTGACCATTATTTTCCAGAAGGTCGGCTATACAACCGAAAAGCTGGACACCCTGAACGAGGGCGACAGCTTGCAGGACTTTGTCGGTCCACTGGGTGAGCCGAGCCATACGGAGGGGATCCACCGCTGCGCGGTGATCGGCGGAGGACTGGGTGTGGCCATTGCCTATCCGCAGGCGAAGGCTCTGCATGACGCCGGCGCGGAGGTTGACCTGATTGTCGGATTCCGGAACGAGCACCTGATTATCCTGAAGGATGAGTTGGAAGCTGCCTGTACCAACCTGATCATCATGACAGACGATGGCAGCAACGGAAACAAGGGGTTCGTGACCCAGGCGCTGCAGAAACAGATTGACGCCGGGCGGGACTATGATACCGTTATCGCGATCGGCCCGCTGCCGATGATGAAAGCGGTATGCGAGATGACCAAAGAACCGAAGATCAAAACGATCGTCAGCATGAACCCCATCATGATCGACGGGACTGGCATGTGCGGCGGCTGCCGCCTGACGGTCGGCGGGGAAACGAAGTTTGCCTGCGTGGACGGTCCGGATTTCGACGGGCACCTGGTGGACTTTGACGAGGCGATGGCGCGCGGACGCATGTTCCGGCCGGAAGAAGCGAAGGCAAAAGAGAAACTGATGAAAACGCATACGTGCCGGCTGACCGGGGAGGAGAGATAACAATGGCAAATATGAGTCTGCAGAAACATCCCATGCCTGAGCAGGATCCGCAGGTTCGGGCCGGAAACTTCAAGGAAGTCGCTTTGGGGTATACCCCCGAGATCGCCGTGGAGGAAGCTCAACGCTGCCTGCACTGCAAGAACGCCCCCTGCGTGACGGGATGCCCGGTGAATGTGCCGATCCCGGACTTTATTGACAAGATCAAGGAGGGTGATTTTGAGGGTGCCTATCAGGTCATCCGTTCCCAGAACGCGCTGCCCGCGATCTGCGGTCGTGTTTGTCCTCAGGAATCTCAGTGTGAGAGCAAGTGCGTCCAGGGAATCAAGGGTGAACCCGTCGGCATCGGCCGACTGGAACGTTTTGCGGCGGATACCGCGATGGCGGCCGGCAAGGCAACGGCGGAGAGAGCTCCCGCCTGCGGAAAGAAAGCGGCGGTTATCGGCAGCGGCCCGGCAGGGCTGACCTGTGCGGGCGTTCTGGCCAAGGCCGGCTGGGACGTGACGGTATATGAAGCACTGCATACAGCCGGCGGCGTTCTGATGTATGGCATTCCGGAATTCCGGCTTCCCAAGGCGCTGGTGGAAAGAGAAATCAGCAACCTGAAGGAACTGGGCGTGAAGATTGTCACAAATGCAGTGGCCGGTAAAGCTTTTACGGTGGACGAACTGCTGGAGGAAGGCAACGACGCGGTATTCATCGGCAGCGGTGCCGGACTTCCGAACTTCCAGAAGATTCCCGGAGAAAGCCTCTGCGGCGTTTACTCCGCCAACGAGTTTCTGACCCGGCTGAACCTGATGAAAGCTTATACTTTCCCGGAACACGATACGCCGGTCAAGATCGGCGCTCATGTTGCCGTTATCGGCGGCGGCAATGTGGCGATGGACGCGGCCCGCTGCGCCAAGCGGCTTGGCGCCGAAGTAACCATCCTGTACCGCCGGAGCGAGGCGGAAATGCCGGCCAGGGCAGAGGAAGTCCACCACGCGAAAGAAGAGGGTATCCACTTCCATATGCTGACGGCTCCGACCTCTATCGAGGGGGACGAGAACGGCTTTGTAAAGTCGATCCGCTGCATTGAGATGAAGCTGGGCGAACCGGATGAACGCGGGAGAAGACGGCCGGTGCCGATCGAGGGCAGCGAATACGAACTGCCGATGGAGACGGTGATTGTCGCGATCGGAAACAGCCCGAACCCGTTGATCAAGAAAACCACACCAGATCTGCCCACGGAAAAGTGGGGCGGAATACAGACAGACGATAACGGACGGACGGGCAAGAAGAACGTTTATGCCGGCGGCGATGCCGTGACCGGCGCTGCAACCGTTATCCTGGCCATGGGTGCCGGGAAGAAGGCCGCGGCGGCAATCATGGAGGATCATCCTGCCTGACCGGACCGGAAAGAGAGGAAATATGTTCGGGTTTGATGAGCGGTATGCCATGTTCGATATTACCCCGGTGGAAAACCAGTTTATCCTGGAATACCTGCCGGACGCCAAGGGAGACTATATAAAGGTCTACCTTTACGGATTGATGCGCTGCTATCATCCCGAAGATGACATGAACCTCGGCCGGATGAGCCGGGAACTGAACATGACGGAAGACGACGTCGCCGCCGCATTCCGCTACTGGGAACGGCGGGGACTGGTCCGGCGCGTGAGCGATAAACCGCCGAAATGGCAGTATATCAACATCAAACAAAAAGATCTTTCCGGCGGAGAAGCCAGAGATCCGGAATATGAAGCATTCAGCGACGCTGTTTATGCTGCGTTTGACAAGGTGCGCAGGCTGCACGGCAGCGAACTGAGCAAATGCTTTGAGTGGCGGGAGGATATGAAGCTTCCGACCGAAGTGATTGTGATGCTGCTGAACCACATGGCGGAGGTCAAGGGGCGGAACTTCAAAATCACCGACGCGGAGAAGGTCGCCGTTCGGATGGCGGAAGAAGACATCCGTACGGTGGACGCAGCAGAGGAGTTTTTTTCGAGGGACGGACAGACCTATCAGGCCGTCCGGGGTATCCTGAAGAGACTCGGCAAACGGAATCTGCCTTCCGAAGACCAGATAAAAATGTACCTCAAATGGACAAAGGAATGGCATTTCACACCGGATGCGATTGAAGAAGCGGTCAAGCTGACTGCAAAAGGTGACCCGAGCATGGGATACCTTGACGGAATCCTCAAAGGTATGCACCGTGAAAACGGAGCAGAAGGTGAACTGAACAAGGAACAGGTTATCAGTTCACGCAAACGGTCAGACGCATTGCGGGAAGTGCTGAAAGAATTGGGACACGGGGAAGTTACCCCGCAGAACCTGGAACTTTATGATCGGATGAAGGCACTGTATCCCCAAGAAGTGATTCTGACTGCAGCCCGGGAATGCGGCCACGGCGGAAAAGGATCCGAGGATGTGCTGAAACTGCTGGAAAGCTGGAAAACGAAGGGGCTCGAGACCGGTGAACAGGTGAACGCTTATGTGCAGGCCTTCCACAGTCAGACAGAACTGATTCGAGAACTGCGGTCTGCCTGGGGTACGGATGCTTCCCGCATCAGCAAAACAGATCGGGAATTTATTACCAAATGGGCGAAAGAGATGGGATTCAGCCGGGAGATGATTTTAAGCACTGCTCAGTATGCCAGCGACGCAAAATCTCCTATGACGTATCTGGATAAGATTCTGGCAGACTACAGGAAAAAAGGAATCACAACACCGGAAGAAGCGGAAAAAGAACGCAAACAGCACCGGACAGAGGGGAACGTATCCGGCAAGCCGGTAAAAACTGTGATTGCCCAGCAATATAATCAACGTGATTATACCGGTGTACAGGAACAGATGATGGAAGAACAGAGCAGAGAAATTGAAGAAAAACTGCGCAGGAAGAACGGAGGAAAGCCCAATGCGTGAAGACCTGCTGCGGGAGGTGGAAATTGAATATGATCAGATCCGCACGGAAAACGAGCGGACTGAGAACGAACGGAAGGAAAAGATCCGCACGGAATATCCTGAGATTTTTATCCTGGTGCGGGAACGGGAGGATCTTGTGTTCGGAACGCTGCGAGCGATTCTGAACGGAAAAACGGAGACGGAAAACCTGCCGGAGAAGATGGAACGGTTGTCTGCGGAGATCCGCAACAAATTGACAACCGCCGGTTTTCCGGCGGATTATCTCGCACCGATCTACCGCTGTCCGCTCTGCAAGGATACGGGCAAAACGGGCGAACTGATCAAAGAACCATGCGAATGCCTGAAGAAAGCCTACCAGAAAAAACTGCGGTCATCCATAGGATTGAACGGAGAAAAACGGGAAAGTTTCGAGACCTTTGATCTGTTACTTTTTCCGGAGGAACAGCTTCCGGGAAGAAGTTATTCACAACGAGAAATGATGGATATCGCCCGGGACGACTGCAAAGAATGGGCAGATCATTATCCGGAAGTACCGAACCGGAATATGCTCCTGACCGGAAAATCCGGACTCGGGAAAACATTTTTGCTGCGGGCGGTTGCGGAACGTTTGATCGAGCGGGATGTGAATGTACTGATTATCAGCGCATACAAGCTGCTGGAAATTGTCCGGAAAGCCTATTTCTCCAATGAAGAGAATGCCGGGGAGATTTCGGAAATCGAAGTGCTGATGATTGACGATCTGGGAAGCGAACCGCTGATGCAGAATGTGACGGTGGAACAGTTGTTCAATCTGCTGAATGAACGGCAGAACAGAGGCCTTTCCACGGTTGTTTCGACCAACCTGACAATGCCGGAACTGCAGGGCCGGTATACGGAGCGGATCGCCTCGCGGCTGCGGGACAAGAACAACTGGAAGGTTATTACCCTGGAAGGAAAGGATATTCGCAGCTGAGGAGGATACAAGGGACGATGAACATCCAGATCTACTGCGGCAAGAAAAACTTTGACGCGCAGAAGGCTGAACGCTGGTTCAAGGAACGGCGGATTCCGTTCCAGGCGCTGGACCTGAAAAAGCATAAGCTCGGGGAACGGGAGATCCGGCTGATGCTTTCGGCCATCGGAATGGAAAATCTGATTGACCGGGAAGACAAGAAAGTAAAGGAGCATCCCGCCTGTTACTATGACAAAGCGGAATTGCTGATTCCGGCGATTCAGGAGAATCCATGGCTGCTGAAGCTGCCGATTGTCCGCAACGGAAATAAGCTGACGCAGGGGTATCGGCCTGAAGAATGGGAAAAGTGGGAATAAACTGGGGGAGGATTCCGATCTGTCTCCAAGCCCCCTTCAGGGGAAAATATGTAGGAGCATGAAAAGAATATGAAGATCCACGGATTACAAAAGATGACGCTGCTGGACTTTCCGGGACGGGTGGCCTGCACCGTTTTTTTTGGTGGCTGCGATATGCGCTGCCCTTTCTGCCATAACGCAGAACTGCTGGATGGAACGGCACCGGCCATAATGGACGATGAAGAACTGCTCGCGTTCCTGAAAAAGCGGCAAGGCTTGCTGGACGGTGTTGCTTTTACAGGCGGGGAGCCCCTGATGCAAAAGGATCTGCCGGAGCTGACAGCAAAAATCCGGGATCTGGGGTATCCGGTAAAACTGGATACGAACGGAATGCATCCGGAACGGCTGGAGCTGATGATGAAAAAAAGGCTGGTCCAGTACGTGGCGATGGACATCAAAAACGGCCCGGAACGTTACGCGGAGACAGCCGGACTGCCGGAGATTGATCTGGCGCCGGTACGGGAGAGTGTTTCCCTGCTGATGAACGGCGAAACGGATTATGAGTTCCGCACGACCGTGGTGGCGGAACTGCATGACGACCGGAGCTTCGAACAGATCGGGCAATGGATCAAAGGAGCCAGGCACTATTACCTGCAGAAGTTTACGGACCGTGATACGGTTCCTTTTGAAGGACTGCATGCTCCGACGGATGAACAGATGAGGAAATGGGCAGAAAAGTTACGGCCTGATATTCCGGCGGTAGAATTGAGAGGGTTGGAATAATGCTGCTGAGAAACGGAAATGTGTTTGACGGGGAACAGTTTCAGGAAGGAATGGAAGTCCGCCTATCCGGGGGAATTGTTGCAGAGACCGGCTATGACCTGCAGGCAGTTGGCGGGGAAAAGATCATCGACCTGGAAGGGGATTATCTGCTGCCCGGTTTTGTGGATGTTCATATCCACGCGTTCAAAGGCAGGGACACAATGGAAGGTGAAGATGCCATACGGTATATGAGCAGGGAACTGCTTCGGTATGGCGTTGCCGGATTCTGCCCGACGACCATGAGTGCGAATGAGAAAGATACCCTGAAGGCGGTGATCGGGATCCGGGCAGTGATGAACGATCCGGAAACGGAAGGGGCCGCTGTGCTCGGCGCACATATGGAAGCGCCATTTCTGCAGGAAGAGCGGGCAGGCGCACAGCGGAAGGAATTCTTTCAGAATCCGGACTGGGATGCTTTCGAACGGATGACAGGCGGGAGGGCGGATACAGTCCGGCTGATTACGATGGCGCCGGAAAGAAAGGGAAGCGAAGCCTTTATCCGGAAAGCAGCATCAAACGGCATACATGTTTCCATCGGACACACAAGCGCAGATGCGGAGACATTTCATCAGGCAGTAAAATGGGGCGCGGATCATGTGACCCATACCTTCAACGCGCAGACTCCGCTTAAGCATCGGGAACCCGGTATTCCGGGCGCCGCACTGACGGAAGACAAAGTCTACTGCGAGATGATTTGCGACGGGATCCATCTCCATCACGATATTGTACGGTTGATTGCCCGGTGCAAAGGCGCGGGGAAAGCGGTTGCGATTACCGATGCCATGGAAGCTGCCGGCATGCCGGAAGGTGATTATGCTCTCGGCGGACAGCGCGTCATTGTTAAGAACGGGGCTGCAAGGCTCGAAGATGGCACATTGGCCGGATCGGTGCTGACGATGCCAAAGACGCTGGAAAACCTGATCCATCTGTTCGGAATTGATCCGATAGAGGCATGCGCGATGTGTACTTCTACTCCGGCGGAGTCGATCGGCGTGTCAGGGTTCGGCTGTATTGCGGAAGGAAGTCCGGTTCCGCTGACCCGGTGGAGCATGGAATGGAAAATGAAGGGAATTGTCATGTGAGGCATTGAATGATATAATAATTTATTACATATTGGATTTCGTGCCTACAGGCGCGACCAAAGGGCTTCCTGTTTGCCCTTTGAAAACCTTCGGGAGGATGAGTGAAAATTGCGAAGCATGACCGGGTACGGAAGCGGAAAGATCCAGAAGAACGGATGGGAAGTGACCGTTGACCTGAAAACGGTGAACCACCGGTTTCTGGATCTGAGTCTGCGGCTTCCCAGAAATCTCGCGTTTCTGGAGCAGACGGTCAGGGAAGAAGTCGGTAAACAGATTAAACGCGGACATGTAGATGTGTTTCTGACGGTTACAAGGCCGGCAGGCTCCGCTTCCCAGGTGGAATGCGATCCGGAACTGGCTGTTTTGTACAGCCAGGCAGCGGAACAGATCTCCGCGAAGGCTGACGTCCCGAACGACCTGACAGCCAGCCGACTGATGCGAATGGAAGGCGTGGTTACGCTGACAGAAGCGGAAATGGATGAAGACGCAGTGAGCACCGCATGCAAAGAAGCAGCGGAAGCAGCGGCGGTGCAGGTAACGCAGATGCGCGACAGGGAAGGCATGCACCTGAAAGAAGACCTGAAAACACACCTGGATGCCGCAGCGGCACTGCGGGAGAAGATTTGCGAGCGGGCACCGCTGGTGGTAAGCGAATACCGGGAAAAGCTGGAAGGACGGCTGAAACAGCTGGTTACAGATGGCGTCGAACCTCAACGGCTGGCGCAGGAAGTCGCGATTATTGCGGATCGCTGCGCGATCGACGAGGAACTGTCCAGGCTGGAAAGCCACATCAGACAGATGAACCAGTATCTGGATGCAACCGGCGAAATCGGAAAAAAGATGGATTTCCTGATTCAGGAGATGAACCGGGAGGCAAACACGATCGGATCCAAAGCATCTGACGCAACGATTGCCCAACATGTGGTTAACCTGAAGAGTGAGATTGAAAAACTGCGCGAACAGATCCAGAATGTGGAGTGACGGAAAATGAAGCTGGTGAACATCGGTTACGGAAACATGATGGCAGCGGAACGCCTGATTGCGATTGTATCCCCGGAAGCCGCGCCGATCCGGCGTATGGTTCAGGATGCGAGGGATTCGGGGAGAGTCATTGACGCAACCTGTGGCCATAAGACCCGCGCGGTGATCGTGACCGACTCGGAACATGTTATTCTTTCACCGCTGCTGCCGGAAACTGTAGCGGCCCGGATAGACGAGCGAAGAGGGACGGAGGAAGACACATGAAGGAAAAGAGAAAGGGAATGCTGCTGGTGATTTCCGGCCCCTCCGGCGCCGGAAAGGGAACACTGGTTTCCAGACTGCTGGACAAGGATCCCACATTCTGTTTTTCCGTGAGTGTAACAACACGGGGACGCAGGGAAAGTGAGATCGAAGATGTTCATTACCACTTTATTTCTGACGAGGAATATGATAAACTGCTTGCCGAGGACGCGTTCATCGAGCATGCAAGCGTCCACGGACACAGGTACGGCACGCTGAAGAGCGAGGTTTACGAACGGATGGAGCGCGGTCAGAATGTGCTGCTGGATATTGATCCGCAAGGTGCAAGAACCGTGATGAGCAAAGAAAAGGACTGCGTGAGCGTGTTCATTCTTCCGCCGAGTTACCACGATCTGAAAGTCAGGCTGCACACCCGCAACACTGAGAACGAGGATGAGATCCAACGGCGGCTGAACAATGCCAAAGGTGAGATTCAGCAGATGAACAAGTATCGCTATCTCATTGTAAACGATGATCTGGATCTTGCCTTTGAGCAGCTGATGGCTGTCGTCCGGGCGGAAAAACAGAACTCCGTTCGTTTTTTTCCTGAAGTAGAAGAGTAACAGAAATCACCTGAGGAGGAAAAGAAATGTCTATTGTTGATCCGAGCGTACTGGAACTGCTGAACCATGCCGAGAGCCGTTATACACTGGTTGTGGAAGCGAGTAAACGCGGCCGTGAGATCGTAAACGGCGCCTTGCCGATGATTGATGCGGACGGCATGAAGCCGCTGAAGACTGCGGTGGAAGAGATTAACCGCGGCCTGCTGACTTACGACAAGCCTGTTGAGCAGGAGGAGCAGAACTGATATGGATCTGACCGGCAGAGAAATAGTGCTGGGAGTGACGGGAGGCATCGCGGCGTATAAAAGCGCCGAGATTGTCTCCCGTTTGCGTCATCTCGGGGCCAATGTTCATGTAATCATGACAAAAAATGCTACAGAATTTGTATCACCGCTGACGTTTCAAACACTGTCCGCAAACCAGGTGGTAACTGACACCTTCGCCGCGCCTGAATACTGGAATGTGGAACATGTTGCCTTGGCTAAGCTGGCTGAGGTTTTCGTGATTGCGCCGGCGACCGCGAACATCCTTGCCAAGATGGCAAACGGCATTGCGGATGATATGCTCTCCACGACCGTGCTGGCGACAAAGGCACCGATCCTGACTGCTCCGGCAATGAATACCGGCATGTGGACAGCAGAAGCGACGGAACAGAACGTGAAGACGCTGAAGGAACGAGGCGTTCTCATGATCGGTCCGGAGAGCGGAATTCTGGCCTGCGGCGATGAAGGAGCCGGACGGATGAGCGAACCGGAAGCGATTGTAGAGGAGATCTGCAGGATCCTGAAACGAAAGCAGGACTTTGCCGGAAAAAAGTTGTTGGTTACTGCCGGAGCCACACGAGAACGGCTGGACCCGGTACGTTTTATTACGAATGATTCCAGCGGGAAGATGGGTTTTGCGATCGCGGAGGCAGCCCGGGACAGGGGTGCGGAAGTTACAGTGATCCGCGGAAGCGTCACGGCGGAGATCCCGGCAGGGATCCGCATGATTCCAGTTGAATCGGCTCAGGATCTATATGACGCGATGATGAAGGAAGCACCCGGGCAGGATATAATCATCCAGGCTGCCGCCGTATCTGATTACCGGCCGGCAGAACAAAAGGATAAAAAAATCAAGAAAGTCAACGGCGGGAACCTGATGCTTGAATTGACGGAAAATCCGGATGTTGCCAAAGCTATCGGCGAAAAAAAGAAACCCGGCCAGATACTGGTCGGCTTTGCCGCAGAGACAGACAACGTGGAGAAAAACGCGCAGAGCAAGCTGAAAAAGAAGAATTTGGATATGATCGTGGCAAACGATGTAACAAAACCCGGTGCCGGATTCAATGTCGATACGAATATTGCCGCGCTGATCACGGCAGACGGGATCGTGGAGCAGCCGCTGCAGACCAAAAGACAACTGGCGGAGAAGATTCTCGATAAAATCCTTGAAATACGAAACAGAATATAATCGAAAGTTAAAGAAAAAAATGAAACGGTTGCCATGCTTGACATGGCAACCAACATGTTTAATGTAGTTATTCCATCAGCCGGAGTCCCGTCAGTCGGCAACAGTCTGATCGAAGGGCAGGTCAAGGGCATTGGTTCCGTCATTCCAGAGACGGTCGAGACCGTAGAAGGCACGCTCATCCCTATGGAAGAGGTGAACGATCAGATGACCGTAATCCAGAACGATCCAGCGCCCTTCCCGGCGGCCTTCACTGCGGCGAAGAATCTGGGCTTCTTCCGCCATCATTTCATCCACAGCATCGGCCAGGGATGAAACCTGATTGGGATTGCGGCCGGAGGCAATAATCATATAATCACAAAGAACTGTGAGATGGGAAACGTTCAGCACAACAATGTCCCGGGCTTTCCGGTCGTAGAGCAGCTGAGCCAGACGAAGAGAGAGTTCCTGATCCTGCATTTGGGTTCCTCCTTAATTATTATGTGAGCGAAAGGAGACCCCCTCGACTCACTTCGTGCACTGGTTTCCGCAAGGAATCGCACGCGCACAGCGGCCTGTGACTCAACACACAATAGGCTTTCATCCGCCACTGGCGGCAGCTCAATATATGCAGCTCACGCACCGCACGCGACATCGTTCGCTGAAAACGAGCACACTGGCTCGTTTTCCGGGCGCTTCGAACCTTGGGATGACATCATAGGGGTTCGGGATGACACGGAATCAGATCAGTGTCTTCAGCCAGGTGATGGTGTTCTGTGTTCGGGGGTGAAGATATTTGCCACGGGATGTGACATAATCCGCAGTGCCTTCCAAAGAGAGCAAAAGTGCACGCTCCAGGGAGATTTCCGCCAGTGCGCGGACTTCCTCCAGATGAGGATA
Organism: uncultured Eubacteriales bacterium; assembly: GCA_900315315.1. GTDB lineage: Bacteria > Bacillota > Clostridia > Christensenellales > Aristaeellaceae > Aristaeella. Next base: position 60,067 of record OMYT01000011.1, on the reverse strand, counting down.
GGATTCACGGAGCGGCTCAATGGAATCCGACAAGCAGACACACATATCGAGCCGCGTCATCCCTGGGAAACCGGTATTATGGTACGAGATTGCCTGAAGAACGTCCGGATCTGTCATCCTATACTCTTCACGGGCAACCCAGGAACCGACTACGGAATGGAGCAGTGCGCCGGAGGAAAGCATCTCCTGATCGTCAGTGAGAGAATGCTCCACAGCGATATGCTGCATCTCTTCCAGGGGAAGAGATTTGGCACAATCATGCAGGAGACCGGCCTGCTCGGCCTTCAGGGGATCGATTCCGTGAATACGTGCCAGACGGCGCGACATCCAGGCAACGGAAAGGGAATGCGCAAAGCGGCCCGGTTTCAGAGTGACGGAAAGCTTACTGATCCAGCCGGATGAACGCGGATCGTGAAGAGGTTCGGATTCCAGAAGGGATAATGCCGCCTGAACCTGCTTGTTGGAGGCAAGCTCAGCATCAATACCCGAAATCATCATGACCTGTTTTGTCAACGAAATATCCTCCTGTATACCAACAAAATTATTATAAACGAAAAAGCTGAGATATGGAAGCACTTTCAGAACAAAATTTTAAAGAATCTCTTGCTTTTGCGATGGTTTTTTAAGGATCCTAAGGGGAGGTGAACCGAGTTGCCGAATATCCAGTCCGCAAAGAAGCGCGTTAAGGTCAGCGAGAAGAAGAATCTTCGCAACCGTATTGTGAAGAGCGGAATGCGTACATCCATCAGAAAGTTTGATGCCGCTGTCGCCGCCGATCCGCAGAACGCTAATGAGCAGCTTTCCGCGACTTCCGCAGTCATCGATAAGGCCGCGTCCAAGGGCGTGATTCATAAGAATGCCGCCAATCGGAAAAAGGCTCGTCTGGCCAAGCAGTTGAACAAGGCTGCCGCCCAGTAAGCAGGAAGAATGCGTGTGATAAACTCCCTTCTGTATTCACGGAAGGGGTTTTTCCGTATAAGCGGGAAGAAACAACTGTTTTGTTTCGTAAGATAAGGTGAGCGAGGGTAAAGATCGGGATGAGCGCCTGCGGGCGCGGATTCAAAGGATCCCTCGAAAAGCTGTAACATGAGACACGGGAAGGATGTGGCGGATGATGCGTACATACATTGGAAAGGCTTTTGCGCTGCTGAGCGTGATTCTGTTGGCCGCAGCGATTTTACCGGCCTGTGCGGAAGAAGGGGAAACAACTGAAGAGCAGGGTGTTCAGGAAATTCAGCAGCTGCTAGAGGTCAGCGAGGTAGAGAATACCGAAGGCATGGGTCTGGAAGAACTTACAGAGGCTTTCAGCGAGAAGGCGATGAGCGACTATGTGGACAGTGTTACAGGCTTCATTATGCAGTATCCCTCTGTTTTTATGTTTGATGAGGAGCAAGACTCATTAACAGCGTATACACAGGACGGCAAAGCGAGTATGACTATTGAGAACATGCAGGGCGGAAATCTCACGGAAGAGGTTCTGCTCGAAGCGATCAAGCTTGAAGTGCCGGATGCGGAACCCCGGAAAAACGAGCAGAACAACTGCCTCCGTGTGGACCGTGCGCTGGATGGCGGCATACGATGCCGGACAGACCTGTACCTGATCGCAAAGAACAGTTTTCATCATGTGACAATTGAGTATCCCGCAGAAGAGCAGGAAACATACGGTCCGTATATTGAATATATGATTAATACAATGGAAACAAAAGAATCTGAACAAGGCTGAATGAAGGCAGGACCGACGGACGATCACAACCGGAAGGAATGATGATATGAAGATGAAGAAACAAAGCATTGCGATGCTTGTGCTGCTGGTGATGGTTTTGACTGCAGTGATACCGGTCACATCAGCCATAGCGGAGCAGACCGGTACAGTGGTCGGCGGATGGTTGATTCTGCGCGGTTCGCCTTCTTTCAACGGGGTGATCCTTGCCAGCTATCCAAGCGGAACGGTCGTAACGATTACGGGGCAGACGGGGTCCTGGTATTCGGTGAGGACTCCGAATGGTCTGACGGGCTATATGAACAGCGCTTACCTGAGAGTTACCGGCGGCGGGGGCGGAGGCGGCGGAGGAAGTATCCCTGCCGGCACCACGGCTTATGTCACAAGTGCGAACGGCTTGAATGTGCGGTTGAGAAGCGGCCCCGGAAAAGGCTACTCCATCATTGCGGCCTATGCTCCTGGAACGGTTTGCACTGTGTTAACATCCGGACAGAACTGGAGCCGGATACAGATCGGCTCTACAACGGGCTATATGATGAGCCGGTTTTTAACCACAAATCCTGCACCTCAGCCCCAACCTCAGCCACAGCCTCAGCCCGGTCTGGAATACAAGGTTTGGGTGACCAGTGCCAACGGGAAAGGCGTGAATCTGCGTTCCGGACCTTCGAAGGCATATCCGAGCATCGGCTTTTACAGCGTGGGAACGGAAGGCTGGATGGTGACCGCAGGACATACCTGGAGCTATATCCGGATCGGGAACCGGTACGGTTATATGATGAGCCAGTTCCTGACGACTACAGAACCGCCGGTCAATCCGGATCCTCCGATTGTCGGTGCGGCATATGTTGTCAGCGCGAATGGGCGGAACGTGAATCTGAGGGCAGCTCCTACGACTGCCGGCAAGATCATTAAAGCTTTCAGGGTCGGGACCAGACTGAATATCATTACCCGGGGAAGAGACTGGTACTTTATCCAGATCGGCGGTTACTACGGGTATATGATGAGACAGTTTATTTATGATAACGGGAGTCCGGCAACACTGACAGATCTGTCGTTCTAAATATTACAGAAACATTACAATATAGAAAAACGATTTCAAAAATCCCGGTACACCCTTTCCAAGTGTACCGGGATTTGATATAATCATTAAAACAAAACGGCGAAAAGCCGCAAAACAAGAAAGGGGAACCTGAATATGAAGAAGTTGCTTGCTATTCTGCTGGCAGCAGTGATGCTCCTGGGCGTTATGTCCTTTGCCTCCGCTGAGGATGTCAAAGTCGCGATGATCACCGACTACGGCGATATAACCGACCAGAGCTTCAACCAGACCACATACGAAGCCGCGAAGGCTTTCTGTGAGGCGAACGGACTGGATTTCAAGTACTACAAACCTGCTTCCGACTCCGACACGGATCGTGTTTCTTCCATCGAGAACGCGATTGACGACGGTTACACTGTCATCATCATGCCCGGGTATGCATTCGGACCTGCGATTCAGACGGTTGCTCCCGAAAATAGCGATATTACCTTTATCGCACTGGACGTCAGCGAGGGTGACATCGGCGAACTGGCCGGCAATGTTCCTGCGAACCTCTACTGTGCAGTGTATCAGGAAGAACTGTGCGGCTACATGGCCGGCTACGCGGCTGTGAAACTGGGCTACAAGAAACTTGGTTTCCTGGGTGGCATGGCGGTTCCTGCTGTTGTGCGCTATGGTTACGGTTTTGTGCAGGGCGCCGACGCTGCTGCTGCCGAGCTTGGCTTGAGCGATGTTGAAATCAAGTATGTCTACGGCAACCAGTTCTACGGGGATGCGGACATCACAGCCTATATGGATACCTGGTATACCAACGGCACCGAAATCGTGTTTGCCTGCGGCGGCGGCATCTTCACCTCTGCGGCTGAGGCGGCTTCCAAGGTCGGCGGCAAGGTCATTGGCGTTGATGTTGACCAGGCCGGCAAGATTGATGGCGATTACGGTACCGGCATAACAGTTACTTCCGCGATGAAGGGCTTGGGCGCAACCGTAAACGCAGAATTGACCGCGGTCAAGGATGGCGCTTTCGCTGGCGGAAAGGTTGATACTTTGGGCCTGGTTGGCGAAGATCCAGAAGCTAACTTTGTGCAGATTGCTCCTTCTACTCAGTTTGCAGATGGATTCACCCAGGACGACTACAAGGCGCTGGTTGCCAAGATGTACTCGGGAGAAATTACTGTTTCCAACGCGATTGACGCTGAACCCGCAGTGACCACCATCAAGGTTGACTATCAGGGCAACATCAAGTAATTCCGGACGGATTCTCCGGGGATGCTCGGCATCCCCGGATTTTTGAAAAGAGCCCCTGTTTGATAAAGGAACGGGGGTTCCTTTCAGAAAGCGGAACAGAGATACCGCAATCTGCAGAAAAGAGGAAAGAGGGGCTGTGCTTTGGGAGAAGAGCATAAGAGCGAATATGCCATTGAGATGCTGCACATCACCAAAAGATTCCCGGGAATCATCGCCAACGATGATATCACCCTTCAGCTGAGACACGGAGAGATCCACGCGCTGCTGGGCGAAAACGGCGCGGGCAAGTCTACGCTGATGAGCGTGCTGTTCGGCCTGTATCAGGCGGAAGAGGGAACGATCAAGAAGGACGGCCAGGAAGTAAAAATCAACGATCCAAACGACGCGAACGACCTCGGAATCGGCATGGTTCATCAGCATTTCAAGCTGGTGGAATGCTTTACGGTGCTGGACAACATTATCCTGGGTGACGAACCGGTCGGATCCATCGGTATGCTGAAAAAAGCGGAGGCGCGGAAGAAGATCGTTGCACTGAGTGAAAAATACGGTCTGCAGGTGAATCCGGACGCCAAGATTGAGGATATTACCGTCGGCATGCAGCAGCGGACCGAGATTCTGAAGATGCTGTACCGCGATAATGAGATTCTTATTTTCGATGAGCCGACAGCTGTGTTGACGCCCCAGGAAATCGAAGAGCTGATGCAGATTATGAAGAATCTGGCGGCAGAAGGGAAGAGCATCCTGTTCATCAGTCATAAGCTGGCGGAGATTATGGCGGTGGCTGACCGGTGTTCCGTGCTGCGGAAGGGCAAGTACATCGGCACGGTGGAAACAAAGAACACCACGATGGAAGAGCTGAGCGCGATGATGGTTGGGCGGAATGTCAACTTCCACGTGGAAAAACAGCCGGCCAATCCGGGAGAAGTTTTGCTGGACGTTCAGCACGTGACGGTTGCCTCCAAGGCGCACAGCAATAATGCTGTGAAGGACGTTTCCTTCCAGGTGCGCCGCGGGGAAATTGTCTGCATCGCCGGCATCGACGGCAACGGTCAGAGCGAACTGGTTTACGGCCTGACAGGGCTGGAACCGCTGGTCAGCGGCAATATCATCATGGACGGGCAGGATATTACCAAAGCATCCATCCGAAAGCGTTCCGTCTCCGGTATGAGCCATATCCCGGAAGACCGGCATAAGCACGGGCTTGTGCTGGACTATCCGCTGGAATTCAACATGATTCTGCAGACATACTTCAAGCCGCAGTTTACAAGCAAAATCGGCTTCCTGAGGCGGAAGAATATCCGGGAATATTCCGATCGCCTGATTGAGGAATACGACGTCCGGTCCGGTCAGGGATCGGTGACTCCGGCACGGGCCATGTCCGGCGGAAACCAGCAAAAGGCAATCATCGCCCGCGAGATCGACAAACAGCCTGAAGTGCTGGTGGCGGTTCAGCCGACGCGCGGATTGGACGTGGGCGCGATTGAATCTGTGCATAAGCAGCTGGTTGCCCAGCGCGACGCGGGCAAGGCAGTGCTGTTGATTTCGCTGGAACTGGATGAGGTGATGGACGTACCGGACCGGATTCTGGTCATGTACGAAGGGGAGATCGTTGGCGAACTGGATCCGAAGCAGACCACGCAGGAAGAGCTGGGCCTGTACATGGCCGGCGCGAAGAGAGATGAGGTGAAGGTCAATTGAGAAAAGTGCTGAAAAATGAGGGCGTACAAGCCTTTCTGGCTTCCCTCATCTGCATTCTGATCGGTCTTTTGATCGGTTATATCGTCCTGCTGTTCATTAATCCCTCGGGAGCCGGCGATTCAACCCTGAATGTGATCAAAAACTTCCTTTACAAGAAGCCTGCCAGGCAGATGAAGGAACTGGGAAACACGATGGCCAAAACAATGCCATTGATCCTTTGCTCCCTGAGTATCCTTTTCTCCTATAAGGTCGGTCTGTTCAACATCGGCACGGCGGGCCAGTACGTAGCTGGTGCCTGCGCAAGTCTCTACGCGGCACTTGCCTGGGGATGGGGATGGCTGCCGTGCATGCTGTTCGCTATCGTCGCGGGCGCACTTCTCGGCGGTATTACAGGCCTGCTGAAAGCTTACTGCAATGTGAACGAAGTGATTTCGGGCATCATGCTGAACTGGATTGCTCTATATACAACAAATACAATCTTAGCCACAGTGAAGGAGTCGACCAGTCCCTATACCCATTACATTGACAAAGTCAATAAGTCAGCCCTGCTGCCGACGGCCGGGATCGATTCCCTTTTCGGTAACAATAACAATGTGACGATTGCTGTTCCACTGACAATCATCGTAGCCATTGTAATCTGGATTATCCTGTCGAAAACCAAACTGGGATATGAGTTGAAAGCGACCGGCAACAACAAGAATGCCGCGAAGTATGCCGGTATGGCGCAGAACCGGAACATCATCCTGACCCTTGTCATTTCTGGCGCGCTGGCTGGACTGGCAGCAAGCCTGCTGTACCAGACGGGTTATATGCGGTGGGAATGCACACAGAGCTCGGTGCCATCGATGGGCTTCAACGGTATTGCGGCAGCATTCCTGGGCGGCCTGCATCCCATCGGAGCGATCTTCTCATCGTTCTTCATTCAGCATATTACGGACGGTGGACAATACGTGAACACTAATTTCTATTCACCCCAGATTTCCGATGTCATTTCCTCGGTGATTATCTACCTGTGTGGATTCGTGCTGTTCATCAAGCTGACGATGAAAAAGTGGATCGCAAAAAGTGAAGAGAAGAAAGGGGCGAAAAACTAATGCTGCTTCTGATTCAATATACATTGATCTTCGCCTCCGTTCTGCTGCTGGTGGCTTTGGGAGGCTGTGTTTCTGAACACAGCGGTGTGATCAATCTGGGCCTGGAAGGCATCATGGTTGTCGGCGCCCTGGGCGGAGCGCTGGTAATGCGCTCTCTGGGGACGACTTCTGCGTTTGTGATGGTGCTTGTCGCCATGCTTGCCGCCATATTGTCAGGGATGCTATATTCGTGCTTGTTAGGTGTGGCAGCGATTCACTTCAATGCGGACCAGACACTGGTTGGCACAGCGATGAACCTGCTGGCGACGGCTGCGGCGACCGTGTTTGTAAAGGCGATGAACACCGCTGCCAATCCGGATAATCATTCTTCCGAGATTGAATATATTTCTGCCCGGAAGATGTTTATCGTGAACATCAACGGGTTTGAATTCAACTGGTTCATGATGGTTGCCATTATCGCGGTGGTGCTGGTATATATCTTCCTGTACAAAAACCGGCTGGGTCTGCGGCTGATGGCATGCGGCGAACATCCGCAGGCGGCAGCCTCTGTTGGTATCAGTGTATACAAGATGCGCTGGACGGGCGTGCTGATTTCCGGTGCGCTGGGCGGTCTGGGCGGCCTGTGCTACATCCTGGCGGGCGTATCGATCTGGAAGTTTGAAAACGGTGTGGCCGGATTCGGCTTCCTGGCACTGGCGGTGATGATCTTCGGTCAATGGAAACCGACCAGAATCGCCCTGGCTGCACTGATCTTCGGGTTGTTCCGGGCGCTGAGCAACACCTATACGGGTTTCCCGTTCCTGGTATCGATGAACCTGCCCGGTAATGTGTACAATATGATGCCGTATATCGTTTGCCTGATTGTGCTTGCGTTCACTTCAAAGGCATCACGGGCGCCCAAGGCGGAAGGTATTCCATACGATAAGGGCTCAAGATAAGATTTCGGATTCCGGAAGGAGCTGCCGGATTTGCGGCAGTTCCTTTTCCTTTTTTAGCTGTATATTTTCATAAAGCGAAAAGGGACCTTTTGATTTGGAAATTCGTATTTTTGGTAGATAACTTATAGATCAATCACTTGCGCCTTTGGCTGCTGTGTGATACAATATATTGTTGTTCGGGAACCTTTTCAGAGTGAGCGAGGTGAACACTCGAACACTCGAACACTTGACACTTGTTCCTCCGAAATCTAAGGACAGAACAGATCTATTAACATATTTTAAAATGTTACAAAAATATAAAAAGCCGTAATAATGTCTTTTCAAAAAAGTGTTAAATGTGTATAATCAATCAGTCACGATAATGATGATGGAGGTGAAGGCATGGAAAATCTGTGGGCAACAGTTCGAAACATGATCTGGAACCTGACCCATCGCCTCGGCATCATCGACATTATCGATATCCTTATCGTTGCGGTCATTATCTATGAGCTGCTCCTGCTGACAAGACATACACGCGGAAGCGCCCTGCTGAAGGGCCTGTTTCTGTTATTGGTAATCATCCTGATCAGCAGTCTGATGGGACTGAAGAGCTTGAACTGGCTGCTGCTCGCAATCCTGCAGAACGGCGCGCTGGTATTAGTGATTCTGTTCCAACCGGAACTGCGTAAAGCACTGGAACGGATGGGACGGAGCCGCATTCTGACAAAGAGCAACCGACGTAGCATCGATGAGGAAAGAGATACCGTAATCGCCGAAATCGTACAGACTGTGGTCGACTTAAGCCGCCGCCGGGTCGGTGCGCTGCTTGTTTTTGAACGGCAGACAGGGTTGGAAGATGTGATCGAAACCGGTACACGGCTGAACGCTGAAGTGTCCGCCCCGCTGCTGGAAAACATCTTTGAACCTAATACCCCCCTGCATGACGGAGCTGCCGTGATCCGCGATGATCAGGTAATTGCGGCCGCATGTATTCTGCCTCTTGCTGAAGCCAGCGGTGTGAGCCGTGAACTGGGTACCCGCCATCGTGCGGCAGTCGGGATCAGCGAGAATACCGACGCGGCTGTAGTGGTTGTGTCCGAAGAGACCGGCATTGTCAGTATGGCTCGGGACGGCGCATTAAAGAGACCGCTGTCCACAGATGAACTGAAAACTTTCCTGAATGATTACTACAGCATTACCAATTCAGGGCTTAGTTCCTTCCTGCGGAAGATCGTGAAGCGGGAAACGAAGGAGGGACGGGCATGAGTGAAGAAAAAAAGAGAAACAAGCTGAAGGACTATCTGCATTCTCTGCTTCGGGGACTGAAGCATGTTGTGCTGCACAATGGATGGCTGAAATTTATTGCGGTGCTGATTTCCGTGTTATTGTGGGCAGGTGTGATCTCACAGGATGAGACTCTGACCCGCGATAAGACCTTCCAAAATGTGAACGTAACAGTGACAGGCGCAGATACAATGAAAAACAATGGATATATTGTTGTAAGCGATCTGAACGAGATGCTGAACGATGTCAGTGTGGTTGCCGCAGTTCCACAGAAACAGTATGAGAATGCTGAAGCTTCTGCATATAATGTGAGATTGGATTTGAGCAGGATCAACGGAACAGGAGAACAGGAGGTCAAACTCCTGAGCACCAATTCCAACACTTTCGGAAAGGTGGTTTCCACAAATCCGGCATCCGTTACGGTTAATGTTGAAGACTATATTGTACGCCAGCGAATTCCGGTATCTGCAAATCCTGAAGGAAACGTACCGGAGGATATGTATATGTCACCGCTGACGGTGGACCCGACGGTCATCGCGGTGAGCGGTCCGAGATCACTTGCGCAGACTATTTCCAGAGCCAAGGCAGATATCAATCTTGACGAGATTGAGTGGAAGGAAGGCCCCTTTGCCGAGAACTCTGATATAAAGCTGTATAACCGGGCCGGAGAAGAAGTGAACAGTCCGCTTCTGGGCATCACTGACTCATCGGTTCCTATTGACAGCGTATTGATTGAGGCGACTATGCTGCCGAAGGTAACCTTCGAGACCGGAGAAATGATCCAGGTCACGGGCAAAGTGGCAAAAGGGTACGAAATAAAAGAAGTCAAGGTCAGTCCGGAAAATATTTCGATCGCGGCCCGGCAGGAAGTACTGGATCAGTTGAACGAACTGCCGCTTGAGCAGCGAACGGTTAATGTGAAGAATCTGAATGAAACCACTGCATTCCAGTTGAAAGTTCAGAAGCCTTCAGAAGATGCAATCATTTCAAACGATACGGTTACGGTGACGGTTGTAATCGGACCCGTAACCGAACAATAAGACTGGAGACCTGCCATGGGCAGTTTGGCAAATACGCTGTTCACACTTTTGCTGGGATGGGTGCAGGCAGCAGCCTCCTCGATTTGGTCTGCGTTTACAACAGAAAACGGAGGCTCATTCTTTCGGTGGATTGGCAGAAACTGGATTATTCTGGCAGTGATTCTGTGCGTGATCGGGTTGATCGTGGATCTGGGAATTTATCTCTTCCGCTGGCGTCCGCTACGGGTCTGGAAAAGTTATTTCAATCGTCTGCGTCATAAAGAAGAAAGTCTGGAAGAGTCAGAGCAGCCTGAGTCACCGGTGAACAGCACGCCAATAATCCCCAGAAGAGTTTTCAGACACGAGGAAGAAAACGAAACGATTCCCGAATTGAAAACAAATCCTCCCCAAACCGGACAGGAAGACTTTTCACGATGGGAGAAGGAAGAGCCCGAGGCAGTTTACACGGCAGAACCCGTTCAGAAAAAGCAGATCATTACCGGCGCAGGATATACTGTACCGGCGGACAGCCCCTACCGTCGGCCAACGGAACCAATAGAGGCTGCAAAACCTGATGGAACAAAACCGGAAGAAGGAGAAGCGAATAAACCGGAAATCATGACACAGAAAAAAAGACGACGCAGACTGGTTGTCGGCGAGCTGTTCAATGATCCGGAAGAGGAACTGTGGCAATATGAAAAGCCTCAGCAGTTGATTGATAAAGACAAAGCTTACCATCAGCCGGTTTATCCAAGGAACTGGAAAACGGATGAAGGAGAGAATGAATGAATTCATTGTTCGGTGAAGCTGTATACCTTGTATTTACCGGCAACTACGGAAGCGGAAAAACGGAGATTACGCTGAATCTTGCTCTTGAATCCACAAAACAAATGAAGACGACGCTGGTAGATCTGGATATCGTGAATCCATATTTCAGAAGCGGGGAAAAGGCTGAAGAACTGCGGGACGCAGGTGTCCGGATGTTGATGCCGACTTATGCAATGACTACCGTGGACATTCCTGCACTTCCTGCGGAGATCCAGAGCGTGTTCGAGATTCCGTCAGACAGGGTAATTTTTGACGTGGGTGGAGACGATACGGGTGCAGCGGCATTGGGCAGGTATTATCCTTCTTTTAGGGTGAGGAGAAAACAGACAAAGATGATCCTGGTGATCAACTGCATGCGTCCGCTGACCCGGACAAAAGACGAGATTCTGGATTTGGCACAGCGGATCCAAAACCGCGGAAGGCTGAAGATCGACCTGATAATCAACAATACCAACCTTGCTGATGAGACTACGACAGAAATGATCGAAGAAGGGGAAAAAATAGTTCTGGAATGTGCTGAAGCACTGAATTGCATTCCAGTGATCACGGCCGGAAATAAAGACTTGCTGAGGAAAAGCCGGCTCAGTACACCCATATTTCCCGTGAAACGATATATGAAGCCCGAATGGATGGAATGAACATGAAACCGAAACTGCCGGATGACTTTGTCAGCCGCATGGAAGGTCAGATGGGAAGTGAGCTGCCGGCTTTTTTACATGCACTGGAAGAAGAACCGGTCAGAGGAATCCGACTGAATAGATTAAAAACGGCGGATGGAACGGAAAAGTTCCGGCAAGGCCCGAAGATTCCATGGGCAGATGAAGCGTATGAGCTGCCGGCAGATTCTGAAGCAGGAAGCACTATTCTGCATGAAGCCGGCGCATTTTATCTGCAGGAACCGGGGGCTATGCTGCCTGCTGCCGTGCTTGATGCACGACCGGGTGAGAAGGTGCTGGATTTGTGTTCTGCACCCGGCGGCAAATCTACCCAGATCGGAATTGCCATGCGCGGCGAAGGCCTGCTTATCTGTAACGAACCCATGCCGAAACGTGCCAGGATTCTGAGCGGCAATATTGAACGGACCGGCCTGCCGAATACGATTGTGACATGCTCATGGCCGGACAGGCTGGCGGAAAAGTGGCCGGAAGGTTTTGATGCTGTGATAGTTGATGCGCCATGCTCCGGGGAAGGAATGTTCAGACGCGTGCCGGAAAGCCGGATGGAATGGAGCAAAGAACAGGCAAAGGGATGCGCACATCGGCAGCGGGAGATCCTGAACGCGGCGGCCAGATTGGTACGGCCGGGCGGGCGGCTTGTTTATTCCACTTGTACCTATAATCCGGAGGAAAATGAAGAAAATGCTGACTGGTTCCTGCAGGAGCATCCTGACTTTGAACCTGAAGCTTACCGGATTGGTGGGATCAATGCGCCCGAAGGTCAGTTTACCTGTTATCCCCACCGAATGAGAACAGAGGGGCAGTTTGCGGCCAAATTCAGGAAAAAGGGAAATCGAATGAAACAATTGACGGAAGACCGGTCACTGCCGCGTCTCTCAATGGATGAGGCAGCAACTCTGAAAAGAACTTTTCCAACCTTTCCGGAAGCGACTCATAAACTCGGGAATACACTGATACATCTTAAAGAATGTCCGGACCTGCAGGAGATAAAGGTACTACGGGCCGGAATACACCTGGGTGAAGTTCGCGGCCGAATTGCGATTCCCGATCATGCCACGGCAATGAGCATTGAACCGCCGGATAGCCAAATACTGGAAGTTGATATGGAGAATGCCTGCAGATATATGGCCGGAGAAACGATCAATGCAGAGGAGGAAGGATGGCTCATGATTCAATATAAAGGACTGATCCTCGGATGGGGCAAGGGCAGCGGCGGGGTTATCCGAAATCACCTTCCGAAGGGACTGAGAAACGGACGACTGATTCCCTGACAAATCAAGCAAGAAGAAATAAAAATAGATTGAAAACGATACCAATCTGTAGTATAATGCGAAAAAGAAAACGGGTGCGGTATGCATCCGGAAAATAACAAAGGAGGCACTCCCATGAAAAAGCTTCTTGCTGTACTTTTGACTGTTGCTCTGATGGCATCCCTGCTCAGCTTTGCCGGCGCAGAGGATTATACCATCCGGATCTACAGCAACTCCAACTCCCCTGAACGGACGACTTGGCTGATCGAGAAAGCCAAAGAAGCCGGTTTCACTATTTCCATTGATGACAATACAGTTATTTCCGGCGATACTGCTGCGGTTCAGGCGGCCAACGAAAAGAAGGACGGAGATCTGATCTTCGGTCTGAACGAGACCCGCTGGAGCCAGCTGATCAACGGCACTTATGAAAACCTGAAGATCGCAGACTGGACTCCCACCTGGGCGGACCAGACAGGCGAATTTAAATATGATGGAAAAGCATACGGCATCGTGATCCAGAATGTGCTGATGCTGTATCGGAACGACGACCTGGGCACCAAGGGCGAGGCGTTGCATTTTGCGCACTGGGCTGATGTGGTTGACAGCGGATACACCTGGTATCGTCAGGGCAAGGTCGGCGGAACCACCAACATGAACATCAATAACGCGATGCTGTATCCGTTTGTTGATCCGGAAAGCCCCGCCGGCGGCATCTCCGTCGAAGGATGGAAAACTCTGTGGAAGTACTGCGCAAACGGCAACTTCACGGGCGACAAATACGGCCTTGATCCGTTGATCCGCGGCGATGTTCAGGTCTCCACGTTCTATTCTTCCTCCCTGTACGGCAACATTGATGCCGCAGCGGAAGATCCCAACTATCCGAATCCTCTGAAGGGCACGATTAATCCCGAGAACTGGAACCTTGTCGACATTGACGACGGTACCTATTATATTGCCGAGTATCTGGGCGTCCTGGATAAGGAAGGCCGGACCGACGAGCAGACCGAAATCGTCAAAGCCTTTGCCGAATGGTTCGGTTCCGCCGAGACCCAGGCTGCCTGGTCTGAAGAATTCGACAGCTATCCCTGCAACAGTGAAGCGGTGAAGCTGGCTGGCTATGAAGAAGTACCCGCGATCTATGCGATCAAGAACTTCGCGCTGGAAAAGGTCGGCGGCACTGACATGACTTATGCGGAATATGTTACGGCTCATTCCGCCGAATGGACCAATATCATGACCAACCTCGGATTCTACTGGGCAGACAATGCAGATGCTCCCGCAGAACCCGACTGGGACAATCTGGATTGGGCTACGCTGACCCAGGCTGCTGCTGAATAATCTTTCAAACCAAAGGGCGGGCCTGAAGATATCGGGCTCGCCCCCTTTTATGTCGGGCCGGGCGCCGCAGGAGGCGGCCGGCCCGGGACAGCTTATAAAAAGAGGCGAATGTTCTTATGATCAAACTGTCAGATATCGTTGTGAAATTCGGGGACTTTGAAGCGTTGCACAACATCAATGTGCATGTAAAAGAAGGCGAATTCTTTACCTTCCTTGGGCCTTCCGGCTGTGGAAAAACCACCACGCTGCGGACAATTACGGGATTCATTGAGCCTGTGAGCGGGACGGTTTCCATGCAGGGGAAGGATATCACAAACGTGCCGATCGAAAAGCGGAATATCGGCATTGTATTTCAAAGTTATGCATTGTTCCCGACGATGACGGTGCATGACAATATCGCGTTTGGCTTGAAAATCAAAAAGCTGAAAAAGGACGAGATCGAGAAGAAAGTGAACGCCATCGCTGCAAAGGTGGACCTGAGTGATGAGCAGCTGAAGAAGGCCGTTTCCCAACTGAGCGGCGGACAGCAGCAGCGTGTGGCCATTGCGCGGGCGCTGGTGACAGAGCCGGCTATTATCTGTATGGACGAGCCGCTGAGCAACCTGGATGCCAAGCTGAGGGTACAGCTGCGGAATGAGCTGAAAAAGATGCAGAAAGACTTCGGCATCACCACTATCTATGTGACTCATGACCAGGAAGAAGCGTTGACGCTTTCCGACCGAATCGCTGTATTCAACAAGGGCTATATCGAGCAGATTGGTACGCCGAACGAAGTATACAATTACTCCGCCACCGAATTTGTGGCCAACTTTATCGGCGATATCAACCCGATCGGACAGAATATCATGGAGGCAATGGGACTGAATCCAGAGGAGAACCACTTTATCCGCCTGGAACGTGTACATGTCAACACCGATACAGCTTCCGGCGAAGTTTACGTAACAGACGGCGTGATCGAAAGCCGGGAATACTATGGCCTGTATATCAAATACTACATCAGTGTCGGTGGCCAGACCATGAAGGTGATCGAAAAGAATGACGGGATTAATATTTATGAGGCCGGTGAAAAGGTGAAGGTCGGCATCCACAGGGCTGATGTCATGTCCTACGTAAAAAAGGAGGCGTGACGGTATGCAGAACACAATCAAAAGGAAGGGACAGATCGACCTGTCGATGATCTACAAGGTCTTCGGCGGCGTACTGTTCATTTACCTTTTCCTCGGGTTTATGGTTATCCCATGCATCAATACGCTGACTTCCATATTTACGGCGAAGGACAGGGCCGGGAATACGGATCCGCTGGCAGTGATCAGATTCTTCCTGGCAGGTTCCATGCCGTCGTTTGTATGGAACTCTTTGAAGCTGGCCATATGCCTGGTGATCACGGTGAACGTGGTCGGCATCTCCATCGTATTGCTGACAGAATATTTTGATATCAAAGGCGCAAAAATCCTGCGGATCGGATATATGACGACACTGATTTACTCCGGTGTGGCGCTTGTTACGGGATATCAGTTTCTGTACGATGGAAACGGGATCATGACTAAATGGCTGGTTGAGATGTTTCCGGGAATGAATAAACAATGGTTCTCGGGATTCAACGCGGTGCTGTTTACAATGACCTTCGCGTGTACAAGCAATCATGCGCTGTTCCTGCGCAACGCCATACGAGGCATTGACTACAACACGGTAGAGGCAGCCCGGAATTTAGGAGCAAAGCCGTTTAAAGTGTTATTCAAGGTTGTTATGCCGACGCTGCTGCCGACACTTTTCAGCCTGACAGTGATGACTTTCATCACCGGCCTGTGCGCCATGAGCGCCCCGACACTGCTGGGTTACAACTCGATCAACCCGGAGATCGTACGTCTGGCTGGGTCAACTACGGCGGATGAAGCTTTCCCGCAGGCACGGGCCGCCCTGCTGAGCGTAATCCTGGCGCTGTTCACGATCGTTCTGCTGTTGTTCCTGAACCATTATGAACACAAAGGGCATTATCTTTCGGTCAGCAAGACCAAGGCAAAACTGGTAAAGCAAAAGATCCAGAATCCGGCGGCAAATGTACTGGCGCATATCTATGCCTATGTGCTGTTCATCATCTATATGACGCCGGTCGTGATGATTATCCTGTTTGCGTTCCAGAACTGGTCTGCGGTACGCACGAAGACCCTTGATCTCGGAGGGTGGACGCTGTCCAATTTCTTCGGAGTGGAAAACTATTCCTACACGAGAAGCAACGGCAAGGTCACAACGCGGGTCGGCGCAATTTCCGGTGTGTTTTCCAACGAGAAGACAGTGGGTGGCATCCGGCTGAGCTTTATCCTGTCGGCCCTGGCCGCGGCCCTGGCTTGTGTCATTGTGGTGATTGCCGTCAATTATATCTTCAAGTTCAGAGGTAAACACAAGAGCAAGAGGCGGGCTGCTCTGGTGGAAGGCTGCCTGCTGTTTCCCTGGCTGCTGCCGACAATCCTAATCTGTTACAGTTTCCGCATTTTCTTCAACAACGACGTGTGGTACGTGTTCGGACAGAACCTGTATTACAAGGAGAATGTGCGGCTATTGATCATTATCGCCTATACGGTGGTCAAATTACCATTTGCACTGCGAATGGTGAAGGCTGCATTCTACGCAATTGATGAAGAACTCGAGGATGCAGCCAGAAACCTCGGCGCCAGTCGTCTGGTGACGTTCCTGCGGGTG
Organism: uncultured Eubacteriales bacterium; assembly: GCA_900315315.1. Lineage (GTDB taxonomy): Bacteria > Bacillota > Clostridia > Christensenellales > Aristaeellaceae > Aristaeella. Next base: position 43,258 of record OMYT01000011.1, on the reverse strand, counting down.
AAACTGCCGATTGTGCTGCCCAGTGTGCTTGCCGTATTCGCGCTGAACTTCAACGCGTTGTTCACGGAATACGACATGGGCGCAACATTCCAAAGTTCCGAAGGCACGACGTACGCAATGGTGATCCAGAGCATGTGCAACGAGGAGGGACGCGACGGCATGAACATGAACGCGTCCGGCAGACGATGCGCTTCAACGGTTTTCATCATGATTGTTTCAGGATTGATTCTCTATCTTGTTTATGGTGTGGGATCAAGAGATCTCGGTGAACGGCTGGCCATCCGAGAAAAGAGAAGGAAACGGTTACAAAAAATCAAAGGAAAGCTAGGAATGGGACATGCTTCCGCTGAACCGGCAGAGCAGCAGGAGACTGTATGATTCGGAATATCGTATTTGACATGGGACAGGTGATGATCCGCTTTGATCCCGAAATGTTCATGGACCGGGCTGATATTCATGATCCTGGTGACAGGAAACTGATCCGGAACGAACTGTTCCGATCCGTTGAATGGGCACAGATGGATGAGGGGACGTTGACGGAAGAAACAGCCGAACCGAAGATTATGGCCCGGATACCGGAAAAACTAAGGGAGACCGTCAGGGAACTATTGTACAACTGGGCTTTTCCTAGAGAACAGGTTCCCGGAATGGAAGACCTGGTCAGAAGACTGAAGGAATCCGGATACGGTATCTGGCTGCTGAGCAATGCGAGCGCGATGCAGCCGAAGTACTGGCAAAAGGTCCCGGCAAGCCGGTATTTTGACGGTACATTGATTTCATGCAATGTTCACGCGGTAAAACCCTGCAAAGAGATTTACAGGATCTTTTCAGAGAAATATCATCTGAAACCGGAGGAATGCCTGTTTATTGACGACGCACCGGCGAACGTGGCCGGAGCGATCGCATGCGGCTGGCAAGGAATTGTGTTTCACGGAGACGCAGATGAACTGGAACGCAAATTGGTTGATTTCGGCATAAACATCAGAGAAAAATAAATGATTTTTTCAACTGCCTGAAATTTCAGGCGGTTTTTTTCGTCTGGTGCTTTTCCGGAGATGGCAAAACATATATAATGGTTTTATCTTCAGAAAGGAACGAAGTATTATGGGTATCAGGATCCGGGACGGGCTTTTCTCTCTTGAAACAAAGAACTCTCTGTATCAGATGAAGACGGACGAAGAAGGCCTTCTTAACCATGTATATTACGGCCGGAAAACAACAGATGATATGAGCTATCTGAATCGACGGATTGACCGTGCTTTCAGCGGGAATCCTTACGACAGGCAAGATGACCGGAGCTATTCGACAGATACGCTGCCACAGGAATATCCTACAGGAGGGGCCGGCGACTATCGGATTCCCGCGCTTCTGGCAGAAGCCGGGAACGGGAGCCGGACGTGCGAACTGCGTTTTGAATCGGCACGAAAACTGCAGGGAAAGGTCAAACCGGCGGGGCTTCCCGGTGTACGGGGGAATGAATCGACAGAAGGCCTGGAAATCATTCTGCGAGACAAGGTTTACGGGCTGACTGTTCACCTGATCTACTATGTCTTTGAAGAGCAGGATATTATTGTTCGAAGTGTACGGCTGGAAAACACAGGGGCTATGACGATCTGCCTGAGAAAAGCGGCTTCTGTGAGCATTGACTTCGCGTGCGGCAGTCCTCGGGAACTGATTCATTTTCACGGACGGCATAATATGGAAAGAAATCCCGAAAGACTTTCCATTCCCAAAGGCGGATGCATATCCGCAGGTTCTACCCGGGGAACCAGCAGCCACCACAGCAATCCGTATGTCATCCTATGCAACCGGAACACAACAGAGAATGAAGGAGAATGCTGGGGATTCATGCTTATGTATTCCGGAAACCATCTGGAAGAGACCGGCGCGGATCAGATGGGCAGCGTCAGATTTGTTGCCGGTATCCATCCGGAAACATTCCGATGGAAACTTGAAAAAGGGGATGAATTCCAGACACCGGAAGCGATTCTGAGTTACAGCGACGGAGGACTGAACGGACTGAGCCGGAATTATCACCGGATTATCCGTGATGAGGTGATTCACCCGAAATGGAAAAATGCGGAGGCTCCTGTGCTGCTGAACAGCTGGGAAGCATCCTACTTCAATTTCGATAAGGAGAGCCTGCTGAATCTGGCCGGGGAAGCAAAAGAACTGGGAATGGATATGCTAGTACTGGACGATGGCTGGTTCGGCAAGCGGGAAGATGATACAACCGGTCTCGGAGACTGGACCTGCAATGAGAAAAAACTCGGTTGCTCCCTGGCTGAATTATCCGAAAAGATTCACGCTAAAGGCCTGAAGTTCGGACTGTGGGTAGAACCTGAGATGATCAGCGAAGATTCCGATCTGTATCGTTCACATCCGGATTGGGCGCTGTCTGATCCGGGCCGAAAGCCGGTAGTGGGCAGAAACCAGCTTGTGCTTGATATGAGCAGACAGGAGACACAGGATTATCTGTATAACGCTTTGAGTGATATTCTTGACAAGGTAAAGATCGAGTATATTAAGTGGGACTTTAACCGTTCCATGGCAAATATCTATTCTCATGCACTGCCGGAAGACCGTCAGGGGGAGACCGCACACAGGTTCATATTGGGTACTTACAGTCTTCTCGAACGTTTGCTGGAACGATATCCGGATCTGTTGATCGAAGGGTGTTCAGGCGGTGGCGGACGGTTTGACGCAGGCATGCTGTATTATACTCCGCAGATCTGGTGCTCAGACGATACGGATGCAATCGAACGGCTTGAGATTCAGCGGGGAACTTCTTACGGTTATCCGCCCTGCACAATGGGAGCCCATGTTTCAGCCTGTCCGAACCATCAGACCGGGAGGACGGTTCCCATGAAGACGCGCGGGATTGTTGCCATGTCTGGAACGTTTGGGTATGAAATGAATCCGGCACTGCTGACGGAAAATGAAAAGACAGAGATCCGTGAACAGATCAAATCCTTCCGGCGCTTCCGCCCGATTCTGGCAAACGGCGATTACTACAGATTGGACGAGATCGGTGAAACAGCTGATTTTACAGCATGGATGTTCGTTTCACCGGACAGGCGGGAAGCGCTGGTTAATCTTGTTGGAAGCCATGTGCGGGCTAATGCCGCGTTCCCATACATTCGTCTGAAAGGGTTGGATCCGGACCGCATGTACCGTGCGGAAGAGACAGGAGAAATCGCGAGCGGTGCGGCACTTATGTACGGCGGATACACTTATTTTCCGCTGAATGGAGATTATCCGGCGGTTCAGATGCATTGGGTGAGTGAGAAATAAAGAAAAAGCTTGACTTCGTTTATGGTTTGACGTAGAATAGCGGTTGGCAATCAATAGCTCCGCTAGCCCCGGTAGCCATTGAACCCAAGGAGGAAGTACTTTGAAGACATTTATTCCAAAGGCTGCGGACATCGACCGGAAATGGTACGTTGTCGACGCGGACGGGATGGTTCTCGGCCGTCTGGCGAGCCAGGTTGCTAACATCCTTCGCGGAAAGAACAAGCCGATCTATACTCCCAACATGGATACCGGTGACTATGTGATTATCGTGAACGCTTCAAAAGCAGTACTGACCGGTAAAAAGCTGGATCAGAAGATCTACTATCATCACAGCGGTTATGCTGGTGGTCTGAAAGAGACCAAGTATCGTAAGCTGATGGCTGAGAAACCCGAGTTTGCGGTTCGCCGCGCGGTTGTCGGTATGTTGCCGAAGGGACCTCTGGGACGTCAGATGGCCCGGAAGCTTAAGGTTTATGCCGGTCCCGAGCATGAGCAGGCTGCTCAGAAGCCCGAAGCACTGGATCTGAAGTGACGCGGAAAGGAGTAAATAAGAATGGCTAAGGTAGCATACAATGCGGTTGGTCGCCGTAAGAAAGCCGTTGCCCGCGTCCGTTTGGTTGCCGGCGATGGAAAGATCACGATCAACAAGCGTGATATCGATCATTATTTTGGTCTTGAAACCCTGAAGATGACTGTTCGTCAGCCCCTGACGCTGACCAACACCGGCAATTTTGATGTGCTGGTGAACGTGAACGGCGGCGGGCTGACCGGCCAGGCCGGTGCGATCCGTCATGGCATCAGCCGTGCCCTGTGCAAGGCTGATCCGGAGCTGCGCGGTACTCTTAAAAAAGCCGGCCTGCTGACCCGCGATCCTCGTATGAAGGAACGCAAGAAGTACGGTCTGAAGGCTGCCCGTCGGGCTCCTCAGTTCAGCAAACGCTGATTCTTTATCAGATTGCAATCCCTGTACCGTTTCGGTGCAGGGATTTTAATTCAGGAGGAATGTCATGATCAGGATCGGAAAAGTTGCGACAAGCCGCGGTGTTCTATGTATGATGATGGCTGCGGTCATGATGACTCTGTGCATATTGCTATACTTTCCCGCTGTCGGCGAAGAACAGACGCTGGCTATTGGATCCAAGGGGAACCGTGTGCTGGAAGTAAAAGTAAGACTCCAGAAACTCGGATATATGGAACAGGGGACCATTACCAAAAAGTATAATGAGAAGACAGCAGCGGCGGTAATGGAGTTCCAACGTCTGAACGGTCTGATTGAAACGGGGGAAGTCGATTCTGAAACAGAGGAGAAGCTTTTCTCAGATGAAGCGGTTCGGAAACCGAAACCGACCCTTGAACCGCTTCCGTCCCCCGGACCGATCATTGAAGCGGACTGGCCGGAACGGGATCAGGAAGGCTTTCTGGACCGGGAAGGCGAGTATTTTTATGAAAATGATGAGGCAGGACAATGGGTTTATCTTGGTAAAGATCTGCAGATCTTTATCCGGCGGGGAGAAGAACCGTCTGTTCCACTGGAATGGTTTGAGACTGAAATCCTGACTCGGAACGGGGAAACATTCCGCACAGCGATCACAGACCCGGAGCATCCGGGAAAGAAATTCCGTTATCCCTATGATATTTCCCGGGATGAAGAATTCGTACTGGGCTTTTCCGACGATTTTTATGCGACGAGGATGGCAGACAAAGAGACTGTCGGGATCATCATCCGCGAAGGACGGATCATCAGCGAGAAAACAAACAGTAAAACCGGGCACCATCTGCCGAACCTGGATATGATGGCTCAGTATCCGGACGGACGGCTGGAGGTATACGAGTGTACAGAATATACTGCACAGGAACTGCTTGAAAAAGGGGCAGTGAATGTCTTCAGTTTCGGGCCGATCCTTCTTCGTGACGGAGAGATCAATCCGCTGCTGTACTCATACTACCGCAGCATTGAGCCCAGACATGCACTGGGAATGATCGAACCAAACCATTACCTGGTTCTGTCAGTGCAGGGCAGAAACAAAGACAGCAAGGGCACTATGCTGCAGCGGGTCGCCGAGATGATGAAGGAGCGCGGCGTCACGCAGGCGCTTAATCTTGACGGAGGCAATACGATGGCGCTGATTTTCCGCGGGAGGATGCTGAATAAACTTGCAACCTTCAAAAAGAAAAACTTTGTCCGCACAGTTACCTCGCTGATCGGGATCGGACACACGGAAAACCAGGAAGAATGACCTTGAAAGAGTTCCCGGCGGAAGATATAATAGAGATACAGTAATATCCAAGGAGGTCATACCATGAACGAATGGAAGAATCTCGATGAACTGAAGTCCTTTCAGGAGCTGAAAAGCGACGGAAGCAAAGTTGATCTGACAAAAGCCATGGCCGGCGAAGCCGGCGCGGAGAGAGTTGCAAAATATCAGGTCCCTATGGCGGCAGGGTTAACGTATTCCTATGCCGCGAAGCAGGTGGATGACGGGATCCTGCAGAAACTGAAAGCACTGGCTGAAGAATCGCAGCTGGCTGGCAAATTCGAGGAACTGTACAATGGCGCGGTGATTAACACCGGGGAGAAACGGCTGGTACTCCATCAGCTGACCCGTGGGCAGCTTGGTGGACCGGTGATGGCCGACGGGACGGACAAGCGGGCTTTCTATACAGAACAGCAGAAAAAGATCGCGTCCTTTGCCAACAAGGTGCACAGCGGTGAAATCGTCAACGAGAAAGGTGAGAAATTTACTACGGTTTGTCAGATTGGCATCGGCGGAAGTGATCTCGGTCCCCGTGCCATGTATATGGCGATGGAGAACTGGGCGCGGAAGAACAACGCTTTCAAAATGGAAGCGAAGTTCATCAGCAACGTGGATCCGGATGATGCAGCGGCAGTGCTTTCTTCCCTGGATGCTTCCAGGACGATCTTTGTACTGGTTTCCAAATCCGGGACGACCCTGGAAACGCTGACCAACGAGGCGTTTGTGAAGGATGCGCTTCAGAACGCAGGCCTGGATGCGTCGAAGCACATGATCGCCGTGACCAGCGAGACTTCACCGCTGGCAAGCAGCAGTGATTATCTTGCCGCATTCTTTATGGACGACTATATCGGCGGACGGTATTCCTCCACCTCTGCGGTGGGCGGCGCTGTTCTGTCGATTGCCTTCGGACCTGAGATTTTTGACCGCTTTCTACAGGGCGCGGCGGAAGAAGACCGCCTGGCGACCGAAAAGGATCCCCTGAAGAATCCGGCGATGCTGGATGCTCTGATCGGCGTTTATGAACGGAACATTCTCGGTTACCCGGCAACGGCTGTACTTCCGTATTCCCAGGCGCTGAGCCGCTTCCCGGCCCATCTGCAGCAGCTGGACATGGAATCCAACGGCAAGAGCGTGAACCGAAGAGGGGAGCCGGTTCATTATCCCACCGGCCCGATCATCTTCGGCGAACCCGGAACCAACGGTCAGCACTCCTTCTATCAGCTGCTTCATCAGGGCACGGATATCATTCCGCTGCAGTTCATCGGCTTTGTGAACAACCAGGCTGAAACGGACGTGGTGATCCAGGGAAGCACCAGCCAGCAGAAACTGTGCGCAAACGTGGCGGCACAGATGGTTGCGTTTGCCTGCGGAAAACAGGATGAAAACCTGAATAAACACTTTGCCGGAAACCGGCCCTCCAGCATTATCATCGGGGAAAAACTGACCCCCGAAGCGCTGGGTGCTCTGCTTTCCCATTTTGAGAACAAGGTGATGTTCCAGGGCTTCCTGTGGAACCTGAACAGCTTTGACCAGGAAGGCGTGCAGCTGGGCAAAGTGCTTGCCAAGAAAGTGCTGGCGCATGAGACGGACGGGGCGCTGAAAGCGTTCAGCGATCTTTTGAAAATTTAAGGGTTTATGTAGCAAAACCGGCCTCTTGATGGAGACCGGTTTTTTATGCATGAATCGTACGGAAAGCAGCGGCGCGGCCTAGACGATTCATTACGGCCAGACCCATACCTTCAGGCGGGATGACTTCACTGAAGACGATTTCCATTCCTTCTTCATCCAGACGGCGAAGCGTATCAAAAAGACGGTGTGCGATTTCGTCCGGGGAAGAGGCGGAACCGATGTCATGTGGATCACAGTCGGAAAGAGATTCCAGATGCTCTGTAAAACAAAGGACACAAGATTTTTTGCCTGCCTGCTTCTGTTCCAGGCAAAGACGGCGAAGAAGCGGGACTGTCCGCTCTTCCGGCCCGTCAATCAGGGTGACGGCACCCTTTGGTGCATAGTGTTTATAGCGCATACCGGGAGAGAGAGCCACTTCATTTTCGCCGAGGGGACGGAGAATGCTGCCTGCCAGAAGTACTTCCCGGCCGAGAACAGATTCCAGCATATCCTTTGTGACTCCGCCGGGGCGTAGAATTGTCGGCTGCTCATGACAAAGGTCGAGTACTGTGGATTCCAGACCCACATCACAGGCACCACCGTCGAGGATGAGCGGAATTCTATCGTTCATATCCTCCAGAACATGGGCCGCTGTGGTTGGACTGGGCCGCCCGGAACGGTTGGCGGATGGGGCGGCAACCGGCAGGCCGCATGCTTTCAGCATGGCGGCAGCAACAGGGTGGGAAGGCATCCGAATGGCAACGGTTGGCAGGCCCGCGGTTACTTCCGGCGGGACAGACGGCTTTCGTATAAATAGCATGGTTAAAGGACCGGGCCAGAAAGCATCCATCAGCGGTTCAGCCAGCGGGGGAATGGAGCAGAGTTCGTCAAGCTGAGACCGATCATGAATATGAACAATCAGCGGATTGTCCGCCGGGCGGCCTTTGGCTTCAAAAATAGAGAGAACGGCATTTTTGTTCAGCGCATCGGCGCCGAGACCGTATACGGTTTCAGTAGGAAAAGCAACGAGTTTTCCCTGCTTCAGCAGATCGGAAGCAAAAGCATAGGAAGACTCATCGGGAAGAAGAACTTTTGTATGCATGGGGTGCGACTCCTTCGATCCGGTTATTGGGCAGTCAGTTTTTCGGTCTTTTCAGCCAGACGAAGGGCGTCGATAAAAGGCGTCAATTCTCCGTTCATAACGTTGGCTGTGCGGTTTACTGTCAGACCGAGACGGTGGTCTACAACATAGTCATGGTTGAAGTAGTAGGTGCGGATTCTGTCACTGCGCTCACCCCAGCCGATCTGGCTTTTCCGGTCGGCCGCATGTGCATCTTCCTGTGCCTGGCGGGCTTTATCCAGGAGACGGGAGCGGAGAACACGAAGTGCCTTGGCTTTGTTTTCGAGCTGGCTTCGTTCGTCCTGGCAGGTAACAACAAGACCTGAGGGCATGTGTGTGATCCGGACGGCGCTGTCTGTTGTATTGACACCCTGCCCGCCATGTCCTGAAGCATGATAAACGTCAATCCGGAGGTCAGCAGGATCAATGGCGATCTCGACTTCTTCCGCCTCGGGGAAAACTGCTACGGTGACGGTGGACGTATGGATACGTCCGCCGCTTTCAGTTACCGGGACCCGCTTGACACAGTGAACACCGCTTTCAAACTTCATTCGGGCAAAGGCATTCGGGCCGGAAATCATCAAAAGAGCTTCATTAACACCGCCAAGATCCGTATCGCTGAGGGAAAGGATGGAAGCTGTAAGACCGTTACGGTCTGCATATTTCAGATACATCCGCAGCAAATCTCCTGCGAACAGGGCTGCTTCGTCTCCGCCGACTCCGGCACGAATCTCCATGATTACATTACGGCTGTCCAGGGGGTCCGGCGGAACCAGCATCAATTTCAGTTCATCGAGCAGCGTATCCCGTTCCGAAGATAAAATGCGCAGTTCCTGATCAGCCTCAGCGGCCAGATCAGGATCGGAGAGAAGTTCACGGGCGTCCTCAATATGTTTTTCGACAGACTGAAGCTTTTCATAGTGCTGCGCGATAGGCTCCAGGGAAGAAAGCTCCTTCAGGCAACGCTGGTAACGAGGGAAATCCTGAATAACTTCCGGCTGGGCAATGGCTTCAGACAGTTCTTGCCGGCGCTCCATTAGTGACTGGATTTTCTCAATCATTGTTTTTCTCCGTCAGGCTGTATACCGAGGATCATCCGGTCAATGCCGGCCAGATCTTTCCGAATTTCGATATGGTGATATCCGGAAGCGGAAAGAAGTGCGGAAACCGCTTCGGATTCGTGAATGCCAAGCTCCATAAGCAGCGCTCCGCCGGGGGCCAGCACGGAAGCGGAGGACATCATCAGACGCCGGTAAAAGTCCAGACCATCCGTTCCGCCGTCCAGCGCAATCCGCGGTTCAAAAAGCACCTCCGGTTGCAGATCTTCGCAATCCGCAGAAGGAATATAAGGCGGATTGCAGATGATAAGTTCAAAAGAGGAAGGCCTGAAACCTTCCAGCAAATCACCCTGGTGCAGCTCAGCCTTCAGAGCGAGACGCCTGCTGTTCATCGCAGCAACATCCAATGCGTCTGCCGAGAGATCGGATAGCGTTACAACAGCATCAGGACGAGCTGCTTTCAGGGAAAGCCCGATGCATCCGCTGCCGCAGCACAAATCCAGGATTCGCGGCTGATTTATATCCTTCAGCAGATCCAGTGCCCAAAGACAAAGAAGTTCCGTTTCAGGACGGGGAATCAGCACACGGGCGTCCACAGTGAAAAGATTCCCGCAGAAAAGGACTTCTCCGAGAATGTATTGGAGGGGGAGTCGCGTCAGCCGCTTTTGAACAATCTGTTCATAACGGGACAGCAGGGAAGGCTCAAGAATCGTATCCGTGTCCAGGCGCAGTGACAGAGGTGATCCTCCGGAAAGGGAGGCAAGCAGAAGGGCACTGTCGTTTTCCGGATCAGGAATGCCGGCGGAACGGAAACGGATGGCAGTTTGACGGATTAATTCGCAGGGAGTCATGCCTGCGAAGCCTCCGGTTCACCCTGTACAGGTTCATCAACAACAGGCTCTTTGGCCGGGGGAATTTCGATTTCAGATTCGGGACTTGCAGATTCTTCGGTTTTTTCGGACTCGATTTCTTCTGCAGGAGGTACGTATCCGGGTTCAGATTGACGGTAATCAGTGAAAACAGCCCAGCCTTCAGGCGTTTTTTTGCAGTGGTCCGGAATGCCGTTCAGCACAACATTAACGGAAACGATAGCGCATTCAAGCATGGAAGCGTCTGGTTCACGTGTCGTAAGACGCTGCATCTGCATTCCCGGCCATCGAAGTATACAGGCTGCTTTGCTGTCAGAATGAGCCAGGCCCATCAGCACTTCATAGCTGACGCCGGCAACGATCGGCAGCATGGCCAGATGGAAAAGAAAACGCAGGAAGAAATTGCTGATCGGTACCAACACATTCAGCACCAGGAAGAGCAGGATGCTGATCATGAAGACGATCAGCAGGAAGGCGGTTCCGCAGCGGGGGTGCAGACGTGAAAAGGTCTGTGCATTCTCAGGCGTGAGCGGCAGATCCGACTCATGGCAGTGAACGGATTTATGTTCGGCGCCGTGATACTGGAATGTACGCCTGACATCCGGGACAAAACCGCAGAAGATCATATATCCTGTGAGCAGCAGGATCTTGACCAGACCGCCGATCAGGGTATAACCGATTGTGGACATTCCGGCACTGCGAAGAATGGATTCCACTCCGGCGGGGAGTGCTACGAACAGCGCAATAGAAAGAACAACCGCCAGAATGATCGCAACGCCCATGACGATCTTGTCTATGCCTTTGCCGAGCTTCTCTGAAAGCCATTTTTCAAACTTCGTCGGCTCCTCATCCATAATTCCGAGCATTTTGGTGGAATCCTCAAGAGTGTTCATCCCGTAATAAAGCATGGTTCCCATGTTAATGATTCCACGAATGAACGGCTTGCCCATCCAGGGATGTTTTTCTTTGAGCGGAACAAAGGGGGTCAGTTTGGTGACCATGGAGCCGTCCGGACGGCGTACAGTGACGGCAGTAGCCGTCGGAGATCGCATCATGACGCCTTCCATAACGGCCTGGCCGCCGACATCGAATTTTTTGATTGCTTCCTCTTCTTTATTCATAACAGAGTGTTCGTCCTTTCATTTCCGGAGTATCGTTCCGGAATATATCTTTCTTTCGACAATAAAGCCCGGGTTCCCTTTGCTTCACTTAACTTTCACTGTGAGTTCATCCGCCGGTCAGGAACAGCCGGAACCTATTATACCACAGTTTCGGAAAAAAGAGAAAAAAACGGTTGCAAACAAAGTAAAACTGTGATATTATAACTCTTGCGGTTTGTCCGCCATTGCATACGCGAAAGAGGTGAAAAAAGCAATGAAGGAAAACATTCATCCCCAGTATGGAAAGTGCGTGGTTCGCTGCGTATGCGGTGAAACTTTTGAAACCGGCTCCACCAAGAAAGAGATGAAGGTTGATATCTGCTCCAAGTGCCATCCTTTCTATACCGGCAAGCAGAAGCTGGTTGACACCGGCGGCCGTGTGGATCGTTTCAAGAAGCGCTTCAACATGGAATAAAGTTTTCTGCGGGCGTGCCAAAGGCACGTCCGTTCTTTTGTGCAGAAAAAGGGCGATCCGGCTGAAACCGGACCGCCCTTTTGAAACCGGAATTAATCGATGCTGTTTGAGGTGGCGAGATCGTAAAGATCCTGAACCTCTTTGGAAGGTTCTTTGTCAATCAGGGTGACGACAACTGCAGCGATCAGGCCTGCAACAAATCCGGGCAGGAGTTCATAGATTCCGAGGCCGATGAAGGCCAGCCAGCAGATATCCACTGCCGCGCCAACGAAGATTCCGGCCACAGCGCCCTTGAAGGTGAAACGCTTCCAGAAGAGGCTCAGCAGGATTGCGGGGCCAAAGGCGGCACCGAAGATACCCCAGGCATTTTCAACCAGCCCCATGATGGACTTACTGTTCGGATCGGAGGCAACCAGCACAGCGATGACGGCGATGATCAGCACTACAATGCGTCCGGCCCAGAACATTTCCTTATCAGTAGTCTTGTTTTTCCGGATCACCGGTTTATACACGTCTGAAGCAAACGCAGAGGAGGCGCACAGCAGCTGGGAATCCGCGGTGGACATGGAGGCAGCCAGGATTGCGGAGAGCAGGATGCCGGAAATGACAGCGGGGAAGATCGCACGAACCATCTGAATAAAGACGGTGGAACTGTCCTCCACATGGCCCAGGAACAGGTGGCCGATGCAGCCGGCTGCGACGGAGAATGCGATGATCAGTATATTCCAGGTGATACCGATCTTTGCGCTCTTCTTCAGATCTTTGTCACTCCGGACAGACATAAAGCGGATAATGATGTGGGGCATGCCGAAGTATCCGAGACCCCAGGTCAGGCCGGAGACGATGGATTTCCAGTCGGCAAACATGTTCCAGTAGTCAGGGTTTTCAGCAGAAAGCTGTTCCATGGTCATATGACCGGGAGCGGTGTTGATCATTCCAAGGGCAAAAATCGGGGCGATCAGCAGGGCACCGAGCATCAGCAGACCCTGGAAGAAGTCGGTCCAGCAGACGGCACTGAAACCGCCCAGGAAGGTATAGCCGACAATGATAGCCGCTGCGATATACATAGCAACGGTAGGATCAATCCCGATGACAGTATTGAACAGGGTACCGCAGGCTTTGACGCTGGAAGCCGCATAGATTGTATAGGCAACCAGGAAGATCACGGCGCAGAGGATCTGCAGGACCTTGCTGGAGGATTTGAAACGATTGGTCAGATACTGCGGCAGAGTGATGGAATCATTGGCTGCAATAGAGAAACGGCGAAGGCGCGGCGCTTCAAAGATCCAGCTCAGCGCATAGCCGATGGCAAGACCGATCGCGATCCAGGCCTGCCCGATACCAGCCGCATAGATGGAGGCGGGGAGGCCCATCAGCACCCATGCGCTCATATCGGAGGCGCCGGCGGAAAGAGCGGAGACCCAGGGACCCATCTGACGACCGCCGAGGAAATATTCCTTCTCTCCGCTGCCGCGGCCCTTGAGGAAGAAATACACGCCGATGCCAAGCATGAAGACCAGATAGATAATGAATACGATCAGTTCAGTATTACCCATAGGAGATCACCACTTTCTGTATGCTTAATCGCATACTGTATACAGCTATTAATTATAATCTGAAACAGTACTTCTTCAAGTGCCGAACGGTTTTTTTCATGTTTTGCTTGTACTGTCCGACAAATTGCGGTAAAATATTCGTATATGAACAAGAAAGGAAGGCAGTGAAGGTGAAAAAAAGCGTAATATCTTTGCTATTCGTTCTGATCTTGTTGTTCAGCTGCTCAGGGGCATGCGCAGACAGGCAGACAGTTGAGAAAGATCGATTCTATCTTGGTGCCATGCGTATTGTCAGAGCTAATAAGTATGTCTCTTTGAGAGAAGCTCCGGACAAAACAAGCAAACAGCTCGCCAAGCTTGAGCCAGACGAGATTGTGTATTTTTGCTCCCGGAATGAAAAAGAGTTCGCTTATTCGCCCTATCGGAAACAGGTTCATATGTTTACCAAATGTACATATATGAGCGAAGAAGGACCAATAGAGGGATATATTTTATCCCGCTTTCTTGATCCTGCGCCGGAGTATGAACCTATTGAAACTAAAGCTGAGAGCAAAAAGATGACCCGGGAAGAGATTATCGGGAACGGTGAGATTGTTTTCGAATGGTCAGAGTTCAATATCAGTGTGCTTGCAGCCTATGAGGTGGTCACTGAAAACGAAGGAGAAACTCCCTGGGAAACGCTGAGGGTTGGCTGCTTTATTGACGATGAGCCTGAATGGGGTTACGTTGAGCAGGCGCAGCAGTCCGGTCAGCACAGGAGCCTGAGGGCATTTATCGGCGGGACGGAGGATGAGCCGCAGGTTTATGTCTATGATGCTGAATACGGGTTAATCATGCTGGATCTGATCGATGGTTCTGAGCAATGGGAACTGTCCAAGGACGTCTGTTCGCTGGGAGACTGCGCGGTTGTCACTTCAGGGTCAAACACAGGCATTCTTTACGCAGCCGGGACAGACGGGCCGGATCCGATTGCCATCTCTGCGGAAGGGAACGTGCTCTGGAGATCAGTGATTGATGATCCCGAGATTTACGGACCGATGGAGATTATTCTGAATCCGAATGACATCGAGGTTCATTATGAATGCGGAAAATCCGTCAAACTCGAGTATAACGGTGAACTGATCAGCATATCAGATCTGTAAGAAACGGAAGGTGCGGAGCCGGTTAAGGCTCCGCACCGTTTAAATATATCCGGTTTTTATCCCCAAAGCTGGGAAAGAGCGGGAACGATCTGCAGTTTCCGGGAAAGTACGCCCGGAAGGAATACGTGATTGTTATGAATATCTTCCACGGAAAATGCGTTCCGGATGATTTCTTCATCCCCGATAAACAGGAGTTCAGAACCGGCTTTCAGCACATTGGTGATCATCATCAGAACAAGATCATACTGCCTCTCGGCCTTAATGTTTTGAAGAACTTCAATAAAGTCAGCGCTGCGCGCCAGAAAATGGTCAGAATCCACAGTGGTAATCTGGGATATGGCCAGGGAATGCGCGCCGAGATGGAACTCCTTCATATCAGCATTTACAAGATCTTTGGCCGGCATATCCGGAGAAACGCCTCTGGAGAACATCGCCTTGCCGAGTTCTTCACAGTTGATCCCCGCGTGGCGTGCAAGACGTTCTGCCAGAATTTTGTCATGCGGTTTACAGGTTGGGCTCTTGAACATGACGGTATCAGAGATAATCGCGGCAGCCATTAGTCCTGCCAGGGCAGGGGAAGGCATCAGTCCATGTTCCTGGTACATGGCGGCAACGATGGATGTTGTGGATCCGACAGGTTCATTGCGCATAAAAACAGGATTGCCCGTCTGAACGTCTGCCAGGCGGTGATGGTCGATAATGGCAATGATCTCCGCCTGATCCAGGCCCGAAACAGCCTGACCGGTTTCATTATGATCCACCAGGACAACTTTTTTCTTCCGGGGACGGATCAGGTGATAACGGGAGAGGGTTCCGACAACCTTGTCTTCTTCATTCAGCACAGGATAGGAACGGAACCGGCTTTGGATCACAATATCGCGGACATCGTCGATGTAATCCGTCAGGTGAAAGAATTTCAGGCCCTCTGTACAGGCAATCCGGCCAACCGGGATGGACTGAAAGATCAGGCGCGCGGCACGGTAAGCGTCATAAGGGCAAAAGATCAGACAGGTGGAACAGGAACGGTTTCTGTATTCTTCGCCGAGAGAGGTTCCGCAGAAAATCAGGCAGGAAGCGCCGGCTTCAATCGCCTGATCCGCGACAGATTTCTGGTTGCCGCATAGAATGATTGATCCAGGCTTGATCTCGGTTGCATCTCCGGGCAGGGCAATCACAACCTCACCGGAGATTTCATCAAAGATATCTTCCTCTGAATTGATGATATGCCCTTCAAGGGCGCTCAGAAGATTAAAAATCGGAACAGAAGTGACAGTCGGGTCTGAAACGGATTTCATGTCGCTTTCGGCGATCCCTCCGGCTGTGACCAGACCGAAAAGACGGCCGTTCTCTTCCGTTATAGGCAGTGCCGACACGCTGTTCTCCTCGTTATGAAGCATATGCCAGGCGTAGGATACCGGTACGCCGGCTCCCAGAGACGGCGGTGTATCATAATCTACATCGGCAACCTGGGTGCGGACGGAACGGAGGTATACAGGCGGCTGGAATCCGAAATGCTGCAGCAGAAAAGCGGTTTCTGTATTCAGATGGCCGGCGCGGGCGGCGATGTAATTGTTTTCTCCGAGGGCATTGTTCAAAGCGGCATAAGCCATCGCAGATACGACAGAATCCGTATCAGGGTTTCTATGTCCGATTACATAGACAGAATCCATATTTCCTCCGATCAGCGGTTCATCAGCGCAAACCAGTCTTTCATTTTTAACAGTAATGCGGCATTCGTGTCCGTTTTCTCCATCATGGATTCCAGTTGCGGGATTGCCACCGCAGAAGAAGTGCTGCCCAGCATTGTACGGATCAGGGTCAGACCTTCTTTCTGCTGATCATCAAGAAGGATATCTGCATTCTTTGTAAAGCTTTGCTGCAGATTGAGCGAAGGCGTTACGCCGGCGCGGGCAACGTTCTGATCGAGCATCAGTTCCATATTTGCCGTTCCTTTGAATTCCTCTACTACCGAGTCATCCACCTTGGATCCGGTCGCTATATCCATTGCGGCAAGCACGGTCAGGCTTCCGCCTTCCTTGCAGGCTCTTGCAGAACCGAAAAGACGTTTTGCACGGAAAAGGCTGGAAGGGTTTACCATGCCGGGAAGACTGCGGCCCTGCTGTGCTGCTGCAGTTGTATAGATTTTGGCCAGTCGGGTGAGACTGTCGACAATCAGAACAACGTCCTTCTGCTGTTCCACAAGGCGCATGGACCGTTCCAGAACAATCTCCGACAGGCGGAGGTGGGCTTCCGGCGTCTGGTCGAAAGTAGAAGCGAGCACGGGACAGGGAACAGTATCCCGCAGGAGCGTAACGTCTTCGGGATTCACGTCGATCATCAGCATCAGTACATTGACATCCGGGTAATTATTGTAGACCACCGTCGCAAAGTGTTTCATAATCTCGGTCTTGCCGGTGTTGGGCGGGCAAAGCATCAGCCCTCGCTGACCGAAGCCGAGAGGAGCGATCAGGTCGATCAGCCGCATGTCCGGGAAAGAGATGCCGTCTTTACTTTCGAGGGAGATTCTTCGGCTCGGATAAGTGGGCGTAAGTTCGTCGAAGAAAGGCCTGGAAAAAGCCTCCTCTTCCGGGATGCCGTTGATGCTTGAAATATAGAGAAGCGCGGCATATTTGTCCCCTTCGCGCTGGGGACGGATTTTGCCGAGAACCATATCGCCTGTGCGAAGACCAAACCGCCGGATTTGCGCCATAGAAACATAGACGTCCTTGGATGACGGCTGGAACGTGGATGTGCGCAGGAATCCGTATCCGTCCGGATGCAGTTCCAGTACGCCGCCGCCCTCCTCGAAGTCGCCGGAAGCAAGCAGCTCTTCAAGCGTCGGTGCCTGAACGCCTGTATCTTGGAACTGGATGGATGAGAACTGTTCAGCCGGACGGGAAGAGAACGATTGCGGTCCGAAGGAATGAGAAACATAAACCGGCTCACCGCCATGTGCGATACGTTTCTCGGGCAATGGCGAGATCGGATTCTGAGCAGCCGGTTCTTTTTCTGTGGCGGGTGAGGGAGCGGCAACAGAAACAGCCGGTCCGAATCGCGGCGTAAATCCGCCGGGACGAAGCGGTTGAATATGCTGCTGTTCGGGGATCAGATGCTGCCCGGATGGAGTGGTGTTTTGCCACGCGGTACGCTGGCCTGCGGGCTGAGGTGCCTGATAAGCGGGTCGTGCATTGAATTTCGGTGCATCGGAATTATGCCAGGCAGCCTGATATTTCGGTTCTGCCAGCTGATCCTGAAGAGCTTCCGGCTCATCAGCAATCTCCTTCCGATTTTCAGATTCCGCATTTTCACCGTCATAGACTTCGGAAGAAAGCTTCTCGATGATGCCGGCTTTATCGATGCCGGATCCAAGGACAACATTGTTTTCCTTGGCAAGCTTTCTCAGTTGCAGAACAGTCATTTCATTCAGTTCATCTCTGGTCATGGTTTGAGTTCCTCCTCTGTATTACAGGCAAAGACAACATCGCGGATAACCGCTTGTTCGACTTCGTGTTTCAGGTTAGTAAAGGGTTCAGTATCGATGAGCCGAAGCCCGGCATTTCTGATCGCTTCCTGTACGGTAGCGGACGGGAGTGTCAGTGTGTTGAAACTCAGGGCAATGGCGGCACCGGGTGCCATCACTTTTTTCCATACGGGAATGGCTCGGTCCAGAAATCCTTTCAGGGTTTCCGGTTTTCCGCCTTCCCGCGGCGCGTGCTGTATGCCATAGGGCAGATCGGCGGCAATCACGTGAACCGGCTGGTGCCTGAAGAGAACCGGTGAAAGGGAAGTATCCGCCAAAGCGAGCGAGAGTCGCCTCTGATTGCCGGCCTGAAAATGTTCTCGGGTGTCGGCAAAGGTAAAGCATGTAGCAGGAACAGCGTGCTTGCCTGATGTTTCCGAATGATCCCGCTTCTCGTGTTTCAGTTTGTGATATTGAAGCCAGCGGGAAAAATAGGCCGAAGCTTCCCTGATTGCTTTTGCATCCTGATCCAGTCCGGCGGCGTTCATCCCGAGCATCAAAGCGCAGAAACAGCCGGTTGCCTTTCCGCATATGGGATCAAAAAATGAGGCGGGTTCTTCCCGTAAGACGAACGGCGTCAATGAGTAAGCCGTGTTGATCATCATTCTTGTGAAAGCAACGCTCGTCTTTCCTTTGTACTTCAGAATCTCAGGGAGATCCTCGGGAAGATAAGGATTAAATCCGGTGGACAGAGGCTTCAGCAGAGGTCCTGCTTCTTTTTGCGCCATCAGGGAAACAGAACTGTGTGCTGAAAGCCAGCGAAGCTCGCTGCTGTTTAATTCGCGGCACTCGAAGGTCAGGAAAGTCGCTCCGCCGAGGGTTTCCTGCGATATCGGGCAGTCGATGGAAAGTGCATGAAGCATTGAAAGAAGCTCACAATGAGAAAGGCGGATCGCCGCTTCACGATAACGAACATTGCTGTGTTTGATCAACTCAAACGTATAGACCATTGCATCCTCATTTCTTCAGAGACTATATGTATTATATCAAACAAACCTTTGAATATCAAGGTTGAATGGTGAAAACAAAAGAAAAAAACCCTTCTCACATCGGAGAAGGGAGTTTTGCAAAAATTACCACTTGCGCTTACGGGCGGCTTCTGCCTTTTTTTTACGCTTGACGCTGGCGGGCGCACTGCCGCTTAAACCGTTTGAGCGCACTTTCCAGGGACTCATTTTCGCGGATACGTACCTCGGACACTGTTATCCCTCCCCTCGCTCAAGAACAATGGCAGACAGAGGAACATCGCTCTCTCTGAAAAACCACAGCGCAATTATACAGCCAAAGAGGCAATGAGTCAACTTTTTTTCTCAAAAACGGGAAGAAAGCTAATACTGGCTTACAGGATCAGGCCATACGTTCGGCCAGCTGGGTTCCTCCGAGAATATGGAAATGGAGATGAGGAACGGTCTGACATGCGTCGGGTCCGCAATTGGAAATGACGCGGTACCCGCCTGTCAGGCCCTCCTGCGCAGCAATAACCGGAATGGCCCGGAGGCATTCGGCAAGATTGCGGTCCGGGATGCCGGCCGTATCATTCAGCGAGGCAACGTGCTCTTTCGGGATGACCAGCACATGGGTCGGTGCCTGGGGGTTGATATCCCGGAAAGCATAAACATACTCATTTTCATAGACCTTGGCGGAAGGGATTTCTCCCTTCATGATTTTACAGAAGAGGCAGTTTTCCATTTTGATTTCATCCTTTCCTATATTATTTCTCCGCGCATACCGCGGGATTCAACAGCAGTCAGCCTGACTTTGGCAGGCACGCCGGAAAAGCATGTGGAATCGGCATCCATCCGCACGCGGATATATTCCGGTGTATAACCCTCCCAGCATCCGTTCACCTGCTCTTCCGGAAGAACGGTGGTTTCCAGACCGATCCATGAACGCAGGTATTCACGGGCAACCGTGTTTCCGACTGCGATCAGTTTTCGGGCCCGTTCTTCTTTCAAAGCCGGTGGAAGTTGGCCGTTCATAGCCGCCGCCGGTGTGCCGGGCCTGGCGGAATACGGGAAAACGTGAATACGGGCAAAGCCGACTTTTCGGATCATTTTTTCGGTTTCCTGATATTCCGCTTCACTTTCTCCGGGAAAACCGGTCAGGATATCTGTGGTAAATGCCGCGTGCGGAAAGACCCGGCGAAGATTTTCTACCGCCTGAAGGTATTGTGCGGTATTATACTGCCGTTTCATGCGCGCAAGCACCGTATCGCTTCCGGATTGAAGTGCCAGATGGAACTGGGGGCAAAGCTTGTCCGTCTCCTTCAGCACCGCCGCAAAGGCTTCTGTTGCGATTCCGGGCTCAAGGGAACCGAGGCGGATTCTGAGAATGCCTTCTGTTTCCTGAATGGCGTGGATTACGTCCGGCAGAGATGCGGGAGGCAGGAAATCCTTTCCGTATGAACTGAGGTGGATGCCGGTCAGAACGATTTCACGGAATCCTGCATCACGGAGCCTGCGGACTTCATCGCAGATATCATTGAGCGGGCGGGAGCGGATCGGACCCCGGACGGAAGGAATGATGCAGTATGTACAGTGATTGCGGCACCCTTCCTGGATTTTCAGCACAGCGCGGGTATGATCATTCTGCGTTGAGATATTCAGCGGTTCGAAGAGAGCGTTATCGCTGAGCGGCGCGACTGCACAAAGCGGCGTGCCCAGTTCTTCCGCTTTAGAAAGGAGATCGACCACTTTGCTCCTGTTCTGCGTTCCGAGGACCAGATCAGCCCCGAGGGAAAGCAATTCCTCTCCGCGCTGCTGGGCCATACATCCGCAGATGATCAACCGTGAACCGGGATGCTCGCGCCGGTTTTTCCGGATCAGCTGAAGGGATTTCTTATCTCCGACGCCGGTCACAGTGCACGTGTTGATCAGGTATACATCCGCATCTTCATTCATGGATACGACGGAATAGCCTGCCTGCTGAAACATCTCCAGCATGGCTTGCGTATCATACTGATTGACTTTGCAGCCGAGCGTGTGGGCAGCGATTTTCTTCATGGTTACTCCATCTCTCCATAGAGGCACATCAGGGAAGCGACGGCTGCGATGCCCGCTGTTTCCGTCCGGAGAATTCTTTTGCCGAGCGTCATGGGAAGGAAACCTCCTGACTTCAGCATACCGATTTCCCGGCTTGAGATTCCGCCCTCGGGACCGATCAGTATTCCAAGAGAATCTGTTTTCGGCCAGGCGTTGTGGAGGGCAAGGGGACCGAACCCATCCGCTTCTTCCCATGGAACCACGTTCAGTGCAGGCAGATCCGTCTTTGCTGTCAACTGTTCAATGGATAGAGGAAGACAGATCTCGGGAAGAAAGCATCGGCCGCATTGTTTTCCGGCCTCGCGGCTGATTTTCTGCCATCTTTCGGTTTTTTTTCTGCCGTCCGCTTCGGAAAGCCTGACGACCGAGCGCTCCATTGCAATCGGAATGATGCGGGATACGCCGAGTTCGGTTGCTTTCTGCACGATCCAGTCCATCTTGTCAGCCTTAGGGATCCCCTGGAACAGGGTGATGGCAAGTTTCGGCTCGGTAGAGGGAAGCGGACTGAGTTTCCTGACGCAGACGATTCTGTTTTCTTCTCCGACGATCTCGGCCAGCCAGCGTTGGCCGCCGCTGATGACTTCCACCTGCGTTCCTGCTTTCAGACGGAGAACTGTCAGTGCGTGACGCGAATCATCGGCCGTGAGGAATTCAAAATCATCCCTGCTTAAAGCCGGATCGGGATAGAATCTGTGCATCAGTCGTTCCTCCCGGCAAGAAAAGCGGTCCATTCTCCCTTATCTACGCGCCGGAGAATCCGATACTGAGCATCCTCAAGGGCCTGGCGGACTTCATCAGCGCGAGAGGAGACGATGCCGCTGCAGATAAACAGGCCGCCCGGTCTGATATGTTCTTTCAGGGGAGCGGCAAAGGAGATAATCACATCGGAGATGATATTGGCCACACAAATATCGCACACAGCATCAACATGATCCAGCAGGTTTCCTTGCTGAACGGAAACGGTATTGTCTACCTTGTTATGCTTTACATTCTCAATTGCGACCCGGACGGCATCCGGATCGATGTCAATGGCTAATATCTTTTTGGCTCCGAAGAGTGCCGCGCCGATTGCCAGAATGCCGCTTCCCGTCCCGACATCGATCACGTATTCCGAGCCGGTGATGACTTCTTCCAGCAGGGAAAGGCACATGGATGTTGTCTCGTGGGTTCCGCTGCCGAAGGCCATACCGGGATCAATCTCAATGATCTTGTCATCCGGATCGGGCGTAAAGTCCTCCCAGGTTGGCTTGATCACCAGATGCCTGCTTGCATAGAAAGGCTTATAGTATTTTTTCCAAACGTCTTTCCAGGCTTCGTCATTGACGGACCGGGTTTCCAGCTGAAGAGAACCGAGGTTGTTTTCGCCGGAGGAAAGCAGGGAAAGGGCGCTTTTGATTTTTTCCAGCAGCCCGGGGAATGCCTCGTCAGGCTCAAACCAAGCATGCACCAGCACATCCTCCGGCATGGATTCCGGAAGTTTCGGATCAATGATTTCCCAGATACCGTGGGGCTTTGCGGGGTCCGGAATATCAGCGCGGTCTTCAATCATTGTGCCGGAGGCGCCGGATTCCATTAAAAGGGAGGATACTTCATCTGTGCCCTCGGTAGTGGTATGAACAACCAATTCAATCCAGTCCATGAAAATATCTCCTTTCGTCCGTTTTTAGGGTGAGAAGCTCTCAATCCCGCGCAGGAGTTCGTATTCACGGACATCCCTGCAGGTGGTGTACATATAGCGGGTGATAACGTTCCCTGTCCGGTAATACAGGCACATGAAGGGGCAGTCTTCCGCAAACAGCGCCTGGATCTGCATCAGTTTCTGCCGGTAACCTTCCTGCGATACTTCTCTCCGGAGATCGTGACATAACTCGGTCATTTTATCGCTTTTGTATCGATTATAGTTGCCGGTGTTTCCCTTGATCAGCATGAAACCGGGATCCGGCGCGACGTCCATGGAAAAGGCGATAAGGGCCAGATCAAAGGAACCTGCTTTCAGCTTTTCCTGCACATTGGCAAGGGTCATCGCCTCCACGGAGCAGGCGATTCCGACCTGGGCAAGCTGTTCTGCAATCATGTTTGCTGCTTCCAGACGGACGTCGTTATCCGGTTCCTCATAGACATAAAAGCGAAGGCGCAGATTGCGCGTTTCCCCCTCATTTGTCAGGCGGTCCAGGATTCCGTTATCGTCTGAGTCTTCCCATCCTGCCTGTGCCAGCAGGTTTCTTGCCTCATCGAGATTGACGAAGAATTGGGAATCCAGACTGTCGTTATACATCCAGGTACCGGGGTAGAAAGGAAAGTTGGTGGCAACGGCAAGGCCGGAATAGACGTTGGTGATGATTTTCTGACGGTCGATCACATATCGGATGGCTTTCCGCACTTCGGGGGTCAGTTCGCTGGCTGAATTGTTCATATAGAGGCATTCAAGCTGGCTGGTCCGGTAAGCCATTGATACGGACAGCGTTCCGGTTTTGTACTGCGCTCCGGCGATGGAACGGGT
The DNA here is from genome assembly GCA_900315315.1 of uncultured Eubacteriales bacterium. Taxonomy (GTDB): domain Bacteria; phylum Bacillota; class Clostridia; order Christensenellales; family Aristaeellaceae; genus Aristaeella. Next base: position 19,720 of record OMYT01000011.1, on the reverse strand, counting down.
AAAAATCGAGTCAACCCGGTTATATTCGTAGCTGTCAATAACGGACCGGGGTGTATCATGAAAGGAAACCATGATCTGTCGGACATAGGGCTGTGTTTTCCACCAGTTTGTGTTTGCTTCCAGCGTCATGAAGTCACCGGAGACAAATTGATTGACAACATAAGGACCGCTGCCGATGGGCTGATCCGCGGAAACCTGGGAAGCCGGGACAATCGGGAAGGTCATTTCATAAAGGAGAGCGTAATACTGCCGTGGATTCTTGTTGGTTGAATTCGCCTGAACGACAACTGTAAGGTCATCCTTTGCTGTGATTTTTTTGACAAAGTAAGCAAGATTGCTGTAGAAGCCATGATCTGTGATGTTCTCATCCCGTGCTTTGTCCAGAATATAGTTAGCCGAGGCAACAACATCGTTCGCGGTCAGCGGCGTTCCGTCCGAAAACCGCACATCGCTGCGCAGATGGAAGGTCCACACCTTGCCGCCGGAGTTTTCTTCCCAGCTTTCGGCGATGCATCCCTGCGGGAGATAATCGTCGTCAATGGTGACCAGACTTTCGTAGATTACATTATAAATCGACAGTATATCCCTTTCCAGAGGCTCAAAGGGCCGGATCGTCAGCGTTTTTGTGCTCTGGATGCCGATCGTGATACTGGTGCCGACGTTTTCCGAAATGCCTGCCTCAAGAGGCAGGATCAGCAGGATCAGCAGGATCAGGCAGCACCGGCGTAAAGTATTTAGCCTGATAAATTCCATAATCTCTCGTCACTCTCCCGGCATAGGTTTTGGTCGGTCCCTCCGGCAGTCGGTCAATGTTCATTGTCAGACCGTCGCTGCTGATGGATGGATTGGTCAGCCAGGAGGAAATCTCTCCCTGGCCGGCATGATAGGCGCATATAACGCAGAGCGGATCTCCGTGGAAAAGAGTGCTCAGATAATTCAGATACCAGCAGCCGAAGCGGATGTTTGTCTCGGGCGTGTACAGCTGCTCGAAGCTGTAGTTGTCGATTTTCAGCTTGTGCGCGATCCACTCGGCCGTCTCCGGCATGACCTGCATCAGTCCCCGGGCGCCGACATCGGATTCCGCTGTGGGTCTGAAGGAGCTTTCATTCCGGATCACAGAAGCGATCAGGGCGGGGGAAAGATTGTATTCCCGGGATATACGCTGTATCTCATCCCTGTATTCCAGCGGATATTGATGGTCGATTGCTTGCTGTTCCTGCAGGTGAAGATTTGCCTGCCGCGTCAGCCAGGCGCGCATCAGAATATAGGAAGTAAGCGAAACAGCCAGGACGGCGGTCAGCGTGATCAGGGAAACGCGGAGCCAGCGGGGCATCTGCCAGGCAGCCTTTCTGGTGGAGGGCTTCCTGCGGGAAGATTCGGGCCGGTCGATTGTTTCGCCTTCTTCCGGCGCTTCTTCCCGGGCAGAACGGGCCGGCGGAGGTGAAACGGATCTTCTCCTGCGGGCCGGTGTGCCGCCCGCCCGCTCCAGCTCTCTTTGCAGGAGGACCGAAGCCTGTCGTAGGGTTTCCTCAACAGTGCCGGAATTATCGATCACAGCGGAAGCAAGATCAGCTTTCTGATCTGAAGACATTACCGAACGCATTCGGCTCAAAGCTTCCTCCCTGGTGTACCCGTCACGGCTCATCAGGCGCTCCAGCTGAATATCTTCCGGAAGCCAGACACACCATACTGAATCACAGAGTGAATCATACTTCTTCTCAAAGAGCAGCGGCATATCCAGGAAACAGAGTTTTGTGCCGGATGCCCGTGCGGTTTCGAGCTTCCGCAGCGTCAGAGATCGAAGAAACGGATCCATTACCAGGTCCAGTTGCTCCCTGGAGCGGCTGTCCGCAAAGACGAGCATTCCCATTGCCCGCCGGTTCATCGACCCGTCCTGATTGACGTATTTGTCACCGAACACTGACCGGATCGCCGGCACGGCTTCTCCGCCGGGTCCTGTCAGTTCGCGGGAAAGAACGTCTCCGTCGATCACCGGAAATCCGCGCCGCATCATTTCCCGGCTGACGGTGGATTTTCCGCAGGCGATGCCGCCGGTGATGCCGATGATACGCATGACGAAGGAGCTCCTTTCGTAAACACTAAACCGACCCGGCTGAAATTGATCGTGCCGGGTCGTCTGAGAGGGGTCACATATTGGTTTCCAGAAGTTTTTTCTTCAGCTCGGCTTCCATGTTGTAAAGCGTCTTTTCCGCTTCGATGCGCTTGGCATGACCGTCGGACTGTATTTTCATCACTTCGTCGATGGTATCAATCAGATCCTGGTTGGTTTTAATCAGCGTCTCGATATCGATAATGCCGCGCTCGGCTTCCTTCGCGGTCTGGATGGTACCGATCTTGAGCGTTTCGGCGTTCTTTTTCAGCAGCTCGTTTGTCATATCGGTCACTGCAGTCTGGGCCTTCAGGGCCTCCTGGGAGTGGTGCATACCCAGCGCGAGCACCATCTGGCTCTTCCAGAGGGGGAGTGTGTTGGAGAGGGTAGACTGAATCCGCTCTACCAGAAGGCTGTCATTGTTCTGGAGCAGCCGGATCTGCGGCGCCATCTGAATGGCAACCTGACGCGTCAGCTTCAGATCATGAAGCTTCTTTTCAAACCGGTCGCACTGAGCGGCAAGGTCGTTTGCCTTCTGGGCATCCATCGCGTCTCCGCTGGCGGCAGCCTTTGCCTGAAGCTCTTTCAGCTCGGTCTCCCGGATCTGGGCGAGTTTCTTGTCTCCGGCAATGATGTAGAGCGTCAGCTGATGGAAATAGTCATTGTTCTGATCATAAAGCCGGTCGAACATGGCTACATCCTTGAGCAGCTGGGCCTGATAGCCTTCCAGGGAATTGGCGATATTGTCGACATTGACGGAAACCTTGTTGTATCTTGCCTGCATCCGGGTGATCTTGTCTTCCGCTTTGGTAAAGAGTTTGGCAAGACCTTTCGGTTCGTCGGAGTCTTTCTGGAATCCCTTCAGCTCGGCAACGAGGTTTACCAGCATATTTCCAACTTCGCCGGTGTCCTGTGTCTTGACGGCGTCCAGAGCAGTCTGCGAGAAGTCGGCAATCTTTTTCTGTGCGTCAGCACCGTAGAGAAGCACATGGTCGGGATTGGTGATATCCACGCGGCCGATAAAATCTTCGATTGCTTTTTTTTCGGCATCCGTCAGCTGGCTGTCATCGAGATGCGGGGCAGTTTCGGGTTCCGGCGCGGGAACGGGGGTCTGCTGAATGCTTTCAACCGGGGTAGCGGGCGCTTCGGGTTCCGGCACGCTGGAAGCAAGGGAAAGCTGGGGCATGGGATTGGATTCAGACATTGTGGTATACCTCCTTGAGAATGATGTTCAGAAAAATGGAAATGTCATTCCGCGTCAACATGTGCGGATGCGGGAGTGTTGGCGGGTTCCGCGCTGTCGGCCCCGGTGGGGAAGTCCATCACCGGCACGGAGGTTGCCCGCATCTGGGCTTCAGCTGCCGTCCGTGCGCCTTCAACGATTTCGTTGTCTGTAAATCCGTCGCGCTTAAGCATCTGCTCCAGTACGTCGATATCTGTCGAGATGTCGAGCATATTGTCACGGTGCATATTGTCGATCAGCTTCTGGCAGGCGGTCAGCACCAGGTTCATTCCGCGGATGGTGGTTTCCCTGGCTTCTCTCATTTCGCCGTAGGACACGCCGCGCTCCTGCATCGTGCGGTAGTTTGCCAGCATTTTAAGGGTCGTCGGCAGATAATAGTTCATGAATTTCCGCACCTGCGGGGCTTTGGAAGGTGATTCCGATACGGTCCGGAAGATCTGTTCGCACTTGATCGTCAGGTTATCCATCAGGTCTGTCAGCTCCCGGTCGGGGATGGCGGCGTTTTCTCTCCTGATTGTCTGCAGCATCTCCTGCCCGGTGGTGATCACCTGATCGGCTGTCGGATCCCCGGTCAGCGGGATCTTGCCGGCTTCTTCCTTTTTCCGCTGCTCTGCTTCCTTTTGCATCCGGAGGCGGGCGGCTTCCTCCTCGCGGCGGGCCTGTTCGGCCTCCTGCTGTTCGCGGGCGCGGTCCCGGCTGTTATGGGTGGTGGTATCAAGGCCGCTGCCCATGATGCTTGTAATCTTGCCGATCCCAAGGCCCAGCAGAACACCTGCGATAATCCCGGTGAAGCTGAAGTTCGTCAGGGCGGCTATAATCAGCAGTGTAATGATAAAGCCGGCTCCGCCGGACTTTTTATTGCTGTTGGAATTCTTGTTGGCCACGGCTGTAACTCCTTGCTCTGAAAATCATGAGTGATTATACCACATCTTACATGTAAAAGAAAGAAGAAACGCATTAAAAAACGCTGAGAAAAAGCATTGGCGGCCCTGCCCTGTTGTGAAACGGTGTGTGTACGGATATAATAGGGAATATACGGGACCGGAGGGAGGCTGACGGAACGAAATGTTTTCTTTCTTTCGCAGAAAAGAAAAGCAACAGGAAGCCGGATATGACGCCGAAGCGATGACACCGGTCATTCGCTGCAGTATCTGTACGGGCGAGCAGGTTGCGGGCTTCAGGCGGAAAAGCGACGGATCTTTTGAGGAAGTCATGCTTATCTGTGACGACGGAGATCTCCGGCAGTTCAGGGAGCAGTACGGGATCAAAGAAGAAATAGAAAAAGTTTATTGATCTTTTTCCCACAGGTCGTAATGATCCTGCTGAAGGGCATGAAGGAGGCGCTCAGAGGCATCCGGGTAAAGGGTGCGCAGTTTCCGGAGCAGTTCTTTCATTTCTTCTCTCTTGGTTTCGCCGTTTGCCGGGCAGGGCGAGGAAACGACTGGGAGCGAAAGCGTTTTGAGCATGTGTTTTACATGGGATTCCGGCAGATAAACAAGCGGCCGGATCACTGTGATTCCTGTGCGGCTCATCAGGGTTTTCGGATGGAAAGTATGAAATCGACCCTCATAGAATAAACTCATGAGCAGGGTTTCCAGCACATCTTCGCGGTGATGGCCGAGGGCCAGCTTATTGCACTCCAGATCCTGGCATGTTTTTGCCAGCACAGCCCTGCGCATTTTTGAACAAAGTGCGCAGGGATTCTTCTCTTTCCGGTAATCGAAGATGATTTCTCCGATCTGTGTTTCCTTGATGACATAAGGGATCTCCAGTTGTTCACACAGGGATGAAATTCCGGAAAGGTCAAACGGTTCAAGTCCCATGGTAACCGTAACAGCGGTGATTGTGAAATTCTTGTGGGTAAATTTCCGGTAGAGGCTGAGTGCGTGCAGAAGCAGCAGGGAATCTTTCCCGCCGGAAACGCCGATGGCAATCCGATCCCCGTCCTCAATCAGGTTAAAATCCGTATCCGCTTTACGGATACATCCGAGTGTTTTTTTCATGAAGGTGACCTCATTCGTCCAGAATGCGCAGGCTGTCGTGCTGCGTATGACAAAGGAAGATACTCTTTTCCGTGGGCGAGAGTGCCTTATACGCCTTTTCGGCTGCCGCGGCATTCCGGAAAATGCCGAAGACAGCGCTGCCGCTTCCTGTCATTCGGGCAGAGGAGGCTCCTTCGCGCATCAGCGCGCTGCAGGCTGTTTCGATCTCGGGACGCAAACGGCAGGCCACCGGCTGAAGCACATTTCCGATGCTCCCGCAGAGTTTCGGAAAGTTTCCGCCTTTCAGCGCCGAAAGCGCTGCCTCTGTGTCAGGCCGGGTGGTTGGGGTTTCTTCCTTCCATAAACTGAATACTTTGGCAGTGCTGAGACCGGCACAGGGTTGGATGATGACCAGCCAGTAATTATATTTGTTCTCATAATTTTCCAGAACTTCACCGATTCCGCGTGTCCGGCATAAACCGCCCCGCAATGCGAACGGGATGTCTGCCCCGAGGGTAAGGCCGATCTGCTCAAGTGTTTCGGAAGATAAACCGGTTTTCCACATCCGGTTCAGGCCGTACAGGACGCCGGCGGCGTCGGAACTGCCCCCTCCCATGCCTGCGCCGATCGGAATGGCTTTTTGCACATGGATGGAAACTCCGCCCGGATAACCGGTGTAAGATTTCAGTGCAGTGGCGGCGCGCCAGGCCAGATTGGTTTCGTCGGCACGGCAGGGAGGATACCCGCCGGTGCTGATGCTGATCGTCTCGGAAGGCCTGAGGGTGATCTCATCTGCAAGGGATACCGGCTGCATCAGCATGTCCATCAGATGATAGCCGTCATCGCGCACCCCGGTGATGTCAAGGGACCAGTTGATCTTGGCAAAGGCCTGAATTAGCATTGCTTCCTCCTGTAAAGGTCAATAAGAAAATGATACTGCCCGCCGCGGGAAAACGCAAGCCTCCCTTGCAAAGAGTGTGTTTCAGTTGTAAACTTGTATTGTGTTTCAAAGGAAACACCCGGAGGGTATATGGAAAAAAAACAGACGCCGGTGTTCATCAATTTGCTTGCCATTGCCAGATATGATCAGATGCCGGATTATCCGATTCAGTTCATGACGACGGGAAAATTGTATTATAAAAATGAAACGGAAGCGACGCTTCAGTATGTGGAATCCCAGGAGGATGAGGAAACCGGCGAAATCACAAAGTCGGACATTTCTCTTTTTCTTTCCAACGGGAAAGTGACCATGGAACGCAGCGGCGATTTTTCAAACACCATGGTTTTTTCCCGCGGTAAACGCTTTGAGGGGATTTACCATACGCCCTACGGCGAGATGGATATGGCTGTTTTTACCAGGGAGGCTGCCTGCCGGATTGGGAACCGCGATGGGTCGCTGCATCTGAAGTATCAACTGCAAATCCAGGGGAATTATGCTTCGACGAACGAGCTGCATCTTGAATACCACGCGGAATCAGCCGGGGACAGTGCGGAAGAAGGCGAAAAACGGGTATGAGAATCGGAATTCTTGGGGCCGGAACCTGGGGAACGGCGCTTGGGATGGCGCTGGCGAAGAATCATCATGATATCTGTATCTGGAGCTGCTTTCCGGAGGAAACGGAGCACCTGGCCGCAACGCGCCGGCATCCGCATCTGCCGGATTCGGTGATTCCCGACTCTGTCAGCTTTACAAATGACCTCGGAACGCTGGCCTGCCGGGCGGATTACATTCTTGCTGTTGTTCCATCCGTGTTTATGAGAAGCACGGTTCGGGAGCTGGTACCCTTTCTTGAGTCGGATACGATCCTGGTCAGTGCGGCAAAAGGGATTGAGAGTGATACGCTGATGACGCTGACGGAAGTGATCCGTGACGAGTTGCAGAAAGGTGCAAAGCGGAATCGTGTCTGTGCCCTGAGTGGTCCGACTCATGCGGAGGAAGTCGCGCGGGATATGCCGACTTTGATTGTGAGCGCGAGCGAGGACGTTGAAGCGGCGGAGAGTGTGCAAAAGCTCTTTGAGGGGACCTGTATCAGGCCTTATGTCAACCGGGACGAAAAAGGCGTCCAGATCTGCGGAGCCCTGAAAAATGTTGAGGCGCTTGCGGTCGGAATCGCCAGGGGGCTCGGTTACGGTGACAACACATGCGCTGCGATGATGACCAGAGGGATGGAAGAAATCCGCCGACTGGGACTGGCCATGGGTTGCACGGAAAAAACTTTTTTCGGCCTGGCGGGCATCGGGGATCTGATTGTTACCGCCACCAGCCGGCATTCCAGGAACAACCGCGCGGGATATCTGATCGGCCAGGGGATGAAGGCTGAGGATGCCGTCAAAGAAATCGGAATGGTGGTCGAAGGGATGAATGCCTTACCGGCCGCGGTCGCTCTTTGTGAAAAGTTCGGCATGGAAATGCCGCTCATCAATGCCGTGCGGGACATCATCCGGGATGGTGTGAAGCCTGCTGACGTTGTTACCCGGCTTATGAACAGAAGTCTGAAAGCGGAATAAGCTCCGGAGAGGGAACACCGGGAAAGCAAACTGGACAGAAACACCCGGTATGGGGTAAAATAAACTGTTTGTATTCCAGGTGATACAGCGGCGAAAGGAGCAGAACATGAGCCCGAAACTCAAGCGAACCGTGAGTTTTCTTTTCATTGTTCTTTGCATGGCCGCTGTTTTTTATATTGCTTTCAGCAACACGGACCTGAAAGATGCCTGGGAAGCGATCAAGCAGATGAAGATCGGCTGGCTCGCGGCAATTTTCCTCTGCTGGATTGTTTATACGTTTTTTGACGGCATGAACTACTGGTGTTATCTGAAAGGTCAGGGGTTCAAAATCAGTATCGGCCGGGCTGTCAACATCGCCCTGATTGGTTTCTATTACAGCAATATCACTCCGGGCGCCGCCGGAGGTCAGCCGATGCAGGTCAACTCCATGCGTAAAGCAGGTGTTCCGGTCGGCTATGGAACCATGGCTGTCACGATCCGGTTTATTACGAACCAGATGGTGACTTCCGTTCTGACCCTTGTTCTTTTCCTGCTGAACAGGTCTTTTGTCTATCAGCAGCTTGGCGGAGCGATCTGGTTTGTCCGCATCGGGTGGCTGATCAACTTCGCCGCGGTTCCGCTGGTGCTTCTTGCTGCTTTTAAGCGTAACTGGATCCAGAAGTTCTCTGAATTTCTGATTGTCCGGCTCGAGAAGATGCATATTGTCCGCAATAAGGATGTTACGATTTCAAAGGTCACGGAAGTATTAGATACTTACCATTCGGCCCTGCTGGACCTGATGCATTCTCCGGGGCAGATCCTGCTTCAGTTTGCATGCTCAACCGTGAGCCTCCTCGGTTTGTTCAGTACGGTGATTTTCGTTTATTATGCCTTTGGGATGTCGGGAACGCCCTGGTATCAGCTTCTGACCCTCAGCAGCCTTCTTTTTATCAGCGCGAGCTATACGCCTTTGCCCGGCGCCAGCGGCGCCCAGGAGGGCGGTTTCCTGCTCTATTTCAAGGGGATCTTCAAGGACGGGACCATCGGTCTGGCACTGTTGATCTGGCGGTTCTTCACTTATTATCTGTTCCTGATCGTCGGTGTGTTCACCGTTCTCCTGGAGAAGATAATTCTCAGGAGAGAGGCTTTGAGACGAAAAAAGGAAGAGGAAGAAAAGGCTTCCGCATAAACTGCGGAGTTTTATTATTGTATAATTCGCTGAATATCTATTGACAATTGAATCAAAGATTGTAGAATTTTTCTATCATTTTATTTTCTGGAGGGATAGAAAATGAAAAAAATTGTTGCATTACTGATGGTCCTGCTGATGGTTGCTGCTTCTTCAGCCTTTGCTGAGGGAACGATTCCCGGCCTGGAGGACGGGGTTCTGACAGTTGCGATGGAATGCGCCTATGCTCCTTATAACTGGGCACAGCCGGATGATTCCAACGGTGCTGTTCCGATTAAAGACTCCCAGCTTTTTGCGAACGGGTATGATGTGATGACCGCGAAAGCCATCTGCGAAGCCAATGGTTGGGATCTCCAGATCTTGCAGCTGGACTGGGATTCTCTGATTCCCGCGGTTCAGTCCGGGATCTGTGATGCCGTCATCGCGGGCCAGAGCATGACTTCCGAGCGCATGGAAGCTGTTGACTTTGCCGGCCCGTATCTCTACGCTTCCATTGTCTGCCTGACCAAGAAAGACAGCAAGTTCGCCGAAGCGAAGGGGATCTCCGATCTCGCCGGCGGAAGCTGCACCAGCCAGAGCGGTACAATCTGGTATGATTCCTGCCTGCCGCAAATCACCGGCGCCAATATCGGCATGCCTGCCGAATCCGCTCCGGCCATGCTGATGGCTGTTGAATCCGGTACGGTTGACTTTGTCTGCACCGATATGCCCACTGCCCAGGGTGCCCTCATTGCTTATCCGGATCTGGTCATCCTTGACTTTACCGGAAGTGATGACGATTTCAAAGTCTCCGAGGAAGAAATCAATATCGGTATTTCCGTCATGAAGGGGAATACAGCTCTGAAGGACGCCATCAACAGCTATCTGAGTGGCAAAACGGCGGATGACTTCAATGCGCTCATGGAGGAAGCCATCAAAGTTCAGCCCCTGAGCGAATAATCCGGACCTGAACCGAATAACAAAACCATTAAGGAAGATTTCTGTTTATGTTTGCGCAGCTCATTTCCGATATCGGCAGCCTGTGGGAAAAGTACGGTTCTGTTTATCTGAACGGTATTGCCAATACGCTGATTCTTGCGACCGTTTCAACGCTGATCGGCTGCGTGATAGGCTTCTTTTGCGGCATCCTGCAGACGATTCCCTGCGGGCCCAATGAAAATGTCATCAAGCGGGTGCTCCTGAAGATTGTCAGGATCGTTATTCGCGCCTATGTGGAGATCTTCCGCGGCACACCGATGATCCTGCAGGCCGTGTTCATCTTTTACGGCCTGCCGTACTTCTTCGGTGTTTCCTTCAAAGATATCTGGACTGTCAGCATCATTGTCGTTTCCGTGAACACGGGCGCTTATATGGCCGAATCTGTTCGCGGCGGCATCATGAGCATCGACCAGGGTCAGTTTGAAGGAGCCAAAGCCATCGGCATGAATCACTGGCAGACGATGCTCTATGTGATCCTGCCGCAGACGCTGCGCAATATCATGCCGCAGATCGGCAACAACTACATCATCAACGTCAAAGATACTTCCGTGATGTTCATCATCGGCTTTTCCGATTTCTTTGCGGTTCACAAAATGGTATCCGGTGCGGTTTTCAAATATTTCCCCTCGGCTTTCATGGAAATGATCGGATATCTTTGCCTGACGCTGCTTGCTTCCTTCCTCCTGCGTAAGCTGGAAAAGAAACTGGCAGGCAAGCCGGATTATGAACTGGTGAATACGGATCAGCTTGTGATGACAGCGGGAACCTACAGCTATCCGAGTGAAGCCGGATCCCCGTTTGACGAGGTGAGCAAGGACTACAAAGGAGAGAAAAAATGAGCGATCATATTCTGGAAATCAGGCATCTCTCCAAAGCGTTCGGTTCCCACGCGGTCCTGAAAGATATTGACTTCACCGTTGACAAAGGGGATGTGACTTCCATTATCGGCGCCAGCGGAAGCGGTAAGTCCACGCTGCTGCGCTGTATCAATCTTCTGGAAACGCTTACGACCGGTGAGATCCTTTTCCATGGTCAGGATGTGACAAAAGGGAAAATCAATCAGTCGTCCTACCGGGCCAAGGTTGGTATGGTCTTCCAGAGTTTTAACCTCTTCAGCAATATGACTGTTCTGGCCAACTGTATGATCGGCCAGCAGAAAGTGCTGAAGACGCCGAAGGAAGACGCCCGGAACAAAGCCCTTTATTATCTGAACAAAGTGGGTATGGCGCCTTATATCAATGCGCGTCCGGATCAGATTTCCGGCGGGCAGAAGCAGCGGGTGGCAATCGCCCGGGCGCTCTCGATGGAGCCGGAAGTGCTTCTGTTCGATGAGCCTACTTCCGCGCTCGATCCGGAGATGGTGGGCGAGGTGCTGGATGTAATGAAATCCCTGGCCAGGGATAAGATGACCATGCTGGTTGTGACCCATGAGATGGCTTTTGCCCGGGATGTCAGTTCGCACGTTGTATATATGGCGGACGGCGTAATCGAGGAGGAGGGAGATCCCTCCGTGATCTTTACCAATCCCCAAAGCCTTCGCACTAGGGAGTTTCTGAAACGAATTTTGGGTGACTGAACCGGATTCTGGTGCTGCGGGTGCAGCCGGGTCCGGCCGGGAGCGGATGAAAATCCGCTCTCTTTCTTTTTTGCTTGCCTTGCTCTTGAAGGAATGATAAGATAAAATCAACACAGTGAAGCAAAATCCGGACAGAAAGAGGTGCATTCGGTGGGTCGCAAACGGATCGCTGTACTGATGGCCAGTATCGACCGGGAATATCAGCAGGATTTTGCCGCCGGCCTTGTCTCCGCCGGTGCAAAGTATGATATCGATATCTGTATTTTCAACAGTCAGGGCCACATGAATGTGGATGTCTCCACCAGTGAAACCGGTGAGAGCAGGATTTATGATCTTGTGGGCCTTTCGGATTTTGACGGGTTTATCTCCATGCCTGCGACGATGGGGAACGATATGGCCCTGAATAAGCTCTTTGAAGTGCTCAAACCGCTGAAGGGAAAACCTCATGTATCAATTGATGTCGTTCAGGAAGGAGCCGTGGCCATCCTTTTTGACGATAGGATCAGCGTTGAGGAAATGACAGAGCATCTGATCGTTGAGCACGGTGCCCGCAGGATTGCTTTTGTCAGCGGTCCGCTGGATTCCAATGTGGCGAAGAACCGCGTGGACGCCTGCCGCCATGTCATGAGGAAGCATGGGCTCGCTTTGAGTGACGACTTGATCTTTGACGGCAAATGGACCCGTGTCGGCGGGCGTGCCGCGGCGGAAAAAATCATCGCCATGGGCGGGGAACTGCCGGATGCTGTCATGTGCGGCAATGATGACATGGCGCTCAGTATGATCGAATGCTTTAATGAGAATGGGATCCGTGTCCCGCAGGATCTTGCCGTTACCGGTTTTGATGCTCTGCGGGAGTCCGTGATGCGCGGGCTGACGACAATCTGCAGGCCCGTTGACCGGTCAGCCAGAAAAGCCATAGATATTCTGAACAGCTGGATTGACGGGATTGTCCCGACGGAAAAGACGGTTACACTCTCCACGATTCCGATTTTCGGCGATACCTGCGGTTGTGTACAGAGTATTGAGCATATCGATGAAAAACTCCGTGCGCTCGGAACGGAACGGTGGAATCTGGAAACAATCCTGACGCGTGTCAGCATGTTTTCCGGAACGATGGCAGGTGTGGGGGACGAAGAGGAAGCGAGAAAAAAGATTCGTGATTTTATTCTGGGCTGGGATATCAGGGAACTTTATCTTTGTGTTGATCCGGCGGTTTGCCGGGAGGCGCCCCTCCGTTCGAATGATCAGTCCTTTCCGGATCAGATGCTGCTCCTTTATGGAAGCCGGAACGGCAAGGAATATGAACCGTATTTTTTTCCGGTCTCAGACCTGACGCCGTCCCTTCATGATATACGCAAGAATCCGTCCTGCCTGGTCTTCTGCCCGCTTTATTACCGGGGCAGAAGCTTTGGCTACGTGGCGATGGACCTCGGAAACGGCACCGGGTCCGCGCTTTATCCTGTCCTGATGTTGCTGAACGGTACCCTGATGAGCCTGTATCTTCAGATGAATATCAAGAGATCGGTTTCCACCATCGAACGGATGGCCAATCATGACATCATGACAGGTTTGCTGAACCGCAGAGGTTATATGCAGCTGGCTCCTGCCATGCTGCAGCAGGCCAGGGAGGAAGGAAAGGTTTTCGTCCTGCTCAGCGGCGATATGAATCATATGAAGGATATTAACGATCATTTCGGTCACCTTGCCGGTGATGAAGCAATTTGCCGTATGGGGCGTGCGCTTCAGATTGTTTCCCGGCAGGGAATGATCCCGGTTCATATCAGCGGCGACGAATTCATTGCTTACGGACTGGCTGATTCAGAGAGAAAGGCCGAAGAAATCATTCCGCTGGTGAACAGCGAGCTGAAAAGAATCAATGAGGAAGATCCCTGGCTCTGCGATATCAGTGCCAGCCTGGGCGTTTACGCGGCGGTTCCCGCGGAAGGGGACAGCATCGACAGTTTCATGACCCGGGCAGACCGGGCGATGTACGAAGAGAAAAACAGGTATAAATACGGCCGCAGAAAAGGAGATTTTGACGAGTTGCTGAATAAAAGCAAAAGTCCGGAACCCTGATGCGGGTTCCGGATTGTCTTATTCTTCGTCTTCGCTTTCGCGCTGCTTGATAAACTGCTCAAAAAGTGCGTCTTCCAGCGCTTCATCGGGTGCGGTGTAGATGTCGCTTCCGTCTGCGTCCTCTTCGATCTTCAGGAAGAATACGGCGTCTTCTTCCTCCGGCTCGGCCAGGGCAAGATAAACGTCTCCTTCGTATTCCAGTGCATCAACGAAGATGAAAGGCACGGTTTTTCCGTTGCCGTCGATCATCTCAATGATGTCGCCTTCCTCCAGCGCGTTCAGTTCTTCTTCCGGGTCATTCGCTTCGTTGTTTCTGTTGAGTTCATCAGCCATGTTTTTTTCCTCCTCTGTTCATTGACTGTCAACCGCTGTCCCGCGAATTCAGCCATTGCTGCAGAATCACGGATGCAGCGACCTTGTCTACCTTCTTTTTTCTTTCCTGTCGGGACATGCCGTCTTCGAGCAGTGCTTCTTCCGCGGAAACGGTGGAAAGCCGCTCATCCTGAAAAGTAACGTTCATCCCGGCAGCCTCAAGCTGACGGCAGAAATCCCGTACTTTTCCCGCCTGAAATCCTTCCGATCCGTCCATATTCAGCGGAAGACCGGACAGAATCCGGTTTGTTTCGTACCGGTCGCAGATCGCTTTGATCTTCTTTACGTCCGGACCCCAGCCGACCCTTTGGATCACTTCAACCGGGGAAGCGATGGTGCCTGTCGGGTCGGATACGGCCACCCCGATCCGAACGTCGCCGATATCGAGGCACACGATACGCTCATTCATGAAATAACCTCGCAAAAGGGAATGCCTCCGGAAGAGAATACCGTTCCGGAGGCAATAGATCAATCAGTCATTGTTGCCGTTGCGGCGGGGCGGACGGCGGTTGCCGCCTTCACGGCGGGCAAATTCCGGCGCGGAGTACACGATATCGTTGCGGATCAGGTTGATTCGTCCCTGCGCGTCGATCTCGTTGACTTTCACTTCCAGTTCATCGCCGATGTTGACGACGTCTTCCACTTTCTCAACCCGCTTGTTGTCCAGCTTCGAAATGTGGATCATTCCGTCCTTGCCGGGGGCAAGCTCCACGAAGGCGCCGAAGTTCATGATCCGGACCACCTTGCCGGTGAATACATCGCCGACTTCGATATCCTTGGCAATTCCTTCGATGATGTGGCGGGCCTTTTCCGCGGCTTCCTGATCGGGCGTGGAGATGAACACGCTGCCGTCGTCCTCGATATCGATCTTGACGCCGGTCTCGGCAATGATTTTGTTGATCATCTTTCCGCCGGGTCCGATCACTTCGCGGATCTTCTCAGGATTGATTGAGAACCGGATGATCTTGGGTGCGTAGGGGCTCAGTTCCTCGCGCGGCTGTCCCAGCGTGTCCAGCATGATTTTAAGAATGTGCAGCCGGCCTTCCAGCGCCTGGCGCAGTGCCTGCTGCAGGATGGCCCGGTTGATGCCCGCAATCTTGATGTCCATCTGCAGGGCTGTGATACCGTTCATGGAGCCGGCAACTTTGAAGTCCATATCGCCCAGGAAGTCTTCCAGGCCCTGGATATCAGTCAGCACGGCGAGCTTGCCGCTTTCCTTGTCCGTGATCAGGCCCATGGCAACGCCGGCAACGGGAGCATGGATCGGTACGCCTGCATCCATCAGACTCAGCGTGGAGCCGCATACGGAAGCCATGGAGGAGGATCCGTTGGAAGAAAGGATCTCACTCACGAGGCGCAGCGCATAGGGGAATTCTTCTTCATCCGGGATCACGGGGAGCAGCGCACGCTCTGCCAGCGCGCCGTGGCCGATTTCGCGGCGGCCGGGGCTTTTGAGCCGGCCGGCTTCGCCGGTGGCGTACGGCGGCATATTGTAGTGGTGGATGTAGCGCTTGAAGTCCTCATTGCTGAGGCCGTCCAGTGTCTGGCCTTCGCTCACGGTGCCGAGGGTGGTCACGGTCAGGGCCTGCGTTTGTCCGCGGGTGAAGATGGCGCTTCCGTGGGTCCGGGGCAGGACGCCGACATCGCACCAGATGGGGCGGATTTCGGTAACCTTGCGGCCGTCGGGACGGATGCCTTCGTTCAGGATCTTCGCACGCATGACTTCCTTGTTCAGGTAGTACAGCGCATCGGCAATCTCGCTTTCCCGTTCCGGGAACCGGTCCGCCAGGGCCGTCAGGGTTTCTTCCTTGGTCTGCGCCTCGCGCTCCTGCCGTTCCTTCCGGTCAAATGTTTCGAAGGTCCATACGCACTTGTCGTACGCGAACTCACGAACGGCTTCCTTGATGTCGTCGCCGGTGGTGATCAGCGGAACGACTTTCTTTTCCTTGCCGATTTCGGCAACGATCTGTTTCTGGAAAGCAACCAGCTTCTTGATCTCCTCATGACCGAAGAGGATCGCGTCCAGCATGGTTTCTTCGGACAGTTCCTTCGCGCCGGCTTCAACCATCATGATGGCCTCTTCCGTGCCGGCTACGTACAGGCTCAGGTCGCTCTTTGCGCGCTGCTCCTCATCAGGGCAGATGATGAACTTGCCGTCCACCCGGCCGACCAGCACGGCGCCGGTGGGGCCGTTCCACGGGATATCGCTTACGGCCAGGGCAATGGAAGAGCCGATCATGGCCGGGATTTCCGGAGGAACGTCCTGCTCAACGCTTAGAATCGTGACGACGACCTGAACGTCGTTGCGCATACCCTTTTCAAACAGGGGACGAAGGGGACGGTCAATCAGGCGGCAGGTCAGCGTGGCTTTCTCCGAGGGCCGGCCTTCGCGCTTGATGAAACCGCCGGGGATTTTTCCGACGGAATACTGTTTTTCTTCCACGTCTACTGCAAGCGGGAAGAAGTCAACGCCGTCCCGGGGTGTCGGAGCCATTGTGGCATTGACCATCACCACAGTGTCGCCCAGGTGCACCCAGACGGAGCCGTTGGCTTGTTCACAATATCTGCCGAACTCCAGCGTCAGCGGGCGGCCGGCAAAATCCATTGTGTAGGACTTGGATTCCATACGTTTCACTCCTTTGACATCATAATAGTTCCGGAGCGCCGTATGCTATCATATGAAAACCCCGCCGGGGATTTTCAAGGGATAACATACGAAACTCCGCGTTCCGGGAAAAACTTTTAAAAACCGCCGGACTTCAGACCCATCCGGCGGCTTTGAAAAAGCGACTTGGTGGTACCGGGAGAAGGCGGCTTACTTACGCAGGTTCAGCCGGGCGATCAGGGAACGATAGCGTTCGATGTCAGTCTTCTTCAGGTACTCGAGCATGTTGCGGCGGCGGCCGACCATCAGCAGAAGACCGCGGTTGGAGTGGTGGTCGTTCTTGTTGAGCTTCAGGTGCTCGTTCAGATGGTTGATCCGCGCGGTGAGCAGAGCGATCTGCACCTCGGGGGAACCGGTGTCGCCTTCATGCTGTGCATACTCGGCAATGATTTCGGACTTGTTCATGGGATAACCTCCTGTTTTGATAGCCGGCATATCAGCCGGATGATTCAGGCTGCCAATCGCCGTTAACCCGGAAGGCCGTCGGAGAGTCGGTCATCTGAGCAAGCGGTTCATTCGCGCGCCGGGGTCTATTTTAGCAAATAAAGCTCCGTTTGTAAACAGGAAAAAAACAGAAACCGCGTTACAGCTGGTAAAGAGCCACGCCTGTCTTCCCGTCGTACTCGTCCACCATTACCGAGACCATCTCGCTGTGGCTTGTCGGGATGTTTTTTCCAACATAGTCCGGGCGCAGCGGCAGTTCCCGGTGCCCCCGGTCGATCAGCACGGCCAGTTGGATGGCTTTCGGGCGGCCGGAATGGAACACGGCTTCGATCGCGGCCCGGGCCGTACGGCCGGTATAGATCACGTCATCCACGATGATAACGGTTTTTCCGGTCAGGTCGCAGGGGATCTCCGTCTTGCCTGTTTCCGGCAGGGTGCTCAGCTCGGTCAGGTCGTCCCGGTACAGGGAAATGTCGATACAGCCGAGCGGAACCTCTTTCCCTTCAAATTGGATGATGTTGTCCCGCAGCATGGCCGCCAGGGTCATGCCCCGGCGGTGGATTCCGAGAAGAATCAGGTCGGCCGTGCCGCTGTTCTTCTCGATGATCTCATGCGTAATTCGCGTCATGCTGCGGCGGACCGCCGCTTCATCCATGATGATTGATTTCAGTTGCATTTTTTAAGGAAGGCGGAGCGCAGAAGCGCTCCGCTGAAGCCTTTCAAATATTTGAATCTTACCGGGCTTTTTTCTCCGCACGGTTGAACAGAAGATTCACGATTACACCAAGGATCAGTGCGCACGCAACAGCGGTCAGCGTAACGGAACCGATCTGCATCTTCATGCCGCCGATACCGGCGATCAGGATCACGGAAGCGGTGAAGAGATTCCGGTTGTCATTCAGATCCACAGGCTGAAGCATCTTCAGACCGGAAACGGCGATGAAACCATACAGGGTAATGCACACACCGCCCATAACACAGGTGGGGATCGTGCTCAGGAAGGTGACAAAAGGACCGCAGAAGCTGGCAGCGATGGCCAGGATTGCGGTGGCCAGGATCGTTACGACAGAAGCGTTTCCGGTGATAGCCACACAACCAACGGATTCACCATACGTGGTATTGGGGCAGCCGCCGAAGAATGCGCCGACGATAGAGCCGACACCGTCACCCAGCAGGGTCCGATGGAGGCCGGGATCTTCAAGAAGGTCATGGTCGATAATGGTAGACAGGTTCTTATGGTCGGCAATATGTTCTGCGAAAACCACGAAGGCTACCGGTACATAGGCAACAGCAATGGAGGCGATGTACTTTCCGTTCACATCGCCAAACCCTTTAAGGGCTTCGACGAAAGTAAACTCGGGTACCCATTTCATAGCGTTGAAGGCGCTGAAGTCGAGAACTTTCAAGGCATCATTGCCGGTAGATTTACCAATCAGGGTGAAAATCAAGGCTACTACATAACCCGCGATGATACCAAGAATAAAGGGAATCAGCTTCATCATTTTCTTACCCTTGACGGAAAAGAAGATGACGGTCAGCAGCGTTACCAAAGCGCAGATGAGATTGACCCATCCTGCTGTGTCCATTACATAGGAAGACATGGGATTTGCGAAACCAAAGGAGTTTCCGATGGCATTGGCGGCCAGCGACAGACCGATGATGGCCACAGTCGGCCCGATGACAACCGGAGGCATGAGCTTTCTGACCCAGGCAACACCGGAGGTTTTCACAATGATCGCGATAACAACATAGACCAGCCCTGCAAAGGCAGCACCGATTATGAGACCGGCAAACCCCATCTTTTCGGTTGCCCCGGCAGTAGCGGCTCCTTCAAATGCGGCCGCCATGGAACCAAGGAAGGCAAAGCTTGACCCCAGGAAAACCGGGCTCTTGAACTTGGTAAACAGCAGATAAACGATCGTTCCGACGCCGGCGCCGAAGAGGGCCGCGCTCTGGCTCATAAAAGCAGCCCCATCGCCGAAAACGGTTTGGATTGTGCCGTTGGTGATGGCAGGCACCGCGATCGTCGCGGCCAGAATGGCCAGCAGCTGCTGCAGTGCGAAGATGATCAGCTGACCGAATTTGGGTTTGTCGTTGACCTTGTAGACAAGATTCATGGGACATCCTCCTTCTTTTTGTTCGGAGGGCCTTTGCAAAAGAAAAAGCCTGCCGGCATGAAAACTGGCAAGCTACGATCGCGTTAAAGCATGACCTGTCGGTCGTCGGTCGCATCTTGTCGGCATCCCGTGCCGTCTTAAAGACCCACCTGTGAAATCATAACATATAATGAAGAATGATACAATTTCATTTTTGTGACATTTTCATAACAGAAAAAACCGCTTGACAAAAAATATCGAATAAGATAATATAACAAAGCCGCTTGTGGAAAGCCGGGTTCGGCTGCATCGGTTGGCAGTGGGGGAGCATAGCTCAGCTGGGAGAGCATTTGCCTTACAAGCAAAGGGTCACAGGTTCGAGCCCTGTTGTTCCCACCAATATATCCGGCCCGGTAGCTCAGTTGGTTAGAGCGCCAGCCTGTCACGCTGGAGGTCGAGGGTTCGAGCCCCTTCCGGGTCGCCATATCTGCCTTGGTAGCTC
>OMYT01000094.1 GCA_900315315.1 uncultured Eubacteriales bacterium | reverse complement strand
CTGCGGCCCCTGACGTCCTGCATGACGCCGGGAAAAGCCCGGATCTATGTGGGAAACGGATCCGCCCATTACAGTGAGGACGTGGCCGGCATGGAATGCTGGTCCCGGGCGCTGTGGGCGCTGGTCCCCATGCTGGCAGGCAAATGTCCGGAGGCGGAGAAACTCTGGCCGCTGTGGCAGGAAGGGCTGATCCGGGGAACGGATCCTGCGGACACGGAATACTGGGGGGACATTCGGGATTCCGACCAGCGGATGGTGGAAATGGCCGTCATCGGCTGCGGCCTTTCCTTTGCGCCGGACGCGTTCCTGGCGCCGCGAAAAACGGCATGCCTGTGGACACAGGGCGCCTGCAGGAAGACATGGACCTGATGGAAAGCCATTACACGGCGGACGGCTGGTATTTCGACTATCCGACAAAGCGTGATTACTATACCCTCTGGGGCTTTCACTTTTACAGCCTGCTGTATGCCGCACTGATGGACAATGAGGATCCGGAACGCTGCCGGAGGATCCGGGAGCGGGCTGCCCTGATCGCACCCCGGTTTGCCTGCTGGTTTGACCGGGAGGGAAGAGGACTGCCTTACGGACGAAGCCTGACCTATCGATTCTGCCAGAGCTCCTTCTGGGCAGCCATGGTTTTTGCAGGTGTCCGCAGTGACGAACTGAGCATGGGACAGATGAAACATCTGCTTCTGAATAATCTGCGATTCTGGCTCAGCCGGCCGATCTTTGACCGGGACGGTGCCCTGACTGTCGGATACGGCTATCCGAACCTGTGTGCCGCGGAAGGATACAATGCCCAGGGATCACCCTACTGGGCGATGAAAGCCTTCTGGATTCTGGCACTGCCGGAAAGCCATCCCTTCTGGCAGGCAGAAGAGGAGGAATACCTGCCGCCGGAACGCTTCCTGGATCCACAGGTGCGGCTGCTGATTACCCGGGATCCGGAGAACCGCCAGGCAGTGGCCTTCACTGCAGGGAACCATGCCTGGGAGCATATGCACGAGGATGAGAAGTACGAGAAGTTCGCGTATTCCACCCAGTTTGCCTTTTCTGTCGCCAAAGAGGATACTTCCCTGAACCGGGGCGCCTACGACTCCATGCTGGCGGTTAAAAGAGCAGGAAAAGACCTGTGGCATGTGCGCAGCGGCTGTGAGCGCTTTGAACTGGCGGAAGATCGGGTGTCCTTTACCTGGTCCCCGACGGAAGGCGTGATGATTGACACGGTGATCGCTCCACTGGGCATGTGGCACGTGCGAAAGCATGTCATCCGGACGGAAGTTCCGCTGGAAACAGCGGAAGGAGCTTTTTCCGTGCCGAAGGACTGGGCGGGCGCTCGCCCCTGCGACCGGATCCGCACCCGGACAGACGCGGATGAAACCGGCGCGAGTGCCGCGGGTGAACGGGGAACGAGCGCAATCTATGCGCTGAAAGGTTATTCAGCGGGAGAAGTGATCCATACCGAGCCCAATACGAATCTGATGGCGCCCCGATGCGTGCTGCTCTGCGCGGTATATACAGACGCGGGCGACCAATTACCGGAAACCATTCCCGAGGAGGTGCGGAAGCTTGCCGGATCGTTATGAGGAAGCGCTGAACAGGATCGCCGGGAAGTTCAGGAAAACCGCGGCGGCGGCGGCTGAGGCCGGGATCATTCCCTACAAAAGCGACGCCGGAAAATGGATCGCCAGCCCCTACGACGGAAACAGCTGGTGGACCGGCGGGTTCTGGCCCGGGCTGATGTGGCAGCTGCGGCAACTGACGGGCGACGAATTTTTCCGGCAGGAAGCGCGGCGCGTGGAAAAGCTGCTGACGAATGAGTTCCGCAGCTTTCGCAGACTGAACCACGACGTAGGATTCATGTACCTGCTCTCCTGCGGAGCGGACGCCAAACTGACCGGAGATGAACAGGCGGAAACAGATACGCTGCACGCCGCTTCGCTGCTGATGGGCCGGTTCAATCCGTCGGGATTTATCCGAGCCTGGAACGAGCCGGAGCGGACGGGATATGCGATTATCGACTGTATGATGAACCTGACGCTACTGTATCGGGCCAGCCGGGATACCGGGGATCCGCGGTTCTGGCAGGTGGCGAAGATCCACTCGGATACAACGCTGCGGGAATTCCTTCGGGCGGACGGTTCGGTAAGCCATATTATTGAGCTTGATCCGGAAAGTGGAAAACGGGTGCGGGAGCATCCGGGACAGGGGTACGCGCTGGGAACCCAATGGAGCCGCGGCCAGGCCTGGGGCCTCTACGGATTCGCCCTGGCCTACCGTCATATGCAGGACGAAAAATACCTGGAAGCGGCGGAAAAGATTGCGCGGAATTTCACGGCGCACATCCGGGAGGACGGACTGACGGACTGCGATTTCTGCCAGCCGGCGGATGAGGAACGCCTGGACAATATTGCCGGCGCCATTGCGGCCTGCGGCCTGCAGGAACTGGCAGCGCTGACAGGCGAGGCATCCTGGAAACAGGCTGCGGAAAAGCTGGTGACCAGCCTGCTAGAACACTGCGCGGACCTGGGCGGAGAACACTGCGGGATCCTGACGCACTGCACAGCCAGCTATCATGACGACGGCGCCGGGCGGCATACGAATATCACTTACGGGGATTACTTCCTGGTGGAAGCACTGATGAAGCTTTGCGGCAGGGATCCGGAGCTGTGGAGCTGAAAGGCGGAAACGGAGAAAAAACGATGAGCACACTGTATCCACAGAACAACAGATCCCGGATGGTGACTGACCTAAGCGGTTACTGGGACTTCCGGTTTCCGGGAGACGAAAAATGGCAACCGGTCGCCGTGCCGGCCTCCTACAATGACCAAAGCCCGGATCCGCGCTTCCGGAATCATGCCGGTATCACGGAATACCGCAGGAGGATCACGGTTCCTGTTGCCTGGAAAGGCATGCGCGTATGCCTTCGGTTTGACGCGGTCGCCCACAGCGCGAGGATTCTGCTGGACGGGAAGGAGATCGCGACGCATCGGGGCGGCTTCCTGCCTTTTGAGGTGGAACTGAACGGCGTGATGGAACCGGGAGAGACAGCGGAGCTGACGGTGGAGACAGACAACCGGATCAGCCATCATACGCTGCCGATCGGGACGGAGGGCCAGACCGCGTTCTTTGGCTCCGACAACCCCGGCATACCGTCGGTGGAAGCCGGGAAGCGGTTCCAGCAGGAGCGCGGTATCAACCGGCCTGCCTTTGACTTCTTCAATTATACCGGTATCCAGCGGCCGGTCCGGCTGGTAGCCATGCCCCGGGACTATATCCGGGATATTACGCTGGTCCCTTCCCTGAACGGGGAAGTACGCTATCATGTGGAAACGGAAGGGACTGCGGAAACAGTCCGGGTGGAGATCCTGGACGCGGACGGAGTGCCAGCGGCTTCCTCGGACGGACACGAGGGCGTTCTGCAGATCCGGCAGCCCTGCCTGTGGGAACCGTGGCCGGGGACGCCCTATCTGTATACTGCACGAATCACATACGGAGAAGACCTGTATGAGCAGCCTTTCGGGATCCGGGAGATCAGGGTGGACGGCACGCGCTTCCTGATCAACGGACGACCTTTCCGGTTCCATGGGCCATGCAAGCATGAAGACAGTCCCTTTCACGGAAGGGGGGCGGATCCATGCCTGAATGTTACGGATATCAATCTTTATCACTGGCTGAACGCAAACTGTTTCCGTACAAGCCATTATCCCTATGCGGAAGAGATGTATCAGCTGTGTGACCGGGAAGGCATTGTGATCGTGGATGAAACCCCGGCAGTCGGCATGTGGGCGGATGAGCATTACGGATGGGACCTGGGGGGATATCACCTGCAGGTGCTGAAAGAGATGATCGACCGGGACAGGAACCATCCCTGCGTGGTGATGTGGAGCCTGGGAAATGAGCCGGATACCGATACGCTGCCGGACAAGGCATATGAATACTGGCATCCTCTGTATGAGGCAGCACATCGCCTGGATCCGCAGAACAGGCCTGTTACGGTCGTGGGCTGCCAGAACCGCTATGAACGGGATAAAGTCATCCGCTCCATGGATGTTGTTCTGATCAACCGGTATTACGGCTGGTATAACCTTTCCGGAGACCTGGAAGCAGCAAAATATGCGTTCCGGCAGGAGCTGGACTGGTGGGAAAAACAGAAAAAACCGGTCATCCTCTCAGAATACGGCGCGGACACGGTCGCCGGATTGCACGGTGCGGTGGCGGAAATGTTCACGGAAGAGTACCAGGTGGCTTTTTATGAGGCCATGAGTGAATGCCTGGATGAACGGGATTTTGTTATCGGAGAGATGCCGTGGAACTTTGCTGACTTTGATACATGCCAGGGCCCGATGCGTGTTGGCGGTAACAGGAAAGGATTGTTTACCCGGGAACGCAGGCCCAAGATGGCAGCTCACTGGTTCAGGCAGAGATGGAAAGATTTTTCGGAAGACAAATAAAATAAAAAGGGGAGGGAACGGAAATGGATATTCGGTACAGCTGCAACCAGAGGGATTTCAAACGGTATACAACAGAGGAGATCCGGAAGGAATTCCTGATCGAAAAACTGTTCGAAGCAGATCAGGTGACGGCGGTTTACAGCCATGTGGACCGGATGGTGACCCTCGGTATCATGCCGGTGAAGGAAAAGGTTTCCATCGACAAGGGGATCGATATCTGGCACAACTTTGGAACGGCATTCTTCCTGGAGCGCCGGGAATGCGGCATGTTCAACGTGGGCGGCGCCGGAAAGGTGACGGCGGACGGGCAGGAGTACGAGCTGGGATACAAGGACTGCCTGTACCTGACCCGTGGCGCGAAGGAAGTGTATTTTGAAAGCGCTGATGCGGAGAACCCCGCAAAGTTCTACATCGTATCCGCTCCGGCGCACTGCAGCTATGAGAACAGGCTGATCCGGATCGCGGACGCGGCGAAGAAGCCCTGCGGGGACGCGGCGACGAGCAACAAGCGGGTGATCAACCAGTTCATCCATCCCTCCGTGCTGAAGACCTGCCAGCTGAGCATGGGCATGACGGTGCTGGAGACGGGAAGCGTGTGGAACACGATGCCGGCGCATACGCATGAGCGCCGGATGGAAGTGTATTTCTATTTTGAAGTGCCGGAGGACAACGTGGTCTTCCACATGATGGGCGAGGGGCAGGAGACCCGGCACATCGTGATGCAGAACGAGCAGGCGGTGATCTCACCCTCCTGGTCGATCCATGCCGGCGCCGGGACGAGCAACTATACGTTCATCTGGGCGATGGGCGGCGAAAACCAGGCGTTTGACGATATGGACAACATACCCACCACCGAACTGAAATAAGGAGACAACCGCATCGCAATGAATATGAATGCTTTCAGCCTGAAGGGAAAAACAGCGTGGATCACCGGCGCGAGCTACGGCATCGGGTTTGCGATCGCCGAGGCCTATGCGGCGGCCGGAGCGACGATCGTATTCAACGACATCAACCAGGAACTGGTTGAGAAGGGACGGAAGGCCTACGCGGAAAAGGAGATCGATGCGAAAGGCTATGTCTGCGACGTGACGGATGAGGATGCGGTGCAGGCGCTGGTAAAGCGGATCGAGGCGGAGGTCGGGACCATCGACATCCTGGTAAACAACGCCGGGATCATCCGGCGGATCCCGATGACAGAGATGAGCGCAGCGGAATTCCGCAAGGTGATCGACGTGGACCTGAACGCTCCGTTCATCTGCGCGAAGGCGGTCATTCCGTCCATGATCAATAAAGGCCATGGCAAGATCATCAACATCTGCAGCATGATGAGCGAACTGGGCCGGGAGACCGTATCGGCCTACGCCGCAGCCAAGGGCGGCCTGAAGATGCTGACGAGGAACATCTGCTCCGAATACGGGGAGCACAACATCCAGTGCAACGGGATCGGGCCGGGGTATATCGCGACGCCCCAGACCGCGCCCCTGCGGGAGAAACAGCCGGACGGCAGCCGGCATCCTTTTGACCAGTTCATTATTGCCAAGACGCCGGCAGCCCGCTGGGGCACGCCGGAGGACCTACAGGGCCCGGCGGTGTTCCTGGCCTCGGAGGCGAGCAACTTCGTGAACGGCCACATCCTGTATGTGGACGGCGGTATCCTGGCATATATCGGCAAACAACCCTGAATATGGAATCTGACCTGACGGCGGTTTCCGGTATGCTGAACGGTGCCTGTGACACCGCGGATACCGGCCCGCCGGTTTTTTATGATGATAACAGGCAGGGAGAGAACGGCACTGAACAAATACCTTGCAACCGATATCGGCGCATCCAGCGGCAGGCACACTATCGGTTGGCTGGAGAACGGGCAAATCCGGACGGGGTGAACGTGCTGCCCTGGATGCTGTGCGGTACCACTGAGATCGGGGAGGCCAGGCTGAAAAGATACGGAGATTTACATGAAGATCACGCACCTTCCCCGGGTCAACACGATCACGGACGAGCAGATGCATCTGCTGGAAAAAAGATTCGGCGTGAAAGCACGGGAAGGTTATCTGGACTGAACAGGAGAATGCACTATTCCATTATAAACATCAGCTGCAGCTTTGGCTGTGCCCCGGTTTCCGGATCCATTTCCAGGTCCAGCACATCTTTCATGTAATTGTTCCATCGATCCACGACCGGACTGTCAGCCTGGGTCTTTTCGGCGAACACGATCCCTTTTTCACACTCATAATAACCGAATACATCCCTGCCGTCGCTCCAGATGGTATAGTTCCGGATGCCGGCTTCCTTCAGAAGGGCCAGCATTTCCGGCCAGATCTCATCATGACGGCGTTTGTATTCCTCCTGCATACCGGGCCTGATACGCCCTTTCCATGCAAATCGTTCCATTTTGATCTCCCATCATCAGTTATTTGTTTTGCTGATTATACCATCGAAAGATAAAAACGGAAACAGCCGGAACGCTTGATCCGCAGCAGACGGGTACAGCAGAGATCATGACCAAACAGGCGGAAAAAACCGGATCAAAACCTGGCCGCAGGACAAAACAGAAGCAGGGAGCCTTTGATCAACAGGCTCCCTGCTTTTATTCCGATCACTCCCACTCGATACCGCCAAACGCATCTTAAACATTTATGATTATGTTTGGTGTTTCGTGGTGTTCTGATTCCACTGATTGTCCATAAAGCATGGGCTATCAGATTTTCTGTTGCCAAATTGTTGCCACGTTTACATAGCAGCGGCAGCATACGGCTTGATCGTGGTGATGTCTCCATCCAGCTTTACAATCAGTTCCCGGACTTCAATATCGTTCTGCATATCCAGGAAAAACCGGTCTGACACTCCGAAGAAACGCCCCAGGCGGATGGAAGTGTCAGCGGTGATCTTTCTCCTGTTATGGAGAATGTCCTGGATCCTGGAAGTTGGCACATGAATGCTGTGCGCAAGTTTATACGCGGTCAGATTCATCGGAATCATGAATTCTTCCGTGAGGATTTCTCCCATGGTAGGCGTGGGAATACGATTGCTCATAGCGTTTCCTCCTTCCTGATGGTTTCATCAGTGATAATCGACAATCTCTACATCAAAGAAGTTATTGCCTTCGACCTGAAAGCAAATCCGGTACTGATCATTAATCCGAATGCTGTATTGTCCCTTCCGGTCGGTTTGCGGGCGGGACACGCAGATCCTCCAGGCATCCTGCATTGTCGATCATGATCAGTTTCCTCAATGCAACTGATTGAATGTTTTGCGGGAGTTTTCTGGAAAACGTCTGATTAAAGACCTTTTCCGTTTCCCTGTCAGCAAAGCATCTGATCATGAAAAGAGTATACACGAAATTCGTGTATACTGTCAACAGGAATTATGTTTTATTGTTACTTTTCTGCTGCCTTCATGAAGGCTGTACTGATCACTGCATAAATGATATATGTGATGAGCGTGCCGAAGCAGACGTCTGACAGGAAATGATTTGTCATGTGGATGCGGTTATAGCCGTAGACTGCCACAAACAGGCAGGCAATGACAAAGGCGGCCATGTTCTTCTTTGAACTCCGGTTCTTCATCGTGTCCGTGAGCATCGGCAGGGAGAACATCATGCTGGCAATGGTCATGTTTCCGCTGGGCCAGCTTTTGAAATTGTCATTGCTGCCTGCCAGGTTCGGAATCATCTGCCACCAGTTCCGGTATTCGGAAGCGGGATCCTCCAGGGTGATCAGGTACTTGTAGCGAGGGCGGGATGCCACCTGCTTGAGCCACAGGTTCACATTATCCGCCGCGATTCCGGCGATCAGGATGGCTGCGCCTACCGCAATGAGTTTATCAGGGCCCGCCTGATCCAGAAGCCGGATCACCACAAACGGGACCCAGGCATACAGCACGGCCCAGAACAGCCAGCTCAGCACGGAAAGGAAGGCGCCGGACTCACCGGCTGTATATCCGAACAGGGCGCGAACGGCTTTGCCGTTATAGCTGTTGGAGTAATAGACCGCCATAAAGCATCCCAGCAGCAGAAGGACCCAGGCCAGCAGACGGAACTTTTCGCCCTTTGCTTTCAGCCCGACGTACAGGCATGCGCCGGCAGCCGGATAGAGGCAGTA
>OMYT01000016.1 GCA_900315315.1 uncultured Eubacteriales bacterium | reverse complement strand
GCGGAACGAGGGCGCCATTCATTCGAGCCAGAGCCGGGGCGGGGTGGTGACGAGTAAGTTCAAGGGGAAGACGATTCAGAACGGGGGCTGGAACCGGGTGGGGCTATTGGAAGAGTTTGATTATGAGAGAATAAGTTTGGGTGGAACGGCGGAGGATTTTGATGAGGGAGATCTCTCCACTCCGCCTTCGGCTCCGGTCGAGATGACATGTGGGGCTCAGGAGGACATGGTAATGACGGGGATTGTGACGGCGGAGACGGGGCGGACGGTGAATCTGCGGAAGACGAAAGGAGGGAAACTGATAGAGCGGATTCCGATCGGGACGGAAGTGGAGATTCTGGATTACGGGGCGGAATGGTGCCGGGTGAAGGCGGGGAGATATACGGGGTGGATGATGACGAAGTTCCTGGGGGGCTTTCCGGTCGCCCCCCAGACCCCCTTCGGGGAGAAGATAACTAAGAAAGTAGAGGAAAAGTATGAACTGGGAGACGATTGTTGTGGCTGTGATCACTGCGGGGTTTGCTTATCTGGGGGTTTACTCCAGCAACAGAAAGCAGGCGGCGCTGGTGGCTTACCGGCTGGAGAAGCTGGAGGAGAAGGTCGGGAAGCATAATAATCTGGTGGAACGGATGTATAAGCTGGAAAGCCGGCTGGAAGCGCTGGAAGGAAAGGAGAATTTGAGATGAACAAAATTAATTGGAAGGTTAGATTTAAGAATAAGGTTTGGCTGGGGAGTTTTCTGAGTTTGATTGTGGGGTTTGCGTATTCGATGCTGGCTTTGTTTGATGTGTTTCCGGCGGTGACGCAGAACCTGGTCGTGCAGATGCTGAACCAGGTGCTGACGTTCCTGGGGCTGATCGGGGTGATTGTGGATCCTACGACGGCGGGGCCGGCAGACAGCGACAGGGCCATGGGATATGAGGAGCCCTGGGTAGATTGAGTTTGGGGTCGAACACTAACACACTCGAAACACTAAAAACACAAAAAATGGGAGGATGTGGGATGGAAAATTATTATTTAAAAACGATTACGGTACCGATTCCTGAAAAAAACGATTACGGTACCGATTCCTGAAGACAAACTGGTTGTGATCCGGAAGGGGGAACGGGTCGAATACGAAATCGACCGGATTTATTTACCGGAAGAGCAGAATACCCGGGTGAAACGGAAGGTGATCGGGAAAGTGGACCCGGTGCAGCCGGGGAGAATGTTTCCGAATGAATTCTATTTTGAACTGTTTCCGGATAACGAGGTGCCGGAGGAGATACGGGAAGAGTTTTTGCGGGAATGCGAGATTAAGAGGCAGATGAAAATAATCAGGCGTTCGCCTGAGGAGGTTGTTGATCATGTTGTCAGAGGGCTGGGGGTGATGAATTCAGAGCTATTCCGCTGCGGCGGGGGAGATCTCTCGACTGCGCTGCGCTCCGCTCGAGATGACATAAGGGGGGCTTGGGAGAACAGAATGAGCTACCCTGCCCCCCTTCGGACGGAATATCTCCGGATGATGGTATTAACAAATATCTGCGTTTGATTGAGGAAGGGCTGACTTACAGCGATGTTTTGCTGATGATGAAATGGTACAAGGTGCTGCCGCGATAGCGGCTGCCTGTCTTAGTGAATGCAGAGGATATCGGCAATCCGGATTTCCATATATGCGCCGCCGGCGGTGACCTTCCGGTCAAGAATGATCTTCTGCTCCGCAGGGTCGACTTTCCGGACGTGCCCGCTGACGGTTTCATATCGTCCGCCGGGC
This sequence comes from uncultured Eubacteriales bacterium, assembly GCA_900315315.1. Classification (GTDB taxonomy): domain Bacteria; phylum Bacillota; class Clostridia; order Christensenellales; family Aristaeellaceae; genus Aristaeella. Next base: position 62,916 of record OMYT01000016.1, on the reverse strand, counting down.
TTGAAGGGATCGCTGATAAAGTAAGTGACGGAGACTTCGGGCTTCTTTCCGCCCGCAAGGCAGCTGCTGATCCGGTTCAGCTCCCGGTTCAGCAGCTGCAGGTCTTCTTCCCCGGGCTCGATTCTGCGATCCACGAGCCGGGCTTCTTCGCTGACCATATCGCCGTAGCCGACCAGGGCGGCGTACGGGGCGAACTGCGCGGCCCGGTCATACAGGGACATCTGCGGATGACGGTCCGATACATGATGCGGCAGATGAAAAATATCGGCATAGACGATCTCCGGATCCGGTTCCCTGCCGGCAATGTCTTTCTTCATCTTTTTTCCGCCTCCTGATCCGGTTTTTTCACCCGGCGTCCGGTATCGGCGCTGTCACCGGCCCGGTGCCCGCCGACCATGCCGTTGCGCTCGATGGTCGTGGCTTTCTCCTGAAGATTCATGCCCTTCAGAACAGCGTTTTTGCCGAAGCGCTCCTGCATGAGCAGCGTCGCCTTCTGCAGACGCTTTTCTTTTGCCTCGGCCGCTTTCGCTTCTTCCTTTTTCCGCTCCAGCTCCGCATAATCCGTGAACAGGTCCAGCTGAACGGGCGCTTCCTCCGGGATATCCTTTTCAGGGATCAGGCCGCAGGCGGCAATTGTGACGCGCCGGATCAGCAGATCCGGATCGGTGATGCGGTCGTACAGTTCCATCATAGCGTTCACAATGGCCCTGCCGGATGAGGTATAGCGGTCCAGATTGCCGGTCCCGTGGGCATGCTTCGGGCAGACGCGGCCATAATAGTCGGTTCCGACGGTGCCGGTGTACGGCTTTCCGGTTTTCGCGACGCCGTAAACGGGCTTCTTTGCGCCGCTGCCGGCGTTCAGGACGATCAGGCTTTCCCGATCGTAATTCAGGGTCAGGGTGACCTGCTTTGTGACCAGGTTTTTCCGGACAAGATCAAGCACCAGCAGCTCCGTCATTTCGCGGACAATCAGCTTTCCGTCGACAGCGTTATACGGCTCCGGCAACACCTGCCCGCTGCTGATGCTGTTTGTCTCCGGCCGGTATGCCTTGATATCGCTGATCCGCGCCGGCTCCCAGCCCCATGCGTGGTCGATCAGAAGCTCCGCGTTGATCCCCAGCGACTGATAGAGCAATTCTTCGTTCCGTATGCTCAGGCGGGCAATATCGCCCATGGTGAAACACTGCAGTTTTTCCAGACGGGCGGCGATCCCGCGGCCGACCCGCCAGAAATCCGTCAGCGGCCGGTGGCACCAGAGCTGTTTCCGGTATGCCGTCTCGTCCAGCCCGGCGATGCGGACGCCGTCCCTGTCCGCCGGCACATGTTTGGAGACAATATCCATGGCCACCTTGGCCAGGTAAAGGTTTGTGCCGATCCCCGCCGTGGCGGTGATGCCGGTTTCCTGCAGCACGTTTTGGATGATCTGCCCGGCCAGTTCCCGCGCTGATTTTCCGTAGGTTTTCAGATAGCCGGTCACGTCCATGAAAACTTCATCGATGGAATAGACATGGATATCTTCCGAACTGATGTATTTCATATAAATCCCAAAGATCCGCGTGCTGTATTCCTCATACAGTTTCATCCGCGGAGGCGCTGTGATCCAGGAGATCCCGGCATCCGGGTTCTCCGCCAGTTCCAATGCGCTGAAAGAATCGGAGGTAAAAACGTATTCGCCGTTTTCATTTTTACGGATCCGGCCGGACCGGATGCCTTCGCGCAGCCGCTGCGCATTGGCGTCTTTTACCCGCTGAACGACCTCAAAAAGCCTTGCTCGGCCGGGAATCCCATATGCTTTGAGACTCGGAGAAACAGCCAGACAGATTGTTTTTTCCGTGCGGCTTTCGTCTGCCACAACCAGGTTCGTGGTCAGCGGGTCCAGCCCGCGTTCCCTGCATTCGACCGAGGCATAAAAGCTTTTCAGGTCGATGGCGATATAGGTCCGATCCACCCGGCAGCCTCCTTTCCCCGGAATGCAGATGACGCTTTATCTGATTTTTCATACGCCAGACGGGGATCATGGTCCTCCACCACATAAATGGTTCCGCAACGGGTAAATCCTGCTTTTCTGATCAGGTTCTGCATAACAACATTGTCACCGTGGGTGTCGATGCGCAGATGAGGACATTGAGCATAAGCCCAATCCAGACAGAACATGCCGATTCCTTTTTCAGAACCGTCAGACGCGAGACGATGCACAACGCCGTACGGACCGGTATCCAGCCATGCGCCGTCTGTGATTTCCCTGTAGGTCGGTTCGATATCCGGCCCGTATGTATAGAAAAACGTGCCGAGAATTTTTCCTGCGTCATTTACACAGACATAACTGTTGCCGTCCGTGATATCCTGCCGGATGAGTGCCTCCGGCGGCCAGTTGGTCGCTCCCCATTGATTCGGGTTGCCATGCTCTGCCATAAAAGCTCTGGCAGAGGCGTAGATCTCCATGATCCGGCCGAGATCCTGCATTACAGATTTTCTGATCTTCATTGTTCTGATCTCCACAGACAAAAAATGCAAACGATATGGTTATTATGAAACGGAAGCGGATTTCTGTCAATGTGAAGTGAAACGAAAAAGAGCGTCCCTGCGGTTCACTTTTATGGTAGAATGGAGGGGAGAAAACGGGAAAGGAAACCGAAAATGGAAAAGCTGAGCATTCTGTTTCCGCGGCAGGAGGAAGTGACCTACCGGGAGATTCCGGAGGAAAGCTGGCACGACCTGGGGCTGGACGCGATCACGGAGAAGGTGGCCGCAAAACCGCAGGAGGTTCCGCTGATCCGCCGGGTGATGATGAACCTGACGGCGGACCCGCGGGTGGCGGCGTTCCGCATCGACGTGTTTGACGATATCCTGCGGCACCCGGAGATCCGGGAGAAGATGCTGAAACTGCTGGACAAGGTGCAGATGTTCTACGACTACGGCGTGGTGAACCGGCACACGGGGGACGAGGCAAGCATATGGGACCTGATGCACCGGCTGGAGGAATACCACGACTATATCATCACGGTCGAGGCTATCCGGGAATGCCTGGCAGAGAGGGACCTGAAATCGGAAGGCCTGACCGCCCTGCGGGACACGGTGAACCGGATCTATGAAGAAAAGGGGTTTGCGGCCCTGAAAAAAGACGTCGAGGAGATGCGCATCACCGCCTCGGAAATCCGCAGCCTGACGGTCGGCATCAACGTGAACGACCGGTTTGAAGCGACCAGCATGGGCCTGGTATCGGTCAACGGAAAAGCGTTCACTCGATCCGGCCTGCTGAAGAATTTCCTGACCGCGGTCACGCCCCGGGACGAGATCCGGAAGGAAGCGGAGTGGAACGGGAACTACAGCTATTATCCGGCGAACACGGAAACCGGGCTGCTGGAATCCGTGCAACAGATTACGGAAACGTCTATGATCCTGCGCAACCCGCTGGTGACGATGTCGCTGGCGCGGATCCCCGCCGCAGACGGGGGCGCCAACGTACCCCGGCAGATGGACAGCGCCGCGTCGATGCTGACATCACGCATTGCCCGGAGGCTGAAGGATGTGCTGGGGCAGTACCTGAACATCAGCGTGAAGGAGATGGCGGACCTGATTCCGGAGCTGGTGTTCTACACCCGGTGGGCGGAATACATCGAAAAGCGGCGGGCCGAAGGCTGGAGCTTCTGCAAACCGGAGAGTGCGGAACGCTCGGGCGAAACGGCCGGGATGGAAGCGGAAGGATTTTATAACCTGAAGCTGATGACAACGGAAAAACCGGAGAACGTCGTGCCGAACGACCTGACCTTTGACGGGGGGAAGCGGGTGTATATTCTGACCGGCGCCAACCGGGGCGGGAAGACGACCGTGACCCAGGCGGTGGGGCAGCTGTTTCTGCTGGCCCAGAGCGGGATTTTCATCCCGGGCGCCCGGTTCCGCTTTGATCCGGCGGACCAGGTGCTGACCCATTTTCCGGCAGACGAGGACAAGACCCTCGACCTCGGGCGGCTGGGCGAAGAATGCAGGCGGTTCCGGGAACTCTATTCCCGCTGCACGCCGGAGAGCCTGCTGCTGCTGAACGAGACGTTCTCCACGACATCTTTCGAGGAAGGATATTTCATTGCCGCGGACGCGGTGCGGGCGATCCTGCGGATGGGCGCGCGCACGATCTACAACACGCACATGCACAAGCTGGCGCAGGACATCGATACCGTGATCAACCGGCCGGAGGAAGAAGGGAAGGCCGTTTCCCTCGTCGCCGAAACAAAGGAGGGAAAGCATTCCTTCCGCGTGATGATTGCGCCGCCGGAGGGGCAGAGTTTTGCGAGAGATATCGCCGAGAAGTATGGGGTTACGTACGAAGGACTTACGTCAATGAAGAGTTGACGGACCTGAGGGGTTTGGTGGGTTTTTGATTTGGCGATGAAACGAAAGAACGCCCCTGCGTTTCACCTGATTCTGGCAATAGCGGGATTGGTGAAGGCTTTTTCGCCGGTGACCTCGCGGATGACCTGAATCCCCTCGGGGAAAGAGACCTGCTCATCCCGGTCGTAGAGCTCGATTTCCATGAGGGCCTGATCGTTCCACTGGGGATAGATATCAATATTATAATAGAGTCCGTTTTCGCTGAGGCAGTAGCGCTGCTTGCGGATCGGCCGGTAATCCGGATCGGCCTGCATGAGCAGCTCCAGATATTCGTTTTTGCTGAGGCGTTCTTCCATCTCGATGCGCTGCATGCCGTCGATCAGGCGTTTGCGCGTCATGAAATAGACATAGTTGCCGTCCACCCCGCGCTGGCGGATGCGGATCATCTCGCCGGGGACCTCGCTGCGCAGATAGGCCTGGAGAATCTCGACCCGCCGGCAGTTGGGCCTGCGCTCGAGGGCCTGCACATCGGGATAGGCGATGAGGTATTTCCGCTTGGTTTCCAGCGGGCGCGGCTCGCCGAGAAAAGAGGAAATCTCCGTGATGAGCATGAGCATCTTTTTGTCAAAATCGAACCGGTTGTCGATGATCCGCAGATGGGGGTGGCCCGTCCACGCACGGATCAGCTCCTCATCCACGCGCCTGGCCTCCTCGGGCGTTTCATACCGGGCGGCGTTGTTCGCGTAGGTATAGAACTGCTCCGCGCCTTTGGCGGCGGTTACCAGATGGAAGACCGCGTCGTAATGGTCCCGGAGTTCGACTTCGTTGGTATTCAGCTTTTCGAGGACGTAGCGGAATTCCTCGTCATTCATATAGGCACGGTTGTCCAGGGCACCGCGATCGCAGACGACGAGGACCTTCTCCGCGTCGAAGGTTTTGGCGATCTCGGTGAAGACCTCCTCCTTGGCCAGCATCAGCTGGGTGACGCGGTACTGATACTCCCGGTTGTTGCGGGTATACTTCCAGGGCGCGCCGCCGTTGGAGAGCTGGGTGGCGGTTTCATCCACGAAGAGGACGCGGTAGCCCTTTTCCGTGAAGGCGTTCTGGATCCAGCTCATGGCGGTGGTCTTTCCGGCGCAGGGGCCGCCTGTGATGACGATGCGGGTGATTTTCTGGTTCATCATGTTTCCTTTCCCAGGGGGGCTTTCCGATCGCCCCCTTATGGATTCCCTTCGGGGAAGGGTTTCGCGTCTGCGGACGCGACCAGGGCTTTCCGATCGCCCTGGACCTTCGGTTTTCGGCATAGAGATATCAAGGTATCCAGACGGTGAGGGCGCCTTCGGGGTTTCTATCGGCTTTGTAGGTCCAGGAGCCGCGACGGTCGGAGAAGGTCTGCTCAAAATGGTCCTCCTTCGGGGTTTGGCGGCGGAGGGGAAGACCGCCGGGACTGACCGGGACCTGCGATTCGTCAGGGAAGAGGCGGACGTTGCCGCCGGTGACGACAAGGCGGGAATGATTATTGCCGAGGAGCAGACGAACGCCGGCGGCGACTTCGCCCTGCACATCACCGCTTTCGATGTGCGTGCTGCAGGCGCCGTCCGGGCTGCCGAGACCGGCGACGCGGGTACCGTCCCCGCTGAAGCGGACCGCAGCGCCGCAGATGCGGGAAGCATATTCGCCGCAGAAGGTGCCGATGCAGGCGCCGACATCACAATGGACCGTGACAGAGACTGAACCGCCCTCCAGCACGGTTTCCCCGGAACCGTTCATGGAGCCGATGCCGGCGGCACGCCGACAGGTCAGGTCCAGGGTGAGAGCGCCGGCAGAATGAATGGAGGCGGCGCCGGAGAAGGTTCCCAGACCGACCGCGTCATCCCCCTCAAGAGTGACGGAAACGGAAGCGCCCGGGATGCTGATCAGGGCATCGCCGGCGACGCTGCCGACGCCGAGAACGGTGCTGCCGGAGGCCTGGAAGCTGCAGGCACCGCGGAGAAGGCGGATGCCTTCACCGGCACTGCGGCCGCCGCCAAGGCAGACCACCCTGTCACCGGAGGAGCGGACGGAAAGCCTGCCGGCAAGGTCAAGAATGATGGTGCCGTAAGGATCGTTGCAATTGGCACCGATGCCGATGGAATCATTCCGGGTGTTCGTAACCGTGAGATCACCATCACCGACAACGGTCAGGCGGGCAGAGGCGGGGACGCGGATCCCGTCCTTATGCAGGAAATTGCTGCCCTCCAGGCGAAGGGTCAGATCGCAGCGGTCCCCGAGCTGGAGGACAGGCTCGCTGACGCCCCGGATGCTTACATCGCGGAGTGTGAGTTCCGCCCTGGTGTCGTCCGGGACGCGGATAACCATATCCACGGCCTGTTTCGGATGCCCAATCAGGGTGAGACGGCCGGCGGGGACCCGGACACAGGTATAGGTTTCAAGAGCGGGGTCCAGCAGGTCAAGGGTTTCGCCGGATGCGGCGGCGCAGATCTGCTCGTTGCGGTCATAGCGGGTGAGCGCCTGATTCTCCCCGAGAATGAGGCTGCGGACCTGATCGCTGACGGCGGGCAGCGGGCGCTCCGCGGGGCGGCCGGTATAAAAGCCCTGGATCAGATCCACCCCGAGGCCGATCACGGTGCGGAGCTCGTCGGCGGTTTCAACACCTTCGGCAAGGGCGCGGATCCCGTTCTGATGCGCAAGGTCAATGGTGTTGCGGACAAAAAGCTGCTTGTTGGCGTCATTCCGGATGCCGGAGATCAGCTCCCGGTCGATCTTGATCAAATGCGGGGCGTAGCGAAGGACATTGACGATATTGCTGTGGCCGGTGCCGTAATCATCGATGGCGATGAGAGTGCGGCTGCCGTCCTTGCTGAGGCTTTTCAGCCTGGCGAGTTCTTCATCGGAGGTGGAATTCTGCTCGGTCAGCTCAAAAACGAAACAGTCCAGATAGCTTTCATAGCGGGAGCGGAGGATGGCACAGTCCTCCCGGGAGAGAAAATGGCCGGGGATCGTATTGATGAAAACTTTACAGCCGTTAAAATCGCTGATGTTGCGAACATACCGTTCGATAATGCCGAAGAGCGTGGCTTTTTCCACATCGTAGAGCCGGTTGTATTCCCGGGCGATATCGAGGACCTCCAGGGGAGTCAGCTTGATCAGATTATCCGTCCGCATGAGGGCTTCATAGGCAACGATCTGCGCCGTTCTGGCGTCCACGATCGGCTGAAAGTGAAAACGCAGGAGATTCTTTTCCATGAGGAGGCTGAAGGCGCTGTACATGGCGGGGGAATTGGCTTTCTGCTTGACAACATCCCGGGAGCCGGAACGCATCCGGTTGAGGTACAGCTCGCCCAGGGCAAGGCGGATCAGGTTTTCAAGGGTCGCGTTTTCCCAGCCCGCATCCATGACGGTGCAGCCGCAGTTAACCTCCAGATAATACTGCTTGGAGCTGGCGGCATTCCAGGTTTCGATATGGGTGAAAAAAACTTTGGTGAAGCGGTCAATGATGCGGCTGAGCTTCGCACGGTTTTCGGCGGAATTGACCACGACAAACTGATCATCGGAGATCCGCGCGACGATGAGGGCATCGCCGTTGACAGAGGAAAGCCTGCTGCCGGTCAGCTTCGCGATCTCCTCCGTGTCGCCGATACCGTAATTCTCATAAATATAGGAATAGCGGTTGATGCAGTAAACCGAGAGCGCCAGGGGATGTTGATGGCTGGCCGGGTCCGCGCAATAGTTTTCAAACCAGCGGGTCAGGCCTTTCAGATTGCTCAGGCCGGTGACGCCATCGAGATAGAGGGAGTTGTCCAGATGGGTGATGAGGGCCTGCTGGCGGGCGTTTCCGAGCTGAATGTTGAAGATCAGGCTCAGAACGTCCGAAAGGCGCTTGATCAGCTGAACATCGCGGGACAGATCCTCGGTGCGGGCGGCGAAAAAACCGCAGGCATTGGCACCGGCCCGGATGACGTCAAAGACGGTGGTGGCCGGCTTCCGGCCGGGGGGCGGGCGGAGGGAGGAAAGGGTGCAGGGCTCGACCACGAGCGGCTGATCCGGCTCGCGGAAGGGCACGGCCAGGAGATCTTCCTCAATCGAATCGGCAAAGAAATCGGCTCCGTCATAGATTTCCGGGAAACGGCGGTTGAGATAAATGACCGAATCCGGAAGAATGGACTGGGAAACCATTTTCAGGAAGGAATCCCGGTCCCGCTGCTTGAGCATCAGCTCTACCTTATAATACAGATCGTTTTCATGCGTGTTCAGCATCTCCGCCTGACGGAAAACGGAGGCGGGATCAAAACGGCTGTCCGGGACGGCGGGGCAGCCGCAGGATTCCGACAGAACCGGGCGGAAGGAATGAGTGATTCGCATGGGCGGCTCCTCACCCGCACGGAGGCGGGCAAGGAGGTCCATGATCCGGGCGGCGAGCGCATCCGGATCCTCGCCGCAGGTGGTCAGATTCGGCTTGACCATCCAGGAAACGGGCGAACCGTCAAAACCGGTGACAATCACGTCCTCAGGAACGCGGAAACCGTTTTCCCGGAGTGTGTCGCAGACGGCGACAGCCATGGTGTCATTGGCGCAGAAGATCGCCTGCGGGAGTTTTTTCCGACTGTGGATCAGTTTCCGGACGATTTTGCGCGCGGGCTGGGACCAGTAGTTTCCATAGGCCATCTGCGACTCCCGGAAGGGAAGGGAGAACTCCTCCAGCACCTCCCGGTAACAGCGGAAACGGTCCTCGGAGTTGGGCTCGTTTTTTATACCGGCCATGAAGAAAGTATCCTTCGCTCCATGGTCCCGGATGACATGGCGGAGGAGGGATTTGTAACTTTGCTCATAATCGTTGACAACGGACCAGCAGCCCGGAAGCTCCGCGCCGGCACAGATCACGGGGACGTGATGCTCGTGCGCGCGCTTCACGATCTCGGAGACGAGGCGGTCATCATGGAAGGTATGATAAATAATCAGGATCGCGGAGAAGAGCTCATAGCGGATGGCTCTGTAGACGGCGCGGGCGGCCTGATTGTCTTTTTCATGCCAGTAGAAATCCAGAGAGGAGTTGAAAAGTGCGACACCAAAACCCTCGGCGGAGGCGGCTCCGGTGAGGGCGCTGACAAACCGGGTGTTCGGAAAACTGTGGGCCTGGGACAGGCAGACACCGATCAGCTTCGGCTTTTCGGTCATGAAGGAAATCCCCCTGCTCTCTCGTTTACAGTGCTGTGATATCCAGCTGCGGCGCAATATCTTTTTCTCTGAAGCAGGCAAAGTATAACACACGACGGCGGAAAAAGCAAAAGAAACGGGTTTTCTTTTTGTTCTTGAAAGAGAAAGGGAAATAAGGTATACTCGTCCGGCACGTCTTGTGCGGTGAGTTCGAGACCTTCCTCACCTTAAACAAAACTAAAGGATGGGAAAAAGATGAAAAAGAACACGACGAAGATGGTTGCTTTCGGCGGCGTGATCGCTGCCCTGTATGTGGTGCTGACGATGCTGGCGGCGGCGCTGGGCCTGGCAAGCGGCGCGATCCAGGTCCGCCTTTCCGAGGCGCTGACGATTCTGCCGGTGTTTACGGCGGCGGCAGTGCCGGGACTGGCGGTCGGCTGCGTGCTGGCCAACCTGATTACCGGGTGCGCAGCGTGGGACGTGGCATTCGGAAGCCTGGCCACGCTGCTGGGTGCGATCGGCACCCGGCTGCTGAGGAAGAAACCCCTGCTGGCATGGATTCCGCCGGTGATCAGCAACATGGCGATTATCCCGGTAGTGCTGATGAAAGTATACGGCGTGACAGAAGTGGAAGTTTTCGGTAGCGTGTTTGGCGGGAACAGCATCTGGATTATGCTGGTTGTGACGGTGGGAATCGGGGAGATTATTGCCTGCGGGATGCTGGGGCTGCTGCTGTACAAGGCGATCTCGGGGGATGCGAGAATGATGAAGCTGATAAATGAATAAGGGGGCTTTCCTGCCCTTCCAACAGAGGCGCCACTGGCGCCTTTGCCCTGGACCTTCGGTTTACTTGTGGTAGAGTTTGTGGCTTTGGTAGCAGGGATCACAGGTGAGGGTTACGCCCAGGCGGCGGAAGGTATTGTCGTCCACCGCGGGGAGGATGACCGTGGAATGCGCCTCGCAGTTCTTCAGCATGGGGAGCATGGACAGCGCTTTGGCGGCGTTGGGATTGGAAGCCGCGGAAACGGACAGGGCCACCAGTACCTCGTCTGAATGCAGGCGGGGATTGTGGTTGCCGAGATATTTGCATTTCAGCTCCTGCACGGGTTCAATGACCTCGGGGGAGATGAGATGCGTTTTCTTTTCGATATTGGCCAGCTTTTTCAGGGCATTCAGGATGACGGCGGCGGACGGGCCGAGGAGGTCCGTGGTTTTGCCGGTGACGATTTCGCCGGTCGGCAGTTCGATCGCCAGGGCGGAATCACCGGTGGATTCCGCGCGGCTGCGGGCAGCGGCGATCACGGGCCGGATGCTGTCATCCAGATCCAGCTGTTTGAGCAGGAGGCGGATCTTTTCGGCCTCTTCCTTGGCGGCATGCCCCTGGAGATACTGGCAGCGGGCGGCATAGTAACGCCGGACGATTTCCTTTTCGGCAGCTTCCACGCAGGCTCTGTCATCCGTGATGCACATGCCGACCATGTTCACGCCCATATCGGTCGGGCTTTTGTAGGGGGATTTGCCCCAGACATGCTCGAAGAGGGCGTTCAGGACCGGGAAGATTTCGATATCCCGGTTATAGTTGACGGTGGTGCGGCCGTAAGCCTCCAGATGAAAGGGATCGATCATATTCACATCGCTGAGGTCGGCGGTGGCTGCCTCGTAGGCGACATTGACGGGGTGCTTGAGGGGAAGGTTCCAGATCGGGAAGGTTTCAAACTTGGCGTAGCCGGCTTTGATGCCCCGGCGGTTTTCCTGATACAGCTGACTGAGGCAGGTGGCCATTTTGCCGCTGCCGGGACCAGGCGCGGTGACCAGGACGAGGGGGCGGGTCGTTTCCACATAATCATTGCGGCCGAAGCCTTCATCACTGACAATGTGTTCAATATCCGTGGGGTAACCCTCGATCGGGAAATGATGATAGGTGCGCATGCCCTGGGCGTTCAGCCGCTGCTCAAAGGCGATGGCGGCCGGCTGACCGGCCCAGCGCGTGAGGACAACGGAACCGACATACAGCCCGATGCCGCGGAAGGCATCGATCAGACGCAGGGTATCCTGATCATAGGTGATCCCCAGATCGCCGCGGACCTTGCTGGTCTCGATATCATTGGCATTGATCGCGATGAGGATTTCTTCCTTATCCTTCATCTGAAGGAGCATCTGGACTTTGCTGTCCGGCTGGAATCCCGGCAGGACGCGGCTGGCATGATAGTCATCGAAGAGTTTGCCGCCAAGCTCCAGGTAGAGCTTGCCGCCGAACTCGTCGATCCGCTGCATGATGCGCTCGGACTGCATTTTGGTGTATTTGTCGTGATCAAAGCCTATTTTCATAAATACCTCCTATAAAAACAACAGAAAACATTTTACCCTTGGGTAAGGGGACGGTCAAGATTTCCTCAGACGGAAAAACAAAAAAAGACACGGAATACAGGGTTGCTTTTCCGAACAGAAAACGGTATACTCTTTTTTGCCGTTTGCGCGATGAAGATTGGGTCCTGTGCGATCCTTCGGTGTGAACCCTGTCAGGTCCTGACGGAAGCAGCAGTAAGCATCAGACGGGATGTGCTGCGGGGCTGCCCGGTCTGAGTGCAGGCGGTTTTTTTTCTGTCTGCATCTTTGTACGGCGGAGGATCTATGCTATACTGAATTGATACGATGATTTCGGGAGGGATGTTGAAATGGAGCTTGAACTGATCCGGCAGGCGGACCCTGAAGTGGCGGAGGCCATCAACCTGGAACTGAACCGCCAGCGCACCCACGTGGAGCTGATTGCCAGCGAGAATTTTGTTTCCCCGGCGGTCATGGCGGCCATGGGCACCTGCCTGACCAATAAATATGCCGAGGGATATCCGGGAAAACGCTATTACGGCGGATGCGAGTATGTGGACATCGTGGAGGACCTGGCACGGGACCGGGCGTGCAAGCTGTTCGGCGCGGAGCATGCCAACGTGCAGCCCCACAGCGGTGCGCAGGCCAACATCGCCGTTTACTTTGCGATGCTGAAGCCCGGCGACACCGTGATGGGGATGAGCCTGTCCAACGGCGGCCATCTGACCCACGGAAGCCCCGTGAACATGTCCGGCTCTTATTTCAATTTTATCCCTTACGGTGTTTCCTCCGAGACGGAAATGATCGACTATGACCAGGTGCGCAAGACGGCAAAGGAAGTTCTCCCCAAGATGATTGTTGCCGGAGCTTCCGCCTATCCCCGGGTGATCGACTTCAAAACCCTGAGGGAGATCGCAGACGAGGTCGGCGCGATGCTGATGGTCGACATGGCCCATATCGCCGGACTGGTGGCCGCGGGCGAGCATCCCAGCCCCGTGCCGTACGCCGACTTTGTGACGACGACCACCCACAAGACCCTGCGCGGCCCGCGGGGCGGAATGATCCTGTGCCGCGGGGCGTATGCCCAGGCGATTGACAAGGCGATCTTCCCCGGCACCCAGGGCGGGCCGCTCGAGCATATTATCGCCGGCAAAGCGGTGTGCTTCGGCGAAGCGCTGAAGGAAGACTTCCGCACGTATCAGCATCAGATTATCCTGAACGCGAAGGCGATGGAACGCGCATTCCGGGAGGAAGGCGTGCGCATGGTTTCCGGCGGAACGGACAACCACCTGCTGCTGCTGGACTTTACGGGAACCGAGATGACCGGCAAGCAGATGGAAAGCCTGCTTGAGGACGCGAACATCACGGTGAACAAGAACACCGTGCCCAACGAGACACGGAGCCCCTTCGTGACAAGCGGCATCCGCGTCGGCACACCGGCGGCCACATCCCGCGGCCTGAAGGAAGCGGAGATGGCGAAGGTGGCCGGATGGATTGCGAGGGTATTGCGCGAGGGCGAAGCCGCCGTGCCGGAGATCAAGAAGCAGGTGGAGGATATGATGGCGGGGTATCCGCTGTATTGATGTGGGGGCTTTCTGGGGGGCTTTCCGATCGTCCCCCAGACCCCCTTCGGGTATTAAATAAGATAAACGGAACAATCGTGGGCGCAGCGAATGCTGCGGCCCTTGTTTTTATGCGTTTTACGGGAGAAATGAAAAAAACCCTGAACATTTTGAAAAATAAGGGGTAGCGCTTTTGAAAAAAGTGTGATATAATTCAACCAAGTGTGAACTTCATAGAGTTTACTGAAGAGATGCACGGACGCAAAAGCCCGATGCCTTTGCCCATATCATTGTGTATACGTATGTACGAAAGGAGGTTCACGATGAGCCCGAAGACAAAGGAAAAAGAAGTCGGCAGGCTGCGGATCGTATCCCTCGGCGGAGTGGACGAGATCGGCAAAAACATGTATGTTTTCGAATACGAAGACGATATTATCGTGGTGGACTGCGGCAGCGTTTTTCCAAAAGAAGATATGCTGGGCGTGGACCTTGTGATTCCCGATATCACTTACCTGATGGGAAAGCGGGACCATATCCGCGGCTACCTGTTTACCCACGGCCATGAAGATCATATCGGCGCGACCCCCTATATCCTGAAACAGGCGCCGGCCCATATCTACGGCACGAAGCTGACGATGGCCCTGGTGGACCTGAAACTGAAGGAATACCGGGTGGACGGGATCCCGATGCACGTGGTCAGACCGCGGGACGTGATCCAGCTGGGGCAGTTTACCTGCCAGTTTATCCATGTGAGCCATTCCATTGCGGGCGCCTGCGCGATCGCGATCACCTGCCCCGCGGGAACGGTGATCTGCAGCGGCGACTTCAAGGTGGACTACACGCCCATCGACGGGGAGATTACCGACCTGCAGACCTTCGCCGAATACGGCCGGAAGGGCGTGATGGCCTTCCTGTGCGAATCCACAAACGTGGAGAGGCCCGGATACACGATGAGCGAGCTGAAGGTTGGCGAGACGTTTGAGCAGATGTTTGCCCAGGCGGCAGGCCGCGTGATCGTCGCGATGTTCGCGAGCAACATCCACCGGATGCAGATGATCATCGACAACGCGATCCGATACGGGCGGCGTGTGTGCTTTGTCGGGCGGAGCATGGTGAACGTCAGCCGCGTGGCGATGGGAATCGGCGAGTTGAAGATCCCCGAAGGCTACCTGATCGACATGGACGTGCTGGACGATTATCCGGACAACGAGGTCCTGGTGATGACGACCGGGAGCCAGGGCGAGCCCATGGCGGGCCTGACCCGGATGGCCTACGCGGAGCACCGGAAACTGCAGATCCGCCAGAGCGACATGGTGATTATTTCCGCTACGCCGATTCCCGGCAACGAGAAGTTCATTTCCCGGGTGATCAACCAGCTGTACCGGCTGGGGGCGCAGGTGGTTTACAGCGCGATGGCGGAGGTCCATGTTTCCGGCCACGCATGCCAGGAGGAGCTGAAGCTGCTGCACGCGCTGGTCCGGCCGAAGTACTTCATTCCCGTGCACGGCGAATACCGCATGATGTGGCAGCACGCGATCCTGGCTGAATCGATGGGCGTGCCGAGCCAGAACATCGTTATTCCCGAACTCGGCCAGGTGATCGAGATGAACGAGAATATGCTGGCCCTGGGCGAGCAGGTGCCGGTCGGCGGCGTGCTGGTCGACGGCCTGGGCGTGGGCGACGTGGGGAACGTCGTGCTGCGAGACCGGAAGCACCTGAGCCAGGACGGCCTGCTGATCGTCGTGATGGCGATTGACCGGGATGAAGAGAAACTGATTTCCGGCCCGGATATCATTTCCCGCGGATTCATCTATGTGAAAGAGAACGAGGACATCATCGACAATACGCAGGAACTGGTCCGCCAGATCCTTGCCTCAAGCAGCCTGAACGGGGACAACTGGCCCGACCTGAAGAACACCATCAAAGACCAGGTACATCAGTTCATCTTTGAAAAGATCAAGCGGAACCCGATGATCCTGCCGATTATCCTGGACGTATAAAAGGCAGAACGCCGTATTTGCAAGGAAAGCTCAAAACGGATATAATAACGGTCAGAAGGAAGAAAAGATCCCTTCTGACCGTTATTGATTTACAGGGGGCGGCAAGATGGATTATTCAACGACATACCGGCTGGCACAGGAAATACGCGACAGCGAGGAGTACAAAACCTATCATGACCTGAAGGAAACGGTCATGGCAGAGGAGACGACGGCCGCGCTGATCCGGGAATACAGGAAACTGCAGATGACAATCCAGATGTCCGCCTTAAGCGGAAACACTGCGAACAATGAAGATATGCAGCGGTTTTCCGGGATCTCGACCCTGCTGTTTTCCAAACCGGAGGTCAGCCAGTTTCTGCTGGCCGAGATGCGGCTGCAGCAGGCGCTGGCGGATATCTTCAAGATTCTGACCGAAGCGGCCGACGTGGAGATGGCCGTTCCGGGCGCAGAGGGCTGAAAGTGAAGAACGACGAGAATTATACCTACCGCAGCATGCGGGACGAGCGGGAATACGGGCCCTACTGGTACAGCGGACTGTGGCATATCCTGCGCCCGATCCTGGTCGGGGTAACGGTGGCCGTGCTGGTGATCGGCATCGGGATGACGGTATGGAACAAACTGTACGACAGCTTCCTGGCACCGGTGGACCAGACGGACACGGCGGAGTATTCCTTCGAGATCAGCAGCGGCCAGAGCCTGAACCGGGTGGCCTCCAACCTGGAGGCGGCCGGGCTGATCCGCAGCAAAACGGTGTTCAAATATTACTGCGACTTTGCGGGAATGGGCCAGAAAATCCAGACAGGCACGTATTCCCTGAAAAAAGACATGACGATGGCGGAGATCGCCGACCGGCTGACGACCGGCGACGGCAACCCGCTGGTGCGCAACATTACGCTGATCCCGGGCGAGACGGTGGAGGAATTTGCCGCGAAACTGGTGCGGGACGGCGTGCTGGAGAAGGCGGACACTTTTCTGGACCTTTGCCGGGACGGGAAGGCCTTCCGCGAATATTATTACATAGACGACGTGCTGACCTCCGGCCATCCGGAACAGCGGAAATATGTGCTGGAAGGATATCTGGCGCCGAACACCTACGAGGTATACAGAACCGCGACCGAGGAGGAAATGATCCGGAAACTGCTGAGTCAGACGGAGGCGGCTTTCCCGGCCGAACTGCAGGAGCGGGCGGAGGAACTGGGGATGACGATGGACCAGGTGCTGACGCTGGCGAGCCTGATCGAAAAAGAAGCGAAAGAAGCGGACTTTGCACGGGTCAGCGCGGTGTTCCACAACCGGCTGAAAGAAAATATGAGACTGGACAGCGACGTCACGATCCATTACATCACCGGGATCCGGAAGATGGCGCTGGAGAACGGCGACCTGACCGTCAGCAGCCCATACAACACGTACCAGGTGACGGGGCTCCCGGTCGGGCCGGTCTGCAATCCATCGCCCGCCGCGATCCGGGCGGCGCTGTATCCGGACGAAACGATGATTGCAGAGAAATATCTGTACTTCTGCGCCAAGGAGCCGGAGAGCGGCGAGCTGTACTTCTCCAAGACGCTGGAGCAGCATAACCGCGCGGTCGAGACCTACGCCCCGAAGTGGAAAAAGTATGACCAGGACAGGGGGATCCGGTGATGAGGATTCCCGAACTGCTGGCACCGGCGGGAAACATGGATGCGCTCCGGGCGGCACTGCATTTCGGAGCGGACGCAGTCTACGGCGGAATGAAACATTTCGGCCTGCGGGCATTTGCGGGTAATTTCGGCCCGGATGAACTGCGGGAGGCGGTCAGAGAGACCCATGCCGCCGGCAGGAAATTCTATGTCACAATGAATATCTATCCCTTCGACGATGAACTGGAAGCCTTCGGGGAAGCGGCGAAGGAAGCAGCGGACTGCGGCGTGGACGCGGCGATTGTCGCGGATCCCGGCGCGATCCGCTTTCTGCGGGCGAAAGTGCCCGGACTGCCGATTCACGTCAGCACACAGGCCAATACCCTGAACGCGCCGGCGGCGGAACTGTACCGGGAACTGGGGTGCGAACGGGTGATCCTGGCGAGGGAGATGAGCCTGGAGAGGATCCGGGCGCTGAAACAGAAAGTCGGGGACGGGATCCAGCTGGAGACATTTGTGCACGGCGCGAGCTGCATGGCATATTCCGGGCGGTGCATGCTGTCGGCCTACCTGACGGGGCGGAGCGGCAACCGGGGGGAATGCGCCCAGCCCTGCCGATGGCAGTACGCCGTAATGGAAGAAAAGCGGCCCGGGGAATACCTGCCGGTGGCAGAGGACGAACGGGGAACCTACTTATTCTCTGCAAGGGATTTGTGCCTGATGCCCCTGCTTCCGGAGCTGTGCGACGCGGGAGTGGCCAGCCTGAAGATTGAAGGGCGGATGAAGACGGAGTACTATGTGGCGGTGGTTACCGGCGCGTACCGGCGCGCACTGGACCTGCTGGGGAAGGACAGGGAAGCTTTCCGCGAAGCGCTGCCGGAGATGACAGCCGAACTGCAGTGCGCCAGCCACCGGCTGAGCGACACCGGCTTTCTGGAAGGACAGCCGGAAAAACCCGGCGAGGCGGAAGGATTCTGGCAGAGCAGGGAATATACGGCGAAGGTGGTTGGACCGGAAGGACCGGACGGCCGGGCAAGGCTGCTGCTGAAGAACCGGTTTTATGCGGGGGATGAACTGGAACTGATGACCCCTGCGGGGATCCGTACAATCCGGGCGGCCCGGTTCCTGCGGGAAAAAACCGGGGAAGAGATGGAAACGCTCGGCATCGCCGGCGAGATCATCCGGATGCCGCTGCCCGGATGCTCGGAGGGGGATATGCTGCGGGGGCCTGTGCGCAATCACCGGAAGGACAGCGACAGGACCGGGAACTGACAGGAAAACAACGGAGAACAA
The DNA here is from genome assembly GCA_900315315.1 of uncultured Eubacteriales bacterium. Classification (GTDB taxonomy): domain Bacteria; phylum Bacillota; class Clostridia; order Christensenellales; family Aristaeellaceae; genus Aristaeella. The sequence goes on along the minus strand of OMYT01000016.1, from coordinate 44,637 downwards.
GAATGGCTAAACTGAAGCGATACGATCTGTATGAAGGGGATGACGAGTTTATCTCCTCTTCACTGCCCGGGAAAAAACCGCTGGGACGGGACGAGGGCCTGAAGGAACGGGATGCGTATGACCGCCGGAAGGAAGAGGAAGAGCAGAAACGGCGCCGCTATTTTGCTGCCAACGAGAAGGACGACGGCCTCGGTGCGCCTTCTTCGGTTTTTGACGATTTCGACCGGTTTGAGCATCCGATTCCGAGCCGGGACGAGCGGCCGAAATACCGCCGGCGGGAGAAGCACCGCGGAGCCTGGGCAGCCACGGTGGTGATCTGCCTGCTGATTCTGGCGGCGATCGGCATCGCCGTGCTGCCGCAGCTGACGGGGATCCGGTACCGCTTTTTGCCGAACCTGGCCTTTGCCAACGGAAACCTGATCCGCCTGGACAGCGAACAGAAGGACACTTTTGACCTGAACAGGAAAGAAATATACAACGACCGGATTTATCCGGGCGTCTATATCGACGACATCCAGGTGGGCGGGATGACAAAGGAGGAAGCCATTACCGCCGTCCGGCAGGCCCATGAGGCAGTGAACGCCTCCTTTGACATCGTCGTCTCGGTGGGGAATGAAAGCTGGCACGTAAACAGCGAACGCGTGCCGGTTTCCCGGAACATTGAGGAAGTGGTGGAAAAGGCGTTTGCATGCGGCCGGGTCAACACCGCCAGCCTGACCGGAAGCGCCGCGACACCCTTCGAGGAACGCGTGAGCCAGGCGTCGAAGATGAGGACGACGGAACCTAAAACCTTTGCCACGAAGCAGGACTACGACCATGAAGCGCTGCGGACACTGACGGACGGCATCGTCAACTATGTGAACCGGGACCCGGTTAACAGCACGGTCAAGTCTTTTGATTTCAACACAACGACGTTTACCTTTACCGACGACCGTCCCGGCGCAAGGATCGATCCGGACGAGCTGTACAACCAGGTTGCCGGGCTGCTGGATGACGGGGTGACCAAGAAGGAACTGCGGATTGTTCCGGAAAAGATCCTGGCGGAGGTGACCAAGACCGAGCTGATGAACCGATTCGGCCTCATCTCGGCCTATACGACCACCACCACGAACGACAACAAGCGGAATACCAACATTCAGCTCAGCGCCCAGGCGATCAGCGGGAAGACGGTGCTGCCGGGAGAAATTTTTTCCTTCAACGGCGCGACGGGGGAACGCACGGCGGCGAAAGGGTATCAGGAAGCCCCGGCCATATCCGGCGGACAAAGCAAGGATGAGGTGGGCGGCGGCGTCTGCCAGACCAGTTCCACACTGTTCAACGCGGTGGCAAGGGCGGACCTGGAGATCATCGAACGCAATCCCCATGCCTGGCCGTCACACTATATCGAGAAAGGCTTCGACGCGACAGTCAACTGGCCGGGGCTTGATTTCAAGTTCCGGAACAATACCGACTGGCCGATTTTCATCGTGGCCGGGTACAACAAAAAGAAGATTACCGTCAACATATACGGTATGAGCCTGGGATCGGACGTGCACATCGACCTGGAAAGTGAACTGGTTCGTACGATTCCCAAGCCGGAGGGGACCAATTATGTGATCAATACCTCCCTGGCGCCCGGCGAGAGCAAAAAAACCGTAACCGGACGGCAGGGCTATGAAGTGAACACCTGGAAAGTATGGTACCAGGGCAACCGGGAGATCAAGCGCGAACTGCTGTTCAAGACTACGTACAAAGCCTACCAGGAGACCATCGAGTATAATCCGCGGTAACGGCCTGAGAACAGGATGCCGGGTAGGTGCAACAGGGAACACGAAGCGGATGAAAGGCGGAACATCGTCACATGGCAATCACGAAAACGGACTTCATGCGCGGGATGCAGTGCCCGAAGATGCTGTGGCTGGACAAGCATAAGCCGCAGATGCGGGTGATTCCGCCGGAAATCCAGGCAAGACTGGACGCCGGGAATGACTTCGGGGACCGGGCAATGGGGATGTTCGGGCCTTACGAGGAAATGACGGTCTACCGGCCGGGAACGACGATCCCGGACAAGAAAGCCATGCTGGCGAACACAGAGGACGCGCTGAGGCGCGGCGTGCCGGTTATCTGTGAGGCGGCGTTCAGCAACTACAACAACTACTGCGCGGCGGATATCATCCGGAAAACGGAAGACGGGTATGATCTGTACGAAGTAAAAAACACTGCCGAGGTGCACGACCAGTTTATCCGGGACGCGGGCTTCCAGTACTACATCATCTCGCGAAGCGGACTGAGGATCGGCAGGATCTTCATCGTGATACACGGGCCGGAGGAGGAGCATCCCTTTGTGCCGGTGGAGGTTACAAAGGAAGCGAAAAGTTTTTACTCCTGGATCAACGACCATATCTGGGACCTGAACCGGATGCAGAAAGGCTCCGAAGAGATCATGACGGAACCCGGAGAGCAGTGCAGCAAGCCGTATGAATGCTGGTATTACGGATACTGCCACGGGGAGAAGACAGATTGCTGACCGCATGATTAACAGTTTTCGTTGCATCGGGGAAGGGATTATGCTATAATTCCGCTGATGCCGAAGTGGCGGAATGGCAGACGCGGCGGATTCAAAATCCGTTGCCCTTAAAAGCGTGCGGGTTCAAGTCCCGCCTTCGGCACGAGAAGAAAGCTTTGGAAATATGTATTCCCAAAGCTTTTTTCATGTTTTGCGCTGAATTTCCTTGCCATCGTTTTTGCTGTGCTGTAAAATATAAAAAAGACAAAAAGGGGGATCACATGATGAAAAGGACGCTGTGCGGCATTTTGTCTCTCTCGCTGCTTCTGCTGGGCTGCGGGGGTGCCATGGCTGAAGGAAACGATACAATCCTGTATCAGGGGCACGGCAGCCTGCGGATCGTTACGGGAGAAGGAAAAGTCATCTATGTCGATCCTTATGCCGGCGAGGGATACGACCTTCCCGCGGATCTGATTCTTGTGACCCACGGGCATCAGGACCATACAGCCGTGAAACTGATCAAAAACCGGAATGAGGACTGTGAGGTCATCACATACAAGGAAGCGCTGGTGAAGGGCGAATACAAGACGTTTGACCTCGGATACGCCACGGTCGAAGCGGTGCAGGCGGGGAACAACAAGAACCACAACATCAAAAACTGCGTCGGATGGCTCATCACGCTTTCCGATGGGATCGTGATTTACGCGACGGGGGACACATCAACCACGGAGCAGATGGCGGACCTGGCGAAGCGGGGGATCGACTATGCATTCTTCGTGTGCGACGGCATATACAATATGGATATGGAGGAAGCGATTGCCTGCGCGAAGCTGGTGAACGCAAAGCACAGTATTCCGTATCACATGGCGCCGGGGAAGCTGTTTGACCAGAAACGGGCGGAGAAGTTTGACGTACCCGGACGGCTGATTGTGCCGGCAGGGGAGGAGATCGTGCTGGAATGACATAGTGAACGACAGGGAAGAAATGGAGAAACAGCAAGATGAAAATGATTGATTTCATTTCGAACGAAAAACGGAGCCTCTCGTTTGAGGTGTTTCCGCCGAAGACGGACGCGGCTTTTGACGGGGTGCTGCAGGCGACGGAGGAGATCGCCGAACTGAAGCCCTCCTTTATTTCCGTGACCTACGGCGCGGGCGGCGCGGGGGGAAAATATACCCGGGAGATTGCCAGCCGGCTGCAGAACGCGGACGGCGTGGAAACGATGGCCCACATGACCTGTGTCGGCGCGGGGCGGGAGGACGTGGAAAACTACCTGCGGCAGCTGAAGGAAGACGGGATACACAACATCATGGCGCTGCGGGGGGACCTGCCGGAAGGCATGGATCCGGAGAAGATGAAGGACAGCCCGTTTCCGCACGCGGCGGACCTGATCCGGACGATCCGGAAGGCCGGGGATTTCTGCATCGGGGCGGCGTGCTACCCGGAGGTGCATCCGGAAAGCGCAACCCAGGAAGAGGACCTGCGATACCTGAAGGAAAAGGTGGAGGCCGGGGCGGACTTCCTGACGACGCAGATGTTTTTCGACAACAACCTGCTGTATAACTTCCTGTACAAACTGAGGGAGAAAGGCGTGACGGTGCCGGTGGTGCCGGGGATCATGCCGATCACGAACGCGAACCAGGTCAAACGCGCACTGAAGCTGAGCGGCAGTTTCATGCCGCGGCGGTTTACCAGCCTGGTGGATCATTTCGGCAGCGCGCCGGAGGCGATGATGCGGGCGGGAATTATTTATGCCTGTGATCAGATTATCGATTTATTTGCGAACGGGATCAGGCACGTGCATGTATATACGATGAACAAGCCGGAGATTGCACGGGCAATCCAGAACGCGCTGGAACCTATGTTGGAATACTCTGAATAATCAAACAAATGTTTAACAGATCAGATTGGATTTTAAGTTACGAGAACAAAGGAGACAGCGATTGCATTTAGTGGAATTAGGTGAGATTCCTTTTGACGAGAAGGAGATTCTTCGTTATGCGATGATGCCTTCCACGGCGACAGCTCCGGAGGAACTGCCTCTGGGGGAATGCCTCGCGGCGGCCCGGAGCGCGGTGCGATGCCGGGCAGTATGGCAGCGGTATCCGCTGGGATGGCATGAAAAGGAGTTGGATCTCGGGTTCGCAAAGACAGCGTCGCAGAACCTGCGGAAACATCTGGAAGGGTGTACGGAAATCCTGCTGTTCGCCTGTACGGCCGGCGGGGAAATAGACCGGCGAATCAACCGGGAGAAAGTGCTCTCCCCGGTGCGGGGCCTGCTGATGAGCGCGATCGGATCGCAGCAGGTGGAAGGCGCATGTGACAGGCTGTGCGAAGAGCTGGAGAAGGAGTATCCGGAGCGTCAGCTGATTTCCCGCTATTCCCCGGGATACGGCGATCTGCCGCTGGAACTGCAGAGGGATATTATCAGGGCGCTCGACTGCGGGCGCACCATAGGGATTACGCTGACGGACAGCCTGCTGATGCAGCCGAGCAAGAGCGTGACGGCGGTGATCGGAATGAAAGAGAGGAAAACGGTATGAGCTTATCGGAGCTGATGAAGAGGGGCCCCCTTTTTCTGGACGGAGGGATGGGGTCTCTGCTTCAGGCGCAGGGGCTGATGCCGGGCGAGGCTCCGGAGACCTGGAACCTGACACATCCGGAAAAGATTACGGCGATCCACCGGGCATATTATGAGGCGGGGAGCCACCTGGTGATGGCCAATACGTTCGGGGTGCATCCGATGCGGTATCCGATCGACGAATGCGAGCGGATGATCCGGGCGGCGGTGAACTGTGTAAAGGAAGCCCGGGAGGAAAGCAGGACAACACCTCATCCGCCCGCAAGCGGGCACCTTCCCCTCGAGGGGAAGGCTGAAAGGTTTATCGGGCTGGATGTCGGGCCGTGCGGGAAGCTTTTAAAACCGCTGGGCACGGTGGATTTTGAGGAAGCGGTCGGATACTACGCACAGATTGTGCGTATGGGCGTCGAGAGCGGCGTGGACTGCATCTTTATCGAAACGATGAACGACAGCCAGGAAACACGGGCCGCGCTGCTGGCGGCGAAGGAAAACTGCGACCTGCCGGTGCTGGTTTCCAACGCCTACGGAGCGGACGGAAAGCTGATGACCGGCGGGACACCGGAATCCATGACAGCCATGCTGGAGGGACTGGGCGCTGACGCGATCGGGGTCAACTGCTCCCTGGGACCGGAAGCCCTTGCCCCGATCGTGGAACGGTATCTGGCGGCGGCCTCGGTTCCGGTGCTGATGAAGCCCAACGCGGGCCTGCCGGAAGTGAAGGACGGGAAGACGGTTTACAGCGTGATGCCGGATACGTTTTCCGAGCAGATCGCGGCGCTGGTGCCGAAGGGACTGCGCATCATGGGCGGGTGCTGCGGCACTACCCCGGACTATATCCGGACGCTGCGGCAGACGGTCGGAAGCAGCGTTCCGCCGCAGATTGCGCCATCCGCCGGGACGGTGATCGCATCCCGCTCCCGGACGGTTGAACTCGGGAAGGATCCGGTAATCATCGGGGAGCGGATTAATCCTACGGGAAAAAAACGGCTGCGGCAGGCGCTGCAGGACGGCGACATGGCCTATATCCTGAACGAAGCGATCGTCCAGGAGGAACGGGGTGCGGAGGTGCTGGACGTCAACGTCGGCACCCCGGGCATTGACGAGGCAGAGATGCTCTGCCGCGCGGTGGAGGAACTGCAGGCGATCACGGACCTGCCGCTGCAGCTGGACACGGCGGATCCGCAGGCGATGGAACGGGCACTGCGCCGCTACAACGGAAAGGCGATGATCAATTCCGTCAACGGCAAACAGGAGGTTATGGACGCGGTTTTCCCGCTGGTGAAAAAATACGGCGGCGCGCTGGTGGCCCTGACGCTGGACGAGGAAGGAATCCCGCAGACGGCGGAAGGCCGTTTCGCAATCGCCGAAAGGATTCTGACGGAGGCGGAGAAGTACGGCATCGACAGGAAAGATATCCTGTTTGACCCGCTGACGATGACGGTCAGCGCGGATCCTTCCGCGGCGCGGGTGACCCTGGACGCGCTGAGAATGATCCGGGAAAAGACGGGCTGCGGGACGGTGCTGGGCGTCAGCAACGTTTCTTTCGGGCTGCCGGCGCGGGAAGTGCTGGGGAGCATTTTCCTGACAATGGCGCTGCACACGGGCCTGTCCGCGGCGATCATGAACCCGCTGTCGGACGCGATGACCGGCGCGATGATCAGCTACCGGACGCTGACGGAGCGCGACGCGAACTGCGGGGAATACATCCGCTTCGCAGATACCCTGCCGGCGAAGACAACGGTAGCCGCTCCCGCCGGGACGGCAAAGGCGGTGGGGACGGAAGGCCAGCCCCAGGGCCTGCGGCGGGCAGTGGTCAAAGGCCTGTGCAGGGAGGCCGGCCGGCTGGCCAGGGAAGCACTGGAAGCCGGGACGGAAGGACTGGATCTGATCCAGAAAGAGATTATTCCCGCGCTGGACGAGGTCGGGAAGGGATTCGAGGAGAAACGGATCTATCTGCCCCAGCTGATGATGAGCGCCGAGGCGGCGGAAAGCGCGTTCAAAGAAGTTAAGGCCCGGAGCATCAGGACGGAAAACCAGAAAAACCGGTGTCGCGTCGTGGTGGCGACGGTGAAGGGCGACGTGCACGACATCGGCAAGAACATCGTGAAGCTGCTGCTGGAAAACTACGGATTTGAAGTGACGGACCTGGGCAAGGACGTGCCGCCGGAGGAGATCCTGGCGGCGGTCGAACGGCTGCACGCGCCGGTGTGCGGGCTCAGCGCCCTGATGACCACCACCGTGCCCGCAATGGCGGAAACGGTCGAACTGATTCATGAAAAGGCGCCCTGGTGCCGGGTGATGGTCGGCGGGGCGGTGCTGACCGAGGACTTTGCCCGGGAGCTGGGCGCGGACGGATACGGAAAAGACGCGATGGCTTCGGTCCGGCTGGCTGAGCGGTTTGCAGAGGAAGGTGAGGAGAAACCGTGAGAAGGTTTATTTCCTGCCTGCTGATCTGCCTGCTGCTGATTTCCGCGGCGGCATCGGCAGAGGAGGAACCGGTTCATTTTGTGCAGAACGCGGAGGCGGACTGCTTCGGCAGGATGGTCGTGACGTATGACACGCCGACCCTGAAATACACCATTGAAACCTTCCTGATGAGCGGGGGAGTACGGTGCTATCTGACCCGGGTATGGATGAAGGACCCGGCAAGGCAGATCCGGAAAGTCACGGGGAAGTGGAAAAAGAGTCTGGAATTTCCGAAGACCTTCGCAACGAAACTGCCGGAGTCAAAGCTGCTGATTAACGGAAGCGGCTATGTGAGCCCGCAGTTTCCGGAAATCCCGGACAACTATCCGGGCGAGAGCAAGGATTATTTCTATACGCCGCTGGGCTCCCTGACCGTGACGGACGGGGAGGTTTTCCGCAATCTGGAAGGCGTCCCCTATTACGGGCTGATCCTCAACGACGACGGCCTGCAGATGATCACCGGAGACAATAACGAGGACGTGCTGGCGATGAAGCCGATCCAGACATGGAGCTTCTATACCACATGTCCGATGCTGCGGAACAACGAAGACCTGCTGCCGGAGGAATGGGTTTTCGCAGACCGACGGGCGGCACGGACATGCATAGCCAGGCTGGACAAGCACAATTACCTGATTTTCAACGCCCGGGAAGATACGATGGGCGGCATCAGCCTCCGGCGGGTACTGATATTCTTCCGGAACAATTTCCCGAAGGCTGAGTGGGTCTATAACCTGGACGGCGGCCCGTCCTCGGCGCTGCTGTGCCGGGAGCAGGGGAAGAAGAAAGCCCGGACGCTGATGGGCGGCGGGGCGAAGGACGCGGATTGCATGGCATTTATTGAATAATAATCGCAAGGAGGAGAATGACATGATCCAGAATTTCCCGATCATCGTACGGCAGGATATGATCCGATGCGCACTGTGCAAAGATCCGCCCTGTGATACGGTTTGCGAGAAGGTAAAACCCGCGGATCTGCTCCGGAGCATCTGGTTCCGGAATGAGCAGACAGCCGCCCAGAAACTGCCGGAGAAGAATCCCTGTCTGCGCTGTTCCGCCCCCTGCGAAAGGGCCTGCGTCCGCGCCGGCCAGGTACCGATCCGGGACCTGGTGGGCCGGCTGTATTATCAGGTGCTGCCGGAATGCGAAACGCCGCTGCCGGAGAATGAGGACCGGCTGAAGTGCGACCTGTGCGGGGTCCCGCTGGAGAATCCGTTCCTGCTTTCCTCCTCTGTGGTGGCCAGCACGTACGACATGTGCGCCAGGGCCTTTGAGACTGGCTGGGGCGGCGCGTGTTTCAAGACGATCTGTACGCTGGACATCCATGAGGCTTCCCCCCGCTTTTCCGCAGTCGTCGGCAGCAACGGCGGCATTATGGGCTTCAAGAACATCGAACAGCTTTCCGACCACAGCGTGAAGGAAAACATGGAGATTTTCCGCAGACTGAAGGAAAACTACCCCTCGAAATTCATCCTGGCCTCCATCATGGGACAGAATGAGGAGGAATGGGGTGAACTGGCGCTTCTGTGCGAAGAGAACGGCGCGGATGCGGTGGAACTGAACTTTTCCTGCCCGAACATGGCGGAGGGCGGACTGGGCAGCGATATCGGGCAGGTGCCGGAACTGGTGGAGCAGTTTACCCGGGCCGCAAAGCAGGCATGCCATATTCCCGTGCTGGCCAAACTGACGCCTAACGTGGCGAACATGAGCGAGGCGGCGGAAGCCGCGAAACGCGGCGGCGCGGACGGAATTGCCGCGATCAACACGATCAAGTCGATCGTCGGCGTCAACCTGCATACGTACGTGTCTTCCCCCGCTGTCCGCGGACAGAGCGCCGTGGGCGGATACAGCGGAAACGCGGTGAAACCGATCGCGCTGAGGTTTATCGCGGAGATGGGGAAGAACCCGAAACTGCGGGGCATGCATCTGAGCGGCATGGGCGGCATCGAAAGCTGGCAGGACGCGGTGGAGTTCCTCCTGATGGGCGCATCCACGCTTCAGGTGACTACGGCGGTGATGCAGTACGGATACCGGATCATTGACGACCTGAAGACCGGGTTGAATCTGTACCTGGCGGAAAAGAACTTCAGCAGCGTGAAGGAAGTTGTCGGTCTGGGACTGGAAGCCCTGAGCGAGACGACGGACGTGCTGGAACGGGATACGGTGATTTTCCCGCATTTTGAGAGGGAACGCTGCATCGGCTGCGGCCGGTGCGAGATTTCCTGCGCGGACGGCGGGCATCAGGCGATCCATCTGGACGAAACAAGGCATCCGAAGCTGGACGGAAAGAAGTGCGTCGGGTGCCATCTGTGCATGCTGGTGTGTCATCAGCTTGCGATTGTTCCGGGAAGAAAGAGAATCAGGAAAATATGATTGGGGGCTTTCCTGCCCATCCAACAAAGGCTCCACCGGAGCCTTTGCCCCCAAGCCCCTTCGGCAGGTAGATAAATGAGAATATGGTAAAACACTTTCGGCCGGAAGATAAAGAAATGAACTTCGGGGAACTGTTCATTTAGTCTTTTTCCTGAAAAAACTCGATTTCCTCGCCCAGAGGGCCAATACAGAAGGCCATGCGGGCACGGCACTCGGGAACGGAGGGGATGACGATATCGTTCGGCTCGATGAATACTTTGTATCCGGCAGAACGGACTCTGGCGATGATTCCGTCCACATCATCTGTGGCGTATGCGGCATGGCGGATTGCGCCTTTGGTTTTGATGCCTTCGCCGTTGCAGAAGATCTCCAGCAAGACGCTGCCGCAATCGATCATGATGCCTTCCGGCCACTCCCTTTTGACGGAGAAGCCGAGCATGTTCAGATAGAAATCCTTTGCCTTGTCAAATTCTTCTTTCGTTCCGCATTTCATGGAAATATGATGCATTCCCGTGACCATAGAATGTGAACCTCCCCCACATTCGAATATGTTTTTTGCTTGGAATTCATCACTATAGGATGAATTAAGTGGATTTCGCCCAAAAAACAGAGCGATTCTCCCACTTTTTGATCAGAAACGGAATTCTGTCCCTTCTTAGGATATCGCACCGGGGAAAGGGAAACAAGCACGGGTTCTGTATTTTTTCCGGGGAAGAGGTCAGACACAGATGAATGAAAAGGTTGAAATGCTAAGGGAGATCATCAGCCGGTCGAAACGGATTGTGTTCTTCGGCGGGGCGGGGGTATCCACGGCCAGCGGGATTCCGGATTTCAGGTCCGGGACGGGAATGTATGCGGAAGAGGCTGACGGACTGAGCCCGGAGATGATTCTGAGCAGGAGCTTTTTCTATCTGCAGCCGGAGAGATTCTTTGATTTTTACCGGAAGCATATGCTGCATCCGGAAGCCATGCCGAACGCGGCGCATCGGTATCTGTACGAACTGGAGAAACAGGACAGGCTGCGGGGAATTGTGACACAGAATATTGACGGGCTGCACCGGAAGGCCGGGAATATCCGCGTATACGAGCTGCACGGGAATGTGAACGAGAACTTCTGCATGGAATGCAACGCTTCTTATCCGATGGAGACAATCCTGCATTCGGTGGGTATTCCACGGTGCGAATGCGGCGGAGTGATCAAACCGAATGTCGTTCTATACGGAGAACCGCTGGAGAAATATGTATGTATCGGGGCAAGGCGGGAGATCGCTAACGCTGATACGCTGATCGTTGCGGGAACCTCCCTGACGGTGGAACCGGCAGCGTCATTCATTGAGGATTTCAGAGGGAGAAACCTGGTGGTGATCAACCGGACGCCTACGAAGGCGGATGAAGGGGCAGAACTGCTGATCCGCGGGGATGTGGCAGAGGTGTTTCATTCTCTGAATAAAAAAGATTGACAACGATCAAAAAGAGAGTATAATTCTTCTTGAAGGTCAAAGATAGTCAAAAAATTGACCTTCAAGGAGGAACATGTTATGGATATGAATCAATTCACGCAGAAGACCGTCTCCGCGCTTCAGCGCGCACAATCTCTTGCCATCGAATATCAGCATATGCAGGTAGAGCAGGAGCATCTGCTCCTGGCCCTTACCGAAGACGAAAACGAGCTGATTCCGCAGCTCCTGACAAAGTGCGGCCTGTCCGTTCCGGCCTTTGTTGCCGGCCTGAAGGACAACCTCGACCGTACCCCCCGCGTCTCCGGTTCCGGCCGTGAGCCCGGCAAGGTCTATATTGCCGGCGACGTTGAGCAGGCACTGGTGGAAGCGGAGAAAATCGCCAAACGGATGAAGGACGAATACCTGTCTGTTGAGCACGTATGGATGGGAATCACCGCGAAAGCTTCCGCCAACGTGAAACGGCTGCTGAAATCACTGGGTTACAGTGAAGACGCTTTCCTGAAGGCACTGAGCGAAGTGCGAGGCGCCGCCCGGGTGACCTCCGACAGTCCGGAGGACACTTATGACGCCCTGAAGAAATACGGATCCGATCTGGTGGATCTGGCCCGGAAGCAGAAACTGGACCCGGTGATCGGCCGTGACAGCGAGATCCGGAATGTAATCCGGATTCTTTCCAGGAAAACCAAGAACAACCCTGTGCTCATCGGTGAGCCCGGCGTCGGCAAAACCGCCATCGCCGAGGGCCTCGCCCTGCGGATCGTCCGCGGGGACGTACCCGACAGCCTGAAGGACAAAACCATCTTCTCCCTGGATATGGGCAGCCTGATCGCGGGCGCCAAGTTCCGGGGCGAGTTTGAGGAGCGGCTGAAGGCCGTACTGGCGGAGATCAAAAAAAGCGACGGGAAAATCATCCTCTTCATCGACGAGCTGCATACCATTGTCGGAGCCGGCAAAGCGGACGGCGCCATGGACGCCGGCAACCTGCTCAAGCCCATGCTGGCCAGGGGCGAACTGCACTGCATCGGCGCCACGACCCTGAATGAATACCGCCAGTATATTGAAAAGGACGCCGCCCTGGAACGCCGGTTCCAGCCGGTGATGGTGGCTGAGCCGACGGTGGAGGATACCATTGCGATCCTCCGCGGACTGAAGGAGCGGTATGAAGTATTCCACGGCGTCAAGATCCAGGATAATGCCCTGATCGCTGCCGCGACCCTTTCCAACCGGTATATTACCGACCGGTTCCTGCCGGACAAGGCCATTGACCTGGTGGACGAGGCCTGCGCCATGATCCGGACGGAGATCGATTCCCTGCCATCCGAGCTGGACGATATCCGCCGGCATATCATGCAGCTGGAGATTGAGGAAGCCGCCCTGAAAAAGGAGGAGGATTCCCTGTCGAAGGCGCATCTGGAAGAGGTGCAGAAAGAACTGGCGGAACAGCGGGATCAGTTCAACGCCATGAAGGCCCGATGGGAGGCGGAAAAGGAAGCCATCGGCAAGGTCAGCAGCCTGCGCGAGGAGATCGAGCGCGTGAACGCCGAGATCGAAAAGGCAGAGCGGACCTATGACCTGAACCGCGCTGCGGAGCTGAAGTACGGCGAGCTGCCGAAACTGAAGCAGGAGCTGGAGAAGGAAGAAGCGATCGCAGAGGAGAGCAAGAGTGAAAACAGCCTTCTGCGGGACAAGGTGACCGAAGAGGAAATTGCCCGCATCGTCGGCCGCTGGACCGGTATCCCAGTTGCCAAACTGATGGAAGGCGAGCGGGAGAAACTGCTTCATCTGGAGGATGTGCTGCATGAGCGGGTCATCGGCCAGGACGAAGCCGTGAAAAAGGTTTCCGAAGCTATTCTGCGCTCCCGCGCCGGCATTCAGGATCCGAACCGGCCTCTCGGCTCCTTCCTCTTCCTCGGCCCGACCGGCGTCGGCAAGACCGAGCTGGCCAAAGCCCTGGCCCAGGCGCTGTTTGACGATGAAAAGAACATGGTTCGGATCGATATGTCCGAATACATGGAGAAATTCAGCGTATCCCGGCTGATCGGGGCGCCTCCCGGATATGTGGGCTACGATGAGGGCGGCCAGCTGACCGAAGCGGTCCGCCGCCACCCGTACTGCGTCGTCCTGTTCGATGAAGTGGAAAAGGCCCATCCGGATGTCTTCAATGTCCTGCTGCAGGTGCTTGATGACGGCCGGATCACAGACAGCCAGGGCCGCACCGTGGATTTCAAGAACACCATCCTGATCATGACCAGCAATCTGGGGAGCGAGTTCATCCTGGACGGTATTGCCGACGGGGAAATCTCGCCTGACGCCCGCGCGCAGGTCGACCGGCTGCTTCGGACGCATTTCCGTCCCGAGTTCCTGAACCGGATTGATGAGATCGTGTATTACAAGCCCCTGACCAGGGACGAGATCGGTTCCATCGTGCGCCTGATGATCGCCGGCCTGAACAAGCGCCTGGAGGACAAGCAACTGAAGGTCACCCTGACCGATGACGCCATGAACGCCGTGATCGACAGGGGATTCGATCCCGTGTTCGGCGCCCGCCCGCTGAAACGGTACCTGCAGAGCCATGTGGAAACCCTCATCGCCCGCAGGGTCATTGCCGCGGATGTGGCACCCGGCACCGAACTGGTTGTTGACCTCGACCCGAACGGGGAGATTGTCATCCGATAAGAAAAGGGGAAGAGCTTTTATGGCTCTTCCCTTACTTCGTAATCAGGTCACTGAGTTTCTTGCTGAAAAAGAAGTCATGAACCAGCTGATCGAATTCGGTCCACAGAGGGAGCGTTTTGCATGCGCCTTTCCGCGGACAGTCATTGACCTCCTCCGCGAGGCAGGCAACCGGCGAGAGCGTTCCCTCCATCAGTTCCAGGATTTCACCCACCGAATAGTCCTCCGGCTTCCGGGTCAGTCTGTAACCGCCGCCTTTTCCGCTGGCACCGGTCAGCAGGCCCCCGGCGACCATGTCCTTCACGATGATCTCCAGATATTTTTTGGATATTTCCTGTCTCGCGGCAATATCTTTGAGGGGGATATACTTTCCCTGATCATGCTCAGCCAGATCGATCATTACGCGGATGGCATACCGTCCCTTGGTTGAAATCATACGGATCCCTCCTGCAGAAATATGACCTATTATACTATAGGGCGAATGGGTTTTCAAGGGAAGAAAGAGTGGGTATCAGTGACCTTTACGGTATTCACCGGGAGTCTGGCCGGTGAGTTTTTTAAAAGTACGCGAGAAATGCGCTACATCGGTGTAGCCGGTTCCTTCCGCAACCTCCTGGATGTTCATGCCGGGGGTCCGGAGGAGTGATTTTGCTTTCTCAATCCGCATGCTGCCGAGGAGGTCGAAGAAGCTTTTGCCGGTTTCCCGGTTCAGAAGCTTCGACAGATGCCACTGGCTGACATACACATGATCGGCAATATCACTGAGGGAAAGATGCTGCTGCATGCAGTTTTCCCGCATATAGTTCAGGGCTGCGTTTACGATAAAATTACCGGCTTCTGAAGCTCCATCCGGTCCCTCGGCATTTTCCGGCTGCTCCGCATCTTCGGCGGGGAGCCGGTTCAGCTTTTCAACCATGACGCGGAGGGCCTCCTTGAGTTCGTTCAGGTTACTCGGCTTCAGCAGATAGCGGCAGACGCCCAGGGTGATCGCCTGGCGGGCGTAATCAAAATCCCGATAGGCGGTGAGGACAACTGTTTGCATCCGCGGGAACTCGCTGCCGAGGGCGGCAAGCATGGTGAGACCGTCCATGTTGGGCATGCGGATATCGGTAAAGAGAATATCCGGCTTCAGTTTCCGGATCAGATCCAGGCCTGTCCGGCCGTTTGTGGCTGTACCCACAACTTCACAACCCATTTCTCTCCACGGAATAACGGTGGAGAGGCCTTTCAGGATCAGGGCTTCATCATCAACAAGAATAACGGAATACATTTTAAATCACTCTCCAAAAGGTTTGAGTTTCATGACTTTCTGCCAGCAGTCATCAGCGGACATGCTGCCATCGGCGACAGCCGGCACGCACTCCAGGAGCCAGGTTTCCCGGGCCTGCTGATTCATGGCATCCTGCAGCGGTTGAGTCATATGGCGGGTTTCGGTCATCTTTTCCCAGGAAGAACGGAGACCGCCGGTCATTTGCTGATTGTCCAGCTTCTCCAGGCTTTCCTTTGAGGTAAGTGAAGCCAGCAGGGAGACGGCGGCATCCTTCCGATTGCTGTTCCAGGCTTTTCGGGTGAGAAAGAAACCCATTGAGACCCCGCCTGGATAGTACTCCGCCTGACCGCCGTTGCGAAGGGGCATTGGGAGGACAACGATGCTGTCCATCTGCTGATCAGAGAAAGAGGCAACCTGCCAGCTGCCGTCGAACTGCATGGCAGCCTTCCTGTCCAGAAAGAGCCCGGTAGTGACGCTCTCCGTGGTGAAGGCGGTGTCATCCGGGAAAGCGCCGAGTTGATACAGCTCCCGGATGAGGTTCATGGCTTCAAACCAGGAGGCAGGGACTTCTTCAAAGGTTTTCGGCCGCAGCGCCAGCTCCTCAGGCGGAACGCAGGCAAGCATCGCGAATTCCGCCAGATAATGCGGGATATCCGAAAGAGAAACTGAGATCGGAACAATGCCGTTGGCCCGGAAAACCTGAATCGCGCGGACAAGTTTTTCCCAGTCTGTCGGAAGGTCCAGGCCGAAACGGTCAAACAGATCCGAGTTTACATAAAGCCCTTCCCAAAAGGAATAGAGCGGGACGGCATAGACCTGTCCGTCGGCTTCCTTCAGGACATCATCCTGAGGGAAAGAAAGGTCCGGATAGGAGGCGTTGATTTCTGCCAGGGGGACCAGCCGGTTCAGGAGAAGCTTACTGTCTGCGCCGGCAGCGAAGAAGAAGAGAACGTCCGGCTCGTCGCCCGCGGCAAAACGCTTGAGTACGCCGGCCTTCCAGGCCTCATTGCTGGTGGAAGATTCATCCATAACGGTATAGCCGGTAGCGTTCTCAAAATCGCGAAGAATAGAGACGTAGGCGTCGCCGGCGCTGTTGCCGCCGCCGAAGCAGCTGATCGTATGGAGGATGATGTCTTCGGCGCCTGCGCAGGAGACAAGCAGGGCGAAGGCAAGCAGGATGCTGCTTATTCTTCTGATCATGAGGCTGAGTCCTCCTTTGAATGAGGGGTTTCTTCAGGTTGAGGGATCATAATTTCAACGACGGTTTCCTCATCCGGGGCGCCGGTGACAGTCAGGACAGCCTGTGATCCGAAAAGCAGACGGAGACGGCTGGCAATGTTCGCCAGGCCGAGGTGATTGCTTTCGCAGGACTCTCCGGAAAGGGCGGCGTCGATTCGCGCACGGTCTTCCGCGTCAAGACCGCGGCCGGTGTTGGCAATCTGCATTCTCAGGCAGTTATCTGTCCGACGGACCGAGATCCGGATCGTTCCTTCGCCCGCCGGGGCGATCCCGTGATCCACTGCGTTTTCCAGCACCGGCTGAACGGTCAGCAGGGGAACGATGCAGGTTTCCGCCTCCGGATCAATATCACGGGTGATGATCAGGGAATCGCCGAAGCGCTGCTGGATGAAAAAGATGTATCCTTCCGCCACTTCCAGTTCCTCCCGCAGGGGGACGACGCGGCGGTTTTTCCGTCCGAGGGTTGCATTGAGCAGGACGGAGAGGGCGGAAACCATGTTTTCGATGGTCTCGCTGCCCTCCATGCGGGCCTGCCAGTTGATCGTCTCGAGGGCATTGTTCAGGAAATGAGGATTGATCCGGCTTTGAAGGGCCTGGATCTGGGCGTTTTTCAGCTCGATCTCGCTCCGGTACGTCTTCTCGATCAGCTCCCGCAGGCGGACGGACATGTTGGAGAAGGCAACACCCAGATCTCCCAGTTCATCTCCGCCCCGCATGGGCACGGTGACGCCGAGTTCTCCGGCCTCGATGCGCCGGGAGGCATCGGCGAGCATGCCGATCGGCCGGGTGATCCGCCGGCGAACGAAAAGGACGATCAGCAGCAGGATGGGAATCAGCAGCAAATATAACAGCAGGGTAAGGTTCTGGAAAGTATAGAGCTCGTGATACTGTTCGGCACGGTTCAGGGCCAGGAGCAGGTGCAGGTCGTAATGATCCCCGGTTTCGGACTGGACATAGCGGAGCGTGTTTTCCTGAGGGAGATCCGTAAACCCTTCGGGGAGGGATGCCCAGTCTGTTTCGCGGTCCCCGTATTCGTCAACCAGCAGGCTCATATTTGCCTTCCAGCCGGACTGCAGGGTGATCAGCGGCTCCAGAACCTGATTCCGGTTCAGACCGAAAACCAGGGTGCCGGTGTTTTCCATACGCAGATTCAGCACGTTCCGGATGAAGCACATCTGTTCTCCGCTGCCGGTGAAGAGAGATTGGGTATCCAGGGATTCCGCAGCATGAGAAACAAGTGCTTCGTTTTCACGGAAGAAATCGGAGGCGGCGCTCTGACCGGATGGGTTGCTGATCAGCAGGCCATCGGAGCCCGCAGGGATGAAGGCGGCAAAGGTGAAGAACCGGTCCCGGCCGAACTGCTGATCCAGATAGTTTCGGGAAAGCCTCAGGAACTCGGCATTGCTGATGGCGGAGGAACGCCATTGGTTCCAGGCATTGGCCAGTTCCTCATCATAGACTGCTTCCTGCCCGAGGGCCACGATGCGGTCCAGATTCTGAACGGTGGTATTCCAGGCGTATTTTGCATTGCTGACCAGGGCGGATTCGACGTTTTTCTGAACGCTGCCGAGCAAAATGTGCCGGGCAAAAATGCCCAGCACGATTGTCGGGATTATGTAGCAAAGGAGAAGGATGAAGACGATCTGGAAGCGCAAGCTGAACAGGCCCCGATGATGATAAAGGGGTTTTCCTGCGACAGATCTGCGTTTCGTCATAATGTTCTTTCCCGGGGGCTTTCCTGCCCTTCCAACAAAGGCGCCACTGGCGCCTTTGCCCCCCAGACCCCCTTCGGCTTTCATGAAAATGTGGGTTTAAACTCCTTCGGGAGGAAACGGCAAACCGATATGTTCCGCGGCGAGGCGGACAAGGGACTCGGCCAGGACCGCGGTTTCGGCTTCGGCAAAAATTCTGACCCTTGGTTCCGTGCCGGAGAAACGGATGATGATCCAGCCGCCCTCCAGATACAGCTTGCAGCCGTCGAGAAAGCTGACTTTTTCCACGGGCAGGGGCAGCACGGGGAGATCGCGGTGGATCATGATCTGCTGATGAATCCGTCCACGGCTTTCTGTGGTCAGGGCCCAGTCGAACTCAGCCATATGCGCTTCGCCGAAGCGCTCATAAATCTCCAGGATCAGCTTGCTCATGGGCTTGCCGGTGACGCAGAGCATTTCCAGCAGGAGAGAAGCAGCATAGAGACCATCCTTGCCGTGAATATGCCCTCGGACGGTGAGACCGCCGGAGGATTCGCCGCCAATCAGGGCGTCATTGGCCTCCATGCCGGCGGAGATATGCTTAAAGCCGACCGGAACCTCAATACACGGCTGTCCGTAGGCTTCGGCAACCCGGTCAAGCAGGTGCGTGGTGGCAATGTTCCGGACAGCAGCACCTTTCCAGCCCCGGAAAGCCAGCAGGTAGTAATACAGGAGCACAAGGATCTCATTCGCCGAAACATAGCGGCCTTTCTCATCCACAATGCCCAGACGGTCCGCGTCCCCGTCAGTGGCGATACCGACATCCGCGTGGTGTTCCAGGACGGCCTGCTGAAGATCGACCAGGGTGGCGGGCGTCGGGGCGGGCAGATGCCTGCCGAAGAAGGCGTCATGCCGGTCGTTGATCACGTCCACATCGCAGCGGCAGGTATACAGGATGGTCTGCAGACCGGTGAGGCTGACGCCGAACATCGGGTCAAGCACCACACGGGGATGACGCTTGCGGATCTCATCGGTGCGGATCTGGGAAAGGATCGAATCGAGATAGGCATCTCTCGGATCAGTATATTCTATTATACCATCTGTGAGCGCCTTTTCAAAGTCGATCTGCCGTATTTTCTCCGGATCTAGGGCGTTGGCTTCGTCCTGGACCGGGAGGGTATAGTCCTCAGTGGCGTCCCGGCCGCCGGCGGTAAAGAGCTTGATACCGTTCCAGATTGCGGGGTTGTGGCTGGCGGTGACCATGGCGCCGTAGGGAAGATCCATACGTTTGACGGTATACATGATCTGCGGAGTCGGGCAGTTCAGGTTCACAAACCAGACTTTGACGCCTTCGCCGGCCATGACCTGGGAAAACCAGATGCAGGCTTCCCGGCTGAGGAAACGCCGGTCATAACCAACGCAGATGCCTTTGTCCGCGGAGCCTTCGCGGATCATGCGGCGGGCCAGGGCAGCCGCGACGCGTTCAATGTTGGCGCGGGTGAAGTCTTCGCCGATGACGGCGCGCCAGCCGCCGGTTCCGAATTGAATCATTGTGATACCCCCATCGTAATCTTGATTTCATGAGTACCTGAAGTGAAAACGGGGATGCGGTCCGTTTTCTGACCGTCAACCTCGAGGGAGACGACGCCTTTTTCCACGTGGTCAGGATTGGAAACGGTGATATGATAGGCGGCTCCGCGCCATTTGCGGACAGCGGTGAAACCGTTCCACTCTGCCGGAATGCAGGGGTCAACGGTCAGGGAGTCAAAACCCGGACGGATGCCGAGGATATAGCGGGTCGCGGCATAATAGCTCCAACCGGATGACCCGGTCATAAAAGGATGCCGTGCCCGGCCGAAAGCGGTATGGTCCCGGCCCATGATGAACTGGCAGTAGGAATAGGGTTCTGCCTGACGGATTTCCATCTGGTCGTTCTGGTTTTCCGGAAGGAGCGCGTCATAGAACTTCATGGCTCGTCCGCCGCGGCCGAGCAGGCATTCCGCTACCCAGGCCCAGGGGTTCGGATGGCTGAAGATCGCGCCGTTTTCTTTCACCCCTGGATAAACCCGGGTGACAAACCCGATGCTGTCGTCAATGGTCCGGAAGGAGGGCGCGTTCAGCATCAGACCGTAGGGAGTGTAAAGCCATTCATCCACACTGTCCATGCAGGAGCATCCCTGCGCTTCAGTGGCGGCGCCGGAAATGACAGCCCAGGTGTTGCTTTCCAGATGTATCTTGCCCTCCCTCGCAGTGCTGCTGCCGATCGGATCGCCCTCCGCGGTGAAACCGCGGAGGAACCAATTCCCGTCCCAGAGGGCTTTCCGGCAGGTTTCGGTCATGCGGGCCCGGAGTTCCGTATAATGTTCGGCATCCTCGTTGCGGCCCAGCGCTATGGCGGCATCAATGAAGTGATTGGAAGCCCAGATGAGCAGGAAGGCGACCATGGCGCTTTCGCCGCCGCCGAGGTTCAGGCAGTCATTCCAGTCCGCCCGCAGACCTTTGGTTATGCCGTGGACGCCGATCTGGCCGTACGAGAAATCCAGGATGGCTTTCATGTGCTCCCAGACGGTGGCTTTCCCATCATCCGCATAGGGGATCACCTCGTCAAAAAAGCTCAGATTGCCGCTCTCCCGGATGTTTTCCACGATGGCGGGGATCAGCCAGAGAGCGTCATCCGCGCAGGCGTCTTCGATACCGTGGAGCATACTTTTCTTATCTGCCTCGGGGATGACAGTGGGCGTTTTGACGGACCCGTCATCCCGGGCCTCGAGGACGGAGGGATCGAAGAGGTGAAGCCCGTAGCCTTCCTGCATTTGCCCGCGGAGAAGCTGACGAATGCGCATCATGCAGCCGTCCGGCTCCCCGTGCGGGATGCACATGGCGTCCTGCGCCGTATCCCGGTAACCCAGGCCCGTGCGTCCGCCGACCTCGATAAAGGAGGCAAAGCGGGAGAAGAGGACGTTGATCTCGCTTTGGTAATAGTTCCAGATATTCAGGGAACGATTCATATTCTCATGGGGCGTGGAGATCTGCAGGGCGGAAAGTTTTTCATCCCAGAAAGCCCGCAGGTTGGCAAAGGCCCGGTCTGTGCCAGCCTCATTATATTTACGGCGGGCACGCTGCGCAGCGTCATCGTTCCCGGTGCCCAGATAAAAGAGAATACGCTTCTCTTCTCCCGGCTGCAAGACCAGCTTCTTTTGAAGGGCGCCGCAGACGTTGCCGCCCAGTTCCGTGCTGCCGGAGAGGGCACCCTGTTCGACCGCGACGGGATTGCGTTCAGTCCGGTAAGAACCGATAAAGGCGTCACGGACACCGTCATGCCCATCAGGTTCAAAGTTTCCGGCGAAGAACTGGAAGCAGCCGGGTTCATAATGCAGTTCATTGAGGCAGGCACCGTTCCGGAAATGGGAACCAGCGGCATAAAGACTCATCTGGAAGTTCTGGTTATCCATATCGATCTCATGGAAGGAGAATTCCACATAGCCGAAGACACTGAGCGTCCGCTCCCTGTCAGAAAGATTGCGAACACGGACATCAAAGATCTCCACCGGATCATCCGTCCCCTGCTCCCGGGGAATAAAGAGGGTTTCCGAAGCACGGATGCCGGCATAATCACAGGTGAAGACGGAATAACTCAGGCCGTGGCGCGCTTCGTACTTTGCCTGATCCAGGGAAAGGCCGACAGGCTGCCAGCTGAGGGACCAGTAATCCCCGTTCCCGTCATCCCGGAGATAGACGTAATGGCCGGGCCAGTCCATCGGTATGCCGTTTGGCCGGAAACGGGTGATACGGCGGTGCTGGGGACTGTCCAGCCAGCAGTAGCCGCCGGCATTGTGGGAGATGACGGCCCCCATGCGCTGGGTGCCCAGGTAATTGGTCAGGGAAACGGGGACATCAACATGATCGATGACATATTCCCGGGCGGTATCATCAAAATAACCGTACTGCATATGGTGTTACGCTCCTTTATGGCAGGTTTGTGGTTTTATTGTATCAAAAGAGGAAGAGAACGGGGAAGGGACAGGGTTGTTTATTTTTGATTCCGGTTGTCATCAAAAACCGATGCACAAGAAAAGTCAAGAAATCGCAATTGGGGATAATGACACAGAAAATGTCTTTTTGTTATCATCAGAACACCAGATGCGACATGAATAACGGCGAAAGGGGGAGAAACATGAGCAGCAACGGACACGGCGGGATCATATCCGCAAAGCGGAAGAAGAACTTCTGGCTGACCACAATGCTGCTGCCGGGCGCCGTGTGGCTGCTGCTTCTCCGCTATCTGCCAATGCTGGGAATTACGATTGCCTTCAAGAATTACAGGGCGTTCAAGCCCAATACTTTCTGGAACAATATCCTTAAGTCCGAATGGGTCGGGTTGAAGAACTTTGAGTTTCTGAAGGGACCGGACACCGCGGTTATGATCCGCAACACCCTGGGGTACAACATTCTGTGGATTGTGCTGGGACTGATTATTTCGGTGGCCTTCGCGGTGATGATGAGCGAACTGAGTACCCGCTTCATTGCAAAGACATATCAGACGATGATGTTTTTCCCTTACTTCCTGAGCTGGGTTGTGGCGAGCTACTTTGTTCTGGCGTTCCTTGATCCGACAAGCGGGATGATCAACGCGATACAGAAAGCCGGAGGCGGATCGGTGACCAACTTTTATCACGACACGACGTGGTGGCCGCTGATCCTGACATTGTGCAACCTGTGGAAGAATGTCGGATACTCGACGGTGCTGTATCTGGCGGCGATCACCGGCATTGATACCACTCAGTATGAGGCAGCTGCGATCGACGGCGCCACAAAGTGGCAGCAGGTCCGGTATGTGACTTTGCCCAACATCCGCACGATGATCATCATCCTGCTGATCATGAATGTAGGCAAGATCTTCAACGCGGATTTCGGACTGTTCTATAACGTGCCGCAGAATTCCGGGTCGCTGTATCCCGTGACGCAGGTGGTTGATACATTTGTGTATCGGGCTTATGCCAACACCCATAACCTGGGGATGAGTTCCGCGGCAGGTTTCCTGCAAAGCGCGGTCGGACTGGTGTGTATTGTGGGAACGAATGCGATTGTGAGGAAAATTGATCCGGACAGTTCGTTATTCTGATGAAGTGTCCAACAGAGTAAAATGAAGATGTTTCGCGGCTGGACCTTCGGCAAATGAATGGGAGAGAAAAAGATGACAACCATTGCGAAAGAAAGGAAAAAGAGTTCCGGGACACTGAACCGTTTCAGCCCGGGAGCTCAGGCGGGTTTCCATGTGGTTCTCGGCCTGTTCGCTTTGCTCTGCATTATTCCGTTTATCTTTGTTATCATCATCTCCTTCTCATCGGAGGATTCCATTCGCCAGGTCGGATATTCGTTTGCGCCGGTGGAATGGTCAACCCAAGCGTACGAATATACTTTCCAACTGGGCGACCAGCTGTGGCGGAGTTATTTCAACTCCTTCCTGATCACGATCGTAGGTACGGCGCTGGCCGTAACGATCACTGTGCTGTATGCCTATCCGCTGTACCGGAAGGATTACAGCTACCGCGGATTCTTTAATTTCCTCAGCTTCTTTACGATGATTTTCGGCGGAGGCCTGGTGCCGACCTTTGTAATCTGCAAGAGCGTGCTCGGATTATCGGACAACTATGCGGCTCTGATCGTTCCGGCAATGTTCAGCCCGTTCAGCGTGATTATCATGCGGACATTTTTCCAGACGACGGTCCCGGGGGAGCTGATCGAAGCAGCGACCATTGACGGCAGCGGCGAGTATTCCACGCTGGTTCGGATTGTTCTCCCGATCGTAACGCCCGGCATCGCGACGATCACCCTGCTGTATGCCATCGGATACTGGAATGAATGGTTCCTGAGTCTGCTGTACATCAATAAGAACATGCAAATCATTCCCCTGCAGTACCTGTTGATGCGGATGCAGCGAAATGCTGATTTCCTGGCTAAAAACTCAGCCATGCTGGGGGCGGACGCGTCAAAGGCGGCGATGGCGCTGCCGTCCCAGTCGCTGAAGATGGCACTGGTGGTGTTCATCGTGCTGCCGATCGCCTGCGCTTATCCGTTCTTCCAGAGATTCGTGGTTGCGGGGCTGACGGTGGGAAGTGTGAAAGGATGAAATTTGGAGCTGCAAAGCTCTGAAAAATAAAAGGAGGAACCTAATATGCGTAAACTGGTCAGTCTGATTCTTTCCCTGGCTCTGATCCTCTCCCTGTGTTCTTTCGCGCAGGCGGATGATCTGCCCACTATCACGATCATGTTCCACGGCAGCAATGTGTCCGATGACACGGCTGTGCTGGAAGCGGTCAACGAGTACATTGCCGACAAGGTTGGCGCGAAGCTGGAAGTCATCTGGGGGACCTGGGGTGACTTCGATGAGAAAGCCGTGAACGCGCTGGTTTCCGGCGATACCGGCCTGGATATGGTCTTCACCTGCTCCTGGAGCGCAGATGAATACAACAGCTTTGCCAAGCAGGGCTATTTCCTCAAGCTGGATGACCTGATGGAGCAGTACGGTGCGGACCTGAAGGCTGCGATTCCTGAATCCCTGATGCAGGCTGCTACCATTGAAGGCGCGGAAGGCAAAGGAGTCTATGCCGTGAACGGCTTCAAGGATACCGCCACCCAGAATACCTGGGACGTGAATGTGACCCTGCTGAATGAACTGGGCTATACGCTGGATGACATCAAGGAAAAGGGATTCTTCGGTTTCGGTGAGATCTTTGCCAAGGCGAAGGAAGTCAAGGGCGACAGTTTTTATCCCTTCCTGATTGAGCCGATGGTGCTCGAACGCATGGTAACCAACTCCATCATCATCGCTGGTGACGCAGGCTCCACCAACCTGCTGAGCTACTACCTGAATCCCGAGGATGTTTCCGCCGAAGGCGCCTACGGCAACAAGATTCTGAACAAGTTTGCCACCCCCGAGTATAAGGCTTTCGTCGACAAGGTACATGAATACTACGAGGCCGGGTATATCGATCCCGCGCTGGCGGTGGCTGAAACCTCCAATGATGCCCGGAGCAATGCCCAGAAGACTGGCGATTATCTGATCGGCACGCAGAGCTACGCATACGGCTATGAGTATTCTGCCGACGTGCTGGCCCGCGGCATCGAAGTGGCCTTCGTGCCCTGCACCGAGCCCTATGTGGACACCACAGCCTCCCAGGGTGCTATGATGGCGATCACTACCGCTTCCGAACATCCGGAAGAAAGCTTCAAGTTCCTGGCGCTGCTGAACAGTGACCCCTATCTGATGACCCTGCTGAACTACGGCGTGGAAGGGATCCACTACACGAAGAATGCGGACGGTCTGATCGAGTTCAACGCTGACGCCCGGGCAACCTACAGCCCCTGGACCAACGGCATGGGCAACGTGACGATCCTTCCTGACACTGCCGCCGAAGGCGCAGGCTTCCGAGAGGCTTTCAAGGCTTACTATGCCGGCGCGAAAGCGGTTCCATGCCTGGGGTTTGTGTTCGACAATACGGAAGTTGCCAACGAGATGGCTCAGCTGGGCAACGTGGCTGCTCAGTATGCCCTGGCGCTGGACTGCGGCGCGACAGATCCGGAAACCGAGCTGCCGAAGTTCCTTGAGGCGCTGGAGACTGCCGGAATGGAGAAGTATCTGGAGGCGGCCAATACGCAGCTGGAAGCGTATCTGAAGTAAAGATTGCGGGGCTTTCCGATCGCTCTTCCAAGCCCCTTTCGGTTATCATGTCTGAGAAAAGAAATGAAGTTTGTCAGTGTCCCGTCTTATAAAGGCGGGGCACTTTTTCGACTTTGGACAAGGGACACAAAATATGGTAAAATAAAATGTCTTGCTATAAACGTTTTGAGACTGGCGAGGCATGACAACCGGAGGAGAAGCATGTTCGGAAAGAAAAAGAAGACAGTCGGATATGACGGGGAGGAACTCCGCTACCCGGAGGAAGAACGGCCGGAAGGCCGTGACGCCGGGGATGGGGAAGTCCCTGACGACGCTTTTTATGAAGAATTCTCCCCGGAAGCTTACGGCGACTATGAAGCGGGAACCTGGGGAGCGGAAGACGAAGATGAATGGGAGGAACCGGAGGAAAAACCGGAACCCCGCAGTATTTTCCGGCCCGAGACCCGGAAACCGAATTTTGTCGTCAGCGTGTTGCTCAACACGGTACGGGTTCTGCTGGTAATCGGTCTGCTGGCCGGCGTGGCGGCTGCCGGAGCGGTGCTCGGTATCGCGAAGGGCTATGTGGATACCGCGCCGGAACTGAACCTAGTGGCGCTGGACAGCCAGGCCCAGACATCCTTCATATATGACCGGAACAAGAACCTGATCACGGAATACAAGGGAACAGAGAACCGTGTGCTGGTCTCGCTGGACGCGATTCCACGGAACCTGCGGAACGCTTTTATTGCGGTGGAAGATTCACGGTTTTATTCGCATGACGGCGTTGACCTGAAGCGTATTGTTGGTGCGTTCGTCGCCAACATGACCTCCTCGGGGACGCAGGGCGGGTCGACGATCACGCAGCAGCTGATCAAAAACACACTCCTAAGCTCGGAACAGAGCTACAAACGTAAAATCCAGGAGGCCTATCTATCTCTGCAACTGGAAAAACGCTACACGAAGGATCAGATCCTTGAAAGCTATCTGAACACGATCTATCTGGGAGAGAACTATTATGGCGTGCAGGTGGCGGCGCAGGGCTATTTCGGCAAGGACCTGGGGGATCTGACGATCCGGGAATGCGCCATGCTGGCCGGAACGACAAACAACCCGTACTATTACAATCCGCGGCGGAATCTCTACACCCGCAAGAGCGAGGACAGGGATTTCGAAGCGGTGACCAACAACCGGACGAACTATGTGCTGCGGTGTATGTATGAAAACCAGTTCATCACTCGGGAACAGTATGAGGAGGCACTGAATCCTGCGACGGCTAATGTACTGCCGGAAGGACCGACGACCGGCAAGAGCCTTTACCAATATCCCCACTATGTTGAATATGCGGTGAAGGAAGTCGTGCAGATCCTGCTGGAACTGAACGGCCTGGAGAACAACGCGACGAACCGTGCCGCCATGGAGAATAAGTTCCGGACGGGCGGTTATCATGTGCAGCTGGCGATCGATCCGGCAATCCAGGAAACGGTTGAAAGCACGCTGCAGAACTGGAGCAAATACCCGTCACTGCGGGATCCGCAGGACAAGATCTTCCGCACAAAGAATTCCGACGGCACGTATACGGAGACGATCGAACCCCAGGCAGCCTGTGCGGTACTGGACTACCGGACGGGTGAACTGAAGGCGATTGTCGGCTCCCGGACTGAGGTAACCGCACAGAAGACGCTGAACCGTGCGACAGATATGAAGATGCCTGTCGGTTCTTCCATCAAACCGATCTCGGTATACGGACCTGCGCTGGAGCTGGGCCGGAGTCCGGCATCGGTGGTCTACAACATGCCCATACCGATTTCCGGCTGGAAAGATGCCAAGGGAAACGATTCCTGGCCGAAGAACTACGGCGGCGGCGGTTACACGGGCCCTGAAACACTGCGGACCGCGATGGCAAAGTCACATAACACCTCCGCAGCCCAGACGCTGATGACCATGGTGGGCGTGGACCGGAGTGTGGACTTCCTGCACCGGATGGGCATCGATGACGAACATATCGATGCAACGCCGTTCGGACTTGCCCTCGGATCTTCCGGCATTACTCCGCTGCAGATGACGGTTGCCTTCGGCGTGCTGGCCAACGGCGGAGTCTATCAGGAGCCGATTTCCGTGCTCGGTATTTCCGACTCTGACGGCAATATTGTGTGGGACGGGCATCAGCACCAGGACAGGCGGAGGGTTTTTTCGGACAGCACGAGCTGGATGATTGTGGACATGCTGAAATACGCGGTGGCGCATGGCACCGGGACTTCCGCCAAAATCAAGGGACAGACCGTGGGCGGGAAGACCGGCACCAACTCCGATCAGAAGGGTGTGTTCTTCTCCGGGATCACGGGATATTACGCTTCCGCCCTTTGGGTCGGCCACGACAACTACAAGGCCCTGAGCTCCAAGTCAACAGGTTCCGGCGCAGCGGCACCGCTGTGGCAGGCTTATATGTCTAAGATCCATCAGGGCCTGGAGAACAAGGATATCCTGGACGGGGATCCATCCAACTACGGTCTGGTGAAGGTAACGACGTGCGCGGTCAGCGGCCAGCTGGCAACGGAAGCGTGCCGGAACGACCAGATGGGTTACGGTGTTGTGACGGACTGGTGGGCCAACGGAACGCAGCCGACGGTCAGCTGTCAGATGCACACCACACAGACGGTCTGTGCGGATACGGGTATGCTGGCTTCGCAGTATTGTCCCAATCCCGTGCAGAAAGGCGTGGTGACAATTCCGCCGGGGCATCCGCTGTACAATCTGCTGGGAACGAAATATCAGGATGTGATTGAGGAATACCTTGGCACTGCGGTATCCGCCAACACGGTGTGTACCTGGCACAACGAGGAGAACCGGGGACAGGCTGCCGGCCCGGGTGCTACGCAGCAGTTCGGGGATGCGAATCAGCTGCTGGACAGCGCGGAAACACAGCTGGCAGGTATGGATCCGGGACTCCCGCAGTATCAGGCAATCCGGAATGCGGCGGATTATCTGCGGATGCTGATCGGCGGAGACAGTCCGGACCAGGGAGCTGTGATGAGCGCTATGACAACGCTGATGCAGGCGATGGGAGGAATATATTAAGGGGGCTTTCCGGTTGCCCTGAACCTTCGGAGAAAGGATGGAAGACAGATGAAAAAGATTATCATAATCGTTTGTGTTGCTCTTCTTTCCTTTGCGGCTTTGAATGCTTTTGCTGAGGGCATGACGCTTGCAGTGGGGGCACCGGCGGAGGAGATCCGGCCGGGCAGACCGTCCATCATAACAATCAGCGCACCTGCAGACGGGACATGTTCTCTGTTCCTGGTGGATGAAAGCGGGGAAAAGGTTTTTACCGTGGTGGAGAACCGGACGGTGGCGGCGGGGTATAACGCTCTGTACTGGAACGGAACAGATGCCGGATTGCCCGCGCCGGCAGGCGAATGGATGCTTGCAGCCGAAATGAACGGGGAACATGCCGAAACGAAGGTGATCATCGGAACGCTGATTCCCAGCCTGATTTCTCCGAATATTGAGACGGAAACAGAAACGGAAACGGGATCAAAGGCGGTTGAAGAAGGGGATACGGTTCTGTTGGGTTTCTTCGCGACGGAAGCCGGAACGTTGATGCTGCAGGAAGCGGAAATGGCGGAGCCGATCTATTGGGAGAATCTGCCCGCGGGGCAGGGAGAAGTCAGCTTCCAGGCGGAAATGAATCCCGGGACTCATACCTTGACACTGACTCTGGCCGGGGAGGATGGCACGGTATCCGAGCCGGTGAGCCTGACGCTTGAAGTGCTCGAAAAGAAGGACCCAAACGCGATACCGACGCCAGAACCGCTACCGGATTACCTGCGGGAGAAAAGCGAAAACGGGTTCACTCCGCTGCATCTCAGTGCGCGGCGTGGGGAGGATCAGACGCTGAACGCCTGGACGGTGCCGATGGATATTACAGATGAGGAAGCGGTCTGGAAGGCGCTGACGGCTCCGATTACGGTGCTGGACAACGGGAAGAAAAACGCGGAAAAGACGCAGGTGATTATCCGCTCGCAGCCGTCGGAAGCAAGTGACGGGATCGGTATGGTAACCTGCATCAGCCAGGGAGTGCATGTGTTGGAACAAGGGGAGGAATGGTCGCTGATCGAATGCCATTCATCCTCCTTCCATGACAGTCCGATCCTGAACTGGAACACGTTTGTACAGGGGTATGTACCCACGGCGTACCTGAAAACGATCATGCCGAACCAGGAAATGGGGATGGTTGTGGACAAACTGACCCAGCGGCTGTATCTCTTCCGGGAGGGGAAGCTGTTTTCCACCCTGTTGATTTCCACCGGTGTGGCCAATGCAAAACAGCCTTACAATGAAACCCGGGCCGGCGAATATCTTCTGATCAGCAAGGTCGGCGAGTTTTCTTCGGACAATATGAGGTGCCCGATGGCAATCCGTTTCAATGACGGGGACCTGCTGCACGAGGTGCCTTACATCTCCAGCCAGGGAGGCCGGTTCCGGGACTACAGCATCAACGAGCCGAAACTCGGGACCAAGGCGAGTCACGGATGTATCCGGGTCCAGCGGCAGGCATCGCCGGAGGGCGTGAACCAGAAATGGATCTGGAATAACTACCGGAAGAATACCAAAATAATCATCTGGGAGGACTGGCAGGGAAGACAGATTTCGGTCTCGAAGGCAGATACCCTTTTGTATTGTGTGAAGAAGAAAAACGGCAACTATCATACCACAGACCGTTGCAGCCAGATCAGAGGAAAGAAAAATGTGATCACCCTGACATACGGGGAACTCGGTGAAGAGGAGAACCGGAACCTGAAGCCCTGTCCGCTTTGCGCCGCTCCGCAGCGCGAAGAAGTGATCGGGGAGATCAACGAACGCTATGCCGAAGGCGGAGACCATGATCCGGTGCTGACCGAGGCGAGACAGAAATGCCCGCGGAAATTGAAAACAAAGTAAACCCGATTCAGAGGTGATGTTGTGAACATTGTGGATATCGTGATTATCGCGATCCTGGGACTGAGCGTGCTGGTCGGCCTGTACCGGGGATTCATCTCTTCGGTGGCTTCCATGGGCGGGTGTCTGCTTTCCCTGGGACTCAGCTTCTGGCTGAGTCCGAAACTGGCAGCGTGGGTCCAGAGTAATCCGGAAATCCTCAGGACCCTCTCTTCCTATACGGACGCGGCTACCAGAATCGGAGACCAGACACTGGCGGGCGCCAGCGTTACCTCCCTGACGCAGAATTCGATTACGGAGATATTGAACAAGGTTTCGCTGCCGGCCCCCCTGAGCAGCCTTTTGCAAAACAACCTGGAAAACAAGGTTTTCGGCACCGCGGCTGACGTCGGAAGCTATGTGTCCCAGACCATTGTCGGCGCGATCCTGAATGTGATCTGTTTTATCGTGTGCTTTGTTGTACTGTTAATTGTGATTCATTTTATACTGAATTTTCTGAAGGTTGTGTTTAAATTTCCGGTGCTCAAGCAGCTGAACTCCGTTGCGGGCGGCGCGTTCGGCCTGCTGCGCGGCGTCCTTCTGTGTTTTGTGGCGTTTGCACTGCTTCCTCTGGTCCAGACCATGGTACCGCTTGCCGGGATCAATGAATTGGTTGAAAAAAGCGCATTGGCACCGCTGTTCAACAGCGGGAATCTGATATTGGCGATTATGAATAGGAAACTGTTTTAAGAGGCTTTCCTGTCCTTCCAACTAATTATCTCATATGAAAAGAAACATTCAAGTGAATTATAGTGATATAACAGGAAGTCGGGTTCTAAATTTCTTCAAAATTCTCTCAAACATGCCTCCTGTGATTTCACCTGGACAGCTTGCAATATATCATAGCGAATGTCCATGTGTCCAGTTCCTCCCGCTTCGTGTGTGATTCAGAATGAAGGGCGGCAGAATTCCGCTGCCTTTCGCTGTCAGCATTCTTTCTTTTCAAAGGCAAAGTATCTGTCCGCGTTGTTGTAGCTGATGTCCGCGACGATTTCCTTCAGGGTATCGAAATCTTCCGGATAGAAGCCTTCCTCCACCCACTCGCCAAAGATCCGGCAGAGAATGCGGCGGAAATATTCATGCCGCGGATAGCTCAGGAAGCTGCGGCTGTCGGTGAGCATGCCCACAAAGCCGGCCAGGTAGCCCAGGGAGGCCAGACTCTTCAGCTGCTCGCTCATGCCGTCAAAGTGATCGTTGAACCACCAGGCGGAACCGTGCTGAATCCGCCCCACGGCCGTGTCATTCTGGAAGCAGCCGAGGATAGTATCGATGGCTGCGTTGTCATTGGTATTCAGGCTGTAAAGGACGGTTTTCGGCAGCCTGCCCGCGTCCTCCAGCGCGCCGAGGAAGGCGGCGGTCTGGGCACTGGGAGCGTAATTGTCCACGCAGTCGAAGCCGGTATCCGGCCCCATGACCCGGAACATGTTCAGGTTATTGTCCCGGCGGCAGCCGTAGTGCAGCTGCATGACCCAGCCGCGGCGGGCATATTCTTCCGCCATGGCTGTCATGAAGGCATACTTGAACTTCGCTTCTGCATCTGCATCCGGCATGATTCCTTCGAGGCGGGCTTTGAAGATCTTTTCGATTTCCGCGTCATCTGCCGGGGCGTACATCACGTAGTTCAGCGCGTGGTCGCTCAGTTTGCATCCGTGGGCAGCGAAGAAGTCGAGACGATTTGACAGCGCCTTTTTCAGATCCGCGAAGGAGGCGATCTTCATGCCGGCCGTTGTCTCCAGCTGCGCAAGGTAATCCGTGAAAGTCGGCTTCTCCAGGTTCATGGCCTTGTCCGGGCGCCAGGCGGGGAGAACCGTGACGGGGAAGGACTTGTCGGTAGCCAGCTTCTCATGCCATTCCAGCGTGTCCACCGGATCGTCTGTGGTGCAGATCGTTTTGACGTTGCTCATCATGATGAGGCTGCGGGAGGTGTATCCTTCGCTCTGCAGTTTCGCATTGGCCAGTTCCCAGACTTCCTTTGCCGTCTGCTTGTTCAGGATACCCTCATAGCCGAAGAAACGGCGCAACTCCAAATGGCTCCAGTGGTGCAGGGGGTTGCCGATGGCCTTGCCCAGGACTTCGGCGTATTTCTCGAACTTCTCCCAGTCGGAGGAGTCGCCGGTGATGTATTTTTCCGGCACGCCCGCGCTGCGCATCAGACGCCACTTGTAGTGATCGCCGCCCAGCCAGACCCGGGTGATGTTATCATAGCGGATGTCCTCGAAAATTTCCCGGGGGTTCAGGTGGCAGTGATAATCGATGATCGGCTGCTTTTCCGCCGCTTCGTGATACAGGATTTTCGCCGCTTCCGTGTTCAGCAGGAAGTCTTTGTCCAGGAACTGTTTCATGGTCCTGCTCCTTTCAGTCATTCAGAATTATTGGTAATCTGTTACCGTTTGACCCGGGCGCTGCCGTTCTTCATGATAGATTCTACTTCTTCCCTGCTGGCCATGCTGGTGTCGCCGGGGGTTGTCATGGCCAGGGCGCCGTGGGCGGCACCGTAATTTACGGCCAGTTCCGGATCGCCGGTGGTCATCAGGCCGTAAACCAGCCCGGAGGCAAAGGAATCGCCGCCGCCGACGCGGTCCAGGATTTCCAGGCCGTCATAGGCCTTTGACATATACACTTTTCCGTCCGCCCAGCAGATCGCCTTCCAGTCGTTGACGGTCGCGGTTCTGACGGTGCGCAGCGTGGTGGCGATCGCCTTGAAGTTGGGATACTGCTTTGCGGCTTCTGCGATCATTTTGTAATATCCGTCCAGGTTCAGTTCCTTCAGGTTTTCATCGTTTCCTTCGATCTGCAGGCCCAGGCAGGCAGTGAAGTCTTCCTCGTTGCCGATCATCACGTCCACATACTTTGCGACTTCTTTGTTGACTTCACGGGCCTTGTCCAGGCCGCCGATGGCGGACCACATGGAAGGACGGTAATTCAGGTCGTAGGAAATCAGTGTGCCGTATTTCTTCGCGGTTTTGCAGGCGGCGATAACCGTTTCGCAGCTCTGCTCGGACAGGGCCGCGTAGATCCCGCCGGTGTGCAGCCAGCGGACGCCGAGTTTGCCGAAGATATAATCAAAATCAAAGTCATCGGGGGTTGCCTTCGATATGGCGGTATTGGCCCGGTCGGAACAGCCCACGGCGCCCCGGATTCCGAAGCCGCGCTCGGTGAAGTTCAGACCGTTGCGGCAGACGCGGCCGATGCCGTCCGTCTTTTTCCAGCAGATCAGGCTTGTGTCCACGCCGCCCTGCTCGATCAGGTCTCTGAGCAGTTTGCCGACTTCGTTGTCCGCGAAGGCGGTCAGAACGCCGGTCCGCAGGCCGAAGCACTTGTGCAGGCCGCGGACCACGTTGTATTCACCACCACCTTCCCAGACTTTAAACTCCCGGGCCGTACGGATCCGGCCCTCGCCGGGATCCAGGCGCAGCATGACTTCTCCCAGGGATACCGCGTCATAGCGGCATTCTTCAGCGGATTTCAGATGAAGATTCATTTTTCTTACCCCCTGATCTCTTTCACAATGTCCGCGGCTTCACGCACGAGGCGCTTGATTTCCGCAAAATTGCCTTCCTTTACGAGTTTGCCGCTGACCATCCAGCTGCCGCCGCAGGCGACGATCCGGTCATAGGCCAGATACTCTCGGACGTTGGCCGCGCTGATGCCGCCGGTGGGCATGAAGCTGACCCCCACATAGGGAGCCGCCAGCGCCTTGATCATTTTCAGGCCGCCGGCAGGTTCTGCCGGGAAGAATTTCAACACGTCCAGGTCAAACTGCAGGGCAGCCTCGATTTCCGTGGGCGTGCAGACGCCGGGGGTCATAGGGACGCCTTTCGTCAGCACATACTCCGTGACCTTCGGGTTGAAGCCGGGGCTGACGATGAACTTCGCGCCGGCGCTGATGGCCCGGTCCGCCTGCTCCGTGGTCAGCACGGTACCCGCGCCGACGATCATCTCCGGATAGGCTTTGGCCATCTGCCGAATGGATTCCTCGGCTGCGGCTGTGCGGAAGGTGACTTCCGCGCAGGACAGGCCACCCTCCATCAGGCACTCCGCCAGGGGCAGGGCATCCTCCGCCCGGTCAAGCACCACCACAGGGATGATGCCGATTTTTTCAAGCTGTTTCATCATTTCCGTCATACTGCTATCCTCCAGTCTGTCAAATCTGGTTTTCAGTTTTCAGCATAACAGAGTTTGCGATGTTTTACAATGAGGATTTGAGGTGGCACTTTACTACTGAATGTTTTTTAAAAACTCCGAAAACTGTCCAGTATGGGAAATAGCAGGAACGTCTTCTTCTGGCCGGCGGCTTCTGGCCTGGAATTATCAGTTGCTGGCCGTGGAGGTTTCCTTCCAAAACGGCGCGGTCGGAACGGATCATACCCATCTCCATACCCAGTGCAGTTATGTTTTTTCCGGACGCTTCCGCTATTCCGTTGGGGGAGAGAGTACGGAACTGAACCCCGGCGGTTCGATTGTGGTACCTTCCGGGCTTGTCCATGGGACCGTCTGCCTGGAGCAGGGTGTCCAGCTGGATATATTTACCCCCTGCCGGAAGGATTTTCTCGGCTGATTTCAGGATGAACATACATGAAAGCAGCGGCATCCTCGCTTTTGACGGGGTGCCGCTGCATGATTAATCCGATTATGCTCAGGATCATTGTCCTGCCATCATTGCATACAGTGCTTCGTCTGATCCGGATCAGTTGCTTTTTGAATCCTTCGGTATTGTTCAGGATCCGTGCGAAGTTCGCCATCAGCAGGAACGGCAGGGACAGTTCGGCGATGTTGCTGATTACTTCATTAAATGTCCCTAATCGCTTCATATCCTCCGGGTTCAGCCTGATACCGATCTTGATCAGCGCCATGACACGGTAATCACGATACACGACCAGCCAAGGATCTGGAACGTCTGGAAGGACAGCGGTCCGCTGTACTTAATGTCGTCGTGTACTCCCCGTTCATGGAACTTTACGCGTTTTTGGCCATGGAATTTGTCCTCCTTTTTCCTGCAGATGCCCGTCCGGAAGCGGCGATACGGTTATTCTGCCGTGCCGGTTCCCGCGGATCATGCCGCAGAATATTCCTGACACTTATTGCTTTAAAAATATTGTATCACATAATGCATAGCAAATGCGTAACATAAAATACTGCTTTTTTTCCGAAATTACCAAAGGTTTTTTTCGAGAATTTTCGAGAAAATGAACGGGAATGTGTTCTTTTCTTACAGCTTGTCAAAAAGGCGGCAAAATGAGATAATGAAAAAAAGGAAAAACTATTTTTTACTGAGGAGGGAGAACTGCCGGATGCGTTCGGGATTAAGATCGGTGAGATGCCGATGCCGAAGGTGATTCTGTTTTAGGAGCAAGGCTGCCGGGGCTGGGTGAACGTCGCGTGCAAAAAGCAGTGAATGACATTACAATGCTGATCGCGGAGGAACGGCAGCAGTATATGGAGGACGTCAGTCACGTGGCGGAGTTCCTGCATGAACTGTTCCATCAGGATAGGATCAACTTCGGTGCATACGGGGACACGATGTACTACCTGTATTTCCATCTGGTGCCGAAGTATAAGGACGGGTTTGAATGGGGCGACGTTTTTGCGATGGATCCCCATGAGGTCATGCTGGCGCACGAAGAGTATAATGAACTGACTGATCGATATGATCCGTGCGAATGATTAATGACAGTAAAGGAGAATGAATCCGATGAAAATGACATTTCGCTGGTACGGAAGCCAGTCTGACCCGATCCCGCTGAAGTATGTGAAACAGATTCCCGGCATGACCGGGCTGATGGGCCTGCTGGACAAGCCCGCCGGCGTGGACTGGCCGGAGGAGGAGTTCAGGGCGCTGAAAAAGGAAGTGAACGAGGCGGGCCTCGAGATCGAGGTCATTGAGAGCGTTAACGTTCACGAGGATATCAAGCTGGGTCTTCCGAGCCGGGAGGAGTATATCGCGAGCTATATTTCGACAGTCCGGATGCTGACCCGCAACGGCGTGAAGGTGATTATCTATAACTTCATGCCGGTGTTCGACTGGCTGCGGACGGACCTGGCCCGGGTGATTCCGGAGGATGGGAGCAACAGCCTGTATTTCGACGAGAAGGATCTGGGCGAGATGGGCCCGCTGGAAATTGTCCGCAGGACGGCGGAAAGCAGCCATGGATTCACGCTGCCCGGGTGGGAGCCGGAGAGGCTGGCCCTGCTGGAGAAGACCCTGAAGCAGTATGAGAATATCGGGCCGGACGATCTGCGGAAGAACTTCAAGTACTTCCTGGACGCGGTCTGCCCGGTGTGTGAGGAAGTCGGCGTGCGGCTGGCCTGCCATCCGGACGATCCCGCCTGGCCGATTTTCGGCCTGCCGCGGATCACCCACAGCCAGGAGGACTTCGACAAGATGGTGAAGCTGCACGACAGCCCTGCAAACTCCCTGTGCCTATGCACAGGATCGCTGGGATCGAACCCGGACAATGACATTCCCGCTATTATCCGGCATTTCGGTGAGATGGACCGGATCGGTGCGATGCATATCCGCAACGTGAAATTCCTGGGATATCACCACTTCCGGGAAGCGGCCCACCTGAGCAGCACGGGGGACCTGGATCTGTATGAGATTGTGAAGGCCGTGTACGACACCTGTCCCGATACCTATATCCGGCCGGACCACGGGCGTATGATCTGGGACGAGCAGGGACGGCCGGGATACGGGCTGTATGACCGGGCGCTGGGAGTGGCGTATATTAACGGATTGTGGGAAGCGATAGAGAAAGGAAATAAGTAAGGGGAACAGGAGAAATACAGCATGAAAGTGAATTTGCAGGAGCTGAAGAATTCCGCGGCGTGGGAGAAGGCGGGAGTGAGCCTGCCGAAGTATGACATCGCGGCGATGCGGGCAAGGACAAAGGAAGCGCCGATCTGGGTGCATTTCGGCGCGGGGAATATTTTCCGGGCTTTCATTGCCGCCCTGCAGCAGCGGCTGCTGGACGCGGGGGAGGCGGACCGCGGCATCATCGCGGCGGATACCTTTGATGTAGACAATATCCGCATGATCTACGGCGGGTATGACAACCTGACCATGAGCGTGACCCTGAATGCGGACGCGACGATCGACAAGGAGATCATCGCAAGTGTGGCGGAAGCGCTGGTGGCAAAACCGGATGAAACGGCGGACTATGCCCGTTTGCAGGAGATTTTTGCTGCGCCGTCTCTGCAGATGGTTTCCTTTACGATCACCGAAAAGGGCTATGCCCTCCGGCAGATCGACGGAAGCCTGCTACCGGTGGTGGCGGAAGATTTCGCGAAGGGTCCCGAGAATCCCCGGCACGCAATGACCATTGTGGCAGCGCTTTTGTATCACCGCTTCCTGCAGGGCAGGGCGCCTCTGGCCGTGGTCAGCATGGACAACTGCAGCCACAACGGGGAGAAGCTGAAGGGAAGTATTCTGGAAGCGGCTGAAGCTTGGGAGAAGAACGGCTTTGTTCCCGCCGCCTTTACCGAATGGCTGAAGGACGAAAAACAGGTTTCCTTCCCCTGGAGCATGATCGACAAGATTACGCCGCGGCCTGCGCCGGCGGTACAGGCTATGCTGGAAGAAGCCGGGATCGAGGATATGGCGCCGCTGAAGACGCCCCGCGGGACATTTGTCGCGCCCTTCGTCAATGCCGAGAAAGCGCAATACCTGGTGATTGAAGACCGGTTCCCGAACGGGCGCCCGCCGCTGGAGAAGGCCGGGGTGTATTTCACCGATCGGGATACTGTGAACCGGACCGAACGGATGAAGGTTACCACCTGCCTGAACCCGCTGCATACAGGGTTGGCGGTGTACGGCTGCCTGCTGGGTTATACGCTGATCTGCGAAGAAATGAAGGACGCGGATCTGGTCCGTCTGGTCCGGCGGCTGGGATACGTGGAAGGCCTGCCAGTGGTGACTGATCCGGGCATCCTGAAACCCAGCGATTTCATTGACGAAGTGATGCAGCAGCGCCTGCCCAATCCCTTCATGCCGGACGCGCCGCAGCGCATTGCCACCGATACTTCCCAAAAGGTCGGGATCCGTTTGGGCGAGACGATCAAGAGCTATGTCGCCGAGAACCGTCCGATGGATCAGCTGATCGCGCTGCCGCTGGTGATTGCCGGCTGGCTGCGGTATCTGCTGGCTGTGGATGATCAGGGCAACGCGATGCCCCTGTCCGACGATCCGCTGGTACCGGAACTGTGCAAACAGCTGGAAGGGATTGAGCTGGGCAAACCGGAAACCGTCGAGGAGAAACTCCGTCCGATCCTGGCCAACAGCCTTATCTTCGGCAGCGACCTGACTCAGACGCCGCTGGCGGATCGTATCGAAGGCTATTTCCTGGAAGAGATCGCAGGTCCCGGCGCGGTCCGGGCGACCCTGCAGAAATATCTGCCCGCAGAATAATCCCTGCTTTTCAAGCCCTGTTCTGAAGAGGATATACCGGAGGCACAAAGATGAAAAGGGTCCTGTACATTCTGAACGACTGCATGAGGAAGTTCACGTATGAACGGACAGCCGGACTGCAGCGCGCGATTCAGGGCATGGATGAACCGGTCAACCTTTATATTGTCCGCAGCGACGGATATTTCGACTTTGCTTCCGAGCATAACCGCGGGGAATATAATATCTACCGTCTTCCGGACTACCGTGATTTTGACGGGATTATCCTGGACGTCAACAGC
This sequence comes from uncultured Eubacteriales bacterium, assembly GCA_900315315.1. Lineage (GTDB taxonomy): Bacteria > Bacillota > Clostridia > Christensenellales > Aristaeellaceae > Aristaeella. The sequence continues at coordinate 5,086 of OMYT01000016.1, read as the reverse complement.
ATTATGGATGCCGATTCCGATTCCTATACCAGGGGCGTGTTGTATACGGTGCGGGAAGCGGCGGCGTCAGGAAAGCCTGTTGTGGCTATGGCCAATGATATTGACGGGTTTTATTATGTGGGCATTGACAACTACAGCGCGATGAAATCAGTGATCAGGCATCTGCATCAGGAGATGGGGCTGACGGATTTCTGGTTTGCCATGGGCCCGTCCGATAATTATGAAAACCAGGCCCGAACCCGCGCGCTGCTGGATTACTGCAAAGACAATGATCTTCCCTGCAGGGAAGACCGCCTCTATTCCGAAAGTTTCATTATCGAAAGCGGGATCCGGGCATTCAATGAGCTGATTACCCGCCATAACGGCCGGACTCCGCAGGCGGTAATCTGCGCCAACGACCATATTGCCCTGGGGATCTGCCACGCCGCGGAAAGCGCGGGCCTGAAGGTCCCGAGGGATTTTTACGTCACCGGGTTTGACAATACCGACGTATCATTCTCCCTGTCACCTTCGATCACCACGGTGGACCAGGTGTGCTGGAGCATGGGAGACGTCTGCATGGATGTCATGCGGAGGATCTGGGCCGGCGAAGAGGTTCCCGGACATATCTATACGCCGACGGAGCTTGTGCTGCGGGAAACAACGGGGCATGCCGCTCCAGCGACCGGGGATATCCGGAAACAGGTCAAGGAATATATCAGCCGGACCTTCAGGGTGACGGATTTCGATTACAAGCTTACGGTGCTTCAGTACCAGCTTCCGGGTTGCAGGACGATGGAGGAAATGTGCGAGGCGCTGATCGCCTGCCTTTCCGCCGTGAACTGCAAAGGCGCCAGCCTGGTGCTGGACCGTGATCTGTTTGAGAACGGAAAGCATATCGAATTCAGGGACCGGATGGGACGCATGCGGGATCCGGGCGACGGGATGCCCGTCGAAGGATATTCGGACAGAATGGAACAGGTGTTTTCCTGGGAGGCGGGGAGACCGCCCCGGTTCGGGCGGATGCGTGTCAGGAGTACGCTGAATGTCACGGAGTATGAAGGCCCGGGAGAGAACCACCTGTTTGCGCCGATTCACTTCATGGAACACACCGTCGGATACCTGGCTATATGGGACTGCCTGGACCTGATCCGGATCCAGGGTGTCTCCTCCCTGGTGAATACCCTGACCATGGCGCTGAGAGCATTCTTTGCCAGGAGGAATCTTTCCTACATCAACCAGGTACTGGCCGGCATCTCGATGAAAGACAATCTGACCGGCCTGTATAACCGCCTGGGATATCATGACCTGGCGTATCCTTTGTATCGGGATGTGACCGGCAGGGGCGGAAAACTCGCGATTGTCTTTATCGACATGGACCGCCTGAAGCATATCAACGATACCTTCGGCCATTCGGTCGGGGACCAGGCGATCAGAAGCGTTGCCGAGGTCATCCTCCGGGTTCTTCCCGAAGGCGCGATCGCCGTGCGCTACGGGGGAGACGAGTTCCTGCTGCTCATGCCGGCCGAAAACGAAGAGGACGTCCGAAAACTGCTTGATTCGGTGTCCTCCGCATTGCCTGCCGAAGCAAAAGCCCTCGGTGTGCCGGATGTCGTCAGCATCAGCTCCGGCTTCGTGCTGACTGATCCGGAGGAAAGGAAGCCGCTGGACGATTACGTCCTTGAAGCGGACAGCCTCATGTATGAGGAGAAAAAGAAAAAGAAACGCGACGGATGACTGAAGAATGTTCTTTGCCTGTAATCAGGGTATCATGCTGACGAGCCGGGAGGAACCATGAAGATTCGAAGCGCAGCAGCGGCAGACGCGCCGCGTTTGCTGGAGATCTATTCCTGGTATGTGGAGAATACTGCCATTACCTTTGAATACGTGACTCCTTCTCCGGCTGAATTCGCGGCCCGGATTACCGGAACGCTGAAACGGTTTCCGTATCTTGTTCTGGAAGAGGACGGTGTGATTCAGGGCTATGCTTATGCCGGTCCGTTTCAAAGCCGTGCCGCTTATTCCCATTGCTGTGAATTGAGCATTTATCTGGATCGCAGCGCCAAAGGACACGGATACGGAAGAAAACTGTATGAAGTGCTGGAAAACGAACTTCGTGATCTGGGATTCCTGAATCTGTATGCCTGTATCGGCGATCCGGTCACAGAGGATGAATACCTGACGCGCAACAGTGAACAGTTCCATCAGCATATGGGATTTACGAAGATCGGGACATTCCACCGCTGCGGCAGAAAGTTTAACCGCTGGTACAATATGATATACATGGAAAAGATAATCGGATAAAGCGTCTCTTGTGTCATGGCGATTTTTGCCTGAGGGACAAGAAAAATCTTGCCAAGGTTACTCGATGTAATATAAAATAATGTCATGCGGTTACATCATGTGTTTTAACGGGGCAGGGAGGTTGTTTTTTGAAAGAACGGATGAATTATAACGAGTCCTGTCAGGATCATCTGGGAAAGACCTATGCCAATTACAAAGAAATGGCAGAGGCGTACGGGCTTACACGGCATCAGCTGCTGAACAGGCTTTATGCCGGCATGAATCTGGCAGATGCGCTGTCCCAGCCGGTCGGCGGCGGCAGGATCAAGCCGTGTAAGGATCACCTGGGAAAGGAATACCATTCCTTTCCCGCCATGGCCAAGGCATACGGGCTTTCCAGCGCGATACTGCTTCGAAGGCTGAATCATTACGGCTGGGACCTGAAGCGCGCGCTGACGACACCCGCGGAGATGGAACCGAACGGGACTATGACCCGGTGTGTGGACCATCTGGGGAATGCGTATCCGTCCATCACGGCCATGGGGAAAGCCTACGGTCTGTCGTTTTCCGCGCTCCAGCGGCGCCTGAGCGACGGCTGGGATCTGGAAAGGGCCCTGACCACGCCCCTTCATACGAAGCCGGCGTTTTATGTGGATCATAAAGGGAATCGTTACCGGCGGCAGCAGGATCTTGCCGACGCCTACGGGATCAGTACGACCACATTGACCCAGAGAATAAAGGACGGCTGGGATCTGGAGAAGGCCCTGACCACGCCCATCAAGGGCAGATGGGGCTATACCGAAGAGAATGAACCGATCGGGTAATTTGAGTGTGCGGCCGATCAGCTAAAGGAGCAAAATGAGTATGGCAAAAATCGACACAAATCTTGTGGACAGGGCAGTAAAATTTGCGATCCTGAAACATTCGGGCGATTCGCGCAAAGGAACGAAAACTCCCTATATCATTCACACCATGGAGGCCGCGGCGATTGTGGCCGGGATGACGGAAGACCAGGAACTGATTGCCGCTGCTGTTCTGCATGATACATTGGAAGATACGGATACAACATACGATGAACTGAAGGAAGCCTTTGGCGAACGGGTGGCAAAGCTTGTGGAAGAAGAAAGTGAAGACAAGCAGAAAGACAGGCCTGCAGAGGAGACCTGGTTAGAACGGAAACAGGCAACACTGGATCATTTGAAGGAAGCAGATCATGAAACGAGGATGCTGGTTTTAGGGGATAAGCTTTCCAATATCCGCGCTGTCCAGCGGGATTTGCAGGCCTGCACTGAAAAAGGGAAACCGTTCTGGCAACGGTTCCATCAGAAAGATCCGGCAATGCATGGCTGGTATTACGGTTCCATCGCCGGGATTCTCTCGTCAGATCCGGAACTGAAGGATACACAGGCTTGCAGGGAATACGTGGAAAGAGTAAAGGATGTTTTCGGATTATGATTATACCGCTTCTCCGGAGACGGTATTTTTTCTTTTTATTCAAGCAATGCATACCCGTATCGAAAGACGAAAGACTGTACGGATTCTCTTTATCAAATTATTTACACGACATGACCCGGATGATATAATGACCGTAACGGAAAACAGTAGAAAAAACGCGAATATGATGGCGCGCTCATCCCTGATGAAATGATTTAGAACAGCCTGACCGCGGAGGATGATTGAAGCATGGACAGCGATTGGAATTTGAGCGGATGCAGGAGAAATGATCCATCCCGGTTTCGTTCGGCGGAGGATGTTATCGACAGAATCCGTGAAGTTGGTTTTCTTCCACTGTTCGCTACGGATATTCCCGGATTTTCGGTAGAGGAACATACCTATGCGTTCGACTGGTGGTCAGATTCCCCTGAGTGTGACCCATGGGTGTGGAGAATGGAAATTGCGGCCCGAAATGATATAGCCTACGGCAAATTCTTTGATCGCAAGGCTGGATTTATTTCCATGCCCTGGTTTCCGGTATTCGCCAATTATCGCAGGGACGGTTATGACTATGAAGGAATGTACGAAGATGGGAAAATGAACAGCCGGGCGAAAAAGATTCTGGACACACTGGAACTCGATGAAGATGCTGTCGGGCTGGAAATGATGTCCGGAGAACTGAAGAAGAGAGCGGCAGTTGAAAAAGGTTTCGATAACGTGATGATCGACCTGCAGATGCAGTCATTCCTGCTGATCAGCGGATTCCGGCAAAAGCGGAACAAACGCGGCATTGAATACGGCTGGCACCTGCCGTCTTTCATGACGCCGGAAGCCAAATGGGGATATGATGCTGTAAACAGCGTTCATGAATCACCGGATGAATCCCGGAAGCGGATTGAAGGACAGATCAGGCGGTTTTACCCGGAAGCCGGTGAGAAAGAAATCAAAAAGGTGACGGGAATCAGGCGGTAAGGAAGCCCGGGGCGCCGTCAACGAATGCCGGGCACCTGCGTGATCTGAGGAAAGAGACTGCAAATGAATACGAATGGAGATGAAGAAGATGAGAAATATCTGGAAAGCAGGGATCTTCGGCGCAGTCGCGGGGGATGCCCTGGGATGCCCGGTGCAGTTTGAGAGCCGGGATAAGGTTGCGACACACCCGGTCACCGGAATGCGGGGATACGGTACGTTTAACCTGCCTGCCGGTTCCTGGACGGATGACAGCAGCCTGACGTTGGCATTGCTGTCCGGCATTGCCGACACCGGCGGTATTGATCTGAAGCATATTATGACACTAAACCGATAATTTTAACGTATATATGAACCGGCTTAATTTGGGCTCTAAAAATCAGTCTGGTTCAAGATGAAGTTCAAAGAGCCCGAAGAATAA
>OMYT01000002.1 GCA_900315315.1 uncultured Eubacteriales bacterium | reverse complement strand
ATCCATCTCAAACGTGTAAGTCTTGGCTTTGTCGGTATCGCTCATCCGGTCTACATCGCCTGTGATCTTCTTCGTGACTTGCAGCGTCGCCTCGCCGCTTAGTTCCTGCATATACTCATTAATGAATCTGATAACCTCAGAGGATTCCTTAGTTGTTGTCCCGTCAATTGAATCTGCTGCACTTGTCAGCTTATCCTGCTTGACATGATACCATGTTACATTTTCCTGCTGATAAGTAATTGGATCGTTTGATACAACAATTAATTTCCCTTCGGAATCCACTTTGTATATAGTTGCGGAATATTGTTCCACTAATTCCGGATCTGTTGTTGCATTATCTGTAAGATACCAATAGCTATTGGTCGTTGTCGAACTGTTGTTTGCAGTATCAATATTCACTACAGCTTTAACAATATATTGTTTCGTGTCATCACCGTCAATTTCTTTAATCCTGTAATCGTGTTCTCCCTGATCATCGATATTATTAAAGGCAATCTCCGGGAATTTTATTGTTTCGCCGTTATTAACGATGGTCGCCCGTTCTACCCAATCACCTGTAGTTCGGTCAAGTTCTTCCATTGTGAAAGTGTATCTCTGGCTTATTGTCGGCGTGCTTAATTCATTGCTGCCTGCCAACCGCATCTTTTTCGAAGCCTCAAAGCCTGTATGCGTTCCTGTATAACTGCGTTGAATACGGAAGAAATGCCACTCACTTCCATACTGTTCAAAGGTTCCGCTTGTTGCGATCCAACCCGTGCCGGAGCCTTCTCTCTCCACAACATTACCTTGCGGTGCAAGGAACAAGCCTGCAGGTCCATTGCTCACTTCAAGTTCACTGGCCTCATAGGCATTAAACACAACATGGTTCAGAATATACTTTTCAACTTTTTTATTATCTTCTGCACTGCCGCCGTTTCCGCTCGTGTTTGACTCCAGATTTTCTACAATGGTTTGTTTGTTTGCATTAAGAACTGTCACATATTGTTTCGCTATTTTGACTTTTTTGCCTGGTATATTAAATACCAGAGTCTGCCCTTCCAGTTTTCTGATCGTCCAGCCGGCTTCATAAAGATTAAAGTCAGTCGCGTCAATATAAATGGTTATATTGTCAGGAAACATTGTGGTGTCAACCACTCGCCCTGATGGCTTCATCATATTTCGGGTAGTATATGAAGTAGAATTAGCTTGGAAAACGGAAATCAATTCATTGACTTTGTCATTGATTACGGATTGCTCTGTCGGAATAACATTTACAGTATATTGCGTGGAATCCTGATGAATGTATGTATTTTGATCCAGTTTATTATTGAGATAGACATCAGGCGATGAAGTGTTTTTATTGCCGAAGCGCAATCTGCCCTCATCTATATTCCCAACATAGAAAGGAATATACCCTCCACCGCTTGCATCCACTTCCAGACCGTTGTCACCAATATTGCCGTATGTCTTTGCCGCAAAGTTGGTTTCAGTATGTTGATGCTGATGATATGTATCTGCGATAACACCATATTCCGCACCTTCCTGCAATACATCATAAGGAGTGAGTGCTCTGGTGCCTGTAAATTTTGTCAATATGATTTTTTGAGTAATGGTTTTCGTTTTGTTTACATCATCATAAACGGGATCATTCTGTGAATCATAATCATCATAATGCACCAGGAAATAATTCCCATTGTCATCCTTAACAGGATATCCTTCTAAAATTTCAACGCTGTCCTGTATAAGTTTAATTATGAATGTCTCGTTACCGCTCACACTCCGGGGTTTATCCTCACCATCTTGCCATTCGTTTTTTTCAGAACTTTCTCTCTGATCCTGAATGACTATAAATGCTGATGATAAATTATTGATACCAACTTTCTTGTTATATGTGTCTGTACCTGTCGTGCTATGCGCAGCAGAAATATCAAGAAATAAATTGCTATTGTCGGTAAATGTTACTGCTAAATCGCTTTCAAACATTACCTGATAGATCTTCTTATATGCTCCATAGAGCCTTATGGTTGTTTCAGAACTAATGATTACGTTGTTCTCATCCTTGTTTTTGTTTGTATTGTTGCTCCAGATATCATAATTCTGAATTTCATCGATGCCATAATCCTTCACTTTATCAGGAGTAACGCTATTAAGATCATGCATAGATGCATTTTTCGCCTGATACATGCGAACATCGATATCATATACATTGGGATCATATTTAACAGTTTTGGGTGTCCAATCACTATTCCTGATTGTTTCGCCGGAAGAATCAACCAAATTGAACAGCTGATTATCAGCAATCTCAAGGTCATATTTCCCTGTTGCCAATGCATCCGTAGCAAAGCTTGTTGCGGGGACAAATGCATATGCAACCACATTGCCATCGTGTTTCAGGCGAAGGCGGAAGAAATATTCACCTGATAGAGAAGTGGCTGGCATTGTGTTATCAGTACTGTTATAAGCAGTACCGTTTTGAGTATCGAAGAACTCTATATGGATATCATGTTTTATACCTTCATTGGTGACCTCCTTAAGTTTTGCCGTTATCCTGTAATTGTCTAAATCAAGCACTTTATTGACAGAATAAAGTTCAGGAATAATAGATCCTTCAGCGTATCTTTGTCCATTCGATATACTTTGAATGTCCGTCGCTGTTACAAGCTCTATACTGAGGTCTTCTGTTCCGGTATAATATTGTTGTTTTGATTCTGTGGTTGTAAACCCACCGATCTCAATGATTGTAGATGGATTTTTCCCATCAGGGGTAAGGACAGCATACGATGTATTCCCCTTTGAATCCTTCATTGTAACAAGGATATTGTAATTATTGATACCAGAGATATCTTCCTCATTGTTTTCTTCAGTATCAACGTACACCCTGTCCAGTTGGAGTTTCCGCAGTTCGTTGAAGTCGATCGTTGTCTGATATGAGACCCTGTTATCAAAGCTGAGCTGATACCCTTCAGTAATATCTCCATGGCAGAAGGAATTTGACCCTCTCTGCAGGCTGACTGTGATTACGTCACTCTGGGTAAATACTGTTGACGTTGAATCTGATGCACTGAAAGTATCAAATTCTACCCATTGTGTTTCATCTGAAGGCATTGGCATTGGTTTTGAACATATGTATTTTTTCCCATCTCGTTCAATCGTTCCTACCACGGAATAATCAGTACTCAGCGAATATTTTTCTGTATTATTTGTGTTGGCAGTTTTTTGTAAATATACCTTGTATTTGGGAAGCTCCTGGATTGAAACTTTCGATATACCATTTGCTGTATCTGCTGCAACATGAATCTGATACTTATTATCGAATATTGCACCGTTCGAGTAATTATTCCCAGCATTTTTTAACGAAACATTAACTGTTTCACCTGCAATATAATCCTGAGGATCCGTATAGGTGGTCGGATTATATTCACCATCAAAGCTTCCTGAAATCGTTTTGTTGGTGTCTGTAATTGTTCCAAGGTCGATCTGTGAACTTTCTTGACAGTAATCGGTATTATTCCCTTTTTTTATACTTGCTACCAGACTGACTGTTCCGGATAATCCAAGTTCTGTTGCCGCTTTTTGTACGCCATTTTTATCAAGCAGTTCCAGTATATATCGATAAGGTGCATCCTTAGTCGCTGTTATTGTTGTCGATACATTTGGAGAAGTTTGTGTATATGAAAAAGTATATGCACCGATTTTTCCACCATTGGGTATTATTTCAGCCTTCTGATGAATCTTTCCGCCTTCAATAAAATTTTGCTCTTTGCTGTATAGAAGGGATGCGGTCACATTGTAATTCGTTGAATAGTCGACTGTCTGGCCTCCGACACCATTGTCCGTCATATCGCTGCCAAATTTATAGAATTCAACTGTTGCCGTACCATTCGTAAAGGTCGGGGTTTTTATTGCATGGTAAACGGTTCCATTATCTCCGGTGAAAGTAGCATATACACGCCAGTTACCAGTAGGAAGAGTTTCCGTTTGTGAAGTAATGTTCACCGAATACATTTCTTGTTTTGTCGCTGTTATCGAATAGTTGCCATCTGAATCTTGAGAAGTTGGAAGTGTTAACAGATATGCACCCAACATTTTGTCGTAAGGTTTAGTCAATGAACCGGTAGAATCGTAATTCCATGTTTCCGAATTAAGTAGAGCATAGGTTAATGAATCACCGGTATACCGGATCAAATCGAATGAATACAGCTTATTCTTATCAAGAGCGCATGAATTTATGCCATCTGTAAATTCCAGTTTGGTTGTATTTGCTGTTATTGGCGCAAAGCACTCTCTTACGTTGTTGTATGATGCAACAATGTAGTAATTTGCTGGTATGCTCGGATTCGAAACAACGGTTCCTGTTTTATCTATAAAACTAACTGATGCTATACTTTCCGTGGCATTTTTATATGCCGAAATATGGAATACTTGTTCTTCCGGTATATTGTTCCAGGAAAAATAGTACTCCCCGAGTTTGCCGCTACTATCAATTGCATTAGGTGTTTGTATTTTTCCCGAAAAACTATCCGCAAATGAATTTGCGCCGTTGCCATAATATATTAAAAACTGTGTAGTGGCTAAAATTTTCGGGTTTTCATAATGAGAAGCCGGCTTATAAAATTCAACTGAATCTACCGATTCATCTATAGGAGCATATGCAAATCCCTTCCCATTTTCAACAGCAATGATATAATATCTATCATCATGATTAGGATTCTGTGTTGTAGCCGGAAATCCATTCGGCACATTTATAGCGACCGTACATTCAACAGTCCCTTTCGACCCCGCACCTCTCAGTTTAATAAATGGATAAGGTTCTTCCGTATCGGCAAATGATGACATCGGCATTATGTTCATCAACATAAACATTATCAGCAAAACTGAAACCAGCTTTTTCAGTGTAAATCTCATCTTTCCCTGCTTCCTTTCAGACAGTTGGCTCTGATTCATCAGACAAGCATCAATTCATTGATGTTCTTTTTTATTCCTGCGGTTGTTCAAGGTAGACCGTCAGACGCCAGTACGTCTCATTTCTTTCCGGCGTGATGACAATATCCATTGTGTTATTTGTCTCGCCTTCAATGTCTGTCCAATGAACTTTGTCCGGGCTCATTTGCCATTGGAGTGTATAAGTCAATCCTTCATAGCCGATCAGTTTAGCGTTAAAATGCGCCGTGTCGCCGATAACAGGATCATCTGTATCCCAAGTCAGTTCATAATCTATAGATCTCTCCGTTTCCGGCTCTTTTTTTTCTTCAGAGATAGGTTCGATAGTCTTCTCGGTTTCCTCCGGAGTTTCACTTTCCTGTGTGTCTGATTCTTCTTCCAATGCTGCCTGTTCTTCTTCCCAGGCAGCAAACTCTTCGTCGTTTTTGAAGCTGATGGTGACTCTGGCTCCCATGCTGCTCTCGCCTGCGCGGATGCTGATCAGGTAGGATCCGGGTTCGGCTGCCCAGGAGGTGATGCTGTGATTGGTTGCTGTGTCTGTCAGCACGTAACCGGCGTCTTCCGTTATCCGGTCAGACTTCTGGACGGAATAAAGAACATCCTTTCCCTCGACGAACAGGTGGATCATTCTGGAGTCAGCTACATCAAGTTTCAAAATGGTCGGTTTAGTTTTCCGGACCGTGCCTTTCCAGCTTTCATCCGGTGTCAGGGACTTCGCGATGATGATTTCCACGCTGTCAGCCGCAGCTTCAGAGTTTTCGGTCTTCGGCTGTTCAGCTTCCTGCTCTTCGGTTGTTTGTTGCTTAGGCTCCTGCTCTTCTGATTCTGTCTGTTGCTCAGCTTCCTGTCCTTCCGGCAGTTCCTCTGTCTGCTGGTTCCCGCTTTCTTCTGATTCAGGAATGCTTTCCGGCTCATTATGCTGTTCGGATTCCACGGATTCCGGATCGGGGTTAATCGCTTCGGCCGGTTCTGCCGTCTCTTCCTTGGGTTCTTCTTTCGCTGCCGCAGGATCCTGCGGTTCCGGTCCGGTTTTTTCTTCGGGAACCGTTGTTTCTTTCATCGTCTCCTCTTCCGGTGCATCTGCGGATTCTGCTGCCGGTTCCTCTGCGGGTTCGGGCTCCGTTGTCGCAGGCTCCTGCGTTTCCGGTCCGGTTTCTCCTTCCGGGTTCGTTTTTTCTTCGGTCTCTTCTATGGTCTCTTCTATGGTCTCTTCTGTGGCTTCTTCTGTGGCTTCTTCTGCAGGGGCTGTCGCAGGGGCCGGTATCGGAGCAGGCTCTTCCGGTTTTGTTTCTGTTTCCTCAGGGATCATTTCGCTGATCATCGAATAGCCCGATAATGCATTTGCGGTCAGCGAAATGGTTTTGCTTTCGCCTCCGGCAAAGAGCATGGTGAAAGTGTAGACCGGAAGGCTGTCATTCTGCCGTGCAACGGAAACGCTGCTGCCATTGACAGTGATAGCGGGACCGCAGTCATCTGTCAGCGTCAGTGTGAATCTGACTTCTCCGCTTCTGCCGGCATAAGCCCGGATCTCCGTGGCAGAGTCCGGTTGCAGTGTGCCGCTGATTCCCTTTCCGACTTCAAGAGTCAAAACAGTCGCCTCGTTTGCTTCGTCTCCGTCATCAGCAATAGCGGAGATTCCACTCAGCAGGATTGTCAGTGCGATCAGGAGAGAAAAAGTCTTCTTCAGCAGGTTTTTCATGGTCTTTTCCTTTCATTTTCTGGGGTCTGAAAAAAGTGCGTTATATCGGTTACACGGTTTCATAAAAATTGTTACATCGTCTCAAAAATCCATAAGCCAAATCGTAAGATATATTATACCACTCGGACGCTTGATTTTCAATATCTCAGGCCATTTCTGACATATTTTTTCAACTTCTTTGTGTGCTGTTTGAAAGCATACCGGTTACTCGATTTTGAGGGCCTCAGAGTTACCTGAAATCATTATTCGGGAAGTTTTTGCAAACAAAAAGTCCGGCCGAAACCAGACTTGATAATGATTTATCTGCTACGATACCGCATTTCTTACACATACCCGTATTTCCGGGAAGAATAATATTTCTCATCGTCTTCCGGAAACTGAATGGTCGGGACATCAGCAGCCATCGCGGCTGTCCGGGCATCCCGCTCCAGATCTTCCGTCAGTTCGCGAATGGCCTTTGCTTCCCGGGTATCACATTCCGGTAACGCATGGACTTTATACACAGTTTCGGCATTCCGCATTTCATGTGCGGATTTGCGGGCTTCCCTGGCAGCTCTCCGGGCTTCGGCTTCCGCATAGATTGCATCCATCCACTCCGCCATCCGCCGGTCATGCTCCGCCTTTCTGGCCTCAACATCGGCATGAACTTTGCTGAAATGTTCAGCCCTTCTGGCATCCCGGATTTCCCTCTTTGCTGCCCTTGCCGCTTCATGAACGGTCCTTTTGACGGTCCGGGCCGCTTTGCGGGCATCCTCTTCCACCTGCTCCATGTCAAAATCCTTATGGGCCAGATATCCCAGAATCGCGCCGAAGAAAAGCCCTCTGCGCAGCATCCGGCGATGATGCCGTCCCCCGAACAACAGATTACCCAGTGACAGTAAGCCAAGCAGCTGAAGCATCTTCTCTCTCCTCCTGTTATTCCCGGTGATTCCCTCACCGTGAGAAAAGCATACCCCGGGAACGAACCGAAAAACAGAGTTACCTCCGAAAGATACCGTCCTTTATTTCCCTGTCAGAAGAAAAATATGATCCTTTCCCGTTATGATCGGATCATTGGGGGAATATTGAGAATCCCATGTAAAAATGCACTGCCGAAGCAGTGCATTAAGTCTTTGGTTGGATCAGTCCACCGCGAAAAGGACCACACGGTATTCACGATCCACGATGTCACGGGTCACGGTGAAGGTGTAGTCGGGGCCGCTGGCAATGGTATACCAGCCGCGCTCGTCACCGTCGTTGGCTTCCCAGACCAGGCGGTAGCTCATCTCGACGCCGCTGACCTTGGCCACCAGGGTCACATCACGGTCATAGTAGATCGCTGCGTCCTTGATCACGATATCCGCGGTACCGTTGAACTCGACCCGTTCATAGGTCTCGGGATTGTTGAACTGGTTCAGGAGCTCATCGGATACAGAACCGGCATCGTCATCTTCGAATTCGAAGAGTTCATCATCGGAAACTACTTCCTGAACGGGTTCCTCTTCCTCTTCCGGCTCGTCTTCCTCTTCCGGTTTCTCTTCCGGCACTTCCACGAACTCAGGTTCCGGTTCCGGCTCGACTTCGATCACGATGGGTTCGGGTTCGGGTTCGGGTTCCGGTTCGGGTTCGGGTTCCGGTTCCGGTTCGGGTTCCGGTTCCGGTTCGGGTTCGGGTTCGGGTTCCGGTTCCGGTTCCGGTTCCGGTTCCGGTTCCGGTTCCGGTTCGGGTTCGGGCTCCGGTTCGGGTTCCGGTTCGGGCTCGGGTTCGGGTTCCGGTTCCGGTTCCGGCTCGGTTACTTCAGCCGGCTCCTCAATTACCTGCTCAGTTACCTCTTCAGGGGGATTCTCCGCAATTGGTTCCTCTGCATATACTACAGGGAACGAACACAGTAAAATGGCCATGGCCAGCAGTACGGCAAGTAGCTTCTTTACTTTGTATTCCTTACGCATAGCCCGTCCCCTCCTTTCGTTTCTCTCGGGTGCTTTTCCCTTATTACGGTGTTATTATATCACATTCCCGGTCATATATACGGTTACATAGGCCGAAATAAAGAATGTTTTGATTTGACAAAACGCCCCGCATTCGCAGGGCGTTGCCTTTTATCCATTACTACCATAACAAATACTCGGCCGAAGGGGGTTCGGGGGGGCGATCGGAAAGTCCCCCCGCCCTTACTCCGTTCTGGGCTCCAGCGCGGGATCCTGCAGGGGCATGCCCTGGGAGCTGAGCGGTCCGACACGGTAGTTGAACACGATATTGCTGTTGGGGAAACTCCGGTAGAAAACGCGCTTGATGCGTTCCAGCACCATGCCGCCCGTGTTGTAGTTCACCGTGGGCAGCAGCAGCGCGAAGATAGTCGGCGCGAAGCGGGTGATTGTGTCGCCCTTGCGCAGATTCTTTTTAAGGATTTCCAGCAGGCCGCTCATGATGTTGTCCTGCCGCATCGAATCGATCTCCTTGTCGTTATAGGGGGAGACCATGATGATCGCCAGGAACATCGTTGCGCCCAGGCGCTCCAGGTTGCGCATCTGCAGGTTGAAGATTTCCTTGAACACGGTATATTCGCACACGAAAGCGCCGCGGCGGTCACCGCTCTCCCGCAGTTCGTTGCGGATGGATTCCAGGTTGAAGTCCAATGTTTTGCCCGCGGAAACGATCTGCTTGTAGAATTCCTGCAGATCCTCGCTGGGTTGGACGCCGAGGTAGCGGTAATTCAGCTGGACCACGTGCTTGTACTGCACCATGGCTTCGCCGGTCCGGTTGATTTTGATCAGGGCGGACATCAGCTCCATATGCAGCCGGTCGTCAAAGGAATCGATATCCAGTGCCCGGCGGCAAACGCTCACGATGTCGGCGTGCTGCGCCTTGGACTTCAGCAGTTCGATATAGGCATAAATCGCTGCCATATACTTGTTGTGCAGCGTGGTAGCCTTGGCCAGCGCCCATTCGTTCTGTTCACTGTGCTGAAGCAGGTCGCCCTGGTATTTTTCCAGCAGCTGGTTATACAGTCTCCGCTGCTCGGGAACCGGTACGTTGTTTTCCGCAAGGCGCTCGAAGATCGCATCGATCTCATACAGGTCGATGGTCATCCCTTCCGTCTTTTCCCAGTGATACGCCCCGCGGTCGGACACCACGCAGGCGCCCAGGCTCGGGTCGATCTGGTTCAGCAGGACGCGCAGACGGCTGACCAGCGTTTTCAGCGCGTTCTCGGGATTAGTACTTTTTTCCTCATCCCACAGGGCTGCCAGCAGTTTCTGGTTCGGAACGGGTTCTCCTTCGTTCAGGATCAGATACTGCACCAGTGCAGCGCCCTTCTTGGACTTTGCCGCCAGATGATCCGTTTTCTTTTCATCAATATAAATGAGGAAGTGATCCATCATCTGGATCCGGATGCTGTCCGCCATGATTTCTCCTCCTGTGTTACTTTGCCCCTGTTAATTGGTTCATTTTTGTTTCATATCTGTGTCATTGCGTAATAATTTGGTTACTTTTCCCAAATTCGGTTACAGTTTAACAGGCTTTTGCCTGTTTGACAAGTATTTATTTTGAAAAAAATAGCTTTTCTATAAAAAGAGGACCGACATATTCCCTGGTGGGAATATGTCGGAAAAAGGAGGATAGAATATGAAGAAGAAGGAAATGTCAGTCTACTGTGAACATCACGACGCGGTACTCGCGATTGGCTTCACGCTCCGCAATCTCGCGGGTCATGGTGTAACTGTATTCATCACCGCTTCCCACGGTGAACCACCCGCGGTCGTCATGGTCATTGGCTTCCCATACCAGACGGTAGCTCAGGCTGGCCTCGCGCACCTGCGCTGCCAAGGTCACAGTTCCGTCCCATCCGTCATCAAACAGTTCATCGGCATTCTTCAGGCGGATATCCGCGCTGCCGGTAAACTCGACCTTTTCGAAATTATCCGGGTTGTTGAACTGCGAAAGCAGATCCTCCGACACTGCGCCGGCGTCCCATTCGTCAAATTCAACCAGATCATCGTCGCCGCCGAAATCATCCGACTCGTCTCCGAAATCTTCGTCATCGTCATCGGCCCAGCCCTGTTCCTCGATCTGGACATCGTCATCATGTTCGACTTCGATCACGATGGGTTCCGGTTCGGGTTCCGGTTCCGGTTCCGGTTCTGGTTCGGGTTCCGGTTCCGGTTCCGGTTCCGGTTCGGGTTCCGGTTCCGGTTCCGGTTCGGGTTCCGGTTCCGGTTCCGGTTCCGGTTCGGGTTCAGGTTCCGGCGCGGGTTCAGGTTCCGGTTCCGGTTCAGGTTCCGGCGCGGGTTCAGGTTCCGGTTCCGGTTCAGGTTCCGGCACAGGTTCCGGTTCGGGCGCGGGCTCCGGTTCGGTTACTTCGTAAACCTCGACCGCCGGCTCCTCAGTTACCTCGAATTCGTCGCCATATACTGCAGAGAACGAAGCGAGCAGCATGGCCAGGATAACAAGGAACGCTGCCAGTCTCGTCAGCTTCTTGCTCTTATTCATAAAGGGCCGTCCTCTCCTTCCGGTCTTCCTGTGTCAGGGGTCCGTTCCCCTGATTGCACTACTATTCTACCATAATTCGGTTATATATCCGGTTACATATTGAAAAAACTTTCATGTTTCAGATGTCATTTTGTTCTTTTTCTGTTCTCTCTGTTTCGGCTGAATATTGACAATCCGGCCTGCCTTTATAATAATGAAGATATCGGAAAAGCCCGGACAGAATGACCGAAGGAGGTTCTGGGGGCCGGCCCCCGACTCAGGCATCATGAACGATCTTGATCACTCATTTATGCGGATCGCGCTGCAGGAAGCGGAGAAGGCTTTGTCGGAGGGCGAGATTGCCGTCGGCGCCGCCCTGGTTCACGGGGATACCCTGCTCTGGGCAGATCATAACCGCCGGGAGCAGCTTCATGATCCCACCGCCCATGCCGAAATCCTCTGCCTGCAAAACGGCGCAAAAGCCTTCGGGGACTGGCGGCTGTCCGATTGTACCCTGTATGTTACGCTGGAGCCCTGCCCCATGTGCGCCGGCGCCCTGGTAATGAGCCGGCTGGGCCGCTGTGTTTTCGGCGCGGCGGATCCGGATATGGGCTGCTGCGGAAGTGTCTATGACCTGCCCGCGGATTCTGCCCTGCACGCCGGGACGCGCTGGGAACAGGGCGGCCCGGAGGAAGAATGCCGCGCCCTGCTGAAGCAAAGTTTTTCCAGGCTGCGGCCGTAAAAAAGGACGGAAATAAAACGAGCTCCCCTGCGGGAGCTTTGAAAGTGCGAGCGTGACCATAAGCCGGGTTCTGTATTGGACGGTCATCTATCCAGGCCGCGCGTTGCCGCGCGGCTCAAGCGATTGCGGAGAACGCGGCGGGCCGCCGGCTTGCCTCCGTTGCATCTTGCACCGGGTGGGGTTTACAGCGCCCTCCGGTCTCCCGGCGGGCGGGTGAGCTCTTACCTCGCCTTTCCATCCTTACCGCCCCGAGGGACGGCGGTTTATTTCTGTTGCACTTTCCCTGGAGTCGCCTCCGCCGGCCGTTAGCCGGCACCCTTGCCCTGCGGTGCCCGGACTTTCCTCACGCCCGAAGGCCTGCGACCGTCTGTTCACCTCGCACGTCTGACAGCATATGCCTTTCAGGGTTTTTTGTCAACGCTGCGATGTGAAAAAACCGGTTGACACAGGCTTTCCGCGGTGATATAATTTCTATCTGTCAGCGGAAAGCGGGGCTTTCCTCTGGGAGCGCCAAAGTACTTTGGAAAGCCGTCCTGCGGCATGCGCCTGTAGCTCAGTTGGATAGAGCAACGGCCTTCTAAGCCGTGGGCCGGGGGTTCGAGTCCCTCCAGGCGCGCCAATCACATGGTGGGTATAGCGTAGTTGGTTAACGCGTCAGATTGTGGCTCTGAAGACCGTGGGTTCGAGTCCCACTACTCACCCCATTTTCCCGGCTTCGGCGTCAAGCTGGCAGATTTACCTACGTTGGGGTGTAGCCAAGTGGTAAGGCACGGGACTTTGACTCCCGCATTCGTAGGTTCGAGCCCTGCCACCCCAGCTTTATGACCCATTAGCTCAGTTGGCAGAGCACTTGACTTTTAATCAAGGTGTCTGGAGTTCGAATCTCCAATGGGTCACTTCCTTCTGCTTTTCGCCGTGCCTGGTCTGCGGGCGTGGCGGAATGGCAGACGCGCCAGACTTAGGATCTGGTGCCGAGAGGCGTAAGAGTTCGAGTCTCTTCGTCCGCACGGTTTTCCCTTATGCGGTAGTAGCTCAGTTGGTAGAGTGCCACCTTGCCAAGGTGGATGTCGCGGGTCCGAGTCCCGTCTACCGCTCCATTCGCGGGTGTAGCTCAATGGTAGAGCTCCAGCCTTCCAAGCTGGTCACGTGGGTTCGATTCCCATCACCCGCTCGCAAAAACGACCGATGCATATGCATCGGCCGTTTTTTTACTCTTCCGGATCCTTCGTCGGGTTTGATGCCCCCGGCAGCCGGAACCAGAAAGTCGTCCCCTTTCCGATCTCGCTCTGAACGCCGTAGAGGGCCCCGTGCTTTTCCAGGATCCCGCGGCAGATGTTCAGCCCCAGGCCGCTGCCGATCACCGCCCGGCGGTGGTTGTCCCGGCTTCTGTAATACCGGTCCCAGATATAGGGAAGATCTGCCTCCGGAATTCCCTCCCCGCTGTCGGAAACGCTGACCTGGACGTTGGACCCGATGGCTTTCTGGGTCAGTCGGACCGTCTTGTCCTCTCCGGTATAGGTCAGCGCGTTTCCCAGCAGGTTGTAAATCACCTGGCTGATCCGTTTGCTGTCCCCGTGAACAAACCGGTCTTCTGTCTCTTCAAACACAACCTTATAGCCGTCAACCGCGGTCATCTTGCTGACCCGGCCCACGATTTCCCGGATCTCTTCCGTAAGATTGAAGTCCGTCTGCTCCAGCTCCAGATTGCCCGTTCTCAGGTGGGAGAAGTCGAGCACCTCGTTCACCATGGAGCTGAGCCGGTTTGTTTCGTCGATGATGATCTGCAGGTTCTCCGGCGTCGCCTCCTCCGGAATGTCCCGCATCGCCTCGGCATATCCGCCGATCATGGTCAGGGGGGTCCGCAGGTCGTGGCTGATATTGGCGATCAGCTCCCGCTGCAGGTCTTCGACCTTCCCCAGGTCCTCCGCGGCACGGATCAGGGTATCGTTCAGCTCCGCGATCTCCCGGTATCCGCCGCTGTGAGGCGGCCGGGTATAGCGCGAGCGGCTCAGTTCCCTGGCCGCCCGGTTGGTTTCGATGATGGGCTCGGAGATGCTTTTCGCCATGGCAAAGCCCAGCAGGGCCGTTGCCAGCAGAATCGCCCCGATGGTCAGGACGAACTGTGTGGTCACCGCGCTCTGGAGCTGAGCCACCGTAGCCCCGCGGTACAGCCCGCGGAACAGGACTCCCTGCAGCATCCATACGGCGGAGATGATGAAACCCGCCAGCACCGCCAGATAGATCAGGATCTTGGCCCGGATTCCCAGCCTTCCGGCCAGGAACTGCTCCCGGAAAGCCAGGTCATTCTTTTTCAAAGCGATAGCCTACCCCTCTGAGCGTAGTGATCTTGTTCGCGTACGGCCCCAGCTGCTTCCGGAGCAGTTTGATATGCGTATCCAGCGTCCGGTCGTCGCCGAAGAAATCGTACCCCCAGACGTCGCTGATCAGGGCCTCCCGGGTCAGGGCAATGCCCCGGTTCCGGATCATGTAGAACAGCAGGTCGTATTCCTTCGGGCTCAGTTCAACCTCTTCCCCGTCGATCAGGACGCGCCGGGCGGTAAAATCGGCTGTGATGCCGCCGACGGTAATCGTCTCGTCTTCCTTCTTCGCGGCTTCCCCGCTGCGCTTGAGCACCGCGCCCACGCGCATCATCAGTTCCTTCGGGGAGAAAGGTTTCACCACATAGTCATCAATGCCGAGCTCAAACCCGTGAATCCGGTCGTATTCCTCCCCCCGGGCCGACAGCATGATCACCGGCACGTTATCGTTCTTCCGGATTTCACGCACCGCGGAGAACCCGTCCAGCTCCGGCATCATCACATCCATGATGATCAGGTCGTAATGGTTTTCCCGGCATTTCTCAATCGCCTGCATGCCGTTCTCCGCCTCATCGGTCTCATATCCCTCAAAGGCAGCGTATTTTGCGATCAAAGCACGGATCCGCGCCTCATCGTCCACAATCAGTAGTTTCATAAAAAACATTATCCTTACAGTTCTATTTTCTCTCCGAATCCGAAGCCGAAGGGGGCATGGGGGGCAAAGGCGCCAGTGGCGCCTTTGTTGGAAGGGAAGGAAAGCCCCCCCATTTTCCTCAATCTGAGCATTCTGCCCGAAGGGGTTTAAGGGGGCGATCGGAAAGCCCCCTTATTCCTCCGTAGGCGTTTGAATATACGCCTCCACCTTACTCCTATCCCCGCCGGCGGCAATATATTCCGCAATTGCCTGCTGCAGCTGTTCCGTAAACTCCTCCAGGCACAGGCCGTTCTGCCAGATATAAGTCGCCACCGGAATCCCCACATAGCGCAGGTGCCACGGCTCCGTGTTGATCTCCGTGATGTCCTGCTTGTCCGCGGGATACCGGATGATGAAGCCGAACTCATAGCAGTGCTCCGCCATCCACTGGCATTCCGGCTCCTTCATCATCTTGTCGTTCATGGCCTTGTCTTTCCAGTTTTTCGGCACCACGTCGCAGCCCAGTCCCGTCTGGTGGTCACTGGCGCCCGGTTTGGAAACCCAGCCGTCATCCTTGCCGTGGTTCTTCTTCAGGCGGTTGTTGTACATCGTTTTCTGGGTGGAGTAGGAGCGGTAGGCGCTCTTGAGATACAAGGGCCTGTAGCCGTATTCCGGCGCGTCGTCCATGATCGCCTGGTTCATTGCGCACAGGGCGTCGGCGCAGACCTGGCGCAGCTTCTGCCCGTCCTTCGGCTTGACTGCCCAGTAGATGCCGCCGTTCTTCGGCTTGCTCGGCACCTTCACCAGATCCTTCGGAACGTATTTTTTGTCCAGCAGATAGTGCTTGTTCGCCAGGATGATATATTCCGGGTCCATATCCTCCAGGGCCAGCGGAAAGTTCCATTCGGGTTCGGCCGCGTCGCCGGCTTCCGGTTCGCTGTCCTCAATGGTCTCCTCAATATCCAGCTCGTCGTCCTCGGCGCTTGCCGCAATCGGCAGCACAAGCATCAGCGCCAGCAGCAGACAGATGATCCGTTTCATTCAGCGGTTTCCTCCTCCTGTACGGTCCAGCTCTTTTTGATTCCCGTATCCCTGCCGAGCAGTTCCTTCAGCACTTTCACACGATATTCTGCCAGCCAGGTCTCGTAGGGAATATTCGCGTCATGGATCTCTTTTGCGAATTCCTTCCCCACATACCGGAAATGCCAGGGCTCATACTTGTATCCGGTCACATCTTCCCATTCTTCGCCGTAGCGCAGGATGAACCCGAAGCGCCAGCAGTTTTCCCGGCACCAGATGCCGCCTTCCGTCTTCGCAAAGGAAACTTCCAGCGTTTCCTTATGCTTCTGCCCGATGTCCATTGCAAGGCCTGTCTGGTGTTCGCTGGCGCCGGGCGGCGCCACATATTCCATGGCTTTCTCAACGTTCTTCTTCACGTTGCGCAGCTTATGCTGGAACAGCCCGTCCTGCTTCGCATAGGACCGGTACCCGCTGATGGAAAGCAGCGTCTTGCCGGTTTCCTCCTTGCAGGCGGCAAACATCTCCCGCAGGGCCTCCGCGGCCTCCGGGCGCATCTTCCGCACCTGTCCCAGCACGTCGCTCATGTCCAGTTCCGCCGGCTCATAGGTCTCCGACACCATCCACTGCCGGTTCACCAGGAACAGGTTCCCGTCGGCATCGTTCTGCGGCGCGCCCTTGTTGATCGCGCCGGAAACCAGCATCGTTCCCGCCGCCGCCAGCGAAAGGACTTTCTCTAATACGGACATTCCAAATAACCTCTCATCTCACATTGCCCGAAGGTCCAGGGCACTCGGAAAACCTTGGTCCTTCCGCACGCGGTGCGCGTGCGACTCCTTGCAGCCGCAGCCGCGAAATCCTTATTCATTCTGAATAAATCCATTTACCCGAAGGTCCAGGGGTTTCGCACGCCCGGAAAACGAGCCAGTGGCTCGTTTTCAGTAAGAAACGGGCGGCAGCCCCGGGCACTCGGAAAGCCCTGGTCGCGGCCGCAGCCGCGAAATCCTTATTCATTCTGAATAAATCCATTTACCCGAAGGTCCAGGGCGATCGGAAAGCCCTGGTCGCGGCCGCAGCCGCGAAATCCTTATTCATTCTGAATAAAGTATTACAATACTTTATTCAGGAAATCCTTCGTTCTTTGCTCCTTCGGCGCGGTGAAGATCTCAGCGGGCGTCCCCTCTTCCACGATCTTCCCTTCATCAAAGAACAGCACCCGGTCCCCCACTTCGCGGGCAAACCCCATCTCATGCGTCACACAGACCATCGTCATGCCGCTCTTCGCCAGTCCCTTCATCACGTCCAGCACCTCGCCCACCATTTCTGGATCCAGCGCGGATGTCGGTTCGTCAAAAAGCATCACCTGCGGCTCCATGCACAGTGCCCGCACGATGGCAATCCGCTGCTTCTGCCCGCCGGACAGCTGGCTCGGATAGGCATTGGCCCGGTCTTTGAGGTTCACGCGTTCCAGCAGACCCATGGCCTTCTCTTCCGCTTCTTCCTTGCTCTTTTTCAGCAGCTGAATCGGCGCGATCGTCATGTTTTTCAGCACCGTCATATGCGGGAAAAGATTAAAATGCTGGAAAACCATGCCCATCTTCTGCCGGTGTATGTTGATGTTCACATTCGGGTCGGTGATATCGACGCCCTCGAAAGTAATCACGCCGTCCGTCGGCATCTCCAGCAGGTTCAGGCAGCGGAGGAAGGTACTTTTGCCGCTTCCCGACGGACCGATCACCACCAGCACCTCGCCGCGATGGACATCCGTGTCCACGCCGCGCAGCGCCTTCAGTTCCCCGCCGTTGAAATACTTTTTCAGTCCCCGGACGGAGATAATGACCTCGTTTGAATGATTCTCAGTGGTCACTGGCGCGCAGCCTCCTTTCCAGCTTCCCGACCAGCCGGGTAAAGAACATAACCATGACCAGATAGATCAGCGCGACCGCAATCAGCGGCATAAACGCGGAATAGGTCACACCGCGGATGATATCTCCGCCCTTGGTCAGATCCTTCACCGCCACATAGCCGGAAACCGAGGTTTCCTTCAGCAGCACGATAAACTCGTTTGCCAGCGCCGGCAGCACGCTCTTCATCGCCTGGGGGATAATGATATGCCGCATCGTCTGCACATAGTTGAAGCCCAGGCTCCGTCCGGCCTCCAGCTGTCCGCGGTCCACGCTCATAATGCCGCCGCGGATAATTTCCGCCACATAGGCGCCGCTGTTGATTCCGAAGGCCAGCATGGCGATCAGGACACCGTTCCGGCTGCTGGCGAAAATGATGTAATACATGATCATCAGCTGGATGACCACAGGCGTTCCGCGGATCACGGTCAGATAGAACTTGCACACGCTGTTCAGGCAGCCGAGAATGGTTTTCCCCGCGCCTTTGCGCATGTTTTCGCTGTTCTGGTCCCACGTGGAGCGGACGGTAGCCACCAGGATACCGATCACCACACCGATCACCACGGCTGCCAGCGTGATTTCCAGGGTGACGATCAGGCCGTTCAGCAGGTAAGTCCACCGGTTGTCATCCAGAAAGTTCAGCTTGAAATCCGCCGCCAGCGGACTCATCTGCTTGCCGGGCGTAACCTTTGCGGCCGCCGCCTGCGCAAGCGCCACCGCCTCGTCTTCCGTGGAAGTCTCCGGCATGGAAACATGCACGCCGATGCATGCGTCCTGATACGGGGAGGCCAGGTAAAGGCTCACCGCCTGCTCCCCGTCCTTCTTTTCCCTGACCAGGACACAGGAGGTCTTCTCCTCCTGTCCTTCGGCGTCCTTCGTATCCGTTGCCAGAATCCCGCAGGGGGACGCGCCGTCCATCGCGGAGGCCTCTTTCAGCGTTATCCGTTCAGGGGTAACCAGCACTTCCCCGGGATTCTTCTCCGTATCTTTTCCGCGAAAAAGGAAAAAGGTCGTGATCGGGTCTCCGTCCGGATCCGCCGCGCTGCTGTCCGCTTTGTAATCCTTCGGCGCGGAAACGTCAGCCAGTTTCACATAGGCATCCCCACCGTCTTCGCTGCTCTGTCCGACCAGCCACGTCGGTTTGATGCCCTTGACCTTTCCGTTCTCGATCTTCAGTACATCCGCATGATAAAAGGAGGTGAAATAAATGATGACAGCGATGACAGCCGCAACCGCCACCGCAACACCGATTTTGAGCCATCTCCTGGTTTTACTCTTCATCCGCTTCTCTCCGTGTCCTGTTTATAACAAGCAATCGGGAGCGACTGCTCGCTCCCGTATTGCTGTTTCATGGCATATGGAACCTTATTCCGCCGGGATATACTTTTCAATGATGGTCTTCACGGTACCGTCATCGATCAGTTCCTTCAGCGCGCCGTTGATCTTCTCCAGCAGTTCCGTGTTCTCCAGGGCTACCGCGATGGCATAGTCTTCCACCGCATACTGGGTGTCCAGAATGGTCAGGCCTTCGTTCGCGGCCACGTACGCTTTCGCGGGCTCATTGTCGATGATGACGCAGTCCACTTTGCCGGTCTTCAGCGCTTCCACGGCGTCCGCGCCGACGGGGAACTTGGAAACACGGTCCTCACCGAAATCATCCGTGCAGTAAATGTCGCCGGTGGTAGCATCCTGCACGCCGACCTTCCAGGTCGCGCCTTCAGCGTAAAGATCGTCAACGCTCTTGATCTCGGAGCCTTCCTTGACGATAATCGCCTGGATACCGGTTGCATAGGTCTCAGAGAAGTTCACGCTCTGCAGACGCTCTTCGGTCACGGTCATGCCGGCCATGCCGAAATCGATCTTGCCGGTGGTGACGGCGGGGATAATGGCCTTGAATTCCATGTCCTCGATCTTCAGTTCCATCCCGAGCTTCTCGGCGATGGCAGCGGCGATCTCGGCGTCGATTCCAACGATCTTCTCGTTCTCATAGAACTCATAGGGCGGGAAGCTGGCATTGGTTCCCATGGTCAGGGTTTCCGCCATCGCGGCGGCAGCAGTGCCCAGCATCATCAGTGCAACCAGCAGAGCAATCAGTTTTTTCATCTTCATTTCCTCCTCAAAATCCTTGTCTCCTGTGGAATGGCGTCAGTATAACACCGGCTTTTTCCCTTGTCAATAGATTTTTTGCATTTTTATGCATGTTTTTTGATTAATGAATGTATATTATGCATAAATACAACGGATATACAGGCGTTTCAGCGTTTTTTATGCAACACTGCTGTACTGTCTCATCATCATATCCCGCAGCATTGCCAGTTCCTCCTCCGGCCTGGTCCCTTCCTCCGGCTGATACGCCAGGCCTACGGCATAGCGCGTCACCGCCGCCAGCATCACATGCAGCGTCGCGGAAAAGGCCTTTTTCCAGGGAATCTCTGTTCGCAGGGTGCCGTCCCTTTCCCCTTTTTCCCAGATCAGGCGGAACCGGTCCGCAAACCGGCCGATCACCTGTTCGTAAGAGGCCATGCGCGCTTTGTCCGCTCCCGCTCCCTGAATATATACATTGAAAAACTGATTATAGCGGAGCATCTCCCGGTGATCCCGGTACATTTCCAGGAAGGAATTCAGATAAAAAGCAAAGTGTTCCGCGCCGGTCATCCCCCGTCCGTCGGCACCGGGCAAAAGCGCCAGCTCCTGCAGGTATTCATTCCATTTCCATACGGAAATGGCAATCGCCAGGTCCGTTTTGTTCCCGAAATACCTGTACAGCGTAGCCACCCCGATCCCGGCGGCTTTGGCAACCTGTTCCATGGAAACGCTTTCGATCGTCCGCGTATGGAACAGTCGGTAGCCCGCCTCCAGCAGTTTTTCCCGGTTGGCGGCCATCTGCAGCGCATCCTTTTCCGGATTATGCACAGGCATCCCCCTCTCCGTCGGGGTCCTGCCCGGCTTCCTCCATCGCGTCCGCCGCGGACCAGGCCGGCGTGAAGGCGCTGCCGCCGTTCATCTTGTAATATCCTTTGAAAATCCGGTCCACCGCGATCCGCACGCCCTCCGGATCCGTTCCCAGCAGAATGATCAGGAACTGCTGCCGGCTGTACCGTGTCAGCACGTCAACATTCCGGATCGTCTGGCGGATCGCCTGTTCCATGCAGAACATCGCCTTTTCCAGTTCCTCCAGCTGGATGTCATCTCCGGCCGAATTCTCCATCGTGATCATAATCAGCCGGAAATGCTGGTCAAAGCGCTTTTCAAGATTCGTGACATATTCATACAGCTTTGCAAACTGCCGGTATTCCACGTCCATGGCGCCCTGATAGCATCCGCTGTCCCGGATGCCGCGGACCAGGCTGTTCACGTCTACCAGCCTGTTCCCGAAGGAATCCGCCTCATCGTTGTAGAAACTGCAGTCGCTCTTGCCGTTCTGCTTCACGTGATACAGCGCCTTGTCCGCCCTGTTGTACGTCGTCGTATAGGAATCGGCGGGCGTGCACATTGCCATCCCGGCGGACAGGGACGCCGCGGAGATCCCGGGATCTGCGTTCTTCTTTTCGTTGAATGCTCCGATAATCTTCCGGACCTTTTCTTCCGCTTCTTCCCGCGTCACGTTTTTCATAAAGAACAGGAACTCGTCCCCGCCCAGCCGGCAGCAGAGGCAGCCTTCGCCATTTTCCTGCAGGATTTCACCCATCAGGCGGAGCGCCCGGTCCCCGGCTTCGTGCCCGTTGGTGTCGTTGATCCGTTTGAGGTTATCCATGTCGAAGAACACCAGGCAGCCGGCGTTTTCCTTCATGCTCCCGGCGATTGCGGTTTCGCCGCTTGTCCGGTTCATCAGGCCGGTGGTCACGTCCGTCTGGTCCGCCGCGGTCTGGCTCGCGAAGGCTTCCATCACTTCCTGCAGCAGCGCCGAGGAAGCTTCCATCTCCAGGCCCGCGTCCTCCGGTCCCTCATTCGTGAGGATCGTGTCCAGCTTTCCTTCCGTCCACAGTTTCAGGAACACGTCCGTGAAGTGCGGATCGAACTGTTTCCCTTTCCCTGCCGTCATCTCCCGCAGGATATACTCCCGGTCACAGGCTTTCCGGTACACGCGGTTGGAGTTCATCGCGTCAAAAGCATCCGCGATCGCGACGATTCTTGCCTCCTCGGAGATTCCCTCTCCCTTCAGCCCGTTCGGATAGCCCGTTCCGTCATACCGTTCGTGATGGCTCCGGGCGACGTCCTCCGCCCCCTCGATGATGATCCTGTCCCGCAGGATATCCGCGCCCATGGTCGTATGGGATTTGATGATGTCATATTCCACATTTGTCAGCTTCCGGGGTTTGTTCAGGATCGAGTCCGGCACGCCGATCTTCCCGATGTCGTGCAGCAGCGCCGCGTAGCGCAGGTCGTTCACCCGTTCCCTGTCCCAGCCCAGTTCCTCCGCCACCGCCACCGAGTACAGGCTGACCCGCGTGGAATGGCCTTTGGTATACGGGTCCTTGGCGTCGATGGCGTTGGCCAGCGTCTGGATCGTCTGGAAGGACATCTGCTCGATCTTCCGGCTCCGTTCCTCCGCCACGGCCGTCTGCTTTTCGACTTCCTCGTTCAGCCGGTTGGTATAGTCGATCTCGAACAGGGCCGTCCGGTGGTACTGCACCATCGCCACGATGGTGAAGGCGGACAGCGCCGCGTACATCATCGGGAAGCGCACACAGAACGCGTCTGTATAATAAATCCGGAGATTATCGCCGAGCGGTGTGAAAAAAACCACAGCGTAAAGAATGGAATAGTAAACGGACAGGACAAAACCCTGCCGGATCCCGACAAAATAGCACATGCCGATGGGCAGCAGAATGGACCAGAGAATGCCCGTCCCCTCCAGGTAGCCGGTCAGGGCATAGAAAGTGAACACAACGCAGCAGAACAGTGTGGGAATGATGATCGCCTTTTTCCGGTCCTTCCGGAAATAGGAAAGATAGGCGCACCCGGCGCCGGCCAGCAGCGTCACAACGCTCATGATGATCTTGGGAACGCTGATCTCCGGCTGCAGCACATTCATGACCAGCAGCACCAGCCCCAGAATCATCGTCAGCACGCTCGCCGCCGTCAGTGCCATCAGGTTGGCTTTCAGCCGGTCGCCCACAAAGATCGGCCTGCCCAGGAGCGCCCACCATTCCTTCAGCGAGCGCTTTCCTTCCTTGTCTTCCATCGGATTCATACCATAATCCCCCGTCGATCTTCTGTTCAATTTATTTACACACTGTCGATGATAGTTATTCTATCACCGTTAAGCCCATAAAATCAACAATTGACCCAAAAAACAAAGAAAAAACAAACAGCTTATTGACGCAGGGAAAACGGAAGCACTAGAATCGTAACAGAAATGCTTGTAAACGTTTGCAAACTATCTGAAACTTCTTCGCTGTTCTGAACCTGAATCTGCGATGCTATGGAAGAAGGAGCCTTCATGGACAAACACATGGATACGGCCGGGTTCCGCCTGGAAAAGGAACCCGGATATTTCATAAACCGGGGAGTCAACGTAATGGCTTTCGAGGATATCTATCCGGAAGGTCATCAGGGAGGTGTGACTCTGCTGATGCATGGGGAAAGGATTGCCACAAACGGCGATGTCCGGTTTGATCCGGCTCCCGGCCAGTGGCAGCCTGTGCCTGAGCATCTGGAGCGCCGCGTGGATCCGGAGCGCGGGCAGATTGTCACCCGCCTGCGGTATCCGGATAAAGAGCGTCATCTTCGCGGTTTCAATCCGATGGTCTATCCGGCCTGCGCTTTTGACTATACCGTGACTGTACAGGCGGAAGGATCCTCCCTGCGGATCACCGTGGATCCGGATTCAGCCCTGCCCGCGGAATGGGTTTCCCGCCTGCGCTTTAATCTGGAATGGTTCCCCGGCCTGCTTTTCGGAAAGCCCTGGATCCTGGATGAGCAGCAGGGCCTGTTTCCTCTGCATCCTGTCGGTCCTGTTATCACCCGCCCTTCTGTTTACATGAGCGGAATCGGAGATGATCCCGAACTTCCGGAGGGATATACCGCATCTCTGATGGAAACGGACAGCGTCTGCAGCCCGATGCGGGGAGATGAGGAAGCAGCGCTTCCCTATGCTTCCGGCCGCTCTTTCACCCTCTGCCCGGATGACCCGCTGCTGCGCGTTACCGTGGAAAGCCTGGGCGCTGATTTGGAGCTTTATGACGGGCGCCTCAGCCATAACAACGGCTGGTTCGTTCTGAGCAGTCCTTTCTCCGCGGAAAAACCGCACGCTGTGGAATGGCTTGTCACCCCGAACGTCGTTGAGGGCTGGATTGACCCGCCAAAGGTCCAGATTTCTCAGGCCGGATACCTGCCGGGCCAGCCGAAGACGGCGGTAGCGGAACTGGACCGGAATGACACGGAAGAGAAAACATTCACATTGTGGAAAATCAGTCCGGCGGGAACGTCTCCCGTCTGCAGCGGAAGCGGGACCGGCCGGGGCCGTTTCCTTCGTTACCGTTACCTGAGCTATGACTTCACGGGGATTACGCAGCCCGGTCTTTACCAGATCAGCTATGGCGAAACCCGGTCCTCCGTCTTTCGCATCGCGCCGGATGTTTTCGAGCGCGGGGTATGGCAGCCGGTGCTGGAGTATTTTCTGCCTGTGCAGATGTGTCATATGCGGGTAAATGAAAAATATAGGGTATGGCACGGAAGGTGTCACCTGGATGACGCGCGGATGGCTCCCGTAAACTGGAACCATTTTGACGGGTATCATCAGGGAAGCGCAACCTTGACCCGCTTTGCCCCGGGGGACTGCGTGCCCGGTCTCAACTGCGGCGGCTGGCATGACGCGGGTGACTTTGATCTGCGCGTGGAATCCCAGTCAGGTGAGGCGTATCTGCTGGCATTGACCTATGAAACCTTTCATGTGGAATGGGATTCCACGACCATTGATCAGCAGACGAAAACCGTGGAGATCCATCAGCCGGACGGAAAAAACGATCTGCTTCAGCAGGTCGAGCACGGCGCCCTGTCAGTCCTGGGCGGCTGGAAGTCGCTCGGCAGGCTTTACAGAGGAATCATCGCGGCCCGGCTGAGACAGTATGTAATGCTGGGTGATGCGGCCGATATGACAGCCGGGGTTCCCGGTGACGGGGACGACCGCTGGGTCTTTACGGAGGATAACCCGTTTCGCGAATTCATGGTCGCGGCGCATCTGGCGGCAGTCTCCCGGGTATTGAAAGAATTCAATCCGGATCTGTCCGCGGAAGCACTGGATGCGGCCCGGACCCTGTTTGCGGAAACACGGTTCGGAGACGATCCGCTTCCCCGGGTCTCCCGGGTTCACGCAGCGGCCGAACTGTTCCTGAGCACCGGAGAGCAGATCTATCGGGACGCCGTCCTGCAGGAAACGGATCTCTTCTGTTCGGAATCCGGGCGCCTGGGCTGGATAGCCGCCCGCATTGCGGATAAATTGGAGAATGAGGAATTTACGCGGAAAATTAAAAAAAGCCTGCTGAAGTATAAACAGCAGATAGGCGAACAAATCTCCCAGACTCCCTACGGAGTACCCTACAAACCTTTTATCTGGGGTGCCGGCTGGGAAATCCAGCGGCTTGGCTGCGAACACTATTTCCTTCACCGCGCATTCCCTGAGATCTTCACTCCGGATATATGCTGTAACGCGCTCAGCTTTATTCTCGGCTGCCATCCGGGAAAGAGCGTTTCCTTCGCTTCGGGAATCGGTGCGGAGAGTGTCACTGCCGCCTACGGATTCAACCGGGCTGACGCCTCCTTCCTTCCGGGCGGCGTTGTATCCGGCACAGCACTGATCCGTCCTGATTTTCCGGAACTGAAGGAATGGCCTTATTTGTGGCAGCAAACGGAATATGTCCTGGGAGGCGGCTCTTCCCGCTTTATGTTCCTGGTGCTGGCGGTTCAGGAACTGATGCGGAACAGGCCCGAAAAATCCTGATGTTTTATTCTCTTTTCAGGTGATACCGCAGCGGGTCAAAGTCCGTTGCCGGCTCTTCTTTCTTCATCCTGAAGATACCGTATTTGATCGGCACACCCAGCGCCATATACTTTTCCTCGTGCTCGCTCACCCAGTTCGGCGTGAAACCGTCCGCGTGCAGGTCTCTCCCCATCACAACCGGCTCAAATCCGCACAAATCAAAATACACCAGCGAATCGTCAAACAGCGTATCATCATCTGTCTTGAACCAGATCTCCCCGTTTTCCTTCAGAAAGCTCCTGTACTGCATCAGCTGCCGCGGATGGGTCAGGCGGCGCTTTTCATGCCGCAGGTGTTCAGTCCACGGATTGCAGAAATGGATGTAAATGCGCTCCGGCGCGTCTTCCGGCCCGAAAATCTTGTCCACAAAGCAGATATCCGCCATCAGCAGCTGCACGTTCCCCGGGTTCTCCCCGCATGCGGAAACAATATTGCGTCGGGCCACGCCCAGCACGTCCGCGCTCAGGTCGGCGGCAACATAGTTTACGCCCGGGTTGTCCGCGATCATTTTCGCCGTGCTGACCGCTTTCCCGCAGCCCATTTCCAGGTGAAGCGGCAGATCCGGATTCGCGAAGCGTTTCCGCCACGTTCCCTTCAGGATACCGTCCTCTGAGTCCGGTCCCTTGATGGAATTAATATAGAAAGGGCAGGCCTGAAGCTCAGGTCTCGCCCATTTCTTGGTCCTCATATGCATAATCAACAAACCTCTGCCTCTGGCCGAAGGTCCAGGGGTTTCGCACGCCCGGAAAACGAGCCAGTGGCTCGTTTTTAGTAAGAAACGGGCGGCAGCCCCGGGCACTCGGAAAGCCCCTGGTCGCGCCCGCAGGCGCGAAATTCTTTATTTGAATAGATTGATTACAGTTCAATCTGTTCCGAATTCTCATTAGCATCCTTGAGCAGCGGGCGCAGCTTCGCTGTCAAGGCCATCACCTGCGCCCCGCACCGTCCTGTATACTTGGCCGGCTCGAGTACAGCCCTCATTTCCTCCTCCGTCATGCCGAATTCCTTCTCGGCAGCCAGCCGGGCCAGCAAGTCGCAGGATTCTCCCTGCTTCATCCGTTCCGTGGCCGCCATGGAGCACCTCCGGATGATCTCGTGCAGCTGCTGCCGGTTCCCGCCGCGCTTCACCGCTTCCATCATCAGGTTCTCCGTTGCGATGAAGGGCATATACTCCCGCAGGGTCTTGTCAATCACCTTTTCGTTGACCCGCAGGCCGCCCGCAATGTTCCGGATCAGCTTCAGGATCGCATCCGCGCACAGGAAGGCTTCCGGAATGGAGATCCGGCGGTTGGCGCTGTCGTCCAGCGTCCGCTCCATCCACTGCACCGAGGCGGTCATCGGCGCGTTCGCCGCGTCCGCCATCAGGTAACGCGCCAGGGAGCAGACCCGCTCGCAGCGCATCGGGTTCCGCTTGTAGGCCATCGCGGAAGACCCGATCTGGTTCTCCTCAAACGGTTCGTCAATCTGCCGGTCGTGCTGCAGCAGCCGGATATCGTTTGCCATCCGGTAGCTGCTCTGGGCAATGGCGCTCAATGCATTCAGGATCCGGCTGTCCGCCTTGCGCGGATAGGTCTGGCCGCTGACCGCGAAGCACTCCCCGAATCCGAACGTCCCGGCAATCCGGCGGTTCATCTCGTCAATCTTCGCCTCATCGCCCTCGAACAGGTCCATAAAGCTCGCTTCCGTGCCGGTGGTTCCCCGGCATCCCAGGAAGCGCAGATGATCGATCACAAAATCAATCTCTTCCAGATCGGAAGCAAAGTCCTGCAGCCACAGGGAAGCGCGCTTCCCGACCGTCACCGGCTGGGCCGGCTGATAATGGGTGTAGCCCAGTGTCGGCAGGTCCTTATATTTCTCCGCGAAATCACACAGGCTCTTCATCGCGCCCAGCAGCGCTCCGCGCAGATACCGGAGTCCGTCCCGGTAGATGATCAGGTCCGCGTTGTCCGTCACATAGCAGCTGGTCGCTCCCAGATGGATAATCCCCGCCGCGCCGGGCGCCGCTTTGCCGTAAGCATAGACGTGCGCCATCACGTCGTGCCGGACTTCCTTTTCCCGCTGCCGTACGCATTCGTAGTCGATATCGTCAATGTGCGCCGCCAGCTCATCCACCTGCTCCTGCGTCACCGGCAGGCCAAGCTCCATCTCCGCCTTCGCCAGGGCCACCCAAAGCTTCCGCCACGTCCGGTACCGGGTATCTGCAGAAAAAAGCTCCAGCATATATTTCGAAGCATACCGTGAACTCAGGGGCGTTTCATAGTATTGGGTCATGTTGCTCTCCAATCATTTCCTATTTTTTTTATCTGCCCGAAGGGGTTTAAGGGGGCGATCGGAAAGCCCCCTTATTTACATATGATACTTTCCCTCTCCGGCCCCACACTGACCCATTTCACCGGGCAGCCGATCGCCTTTTCAATCATCTCCACATAGTTCCGGGCCGCTTCCGGCAGATCCTCCCATTTCCGGATCTTGCTGATGTCGCTCTTCCAGCCGGGCACTTTCGTCATCACGGGCTTGCACTTTGAAAGCGCTGACGGGAACGGGAACTCATCTGTCTCCTCCCCGTCCAGGGAATACCGCGCGCATACCGGAATCTCATCCAGGTCGCTAAGCACGTCCAGCTTCGTCAGGGCAATCTCCGTTGCCGCCTGCACTTCCACGCCGTACCGTGTCGCCACCAGGTCGATCGGGCCCACGCGGCGGGGCCGTCCGGTCTTCGCGCCGTATTCGCTCCCGGCTTCCCGCAGCTGCTCCGCCTCTTCGCCGAACATCTCGCATACAAACGGTCCCTCGCCTACGCAGGTCGAGTAGGCTTTCACCACGCCGATGATCCGCTCGATATTTGCTCCCGGCAGGCCGCTGCCCACCGGCGCAAATGATGCGATCGTGTTGGAAGAGGTCGTCATCGGGTAAATGCCGTAGTCCAGATCCCGCAGGGAGCCGAGCTGCGCTTCAAACAGGATCCGCTTCCCGTCCTTCTGCGCCTTCCGGAGCATGGCGCCCGTATTGCAGATAAAGGGCCTGATCGCCTCGCAGCTGGTGTCCAGCCACTGTTTCAGGTCTTCCCAGGTATAAGGCTCGGCGCCGTATACGCCCTTCAGGGTCAGGTTTTTCCACTCCATCAGGTCCTTCAGGTGCGCTTCCAGCACGTCCGGATAGAACAGTTCCCCGGCCATGATCGTCTTTTTCTGATACTTGTCGCTGTAGAAGGGAGCAATGCCCTGCTTGGTGGAGCCGTACTTTTTGTCCGCCAGGCGCTGTTCCTCCAGCTCGTCCAGCCTCCGGTGCCAGGGCAGCAGCAGGCTTGCCCGGTCGCTGATCTTCAGGTTTTCCGGGGTCACCGCCACGCCTTTTGCCGTCACGTCCCTGATCTCTTTCATCAGGCTTTCGGGATCCATCGCCACGCCGTTTCCGAGTACGTTGACCACGCCTTTCCGGAAGATCCCGGAAGGCAGCAGATGCAGCGCAAACTTGCCGTATTCATTGATCACCGTATGGCCGGCGTTTCCGCCGCCCTGATAGCGGATCACGATGTCAAACTGCTCCGTCAGCAGGTCGACCATCCGTCCTTTGCCTTCATCGCCCCAGTTGATTCCCACAATTGCTGTGCATGCCATGTCAGATTTCCTCCGGTCCCGTCGCTCAGTCATCGTCGTCTTCGTTGTTTTCCTTCGCGCCGGTCAATTTATTGTAGCTGCTCGCCAGATATCTGAATTCCTTCGCGCCGGTCACCGGTATTGCCTCGCCGTTCTGTGCGCACTTTGCCGCCTTGATCAGCGGGATCGTGCCCAGATAAGCCGACAGGGCGATGATGATCAGCAGCAGTACACTCACGATGATAATGAAGATCCGCACCGTGTTCATTTCGCTGTTCAGCTGCGCCGTTGTTTCCGTCCGGGCGGTTGTCATTATGTTGTCCAGCGTGTTCAGGCCCGCCTTCAGGTCGTTCCGGATCAGTTCCTTCTGCGCGTAGTATTCCGTACCCATCACCATTTTCTGGGCCAGATCCATCTTTTCTTCCGCGTTCAGGTTCATATCCTCGGGTTTCAGCTCGACGCCCCGCAGCTTGTCCGGATAGGTTTTGATCTCTTTCGCGTCGATCACCAGCTTCATCGCGTAATACTCGCGGTACATCAGCTTGTTGGACTCGTTCAGGGCTTCCTGGATCTGGTTGACCAGAGTCTGCTCCGCTTCGTTCTCCGCCATGGAGGTGATGGCGGCTTCCCGGCGCTGGTTGCCGAAGGCTTCCTCAAAGTACTTGTCCAGGTACTGTGTGTCCCCTTCCAGCGTAAAGCGCTGTGTCATCTCCGTCAGATAGTCGGAGGCTTCCATCAGGTCGTGAGCCGCCTTCTGGCGAACGATATAGTTTCCCGTTTCCTTGTTCAGCCGCGTGAAAACATTGGTGTTCTTATAGCTGGAAAAAATCAGAAGCAGGATCAGCAGCAAGCCCAGCACCAGCATCGCCGCATGCACTACCTTGATGGAAATACCCGCTCCCTGGTTTGCCTTTTTCGTCATGTCTGTCGCTCCTTTTCCGTTTCTTCCTGAATAAAGCCCACAGATAGATTTATTATACACGATTCGTTCGGGATGAACAAGCCGAAAAAAAACGGAAGGCCGTCTTGCAAACCCCTGATAAAAAGCGTAAAATATAAGAACTAACGGGGCTATCCCGGGCCGGGACGGTGAGAAAAATGACAGAAGAGAGGAAAGCCGCTGAGCGTCTTACCTTTAGGTTTATTTGTCTTCTGCTCATCATTTTCGCCATGATTTGGGTCGTCCCGATGGCCTGGGACATGCTTTCCCCGTTCATCATCGCGGTCCCGCTGGCTGCCCTCCTGCAGCCGCTCATCGCCTTTTTTCAGAAAAAACTGAAGTTTAAGCGCGGCCTCGCCACGCTGATGTTGGTCCTCGTGCTGACGGCGGTTGTGCTCACCATACTGATCTGGCTTTTCACCTTCGGCATCGGGCAGGTTTCCAATATCGTCAATAACTCCGGGGACATCGTCAGTGACAGTATCAAGTCCATCAACACCGCCATGAACAATCTGCTGGAAGGGATCGGCAAATCAGCCGGCCCGGGGGTGGAAAAGTGGCTCCGCAACGCCGTCAACAATATGGTCAACGGCCTGGGGGACTGGGCTTCCGACGCAGCGAACGTTCTGGTCGCTTGGTCTGTTCAGTTGGCGACCTCCATGCCTTTTATCATTATCTATATCAGTTTTCTTGTCATGGGGTTGTATTTCATTGCCTACAATTATGACGAGATCCGCAGTCACCTGCCCGGCGGCAGCCGGAGAAACCAGAACAGCAATACCACCCGGCTGACCAAGTCCGGTATCCGGAGCCTGACCGGTTATCTCCGGGTGCAGTGTACCTTCGGGCTGATCGTCTGGATTATTTCCTGGATTGTCCTGTCCATCTTCAATTTCCGTTATTCCGCCATCACGGCCTTCTTCATGGGAATCATGGAGCTGATCCCCATGATCGGCAGCGGCCTGCCCTATATCGTCATGAGCATCCTGCAGTTCCTCCTCGGCAATCCCACCGCCGGTTTCCAGCTCCTGGGCCTGACCCTGGGGCTGCAGCTGCTGCGCCGGATTCTGGAGCCGAAACTCATGTCCGATTCCATCGGGATCACCCCGCTGCAGAGCCTGATCGGCATGTTTGTAGGCATGCGCATCGGCGGCATCCTGGGCCTGATCGGCGGCCCTGTCATGATGTCCGTCCTTGTCGGCGCCTTCCGGGCCAACCTGCAGGGTACCACCATCAAGGATATCCGTTGTCTGATCGCGTATTTCCGAAATCGCTGGAAATAGCCGAAGGTCCAGGGCGATCGGAAAGCTCTGGTCGCGTCCGCAGACGCGAAATCTCATACCAAAGGAGTCAGGAGGGCGATTGGAAAGCCCTTTGGCCGAAGAGGTTTAAGGAGGCGACCGGAAAGCCTCCTTATTTGTTTTTCCACAAATACCAGGCCAAAATATGATCCGTCTGCGGAAACTCTTCCCGGCGGATCATTTCTTCAATCTCCGCTGCCGTATGCTTTTCCACCTGCAACAGTTCCATCTCATCCAGCTTCTGCTCCGTTATCTTCCGGCAGTTTTCCGCCGCAAACAGAAACGCGTAGTTGTCCGACAGGCTCGCGTTCGCCGGCACCCGCATCAGATAGGTCCACTGGTCCGACTCATATCCCGTTTCTTCGCGCAGTTCCCGCTTGGCTGCTTTCAGTGCTTCTTCCGCAGTGCTTCCGCTGAACACATCCGCGCCTTCACGTTCCAGTCCGCCGGCCGGAAACTCCGTCGTCACTCTCCGGATTCCCTGCCGGAACTGCCGCACGCACAGATAGTTCCCTTCCTCGTCCGATGCCACGACAATCGCGTAATCCCGGCGGGTATAGTTATAATACGGTTCCCAGATTTTTCCGTCCGGATACCGGAACGCAGACCGGCGCAGATCGATCCATCTGTCCCGGATCACGTGCTCCGTCCGCACTTCTTCCCAGGCCAGTTCCCTGTCATCGGCCCGGTTTTTTTCTTCTGCCATCGTCTTTTTCCTTTCCGGCCTCCGCCTGCCTCAAGCATACCATGCCCCGCTGATTTCATCAAGCAAAAGAACCGCAGCAAAATTGCTGCGGTCCCTGAAAGGCATTCCTTACACGAAATAACACCTGACGGGAAGCGTTCCGTCAGGCTTGCCTGTTGACGTTCAATCCCCTCCGCTGTAAGATATCCCCATCAAACCGGGAGCTGAAGAAGATGGAGAAGCGTAATTACCAACTGGAGATGGAAGCGGAGATTGCTCGGCTGGACGGCCGCCGCCCGTCCCTGTTGCTCCACAGTTGCTGCGGTCCCTGCTCCAGCGCGGTCCTGGAACGCCTGGCGGAGCATTTCCGCGTTACCGTTCTCTACTACAATCCCAACATCGAGCCGGAGGAGGAATATCTTCACCGCCTCTCGGAGCAGAAACGGCTCCTTTCCCTTCTGCCGGGGGATTTCCCTCTCCTCCCCTGCGATTATGATCATGAATCCTTTGCCGTCTTTGCTCCGGCCCTGGCTGACGTACCGGAAGGCGGAGAGCGATGCCTGGCCTGTTTTGCCCTGCGCCTGAACCGTACCGCGGAGCTGGCGAAGCAGCATGGGTTTGAGTACTTTACCACCACACTCTCCGTCAGCCCTCACAAGAATGCGGATAATGTCAACCGCATCGGCGCCGAAGCCGGAGAGCGTCACGGCGTCCGGTACCTCTTCGCGGATTTCAAAAAAAAGAACGGATATCTCCGTTCCCTGCAGTTGTCAAAAGAATACGGCCTGTACCGTCAGGATTATTGCGGCTGCCTCTATTCACGCTGATTCGGTCATCTTCCGGATCTCTTCGGCCCGGCGGATGATTTTTTCTTTCCACTCGTCATCATCTGCATACAGCTGATAAGCCTTGAACCCGTACTGGTGTCCCAGGGAGCAAATCACTTCCTCGTCGTCAATATGCAGCGATATCCGGTACCGGTTCGGCAGTTTCTGCGGCAGCGTCGTCTTGTTGTTCCGCTGAACTTCTTTCAGATGCCGGGTTCCGTTAACAATCCCGTCAAAGCGGACGCCGTACATCCGGAACAGCCCTTTGATATACCGTTCCGAGCGGAAAGAGGATGTGTAAACCCATACCTCATAGCCCATCCGTTGAAGCGATTTGATCAGGTCCGGCGTCCCCAGGCGCAGCCGCTCCTTATAGATCTTGTTGAACGGGAACTTCAGCGGAGGCTCGGTTTTATGTGTCTTCGGGGATACAAACAGCACCTCGTCCAGGTCGAAGGAGACGCGCATCTTTTCCTGCGGTCCCGCGCCCTTGCTTTTCACAGTCTGCTTCATCCCTTTCGCCCGTTTGTCTTTCCCAGTGTCCTTGTGTCTATATAATAATGCAATCCGGGCTTCAGACGCAATATGTATTTCGTCCGTTTGTTTTCGGGAGAACCGCCGAATAAAGCAAAAACCCCTTGAAAAAGCACCGGGTATATGGTAGATTATGGTCAGCATAATCAATCAAATAAGGAGGCATATCATGACCATCTCTAAGACATTGGACGGAGATAAGCTGATTATCGCCCTTGAGGGAAGGCTGGATACGCTTACGGCTCCCGATCTGGAAAAAGAAGTCAGCGGAAGTCTGGCCAACGTGAACGAGCTTGTGTTCGATTTTGAAAAGGTGGACTACATCTCTTCCGCCGGCCTGCGGGTTCTCCTGGCGATCCAGCAGAAGATGGACGGCAAACCCGTGAAGCTGATAAAGGCGAATGAGGTCGTCCGGGAAGTCTTCGACGTTACCGGGTTCGGTGATATTATCACGGTGGAATAATCTTCCAGCTTGGTATTTTCAGTAACAGAATATTAAAAAATCAGGAAAAGGAGAAAGAAAATGGTTTCAGATATCATCATGATTGATAATCAGGGTCACGGCTATGATGATGCGATCCTGGAGACGAAAAAGGTTTGCGACTATACTGGGCTGCATGATAAGGACGCGATCCGTCTGCAGCTTATATCCGAAGAACTGCTGAGCATGGCCCGCAGCATCACCGGGGAAATGCAGGCATCCTTCTGGATCGAGCGGGACAAGACGCAGTACACGCTTCACCTGTCGACGAAGACCGTCATGGACAGGGAAAAACGCGCTCTCCTGCTGGGAGCTGCCTCCTCCAGGAAAAATGAAGAAGCCGGCAGTTTTCTCGGGGCACTGCGGGACATGTTTGAAGGTGCCATGGCTGGTTCGCCGGACCACAACGAAGAATACCCGGAAGACGTGATGGACGATCTGGCAAATCATGTCATCGAATGCACGGATGCCGAGTGGGACGGCTATGAGCAGTCCACCCTCCGCCGCCTTGCGGACACGATCAAGATCGGAATTCGCGGCAATGATGTCGAAATGACCATCATCAAAAACTTCGCATAATATCCTTTTCGGGCATCATATCAAAGGCTGCTTCGCGCTGAAGCAGCCTTTTTCGTTCACTAATAGTTATGGAGACCTCCTGGAGGATGGAATCACACGGAAGAATTCAGATTCAATGATCAAAATGTGCTGAGACTTTTTTCATCAGGTCAATAATCGGCAAATGCTGAGGACATACTCCTTCACACTGCCCGCAGGCGATACAGTCCGCGGCTTTCCCGAAACTTTCCGTCAGATTTCCGTAATTGGA
Source organism: uncultured Eubacteriales bacterium (assembly GCA_900315315.1). Taxonomy (GTDB): domain Bacteria; phylum Bacillota; class Clostridia; order Christensenellales; family Aristaeellaceae; genus Aristaeella. The sequence continues at coordinate 150,192 of OMYT01000002.1, read as the reverse complement.
GAAATTGACTGTCCAGCCTTTTTGTGCCAGGTCTTCCCGCATATCTTCGTTATACAGGGAGAAATACTTGGGGATCGGGATATTCATCGGGCATCCTTCCGTACAATAGGAGCATCCGGTACATGGGACGGCAATCTGTGCATTAATAATCTCCGCAACCTTATGTGTCAGCTGAATCTCTTTTTCTGTCAGCGGCTGGAAATCCGCCATATAACCCGTATTATCCTCTACCTGATCCAGGTTGCTCATGCCTGATAAGACCATCATCACACCGGGCTGAGAAGCAGCAAAGCGAATGGCCCAGGACGGGACCGACATGTCCGGCTCCGCTTCTTTCAGCAGCTTTTCCGCTTCTTCCGGAACATTTGCCAGCGTACCGCCTTTTGCCGGTTCCATCACAATAATCGGTTTGTTGTGTCTGCGGGCGACTTCATATACCGCCCTGGATTGTATCCATTCGCTTTCCCAGTCCAGGTAATTGATCTGGAGCTGAACGAACTCCATTTCCGGATACTTTGTCAGGATCTGATCCAGCAGTTCCGGCGTGTCATGAAAAGAAAAACCGGCATGCCTTACCAGTCCCTGCGCTTTCTTTTCCAGCAGCCAGTTGAAGCAATCGTATTTCTCATACTTCGGCCAGCTTCCCGCCTCTATCCCGTGGATCAGGTAATAGTCAAAGTATCCGGCGCCGGTTTGCTCCAGCTGCTCATTGAACACTTTGTCTCGGCCCTCCAGTGAGTCAAAAAAAGCGTTATGTAGCTTGGTTGCCAGTGTGAAGCTGTCACGGGGATACCGGTCCACCAGCGCTTCCTTTGCCGCACGCTGGCTGGCGAATCCATTGTACATGATTGCTGTGTCAAAGTAGGTAAAGCCTCTGCTCATGAAGAGGTCCACCATCTGTTTCATCTGTTCAATATCTACGCTGGAAGCATTCTTTGGGTCCAGAATCGGCAGTCTCATGAGACCAAATCCAAGCTTTTTCGGTTTCATTCTGTTACTCCTCACTTTCTGAAATGCCTTTTGTCTGTTTACTATAGACTTTAAAGTTTACTTGCAGTCAAGAAGTCTGAAGGCGGTGCCGGTTATTCCATTGAAATGCATCAACCGCCGGACCGGACTTTTTCTTCCATAACTGAATTGCTGTTGGTATGCTCAACGCTTCTGCAAGCACAAAGGAAATCCAGATCAGGTTCAGATTACCCGTAAAGCACAGAACAAATGCCAGCAAAACCGGCAGAATAGCCTGGCGAAGCATAGTCAGCAGCATGCTTGGACGCGCAAGGGACAGGCCCTGCATAGAAGCCGAGATAACCAGGCTTGGAATTGCGATCAGCCAGCTGATGGCAAGGATACGTACTGCCGGAATGCCGATTTCCAGCATATGGCCTGATGCATTGAACAGGTGCAGTACTGTCTCAGGGAAGCATTCCAGGACCAGCAGAAACAGGAGATAGAAAAGGCCGGAATAGATCATTGCCCATTTGACTGCGGCCCGGATCCGGTCCGGTTTTTTCGCTCCGTAATTGAATGCTACAATGGGGATCAGGCCGTTGTCAATCCCATGCACGCCAACTGTGCACAAACCCATCATGCGGGAGCATACGCCGTATACCGCAACCGCCGTAGAGGAAAACGCAAGAAGAATCGAATTCATGATAACAGACACGAAGGATGTAAGCACCTGTACGAGCGTGGAAGGAATGCCGACCTTCAGTATGTCCCGCACGCTCTTCCAGTCCGGACGTAGTGTGAAGGAGAATGTAATTTCCCTGTTCCACCTGCGGTTAATCAGGATCCCGGCAAACATTCCCATGAACTGTCCGATGACTGTAGCGATCGCTGCGCCTTTCGTTCCAAGACCGAGGCTGAAAATAAAGATCGGATCAAGAATCAGGTTGGTAATGGAAGCGGCGGACAGCGTAAACAGGAACAGGTGGCTTTTCCCGCTTGCAATCACAAAGCGGTCAAAGACCCATTGGCCCATCTGCCCCAGGGAAAACAGCATGCAGATGCTCAGGTAATCCCGGCCGTAAGCGGCAATAGCCTCGTTTCCTTTGCTCTGCCAGTCAAAGTACCAGCCGATTCCGATCACACAGGTAACTGAAATCAGGATCCAGGCACATACGGCCAGGAAGATTGCCGCGCTGGCTGTTTTATGAACCTTGTCCCGGTCTTTTTCTCCCATTGCTTTGGAAATGACGGCATTCAGCCCGACCGCGTTCCCCAGGCCCAGTGCGGAAACCAGGATCTGCACCGGAGATGACAGGGACAGCGCGGTCAGCGCGTCCTCCGCTACACGGGAGACGAATACAGAATCCACAAAGTTATACAGTGAGTTGATGAGCAGGCTCAGCATCAGCGGAATGCCGGTCTTCAGCAGTAGCGTGTTTATTTTTTCAGTGCCCAGTCTGTTTTCAGCGGTATTCATCAGCGGCATCTCCTTTTCATGGTCTCCGTCTCCCGGCTCTTTTCGTTTCATAAGATATATTCAGCAGCTTATAATGTCCAATATCTATTAATCATATTTAGTTATGCTTTACACGCATACCTGGCTTTGCTATACTGATGCCGGGAGGTGTGCCCGTGGACATTCGCGTATTACGTTATTTCCTGACGGTTGCAAGAGAAGAAAGCTTTTCCCGGGCAGCGGAAACGCTGTTTCTGTCGCAGCCTACGCTTTCCCGGCAGATCAAAGACATGGAAGACGAACTGGGAGTCCGGCTTTTCACACGGACAAACCGGAATGTGATCCTGACGCCGGAGGGGCAGCGGCTGCGTAAACGTGCACAGGAGATTGTTGACCTGATGGAAAAGACCCAGGCGGAATTCTCCAGCCTGGAAGGTGAGATTTCTGGTGAGATATACATTGGCTGCGGAGAAACCCAGATCATGCGGGAAATCGCCAGGGTAATGATCCCTTTACAGCAGGAGCATTCCGGAATTCATTTCAATCTGTACAGCGGAAACGCGGATGATGTTGCGGATCGTCTGGATAAAGGCCTGCTGGACTTCGGCTTGTTGTTTGAACCCTATGATATCCGGAAATATGACACGCTTCCGCTGCCTTTTGCTGACACCATCGGTTTTCTGATGCAGGAGTCACATCCGCTGGCTCAAAAACAAGCCCTCCGGATGGAAGATGTTGTTGGCGTTCCCTTAATTGTCCCAAGCCAGGGCCAGTCCGTTTCGTCATCTGCGTCTCTGATGAATCTGGATTTTGATCCAGGCTGCCTGAACATTGTCTGTCACTATAATCTTCTGTTCAATGCTGCCGTGATGGTAGAACAAGGCATGGGAATCGCGCTTTGCCTGGATCATCTGGCAGATACTACAGAACATACAGGGCTGACTTTCCGGCCATTGTACCCGGCAGCACTAAATCGCCTGCGGCTGGCCTGGAAGAAATATCAGATCTTCTCTCCGGCGGCAGAGCTTTTTCTTCGGCGTATCAGACAGCAGTTTGAAGTACCGGATCGCCGGTAACAGTATATTTATTGATTGAACAATGCCTCCAGCACGTCAGCGTTTTCCTGTAGGGCTTTCAGTACCCAGACACTCCAGTGCCGGGCGTTGGAATCACTGTCACCGAACACATAGTCTTCCTGGCCGTAGTCGATGACGTCAAAACCGGGAGTCGCTTTACTCGCTCCTTTGGTCCGGTAAGCCGCAGCATCAGCCAGGGAGAAGGATACCTTGCCATCCTCATTCAGCGTGGCCCAGGAGGTCAGATCGGTTCCGGAAGCAGTTTCACCGGTGCCGTTGGCAGTCTGCTTTTCAGCAGCAGGCTTGGTCACCGTCACGGCACCCTCCACATATTTCCCATACTTATGAGAACAATAGACCCATTCTATTTTTTCATCGGCAGCCCGATCCGCAACCTTTCGCATACTGGCAACATAGTCCGGAAAGGATGAGTCTTCATCTATCGCCGTGAGAGGGCCGGGATAGTACATATCTCCGGTAAACAGCAGTTTGTTTTCACTGTCCAGCAGCATAATACTGGAAGTTGAATGCCCGGGGGTATAAAGTACCTCCAGGATTCTTCCCCCCAGATCAATCAATTGTCCGTCCTTCACGGTTCCGGTTGGAGCTTTTCCGGGGATATGATCCGGAACTGTTATACCGGATATATCCATGACGGTTGAAAGGAGTTGCATCTCGGTTTTCAGTTCTTCCATTTCTTCTGCTGTCGGACCGTCAGTAAGGTGGCTGATGGCGGTATCGATATCATAACACCAAACCTCGTCAAACTCAGCGTTTCCTCCAATGTGGTCAAAATAATCATGAGAAATCAGCACAGTGACAGGAAGATCCGTGATTTTTTCCACCAAAGGCCGCAGATGATCAATCCCTATTCCGGTATCCCAAAGAAGCGCTTTTTCTTTTCCGAGGATTAAGAAACAACAGTCATCCTGCTCATACGGCATTTCAAAGAATGCGTAGACGTCTTCCGGCAATCTGTATCCGGTAAACCATCCGCTGTCCAGATCCAGTTTTCAAACTGAGCCCATTTCTCAGCAACAATCGTCTGCGACTGATAAAAGTCCTGTGAATAATCTTCATCTTCTGCATACGAGAAGGTCCCGCTGACACACATCATCAGCGTGATAAGAAAGATGCAGAAGGAAAGCAAGACCTTTCTGCCGGAAATGATCACAAAAGGAACGCCCTTGTCCTGCAGTTCCCGGATTGCATAAAGAGTTCCGGGCAAGACTTTGTGATCGCTGTTAAGAAGGGTACCATCCACATCACTGAATATGATTTGAGGTGACATTCATTTCCTTTCTGCAAAAAGCCTATCCCGATTTCCCCTACTTCATTGTTCTCGCAACCCGGTGCGCAATATTCTGCCACAAATCGAACAATGCGCCGTAATCCCCGTGCAGCGACTGCGGCAGCGACGGAATCCGGTCATACAGCACCTGCAGGTATTCCATCCGGTTTCCGTGGTTGTCCAGGATTTCAATCGTGTGGGTGCGGGATGTACCGCGGCGGGATTCCCTGACAGCTGTTACAACGCCGCTCACAACGACAGCGGTTCCTTCCCGGAAGATCTCTGTATCCACAGGCGTGCCGATCCTCAGCTCTTTCGCCTCATCCAGGAACACCGTCAGGTTGTGCTCCGTCAGCAGCGTCGTCACACCGTCATATTTCCTGGTACCGTCGGAAACCTGAACAATCTCGGCGTCATTGACCCGGACAACTTCCCCGTCATAATCACGCCCGTCGATCAGGAACAGGGCCATCACCAGGTAATACAGATTCCGGACAATCCAGAACAGCAGAATCAGCAGACTGACCGTCTGCATCACGTTAAAGTTCCAGAGCACGCGTACAATCCCGGCCACAGAGAGCACAATCAGGAAGATAAAGGGCAGCATCGCCCGGACATCCCGCTTGCGCTGTCCTCCGGTGCCGGATTTGTCCGTCACTTTAAACGTGGACAGGGTGCTCCCCAGCGTTTCCTTCAGAATCGGGATCAGCAGATGCGGCATCACGCTGGTCTCATATATGCCGCTCCATTTCACGGAGATTGTGTTCCGGCTGTTCAGCCGCAGGCACAGATCCTGCAGGATGAACATCGGCAGCCAGAACACCAGCAGCTCCAGCCAGTTGCAGCGGAACACCGGAATCAGGAATGTTGCGAACATCAGCGGGGAAAGGATATAGATCAGGTTCTTCAGCGGGGAGTACCAGTAGGAAACCGAACTCAGGTAACTGACCTTCTGGGCCGTCGTCAGTTCCTTCCGTTTCAGGATTTTCAGTTTCCGGGCCGTAACGATCACGCCGCGGCCCCAGCGGGTACGCTGCTGGATATGTTCCCGGAAGGTGTGCGGCGTCTGTCCGCTGGCCAGCGGTTCCGGCAGGGCAAGGCTGACATAGCCTGCCGATTCAATCAGCACGCCCGTGGCAAAATCTTCGGTGATGGAGCCCGTATAGAAGCCGCCGATATCCTCCAGCGCTCTGCGCGAAAGGATTGTGTTGGAGCCGCCGTAGATGACGCTGTTTGTGGCGGTCTTCGCCGGTTCAATTGTCCGGTAGAAGAAATCCTGCTCGTTCGGCGCGCGTTTCTCGCAGTACAGCGCATGCTGGAACACGTCCGGATCGTAGAAGCTTTGGGGCGTCTGCAGCAGGCCCAGGTGCAGCCGCTCCTCTTCCGGCCTGTTCTGTTCGCGCAGTTCTGCGTCCACAAAATACGGAATCGTCTTCAGCAGGAAATTGCTCCGGGGAATCATATCCGCGTCTAAAGTCACGACATAGGGCGCGCTGGTCAGGCTCAGGGCATGGTTCAGGTTGCCGGCTTTCGCTCCCTCGTTGTCAGGCCGGTCAAAATAGCCTACCCCCATTTCCTCCGCCAGTGCGCGCATTTCCGGCCGGCGGTTGTCATCGCACAGCCAGATGTGCACCTTCGCAGGATCGGGGTATTTCATGTGAACGCAGCCGTTGAGCGTTTTGCGCAGCAGTTCCGTCGGTTCGTTATACGTTGCGATGAAGATGTCCACGTCCGGCCAGGCATCATCCGGAATCTCCGGCAGCGGATAATCCCGTTTACCCATCAGGTTGCGATAGAGAATCAGGGATTCCAGGAAGCCCACGATCTCCACAATCAGCAGCAGCAGGTTCGCGATCACCGCGAGCACGCCTGCGTCAAACGGAACGGAAAACACAATCCGCCAGCACAGGTAGATCAGGGTGAACCAGGTTCCCAGAATCAGGCAGATCCGTCCTGCCAGGCTGCCTTTTTTCAGGCGCGTGTTGTCCGGATCGACAATATCGCTGTAGGTCAGGCGTTTTTTGCTTTCTTTCCGGCGGACGATGATCCAGGCGATCAGACCGGCCAGCAGGATGCCTGCGGCGATCTCGGCGAACAGCAGCCATTCGGAAAGTTCCCGGTCGCCCCGGTCGCCGAGCGACTTGGCGATCCAGCTCATGATCCGGTCCGCTGCGGTCTGTTTCACCTGTGCCGCAGACACCGGAATCGTCTTCGGATCCGCTCCCCGTATCAGTTCACGGACCCACGTTCCGCAGAGGGTCAGGTCCTCATCCCGGATCTCCCCTTCCGGGTCGAAATTGTTCCGGAAAAAAGCGGAGGATTCTTCCTTGTCCGAAAGGCTCCACACCGCGTAGCTGATCTTTTTTTCATTCAGCAGTGTAAACCACTTCGCCGCGTCGGCAAAGTCGAGTGTCCCGTCGCCGCTGGATTCGCTGATGCCGCATTCGCTGATAAACACCGGCAGCCCCTCGTCCAGCGCCGAAGTCAGTTCTTCGCGCAGTCCTCCCTGATGAGTGGCCGCATAGAAATGCAGGACGTACATGACGTTTTCCGTATTGAGCGGCCGCAGCACAGCGTCCCCCAGGTTCCGGTCATATTCCGGTGTACCCACCAGGATCAGGGCGTCCGGAATGTGTCTGCGGATGACCGGGATAACCTCCTCCGCGTATCTCCGTACGTCTGCCCAGGTCGTTTCACCGTTCGGTTCGTTGCAGATCTCAAAGATCAGGTTCGGGCTGTCCTTGTATTCGGAGGCAATCAGGTCAAAGAATGCTTTTGCCTCTTCCTTATGCTCATTCGGATCGCTGTCGTTCATAATATGCCAGTCCACCAGCACATACATGTCGGCGGCGATTGCCGCGTCAATGCCCTTGCGCATCAGTTCCAGGCTTTTGCTGCGCAGATTGTCATTCTCACAGTACTGTTCCGAGTACATGGCCAGCCGGATCAGGTTGCCGCTCCAGTCTTCGGAAACCTGCCTGAACAGGTTTTCGCTGATTATTCTCGGATACCACAGCAATCCGTGCGTGCTCACGCCCCGCAGCTGCACCGCCTTTCCGGCAGCATCCGTCAGCTGCGTTCCTTCCGTATGAAGACGTCCGTTTGCGGAAGGCCTGGCTGTTTCAACCACCGCCGTTTCCGCGCATACGGAAACAGCAGCACACAGCAGCATCGCTGCGCAGACAGCCAGTGCAATCAGCTTTTTCATGGAGTATCCGGCCTCCTCGTCCGATGTAGGGTTTGAACATTCATCAGCTTTGTGCGTTTGAGGCATGCTTGCGATGCTTTTCCCCGAGCAGCAGCATCACGGATCTTGCCGGAACATAGACTCCCGTCTCCGTCATCCGGCCGTACGGGGAAGAGACCGCCTCCGTCTGCCATTGGAAGCCGTCCGGAATAACCGGCAGCCGGAACTCATGATCCTCCCAGTGCGCATTGACGGCCAGATACAGGAACGCATCCCTTTTGGTCCCGTATTTTTTATGGTCTTCCGCCCACAGGCAGGCAACCGTCAGCGTGTTCATGTTCCAGTCATGCCCCCAGGGGGTTAAACCGTGGAAGGAAAGTTCCGGATAGCCCGTCCCGTTATGCCCGAAATCATATTGCCGCGCAGAGAGAACCGGATGTTTTTTTCGAAAAGCGATCAGCTTTTTCACATACTCAAACAGATCCCGGTTCTCTTCAAGCATGCTCCAGTCCAGCCATGATACCTCATTATCCTGGCAGTAGGCATTGTTGTTGCCGTATTGCGTATTGGCAAACTCGTCTCCCGACAGCAGCATCGGCACTCCCCTGCTCATCAGCAGCACCGTCAGAAAGTTCTTCATCTGGCGGAAGCGCAGGTCCAGCACCTCCCGGTTATCGGTTTTCCCCTCCTGTCCGCAGTTCCAGCTGAGGTTATCGTTGCTTCCGTCCCGGTTATCCTCCCCGTTGGCTTTGTTATGCTTCCAGTTGTAGGAAACCAGATCGTGCAGGGTAAACCCGTCGTGGCACGTAATAAAATTAATCGAGGAGAGCGGTCCCCGTCCTTCGTACAGATCCGGAGACCCGCTGATCCGCTGCAGCAGTTCCGGCGCCGCCTGTCCCTCCCCTTTCATAAACCTGCGCACGCAGTCTCTGTATTTCCCGTTCCATTCGGACCAGCGATGCCAGGAAGGAAAACTGCCGACCTGATACAGTCCGCCCGCGTCCCAGGCTTCAGCGATCAGCATGGTCCTTCCCAGCACCGGATCCCGCGCCAGCGATTCCAGCAGCGGAGGGGCGACCAGCGGCTCACCGTTCTCACCCCGGGTCAGGATGGATGCAAGATCAAACCGGAATCCGTCCACATGGTAATTGGATACCCAGTAGCGGAGACAATCCCTGATCATGCTCCGGACCACCGCGTTGTTGCAGTTCATCGTGTTTCCGCAGCCGCTGAAATTGTAATAGTATCCTTCCTGGGTCAGAAGATAATAGGTCCGGTTGTCGATCCCCCGGAAGGAGATGGTCGGTCCCTGCTCGTTGCCTTCCGCCGTGTGGTTGAACACCACGTCCAGGACAACTGCGATTCCGCTGCGGTGAAGCAGCCTGATCATATTTCTCAGTTCGTCCGCTTCCATTCCGAAAGGTGCGGTAGCGGCATAGCCGGCCTTGGGCGCGAAGAAACCGACAGTCGAATATCCCCAATAGTTCAGCAGCCGGTTCCCGTTCACTTCCCGTGAGTTTTCAAACTCGTCAAACTCAAACACCGGCATCAGTTCAACGCAGTTGACTCCCAGTTCTTTCAGATAAGGTATTTTTTCCGTAAGCCCGGCATAGGTGCCGGGATAATGGACGCCGGAAGATGCGTGTTTTGTAAAGGAACGGACATGCAGTTCATAGATGATCAGGTCGTTCTTAATCGGATCCAGAGGCGTGTCTCCCTGCCAGTCGTAATCCTCCGGGATGATCTGTCCCCTGTGGACAAAGTCGGAATCGCCCGAATCCCGCCTGCCCCATACAGAGCGCCCGGAAATAGATTTCGCGTAAGGGTCCAGCACAACCCGTGAATCATCAAACCGGTAACCCTTATGCGGTTCCCAGGGGCCGTCAAAACGGTAACCGTATTCCACCGTCTCGATATTCAGGCCGTAAACAAGCATCGTATACACGTCCCCGATCCGGAAGCTGTCCGGAAACGGAATTTCCACAAAGGGTTCCGTCTGGCCGTAGTGATACAGCACCAGCGTACATCCCGTGGCCTCCTTCGAGTATACACTGAAGTTGACTCCGCCGTCCTGGATCGTGGCGCCGAAAGGAAACACCCGACCCACGCGATATCTCAGATCCCCCATCCTGTGGGTCGGAAAAGTATCAGCCCGATATGCTCCGTGCATTGTTTTTCCTCCTGATCAGGTGCTATTCCGTTCTATCCTTTCTATTATCTCAGATAATCGACCTCATGACAAGCCATTTTATATACCAAACAGGAATCCGCCGGTTCGGGATCCGAAACCGGCGGATTCATCATGCTTATTCTGCTTTTTCAATTCCCAGCAGCATCCGGTCGTTGTCCAGTGTCCGGCCGCTGAGCTGGCGGAACTTGTCCGTCAGGTCGCCGATGGTCAGCCTGCTTCTTTCCTCACCTGTCACGTCGTAGATCACCCTGCCCCGGTCCATCATTAATGTCCGGTTGCCCAGATCCAGTGCGTTCTGCATGTTATGGGTAATCATCAGGCAGGTGATGCGGTTGTTTTCCACGATGATTTTAGTCATTTCCAGTACCTTTTCCGCCGTCCCCGGATCCAGCGCTGCCGTATGCTCGTCCAGCAGCAGCACCTTCGGCACCTGGTATGTCGCCATCAGCAGTGTCAGCACCTGCCGCTGTCCGCCGGAGAGCAGGCCCACCGGCTGGCGCATCCGGTCTTCCAGCCCCATACCCAGCAGGCTCAGCCGGTCACGGAAAGCATTCCGGTCTGCCGCGGAAATGCGGCTCAGCCAGCCTCCCTTGCCGGCCGCCAGGGTCAGGTTCTCTTCGATACTCATATCCGGCGCGCTGCCGCGCATCGGATCCTGAAACAGGCGCCCGATCTGCTTCGCCCTTTGATGTTCGGGCATCATGGTCACGTTTTTCCCGTCCAGCCATACCGTGCCGGAATCCAGCGGAAAACTGCCGCAGATCGCGTTGAACAGGGTCGATTTCCCGGCGCCGTTCGCGCCGATAATGCTGACAAAATCTCCGTCCTCAATCTTCAGGGAGACGTCTGTGAGCGCCCGTTTTTCGTCCGGCGTGCTCGCGCTGAAGGTCTTGCAGACGTTTCTCAGTTCAAGCATCGTCCTCCCTCCCTCCCCGCGCCATCCGCCAGCGGCGGATCATCAGCGGCAGCTGTTTCCGCAGATAAGGACCGGAGATCGCGATCACCACGATCACCGAGGAAACCAGTTTCAGCATAAAGGCCGGCATATCCAGTCGCAGCGCCAGCCCGTAGACAAGCCGGAACAGGAAGGCGCCCAGCACCGCTCCGACCGCGCGCAGCGGGATCGGCCTGTGTTTCGCGAAAAATACGCCGCCGATCAGCAGGCTTGCCAGCGCCACCGTCACCATGCCGCTGCCCATGTTGATTTCAAAGTTCTTCTGCTGCTGCGCCATCAGGCAGCCGCTCAGGGCGGTGAACGCGTTGGAAATGCAAAGGCCCACGGTCGTCGTGAACGTGGGATTGATGGAGGAGGAACGTACCATGTCCGCGTTGCTGCCCGTCGCCCGGATCGCTAGCCCCAGCTTTGTCTTCAGGAACCAGCACAGGAAAACCACCACCAGCGCAACGATCACCAGCATCACCAGCAGGGTGCTCTGTCCGGCCAGCGGCGTCCCTTTCAGCAGGTCTTTCGCCATGGTGAAAATCGTCGGCACCTTGTTCATCGGCAAGGTTGCCTTGTTGCCGGTCAGCAGCATATTGACCGAATACAGTCCGGTGTTGACCACGATTCCGGCCAGCAGGCTCTGCACGCCCATCCGCGTCTGCAGTGTCGCCGTCACAAAGCCGGAGATCATCCCGGCCAGCATGGCGGCCGGCAGCGAAAGCCAGGGATGCCCGGCAATCGCTACCAGCGCGCCCACTGCTGCGCCGAGCGTGAAACATCCGTCCGTGCTCAGGTCGCAAACATTCAGCATTGAATAGCTCAGGAACAGACTCAGCACCGTCAGGGCATTCACCAGCCCCAGTTCCATCGCCGTCTGTCCCAGCGCCAGAAACTTATCCAAAGTCATAGGTTATCTTCTGACCAACTTTCAATTCGTATTAGCACACTTTCCCTTTCAGTTCCAAACACGCATGTGCCGAAGGGGTTTAAGGGGGCGATCGGAAAGCCCCCTTATATTCATCCTTCACCCACACATGCAGGCCGAAGGGGGGCAAGGGGGGCGATCGGAAAGCCCCCCTTATGCTCATTCAAAACTCTCAGCAGTTTTGATCTCCTTCACCTGCGTGCAGAACGGCGCAAACGCCTCCTTAATCTTCTCGAAGTCGAAACCGATCGCCGCACAGGTTTCGGTATTGACAGTAGCCGTACCGTTGTCAAACGTCTTGACAGCCGTCTCCGCCGGCTTCGCGCCGTTCACCAGAATCTCGGCGATCATATCAGCGGTCTCCCGGCCCAGGTTCGCGTAATCCACGCCGTATCCCAGGAAGGCCCCGTTCAGGGCGAAGGAATCCGCGCCCGTGTAATGCGGAATCTTTGCCTCCGCCAGCTTTTCATAGATGGACAGTTCAGCGCTCATGATCGTATTATCCGTGGGGGTGAACACCGCGTCCATCTCATCGCTGACAATCGCGTCCGCCGCCTGCATAACCTCGGAAGCATTGGTGCCGGTGTATTCCTTCACTTCCATACCCTTCGCGCCCAGAATCTCCTTCGCCGCAGCGATCGGTGCGGTGGAGGCATCTTCGGAGGGGTTGTACAGCAGGGCGATCTTCTTCGCGTCCGGGTTGGCAGCAAAGATCAGGTTCAGGATAGCCGCGGTATCCAGATAATCGGAGGTGCCGGTAATGTTCGCTCCGGGAGCCCCCAGGCTCTGTACCAGTCCCGCGCCCAGCGGATCGGAAACGGCGGCGAAGACCACCGGAATCCCGTTGTCCTCGGTCATGCCCTGCATCGTCATGGCTACAGGCGTTGCCACGCCGACCATCAGGTCAACCTCATCCGCGATGAAGTCCGCGATAATCTGCTGCATTACGCTGCTGTCCAGGTTGCAGTTGTCTTCATTGATCTCAAACGTCACGCCCTTGTCTTTCCCGATTTCATCCAGCCGCTCCCGGATGTTCTGGATAATCTGGTTCAGGCTCGCGTCGTCCACGAAGTTACAGATGCCGACTTTGAAGTTCGTCTTTGCTTCCGCGGAAGCCAGGGAAACCATGGAGAATACCATCATCAGGGAGAGTACCAGTGCCATCATCTTTTTCATTGTCTTGTCCTTCCTTTCATCATGTCATCCCGAGCGAAGTCGAGGGATCTCCTTCATCCGGGTTTTTGAAATCCAGGGGGGATCTTTTGAGCCGTAAAACAAAGCCTCAGCGCGCTTCTCCCTGCGCGCTGAGGCGATCATTTCGCGGTGCCACTCAGCTTGACTTTTTCCCTGTCGGGAAAAGTCATCTCTTCATCACGTACCCCTGATACGTGCCGCCCTGATAACGGGTGCGTCCCCCGTCGCTTCCTACTCGAATCCTTTCGGAGCGCCCTCAGGAGCCCATTCACATCCTCCGCACGTACCGCCGTTCCACTCTCGGCGGCTCCCTGTCACGTGCTGCGGGGAAGCTACTCTTCTCCCTCACAGGTTTGCAAAAAGGTTACTCTGTTCCAATCCGTTTGTCAACCTCCGGATTGTTCTTCGCCTGTTTTTCCATAAATCATGCTTCCTCCGTGTCGCCGTTCTTCTCTTTCCCGGCAGACCGATGACGGAAACAAGCTTATCATCATTGAAAAAAAGGACTATCTCATCATCCCTCCGCCTTGATGCCTTTGCCACTGGGTTTCCGGGCTATGAATCCTTCGGAATTCGCATGAAATAATGCAATTCATCTTCGCCTGCCCGGTATGCTCCGTTATTCAGCATTACCTTTTGGGAAGCAATATTGTCTTTATTGACCCGGAAGTAGATTTCTTCCTCCGGGACAATGCTTTTTGCAATCTGAAGGGTCAGTTTCAGGCCTTCCGTTCCATAGCCTTTGCCGCGCTCATCCCTGCGGATGCTGTAACCGATATGGCCGGCGCCTTTCCGAAGGGCTTCTGTCAGGTAGTGGCGAATCCTGAATTCGCCTACAAGGCGATTCCCGTCCCAGAGATAGTAATATGATTCCGGAACAAACCATTCCGGCATATTCACCGGATGTTCATATGAAATCAGCGTCGGCAGCACGTGTTCTTTGTATTCATCATATGAAACACCGTGATATGGGTTTGTCAGCCCGTTCTCATCCGACGGAAGCATCGTTGTATATTCCCATTGGACCACTGCATCCTCCGGATTGATTTTCCGCAGTTCCATTGCAGGCGCTCCTGTCATATGCTTTTATTCTGCCCGGATAACCTGCCTGGTTTCCCCGCCGGACAGCACCTTTGAAGGAATATAGCTCATATTAAAGCGCTTCCCGTCCACCCGTTCATATCCGTCCATCACCTTCTCCGCGGCATAGAGCACCGGTCCGCCCAGGATTCCTGTCCTCTCACAGCGGTCATCTGTGCCGGCAATGACTTTCGCGACTGTTTCAATCGCTTCGTCCACCAGGGAAGCATCGAAGGTCTCATGCCCGCCGTACATCTGATCAAATTCCTGCTGATGTTCTTTCAGGTGCAGCAGATTCCTCATATAGGAAATAATCGGGAGCGAATTGGAAAACTCCAGGAGTGTGTTTCCGTTACAGGCGTCTCCGGTATAGGCAATCCGGGTTTTATGATCAATCAGGACGATGGATCCGGCGGTATGTCCTCCCACCTCGACCACTTCAATGGTCCGGTCTCCCAGGTCAAAAACATCGCCGTCGTACAGCGGAAAAACCTTCATGGGATTCCAGTCCGCGAAATTGTCGTCCGGTTCAATCTGATCCCGGTATTCCGGCAGGGATGTCTGCTTTGCCATTTCAAAAAGCTGCTCTTTCCTGATGCCGATACAGGTCTGGAAAAAGCCGATGTCCCGGTGATGAATCCAGCACTCGTCAAAATGGAAATTGCCTCCGACATGATCGGAATGCGCATGCGTGTTGACAAGTTTGACAGGTTTATCCGTCAGAGTTCCGCAGAATGCTTTCAGGTTCCCCAGTCCGATGATTGAATCAATCAGAAGGGCGAAATCCCTGCCTTCGATGAGATAGCAGATCGCGTAAGACTGATCCACAAATGCGTTTTTGATCATCCAGCTCCCGTCTGCGATCTTTTCAGCTTTGAAATAAGGAATTGCTGCCATTTCTGTTTCAACTCCTGTTCATTTTAACCGTTTTCCGCGGTCTCTTTTGTTCTGTTCCTTCTGTTGTTTTCAATCCACTCAACTGCGAAATCCACCAGTTCGCGCTGCTTCAAGATTTTTAATTCGGTTCCGCTCCCGGCCGCGAACGGAACATCTCTGCAACAGCCCCCATCCTATTGGCAGGCGTAATTGCCTTATTATACGCAGGCCAGTTTTCCCTGATTCTGTCCCAGATCAAAAGCAGCGCTGCTTTCTTACTTTTTTGCACTGCTCAATATTTCCGCAGCGGTAACACAATTCATTGTCACAGATTCCGTCGTTCTCAAAACAGGAACGGATATTGTTCACTGTCGTTTCAGCAATATTGTTCAATGCCTCCTCCGTCAGGAAGGCCTGGTGAGAAGTGACAATCACGTTCGGCATGGAGATCAGCCGGGACAGGAGATCGTCGTCCATGATGTGCCCGGACCGGTCTTCAAAGAAAATGTCCGCTTCTTCCTCGTATACGTCCAGACAGGCTGCGCCGATCTTCCGGGCCTTGATTCCTTCCAGTAATGCTTCCGCATCGATCAGTCCGCCTCTGGAAGTGTTGACAATCACAACGCCCTTCTTCATCTTTTCAATAGCAGCCGCGTTGATCATGTGCCGGGTATCATCCGTCAGCGGGCAGTGCAGGGAAATGATATCGCTATGCTCAAAGAGCGTCTCCAATGGAACATATTCAATGCCGCTGTCCATTGCCGGGAAAAGGTCATAGGCAATCACCTTCATGCCGAATCCGCGGCAGATGTCAATAAAGATCCGGCCGATTTTGCCGGTACCGATCACACCGGCTGTCTTGCCGTGCAAATCGAATCCGGTCAGCCCGTTCAGTGAGAAATTGAATTCCCTTGTCCGGTTATAAGCTTTGTGGATACGCCGGACGGAAGTCAGCAGAAGCGCCATGGCGTGCTCCGCAACCGCGTACGGGGAATAAGCAGGAACATGTACCACATGGATTTTCCCGTACGCTGACCGGAGATCCACATTATTATAGCCGGCAGAGCGGAGTGCAATGATTTTGACGCCGTATTCATACAGCTTATCGATCACTGCGGCATTGACCGTGTCATTCACGAAAACACAGACCGCGTCGCATCCTTTGGCCAGATCAACCGTATCCTCATTCAGTTTTGTTTCCAGAAAGCGGAACCGGATGTCATGCTGATTTCCGTATTGTTCAAAAGACGGTTTGTCATATGCCTTTGTGTCAAAAAACGCAACCTTTGTCAATGATTTCATCTCCTTCATGATTCAGCGACAAAAAGACAGTTCTCAGTGATTTCTATTCATTTTCCAGTGTGTAATTGTCGCTGATATGGTTCAGAACCTGATATTACGCATCTTCCAATGTACAGCCCCCGATAAACTCCCGCAGCAGCGACAGCGGCGGAATCTCATCCAGCACTTCCGGATCGAGGTCAGGCAGATAATTCAGCGTCTTGATCAGCCGGCGTGCCAGCAGATAATTCGGTGAATCGGAAGAAACTTCCTTCAGCAGGTCATAGGCAAACAGCTTCAGCACCGGCAGTTCATACTGCAGCGCGGTATTGAACATGCTGTCCGCGTTTTCCTGATATGTAAAGATGTATTTTTCCTCCGCGCTGCGCACCTTCGGCCAGATTGCCAGCGTTTCCTCCGGCGGATAGTCGCGGAACTGGTTGTCCCGCACAATACGGCGCAGCAGACGCACGTCCGTGGTCCGGATCCGGTTGTGGTCGTCCAGGTTCAGGCAGGTCAGCGCGCTGGCAAATACCCGGTAAATCTCGTCCGCCGGCAGGGTTTCGGAAATTGCCGGATTCAACCCGTGAATGCCTTCGAGGATGATAATCTCCCCGGGTTCCAGCTTCGTCGGCGGCGTCATGTAATCCTTCACACCTGCGGCAAAGTCAAAGTTCGGCATGAACACTTCCTCGCCGTTGAGCAGGCCGGTCAGCGAATCTGTCATCAGCTTCACATCCAGCGCCTCCAGCGAGTCAAAATCCCGGGTGCCGTCCACCTGCATCGGGAGATCTTCGCGGTTAATATAGAAGTCGTCCATGGAGATCCGCCGGCAGGGATGCCCGTACATCTGCAGGTGAATCGCCAGCCGTCCGGCAAAGGTTGTTTTGCCGCTGGAGGACGGGCCGGCCAGCAGCACCACATGCTTGTGCTGCTCATGGATCTTCCGGGCAATTTCGTTGATCGCGGCTTCATGCAGTGCCTCATTCACCCGGATGAAATGGCGCAGCCTGTGATCCTCAATCATGCGGCTCAGGTCGCTCACGTTGGTTACACCGAGGATTTCGCACCAGTCCGCGCTCTGTGCAAACACCTCCAGGTGCTTCGGCCGGTAGATATACGGCGCGGCATGGTCAAAGTCCGCCCCGGCCGGCAGCTGCAGCACAAAGCCGCCGCGCAGCTCGAACATCGTAAAGACCCGCACATAGCCGGTTGAGACCGTCATCGCGCCGTAGAAGTATTCCCACATGCCGTCGATCGAATACATGTTGAAATACGGCACCGGGCGGCGGCGGAGCAGTTCCACCTTGTCTTCCTGCTTCTCCTCCTCAAAATACCGGATGGCGTCTTCCTTTGTCCAGCGCTTCTTTTCAAACACCAGATCCAGATCCGCCAGCCGCCTCATTTCGTTTTCAATGCGTACGATATCCTGCCGGTGCAGTTCGATCCCCGGCAGCCGTACGAACACGCCGTATCCCACGGAATACTCGATCCGTACCCGCTGCATGGGATACAGGTGCCGCAGCGCCAGCAGCATCACAAAGCGCAGGGAACGCTCATAAATCCTGCGGCCTTCCTCATTCTCCAGCGTCAGCGGAATCAGCGTACAGTCCTGATTCAGCGAATCGTTCAGTTCCCGCACCACGCCGCCGGACTGAGCCGCCAGCGTTCCCCGCGGAAACGCGTCAAGCGCTTTCAGGCACTCCTGAACGGTCCTGCCCTCCGGAAACTCTTTTTCATTGTTCATCGACCGGATAATCATCTTTAGCCCTCCTTATTCTGGACTCTGTGGACTTCACTCTCCGCTCTTAACTCTCCACTCTGAATCAGTCAAACGGCATACTGGACACTTCCGCGTTCAGCAGTTCTTCATCCGGATCAGGGAGAGAGCCGTGCTCCTGCAGATATTTTGCCTGTCTTTCACGCATCTGCAGCTGTTTGGTATGAACGTAAGCCACGTTGGCGTTGGTCGCCGGTGCGGTGGTACGCGTCATGATCTTTTTCCCGTCGTCATCGATCCGGAAACGCAGACGGATCAGGATCCTGCCGTGGTTTTTGCACCGGGCAACAGCAATATATTTATCGGCACTCTGTTTAATATATTCGCCGTCCATCGTCAGAACCCTTCCGCACCGCGGACAGGTCGGATGAATTGCGCTTTCGCTCTCCAGTGCCTCCCGTACGGAGTCAAAGATCTCCCCCGGCGTCTTTTCCCGGGCAACCCGTCGGGTATGAATCAGTTCCTTCGGCTCCTGCGGGAAATTCAGCACAGCATCAGGTTCGGGAAGCGTTTTGAACACGAGCGCCGTGTACCATGCGTCGTTCAGCGCGTTATGAAAAGCCATATTCTCATCCGGCTCGATCTCCGTCAGTTCCATCGCCGTTTTCAGGCCGGCCCGGTCTTTCAGCTTGTGAACCTGGCTGAACAGCTTCTGGATGTCATACAGGGGTGCCAGGGCGATATCCTCGCAGTGGAAAAAGCGGATGTTCTGGTACAGAACACTCACGTCGTCAATCCCCCAGGTCAGCAGCGCGTAATCCTCACCGCACCAGCCGGCAAACTGTTCCAGCGCTTCCCGGAAGTTCGGCGCTCCGGCCAGCGTCTCCGAGTCCAGCCCCGTCATCCGTTTGATCCGCGGATGGATCCGCAGGTAATGGGTCGGCGCAATCGGGATCGAAACCGAATCGGCCGGGTTCAGCTCGGCGTCCAGTTTCACCGCGCCGATCTGGATCATCTCAAAAATCAGCTTATCCCCTACCTCCCGGTATGTCCGGCTCTGATAAGAGATAGGCTGGTTCCATTCCAGGTCAAGAATAATATAGGTCATAAAGTGTCAATACCTCTAACAATAACATTCAGCTTTTTTTATTCATTCCGAAGGGGCGTGGGGGCGATCGGAAAGCCCCCACAGGCATTTCCCCCTGCCAGGGCACCTGTTGACCACGCAATCTGCAGATTATACCCGCCCGTATGCGCGTCCACATCAATCATTTCTCCTGCAAAATACAGATTTCCGTATTTCCTGCTCCGCATCGTCCCCGGTTCGATTTCTTTCACGCTGACCCCGCCCCGGGTCACCACGGCCTCCGCGATCGGCCTCGGCGCACGCACTGTCAGCGGAAGCGCCTTCAGCATATTCAGCAGCGTCTCCCTTTGTGCCGTCGTCACCTGGTTGCATGCCAGGCTTTCCGGAATGCTGCACAGCCGGGGAAAAAGTTCCGCCAGCCTTGCCGGCAGTAGTCCCGGCAGCACGTTCGACAACTGCTTTTTGCCCGAGGCAAGGAAATCCCGGCGCAGCCGAGCATCCAGCTGTTCCCGGGTCAGTCCCGGCTTCAGGTCCAGCTGCAGCGCAGCGCCGTGTGCTGTCTCCGGCAGATGACAGCTGGCTTCAAGCACCAGCGGGCCGGATATTCCGAAATGGGTGAACAGCAGTTCCCCCAGCTCGTTGTACAGGGTCTTTTTACTGTTTGTCATCGTCAGCGTAACGTTCTTCAGGCTCAGCCCCTGCAGGGTACGGGGCCAGTCTTCCTCTGTTTCCAGCCCGACCAGCACCGGAGATGTCGGAACGATGGTATGTCCGAGCGCCTCCGCGATCCGGTATCCGTCACCTGTCGATCCGGTCGCCGGATAGCTCAGTCCGCCGCAGGCCAGGATCACGCTGTCCGCCTCAAGAAAAGAGCCGTCTTCCAGCTCCGCGCCGGTCACCGTATCCCCGTCCGTTCGCAGGCCGCGAACACCTGTATTCAGCCGCACCCGGACATCCAGTTTCCGCATCAGGCCCGTCAGCGTCTTTGTCACGTCGCTGGCCTTTTCGCTTGAGGGAAACACGCGCCTCCCCCGCTGCACAGTCACCGGGCATCCGTTTTCTTCCAGCAGGGCCATCATGTCCCGCGGTGCAAAAAAGGTCAGTGCGCTGTATAGAAACCGCGGATTGCGGGGTACCTGAGCCAGGAACTCATCCATCGTGCAGTCGTTGGTCAGGTTACAGCGGCCTTTCCCGGTTATATAGATTTTCTTTCCGAGTTTTTCGTTATGTTCCAGCAGGGTAACACCCGCCCCTGCCCGGGCTGCAAAGATCGCGGCCATCATCCCGGCGGCGCCGCCGCCGATGACCAGTACATCCGCCATGAAATCCTCCGGTTTCCTGTACGCATTTGCCCCACACACTTAAGCCAAAGGGGGTTCGGGGGGCGATCGGAAAGCCTCCCAACACATATAAAGCCGAAGGGGTGTAGGGGCGATCGGAAAGCCTCCCAACACATATAAAAACCGAAGGGGGTGTGGGGGGCGATCGGAAAGCCCCCCAAGTATAAAGGAAAGCTTGTTTTTATGCAAGCTTTCCTGTCAGTTCTTGTCCAGCATTGCCCGCAGAAACTCCCCGCAGTCGCAGCGCACGGCAAAATCGGCACAGCCGAAGATCGGCGCGTCCGGGTCCGTATTGACCGCCACAATCGTCTTTGCCGCCACGCCGGCCATGTGCTGGATGGCCCCGGAAATCCCCAGCGCCAGGTAAAGCTTCGGCGCCACGGTTTTCCCGGTCTGTCCCACCTGCCGGGCATAGGGCATCACGCCGCTGTCCACAAGCGGCCGGCTGGAAGAAACCGTTCCGCCCATCTTTCGGGCCAGTTCCTCCGCCATCGCGATATTCTCTGCTCCGCCGATCCCCTGTCCTACGGAAATCAGCACATCCGCCGCCCCGATATCTGTCTCCTCCGCAGCAGGAACCCGTTCCAGAAACTCAAAGCATCTTTCCGCCGTCACGAACGTTTCCCGGATCACCTTATTGCCTTCCCCTTGACGGGAAGGTGGCCGAAGGCCGGATGAGGTGTCCTGCCCCCCGATCCTCTGGAACACTTTCGGCCTCACCGTCGCCATCTGCGGCTTATGCTCCGGGCATACAATCGTTGCCATCAGATTTCCGCCGAACGCAGGTCTTGTCTGCCGCAGCAGTCCCGTCTCCGGATCAATCTCCAGCCCCGTGCAGTCCGCCGTCAGACCGGTTTCCAGCCGGGCTGCCAGCCGCGGTGCCAGCGACCGCCCGAAGGCTGTCGCGCCCAGCAGCAGGATCGACGGCTCATACTTTCCAACCAGTTTCTCCAGGGCAGCCGTATGAACCCGCTCATCCGGCAGTTCTTCCGCCGGGATTTCCGCCAGCAGCACCTGATCCGCACCGCAGGCCGTCAGGGAGGTTGCCTCTTCTCCCGCTCCACCGATCATCACAGCCGTTACTGTCTGTTTCATTTCTCCGGCCAGTTCGGACGCTTTTCCCAGCAGTTCATAAGCCACCGACCGGATCTCGTCCGGCCCCTGTTCGCAGTATACCCATATGCCGCCCGGCGCTATTCCGGTTTTCCTGTCATCCTGAATGCGGTGAAGCGGAGTTGCTGATTTTTCCTTCTCTGTCGTTTCGGTCAAACCCGTGGAATCCCCAGTCTTGCTCTCCAGATATCCCTTCAGTTTCTCTGCCTGCTCGCTTGCTGTTCCCTCAATCCATACCGTTTCCCGGGTTATCACCGGTCGCTCCGTCCTGACTACCCGCGTGGCGGACCCGTTCAGTCCGGTCTTTCCGGCGTCAATTTCCGTATCCTCCCGGTTCATCCGGGCGACCTCCGCCTTCTCTCCGCGCAGCACCCCGCTGACCGAAGGCAGCCGGGGAATATTGATTTCCTTCAGGACCGTCAGCAGCACCGGAAGCTTCACCTGCATGCGCACATAGCCGTCGTCCGTCATCTTCCGGACCACACAGTACGTTTCCTTCACCTCTTCAATCTCCGCCACGTCGCTGACATGCGGAAGATCCAGACATTCTGCCAGCATCGGCCCGACCTGGGCTGTGTCCCCGTCCGTCGCCATCCGCCCGCAAAGGATCAGATCCGGCAGTCCCTTCCGCTTCATCGCTGCGGCCAGCGTCCGGGCTGTAGCCAGCGTATCGGATCCCGCAAAAGCCCGGTCCGTCAGCAGCACGGCATCATCTGCGCCGACCGCGATCACCCTGCGCAGGGTCCCTTCCGCCGAAGGAATGCCCATGGTGAAAGCGGTCACCGTTCCCCCGCAGCGGGCTTTGATCCGCACCGCCTCTTCCACCGCGTAGGAGTCGAAAGGATTCAGGATGGACTGCGTCCCTTCCCGGATGATGGTATGCGTCACCGGATCCAGCAGCGTCTCATTGGAAGCAGGCACCTGTTTCACACAAACATAAATCTTCATCCGTGTTGTCCCTTAGTTTTCTTATTTTTCCACCCGAAGGGGGCTTGGGGGGCGATCGGAAAGCCCCCCAATCACTCAAATATATTCCCCGGCCCCAGAATCCCCTGTGGATCAAACGCGCGTTTCAGCGCGTACAGTTCCTTCAGCCGCTCTTCTCCATACATGATCAGCGCCAGCCGCCGTTTGATCTTGCCGGCCCCGTGCTCTGCGGAAATGCTCCCGCCCATCCGGTGAACTTCCCTCGCCCATTTTTCAAAGATCTGATGCCCCTGCTCATACTCCCGCCGGTCCCTGGCCAGGATATTCGGATGCACATGGTTCTCCCCGATATGCCCGAAGATAATCCACGGCAGGTCGGAAGCCTGCAGGTCCTTTTTGTAGATATGGAACAGTTCATCGAAATGGTCGTCGTCCACCGCCATGTCCGTGGACAGGATCGTGATACACGGTTCCTTCTTCCGGTTCTCCTCCACAATCAGGTCAATAGTCTCCGGTACGCTGTGGCGGAAAAACAGCAGCTGCTCCAGCTCCAGCGCATCCCGGGCCACCCAGGTTCTGTCCGGATCCCCGCCGACCGCCGTCAGCACCTCCGCCAGCGCCGTCAGCACCTCCGGTATTTCTCCCGGATCGTCGTCGTTCAGTTCCACATATACCGCGCTGCAGTAATTCTCCGGCAGTTCCTGAAGCTGACGGAAAGCAGGTGTCACGGCTTTCTGCTGCTGCACCATATCCAGCGCATTTTTGTCAAAGAATTCAATGGACGCGGCCGGCCGCGGAAAGCGCGGTACGCCCGGATCCGGTCTTCCCTTCACGGCACGCACATATGCCAGTGCGCATTCGTCGTCCGGAAAAAAGGCCGTCACACCCCATAGATGCTTCGGCACAGGCATCAGCTTCAGTTCCAGTTCCGAAATGATTCCCATCGTTCCCTGGCTTCCGATAAACAGATCCAGCAAATCCATATTCCGCCGGATAAAGAATCCGGCGTCCTTGATCTCCGGCGTTTCAAATGACGGCAGCGTTGTCTCCAGCACATTCCCGTCCGTCGTCTGCATCCGGATCTTCCTGCCGTCCGCTTTCTGTTTTTCTCTTTCCAGGTCCGCGATCTGCCCGTCCGCCAGCACGACCCGAAGTGCATGGATATGTGCCCTGGTGCAGCCGTACTGAACGCTGCGTGCCCCGCACGCGTTACAGGAAGCCATACCGCCGATGCTCGCTGTCGGTTCTGTCGGATCCGGCGGGAAAAACAGCTGCCCGGGGGCGATCTCCTTCAGCGTCCCGATGGATTCCTCGTCCCACCCCGCCACGTCAAACGCCTTCACCGCCAGCGCGCGGCGCAGCTGCGCCAGGCGGAGCCCCGGCTGCACGCGCACATAATATGTGCCGTCCGAATCCTTCCGCATGCCGAGGATCCGGTTCATCCGCTGCAGATTCAGGACCAGCCCGCGCTCCGGGCTCGCCCCGCCGGCCAGGCCGGTCAGTGCGCCCTGAGCCGTCAGCGGCACCTGCTTCTCCGCGCACCAGCGGACAACCTCCGCCAATTCCTCCTCGTTTGCCGGAAACGCGATATAGTCCGCCGAGCCCATCGTCCTGGACTCGTCAAACAGATAGTCCGCGTATTCCGCGCTCATTTTTCGAATCAGATTCAATCCTCGGTCCTCTTTTCGCAATAGTTCATCACGGCAAATCTTACCTGCCCAGGACTTCCAGGGCTTTTTGATAATACTCCGCTTCCTCGTGCAGCTGTTTCAGCGTCTGATCAATATCCTCCCGCTTCCTCTGAAGCTCCGCAATGGAATCCTGATCCGATTCCATCGTTTCCCGCAGTTTCCGCAGGACCGTTTCCGTATCGACATCCTCCGCCCGGTCCTCCAGCAGCCGGCAGATCAAACGGCAGTTCTCAATCTGTCCCCGGCTTTTTTCCACCCAGTAGAGCAGATCCACACGGTATGGCAGCATTGCCTCCCCGCCGATTTTCGCGATCTCCAGGTTGATCTCATGCTGCAGGCGCTTTGCCTTGTCCTCAAAAAAATAATACAGTTCGGTCTGCTTTTCGTTCATCATAGCCGGCCCTCCCGCCTGAGCTTTGGCGCTGTATACCCGCGCCGGTAAAAAACGGGGCCGCAGCCCCGGTACCTGCAATGTCAGGCATTGGTATAGTTCTCAAGGAATCTCTTTGTCCGCTCGTGTTTCGGGTTGTCAATCACATCCGCGGGACTGCCGTATTCAACCACAAAGCCCTTGTCCATAAACAGGACGTTGTCGGCCACCTGCCGTGCAAAGCCCATCTCATGTGTCACAATAATCATCGTGGTCTTCTTTGAAGCCAGGGACCGGATCACGTTCAGGACCTCGCCGGTCAGTTCCGGATCCAGCGCGGAGGTCGGTTCGTCAAAACACAGGATATCCGGATTCAGTGCCAGCGCCCGGGCAATCGCCACGCGCTGCTGCTGTCCGCCGGACAGTTGGTGAGGATAGTTATCCGCCTTGGCAGACAGGCCGACCGAGGCAAGCAGTTCCCGTCCGTGCTCCCGGATTTCTTCCAGGATGACCGTCTTGTTGGCCTTGTAGTCCGGACGTTCCTTCGCCAGCAGTTCGCCTGCCAGCGTTACGTTCCGGAACGCGGTATACTGCGGAAACAGATTGAAATTCTGGAACACCAGTCCGAAGTGCAGCCGGTTCTTCCGCAGTTCCTCATTGCTGAGTTTCTCCGTCCGGCTCGCGTCAAAAATCACTTCGTCTCCGACCCGGATCGTTCCCTGGTCCGGTGTTTCCAGAAAGTTCAGGCAGCGCAGCAGCGTCGTTTTTCCGCTGCCGGAGGAACCGATAATCGCAAGGGATTCCCCTTTTTCCAGAGAGAAACTGATGTCCGTCAGCACCTCGGTCTTCCCGAAGCTCTTGCCGATGTTGCTCACTTCCAGAATTGCCATCATCCGTCCCTCCTTCCTATACCCGGAAATAATCCATTTTGCGTTCAATGCGGCCCAGCAGCAGTGTCAGCAGGCCGTTGAACAGCAGGAAATACAGACCTGTAGAGAACAGCGGCCCGATCAGGCCCTGCTTGGTATAGCGTTCCGCCACCATGATGATCTCCGCCACGCCGATAACCCGTGCCAGGGACGTATCCTTCACCAGCGTGATCACTTCGTTGCCCATGGAAGGAACGATGCGCTTGATCACCTGAAGCAGCACGACCTTGAAGAACACTTGCCGCCGGGTCATGCCCAGCACCGCGCCGGCTTCGTACTGGCCCTTCGGGATACTTTCAATGCCTCCCCGGTAGATCTCGGAAAAATAGGCTGCGTAGTTGATCACAAAAGCCACCAGTGTCGCCGCCATCCGGTCCCGCATCGGGATACCGAAGAGCAACCCGGGCGCGTAGAGCACCACGAACAACTGCAGCATCAGCGGCGTGCCGCGGATAATCCAGACGAACGTCCGGGTCAGCCAGCGTACGGGTTTGAATTTTGTCATGGAACCGAAGGTAATAACCAGTCCCAGCGGAATGGCCATTGCCAGCGTCAGGGCGAAGATCCGAAGATTTTCACCGAATCCACTGAAGAGAACACTGATGATTTCCTGCATGAGAAGCTTCCTTTCAAACAGCGAAAGCCAGGCCCCGGGTTACGCCGGGGTCTGGCGGATAAGCCTGGTTCGGTAAAGCCCGGTACGGCTTCGGAATTATTCCACGGGAACCAGCGCGTCGGTCAGGCCGTAGCGGCCGGCGATCTCAGCCACGGTGCCGTCCTTGGTCAGCTCGATAATCGCCTGGTTCACCTTCTCGGTTACGTCGCTGCCTTTGCGGAACGCGATGCCGTATTCCTGCAGGCCGAAATTATTGTCCAGGTTCACGGTCATGTCGGCATAATCGGTGCCTTCGCCCACCATCGCCAGCGCACAAACGCTGTCCACCAGAGCGATATCGGCCGTGCCGCTCTTGACTTCCATCAGGGCCTTGGCCATGGAGTCAACCGCCGTGTAATTGCTCTTGGAGAAGAATTCCTTCGCGGAAACCTCCACCGTCTCGTCGTCTTCAATCGTGCCCAGCAGTTTGCCTTCACCGGTGGACCCCTGCTCCGCCACGACGTTCACGCCGTCCAGGTTGGCCAGCAGATCGTTGATCTTGTCAGTCTTGGCGACGATCGCCTGGGTGTTGTACAGATAGGCATTGCTCATGGACATGTTCTCTTTCCGCTCGGGGGTGATGCACATGCCGTTCCAGATGCAGTCGATGTTCTTGGAGTTCAGTTCAATCTCCTTGGAATCCCAGTTGATTTCAACGAATTCCACGTCTACGCCCAGTTTTTTGAATACGGCGGTGGTCAGCTCGGTATCGAATCCGACGAATTTGTCACCGTCATAGTAGTTCATCGGGGCAAACAGCGTCATGCCGACGACAACCTTGCCCTTGCCGGAGATGTAATCCCAGTCGGAATCCTCCGCGGCGGCGATCCCGGTGATCAGACCGGCCATCATCATCACGGCCAGGACCAGAGCGAGCAGTTTCTTCATAAGTCATTTCCTCCTCAAAATTCCTTCTTGGTTTATCACTTTAGCGTGATAAACTCCATGGGCGTATTATAGCAACTTCCCACCCGTCTGTCAAAGGGAAATTTTATCCTCCTTTTTCCCTTGTATTTCTTGCTTTTCACGTGCATAATAACCGAAGGGGTTTGGGGGCGATCGGAAAGCTCCCAATTAATTACTTAAGGAGACATTTTTATGGAAATCAGAAAAATGGCGGAACTCTACGCTTTATATCCGGAAGCCCAGCCCGGAATCCGGTATGATTCCCCCGAGCTGCTCATGATGCAGTATATCTCGGAAGGCAGCACAGAGAAAGTTCTAACATTATTCCGGGAAAAATGCCGGTTTTCAGAGAATCCGCCGGCCGTGGATGCCCCGTGGGGCCGGTTTGAGGGCCGGGAACAGATCCGCGGCTTCTCGGAAGGCTTCATCGCCCGCTTTGAGGCAGACGGCCTGACCATCCTTCCGGAATTCCCTGCCGGTGTCGGCCGCAAATCCCAGGATACGCTCTGATGCGTGTATGATCTGTCATCCTTCCATTGTGACATTCCTCCTCTGTTCAAATTCCCTTCTTTGTGCTATACTGTTCCGGAACAAAAACCTGCATAACCGTTTCGGTTTTACCATACACTTTTTTACGGGAGTGATTTATTGATGATTCGGCCGATTCCTGAAGAATACCTGAAGGAATGCGCGCACGGGGGCAGATTGGAGGAACTGCAGATCCCGGACTACAGCCCGGCCGCGGTCTACCTTCCCTTCGGGTACGATGATGGTGACAGGCCCTGCAGCACCTTTTACCTGCTGCACGGCGGCGGCGGAAATCCCTATTCCTTTTTCTCGGAGGACGGGCTTTTCAAAAACATGCTCGACCACATGATCGACAAAGGGGATATGGATCCCCTGATTGTTGTCGCGCCGACTTACTATCCGCCGGGATACAGCGGAAAAGGGATTGCTTATTCCGCGGAAGCCGTCAAAGACTTCGGTCCGATTATGATGGAGAAAATTATTCCCCTGGTGGATCAGTCCTACCGCACGGTTCCCGAGCGAAGACACCGCGGGATCGGCGGCTTCTCCATGGGTGCCGTGGCCACATGGTATGCCCTGATGGCCGGACTGGACCTTTTCCACTGGTTCATGCCCCTGAGCGGGGACTGCTGGATCTGCGGTGAGATCGGCGGCAACAAGCATCCGAGGCAGACTGCCGGCCTGATCTGTGACACGGTTCAGGGCCGGGAATTCTACCTGCATGTGCTGACCGGCTCGGAGGATATCGCCTTCCCCAACCTGGATCCGCAGATGCAGGCCATGAAGGAATTCAGGCATGTCTTTGTCTTCGGGAAGAACACGCATTACAGTGTTCTGAAAGGCGGGGTTCACGATTATCCGGATATCCGGCGGTATATTTTCAACGCCCTGCCGGAGTTCTTCAGATAACCTTGACGTAATTGATAAAACTCCCTATAATAACCCCGTACCTTGCGTACCGCTTAAAGCTTCTTCGGGGATGGGTGTAATTCCCTACCGGCGGTAAAGCCCGCGAACTGAGCTCTGCTCAGCCGACCCGGTTGGATTCCGGGGCCGACAGTACAGTCTGGATGAGAGAAGAACGGATCAGAGTGAATAAAGCGCAGAAGCGCATTGCTCTCCGCCCCTCAAAGTGAAGCTGCTTTGAGGGGCGCGCATTATTTCGGTTCATGCCTCAGGCATGAGAAGGGAGTAATCTATGAGCAATACCAAGACAGCCACCCGTTTTTCCGTCGGCGTGATGACCCGAATCGCGATTCTGGCCGCCATCGCTTCGATCCTTTTCCTGATTGAGATCCCGATTGTCGCTTTCTACAAGCTGGATCTTTCCGACATTCCGGTCCTGCTGGGGGCCTTCTCCATGGGTGCCGTCCCGGGACTGGTCATTCTGGCGCTTAAGAGCGCTATCGGTCTTTTGCACTCGTCCAGTGCCGGCGTCGGTGAACTGGCGGACTTTATCATGGGCGCTGCGCTGGTGATCCCGGCCGCATTGGTTTATCATCGGAAAAAGTCCCGGAAGAGCGCGATCATCGGGATGGTCATCGGCACACTGTTCATGACAGTGTTCGCCGTGCTGGTCAACAAGTTCATCATGTTGCCATTCTATATGGGTGCTTTCCATATGGACATGGATGGAATCCTGAGCTTCGCCAATGTTACAGGAGTGGACAGCGAGTGGAAGCTTCTGCTGCTGATCACCGCACCGTTCAATCTGCTCAAAGGTGCAGTCCTCTGTGTTGTCACCGGACTGATCTACAAACCGCTCTCTCCTCTGCTGCACGGAAAGATTAAATAACCGAAGGGGTTTGGGGGCGATCGGAAAGCCCCCAAGGAGGTTATCTGATGCCAATGGACGGCTTGACGGCAGGCTTTGCCGCCAGAGAACTGAATGATCTGCTTCGCGGCGGGCGGGTGGATAAAATCACCCAGCCCGAACGCGACACCATTGTGATGCTGATCCGCACAGGAGGCGAAAACCGCCGCCTGCTTCTCTGCGCGTCTCCGAACAACGCCCGCTGCCACCTGACCATGGGTTCCTATTCCAACCCGCTGGAGCCGCCGGCGATGTGCATGCTGATGCGCAAGCAGCTGACCGGCGCACGGATCGAAGCCGTCCGCCAGATCGGCGGCGACCGGATCATCCATGTAGACCTGGACGCGGTCAATGAGCTGGGAGATCATGTGCTGCGCCGTCTGGTGCTTGAGATCATGGGCCGGCATTCCAATCTCCTGCTCCTGGATGAAAACGACAAAATCCTGGAAGCCACCCGGCATGTAAACCCCGAGATGAGCCGGATCCGGCAGATCCAGCCCGGCAGGACCTATCTTCCTCCGCCGCTGCAGGACCGGCTTTCTCCGGAAGAAATCACCGGCGAATCCCTGTACGCCCGCCTGAGTACGCGTACCGAAAGCGCTTTCAGCCGCGCCCTGGCGGAAACTGTCACAGGCCTCAGCCGCGTGGCTGCGGAGGAACTCGCCTGCCGCGTACTGCAGCCCGGTGAAGACTGGCCGGAAGACCTGCGGGAAGCCTGCGCCCGGCTGGCGGATCTGTTCAGCCGCCTGCCCGGCATGGCGGACGCCCGGGTCCTGTTCGGCGAGAATAGCGAGGCCGAGGATGTGTTTCCCTTCCCTTACCTTTCCCGCCGGATAGACAGCCAGCGCGCATTCCCGACCCTCAGTGAAGCGCTTGAGATCTACTTCGGCACTCGGGATGCCCGGGATCGGCTGAACCAGCGGAGCGCTTCCATGCTGAAAACGCTGAAGAGCCAGCTGGACCGCTGCCAGCGGAAACTGGCGATTCAGCTGGAAGAACTGTCCTCCGCGGAAAAAATGGAGGAATACCGCCGCATGGGCGAGGCAATCAACGCCAACCTGTATCAGCTGAAAAAGGGTATGAGCGCGGCGGAACTGCCCGATTGGTCCTCTCATGACGGCGGAACAATCACCGTTCCGCTGGATATCAGGCTGACTCCCAGCCAGAACGCACAAAGATATTTCAAAAAATACCAGAAGGCCCGTTCCGCCCGGGAGATTGCGGCGGAACAGCGGGACAAAACCCTCGCCGAAATCGACTACCTCGAGGGTATGCTGCTGGATGTGGACAAATGCGTCGGCGAAAGCGAACTGGAGGAAATCCGTCAGGAACTGGTACGCACCGGTTACCTGAAAAAGGTTACCAACCGCCGCCAGCAGCGTCAGCTGCCCCAAAGCAAACCCTGCCGCTATCTGTCCGCGGACGGAATCGAGATTCTGGTCGGCAAGAATGCGGCCCAGAACGACCGGCTGACACTCGGTGCGAAGCCGGAGGAACTCTGGCTGCACGCCAAAGACATGCCCGGCAGCCATGTCATCGTCCGCTGTGAGGGCGAAATCCCCCAGGCTACGCTGAAACAGGCCGCCCTGCTGGCTGCCTGGTACAGCAAAGGCCAGCGCAGCTCCATGGTTCCTGTGGATTATACGCTGCGGAAATATGTGAAAAAGCCTTCCGGAGCCATGCCCGGCAAAGTCATCTACACCCATCAGAAAACAGCCTATATGACGCCGGTGGAATCGGAAATCCGGGAAATCCGGCTGATCGATGCCTGACCTGCGGCATCCGCCGCTTCAGAATGGTTTTACGTTATAATCAATATCTGCAAGGAGGAAAGGCCATGCGCAAGAACATCAGGGACCGGGCAAAGAGAACTGCAGTGTGCTTTTTGTGGCTGTACATTGTGACCTCATTGTTTACCCCCTTCTCCGCACTGGCGGTAAGAGAAGTCGGATATATGCCGGGCGTTACGGAAGAGATGACGGATCCCGCCTTCTGGTCCTCCCTGTCGGAGGATCCGGACGCGTTGCTTGCAACGCCGGAGGAGATCGCCCTGCTCAATGAAGCTGCCGTGGCTACAGAGGGAGCCAGCCGGATCGATCTGAGAAACCTGAAGGAAACCTACAACGGTATCGAGCGGCAGAAATCCCTGAAGAAAACTGCGGAGGATGATGTTAAATATTACCTGGGCTGGGTTTATGACGAGACGGGAAAGAAACTGGAGCAGGAAGACTTCGACAGAATCGCCGCCAACATGATCGACCCGGACGCGGCGGAAGAAATGCCCGTCCGCTGGGGAATTGCGGTGAACCGGACCGAACTGCTTGCGTTCCCCTGGGACGGAAAAATACTGGATGATCCTGCGGATATTGACTTCGATTATCAGCCGCTGGTCGGCATCCGGGTGAATGAGCCGGTAGCGATCTATTCCACCTCTGCGGACGGGAAATACTTCCAGGTATCTGCTTCCTGCTGTTCCGGCTGGGTGCGTGCGGCGGATATCGCCCTGTGCAAAGACAAGGAAGAATGGCTGGCAGCCTGGGATATCCCGGCGGACAAGCGGCTGGTATTCTGGGGCGACAAAATGTATACCGATTACTCCCATTCCGCCGCCGATACCGTCTGCCGCCTGATTACCATGGGTACGGTCCTGGAGCGGATGGACGAATCGGATCCGGACGTGCTGGTCATCAACCGCCTGCCGCTCCATAACTATGCTGTGTATCTCCCTGTACGGAATGAAGACGGCAGTTACGGCAAAACGCCGGCTCTCATCAACGCCCGGGAATGCGTCAGCGAGGACTACCTGCCCCTGACGGCATCCAACCTGTCAAAGGTGGCCCTGGCCTCCCTCGGAGACGCGTACGGCTGGGGCGGGGGGCTGAACAATGAGGACTGCACCAGTCTCAACCACTCCGTTTTCTGCTGTTTCGGCCTGGATATGCCGCGCAACGGCACCTGGCAGAAACTGCTGAAAATGATTCCCCGTGTGGAAATCGCCGGCTATACGCTTGAAGAAAAAGAAAAGCTGCTGGATGTGCTGCCCATGGGCACGCTGCTGAATTTCCCGGGTCATCAGATGATGTATCTGGGAAAACAGGCAGGCGAATACTATGTCGTAAGCACCGTAAGCAGCCTGATGAGCCCCTGGAGCGGAAACCGTCAGCGGACCCGCTGCTGCCAGATCAACAAGCTGGACACAAAACGTGCAAACGGCAAGACCTGGATGGAATCCCTGAACCGGATTAACATTCCCTGGATCCTGCTGGCGGAGGGAGAAGAATACCCGATCCCCGAGCTGCCGCCGTATCATGAATACACGGCTTTCTGCGTGGAAAAAGGCCTGATCGATCCGTATCCCACCGGTTATTTCTTCGCAGAGCGTACCGCCACCCGGGCCGATGCAATTGAGATGCTGTGGCGCACAGCCGAAAAACCGGAACCTGATCTGTCCGGTGAAGGTTTCCCGGATGTGCCGGCGAATTCGGAGCATGAAAAAGCCGCCCTCTGGGCGAAGCAGGCCGGAATCTATGCCGGCGAGGACGGTCAGTTCAGGGGGAAAACAGCCCTGACACCGTCATTCCTTGCAGGAATCAGTCAGGCCTTCCTGAACGGAAATGCGGCCGGAATCGATCCCGCCTCGGAAGAACCAATGACCCGTGCTGAATTTGCACAGGCTGCTCAGGCTGTATGGACAGCATATGAACAGCAGAAGCCGCCCGAAGATCATTCTGCACCCGAGTCATAATGCCGGCGAAACGGCGCAGGCAGCCAGCCGGGAAAGAATACGGTCAAAATACCGTTTCTTCGTTGACGAACAACGGTTACAAATCTATAATATGCTTTATTACGATGTAAGGAGGCGGGAGCCATGGCCAAACTGACCATTGACCGCGAGACCTGTAAGGGCTGCGGCCTCTGTGCCGACGTTTGTCCCAAACATCTGCTTGCCCTGAGCAAGGAGATCAATACCAAAGGTTATCATCCCATCGGAATCACGGATCAGGAAAGCTGCATCGGCTGCGCGTTCTGCGCCCGGATGTGCCCGGACGCCGTGATCAAGGTGGAAAAATAAAGGAGGAAGCGAATCCATGGGTGAAAAAATGCTCATGAAGGGGAACGAAGCCATCGCCGAGGCCGCTATCCAGGCCGGATGCCGCTTCTTCTTCGGTTACCCGATTACCCCTCAGAATCAGATTCCCGAATACATGTCCAAGCGGCTGCCGAAGATCGAGGGCGGCTGTTTCCTGCAGGCGGAGAGCGAAGTCGCCGCGATTAACATGGTCTACGGCGCAGCCGGCGCGGGTGCACGGGTCATGACCTCCTCTTCCAGCCCGGGAATCTCCCTTAAGCAGGAGGGTATCAGCTATATCGTCGGTGCGGAACTGCCATGCGTCATCGTGAACATGGTGCGCGGCGGTCCCGGCCTCGGTTCCATCCAGCCAGCCCAGAGTGACTATTATCAGTCCACCCGCGGCGGCGGTCACGGGGATTACCGGATGCTGGTTCTCGCTCCCTCCTCCGTGCAGGAAGCCGTCGAGCTGACTCAGGAAGCCTTCGACCTTGCGGATAAATACCGTAATCCCGTGCTGGTCATGGGTGACGGCCTGATCGGCCAGATGATGGAGCCGGTCGAAATGCCGGAGCATAAGGAACGGACCGATCTGCCCCCCAAGACCTGGGCAGCCACCGGCTGGAAGCCCGGCTGCGGAAGGGACCGGGCGGTCATCAACTCCCTGTACATCGATCCTGCCGTGCTGGAGAAGCACGTCAATCACCTGTATGAGAAGTACGCGGTCATGGAGCAGACCGAGTGCCGCTGGCAGGAGGAAATGACCGAAGATGCCGATTTCGTGATCGTCGCCTACGGCACCACCGCCCGCATCGCCCGCAGCGCCATGCGCAAGCTCCGCGCTGAGGGCATCAAGGCCGGCCTGATCCGGCCGATCACCCTGTGGCCCTTCCCCTCCGCCCCGATCGCGAAAGCCGCGGAGCACGCGAAAGCCTTCCTGACCGTGGAAATGAGCATGGGTCAGATGGTGGACGATGTGAAACTGGCCGTGAACGGCTTAAAGCCCGTGCACTTCTTCGGCCGCACCGGCGGTATCGTGCCGACAGTCCGGGAGATCATCACCGAAGTGGAGAAATTGGCAAAGGAGGGGAAATAAGCATGGCTGTTGTGTATGAGAAAACAAAGCTGCTGACCGATAAGCCGCTGCATTATTGCCCCGGCTGCACCCACGGAATCATTCACCGCCTCGTGGCGGAAGCCATTGACGAGCTGGGTGTGCAGGAGAAAACCATCGGCATAGCGCCGGTAGGCTGTGCCGTGTTCGCCTATGATTATTTCAACTGTGACATGATGGAAGCGGCCCATGGCCGCGCGCCAGCCGTGGCCACCGGCTGCAAGCGGGTAAATCCGGACAACGTCGTCTTCACCTATCAGGGCGATGGTGACCTGGCATCCATCGGTGCGGCGGAAATCACCCACGCCGCCACCCGCGGCGAAAACATCACCGTGATCTTCGTGAACAACGCGATCTACGGCATGACCGGCGGCCAGATGGCCCCGACCACCCTGCCGGGTCAGGTGACCACCACCTCCCCCTACGGCCGGGATCCCAAACTCTGCGGCTATCCGATCCGGATCAGCGAGATGCTCGCCACCCTGGACGGTCCCGCCTATATCTCCCGCGTTTCCGTACACGATGTGAAGCACATCATGGACGCGAAGAAGTCTATAAAGAAGGCCTTCGAAACGCAGATCGCCGGCAAGGGCTTCTCCCTGGTGGAAGTGCTCTCCGCCTGCCCAACCAACTGGGGTATGACCCCGCAGGAAGCCCTCAAGTGGCTGGAAGCCAATATGATCCCCCAGTATCCGCTGGGTGTAAAAAAGGAGGTTGAGTAATCCATGGAAGCTCAATTTCTGATTGCCGGTTTCGGCGGACAGGGTGTGCTGCTGATCGGTCAGCTGCTGGCCAAGGCCGCCATGCATGAGGGGATGAACGTCTCCTGGATGCCTTCCTACGGTCCGGAAATGCGCGGCGGCGAAGCCAACTGCGCCGTGGTCATCTCCGATGAACCCATCGGTTCTCCGCTGGTCACGGAGATCCCGATCGCCGTCATCATGAACAAGCCCAGCATGATCAAGTTCACCCCCGCCATGGAAAAAGGCGGCATCATGCTGTATAACTCCTCGCTGATCGATATCACTCCGGGCCGGGATGATATCACCGCGATCCCCGTCGACTGCAACGGCATCGCCGAAGAACTGGGCAACGCCCGCACGGCCAACATGGTCATGCTCGGCGCGATCATCGCGAAGACCGGTGTCATTTCCATCGACTCCGCCATGGAAGCCTTGAAGGTAACCTTCGGCCCGAAAAAAGAGCACCTCCTTCCCATCAATCGCCAGGCGATGGAAAAAGGCGCCGAAGCAATCAAGTAACAATCCCTTTTATCCATACAAAACCCGCAACGATTCAATTTCGCTGCGGGTTTTATCTTTTTCTTCCTCAAACTAATCCGAACCGAAGGGGTCAAGGGGTTCGTAGCGCCCCCTTGCATCTTTCCTCAGCCTGCTGAAACACCTCAGCAACGCTCTCCGCCCCGTCATACCTCGCCATCCCGCAGGTAATAATCACCCCGTCATTCTCCCTGCTCTCGCGCTCCCGCTTTTCCATCTCCGTCATCAGTTCGTCAATATGCTCGTAGTCATGCCCCTGGGCAATGGCGGCAAACTGATCCCCGGTTACCCGGAACA
Source organism: uncultured Eubacteriales bacterium (assembly GCA_900315315.1). Classification (GTDB taxonomy): domain Bacteria; phylum Bacillota; class Clostridia; order Christensenellales; family Aristaeellaceae; genus Aristaeella. The sequence goes on along the minus strand of OMYT01000002.1, from coordinate 113,902 downwards.
CAGGGCTGTGCTTGAATGTCTCGCAGATCACCGCGCAGGCTTCCCGGATCATCTGGTCTCCCGCTTCCCGGCCCTTCTCTTCATTCACCTGCGTCAGATCGTTCACCCGGCACATCACAATGGCGTACTTGACGGGCTGTCCGTCCTCGATCTGCCTGGTCAGTGTTTCGGACATGCTTTCATAGGCCGTCCGGTTCCTCACGCCTGTCAGCTTGTCCAGATCCGCCTTCATCCGGGTCAGGGCTTCCTGCTGGCGCATCTGCTCATCCACATTGCTGACGCCGATGATGATGTGCTTCCGGTCACCCCGCATGCGCACCGCCTTCATGTTCACGTATGTCGGAACGTCATTGATCAGCAAGCGATAGGTCAGCGTATAGGTGCCCTGCGTGTCCAGGGTTTGTTCCATGTTCTCCTTTGTAAAAGCCTCGATAAACGCCTTCTGATCATCCTTGTCCAGAGCCTGCAGCGCATCCTTGCGGCTCTGGGCGAAGAAGTCCCCCCCGTGCCGTTCCAGGCTCAGGTCATCCCGCTGCGGATCGGGACGGTATTCGACAAACTCCTCCGTTTCCATGTTCACATAGTACAGATATGTATAGTTCGCGGACAGGGCTTTTGCGATTTGCGCATAGTCCATCCCGGCGTCTTCCTTGTCTTTGATCACGCCCAGAACTGCAATGGCGACAGCCGCCGATCCGGTCACCGGGTTCACCGCGACGCGGCGGATAAAGGCATGAACCGTCGTATCCATGATTCTTTCATCGATGATGGCCCGGTTGCCGTCCACGCTGCACTTCAGGATCGCACGCATGATGGATGTGCCCGGACCCTCAGGCATATTTTCGACATCCTGCTCCGCCGTACCGAAAGGCATCCCGAATGCGCGTCCCAGGAAGTCCCGGTAGCTCTGGTTGCACCGGTTGTATTTCACCCGGGTTCCCTTCACTTCCATGATCGCCATCGGCAGCGTGTTGAAATACCGCTTGAGGGATTCCTCGTCCTCCTCTTCGGCCAGCACCGCCATGTCATACAGGTTGATCCGGCCGATCGCTTCGTAGTATCCGGATTCTTCCGGATTTTCAAAACCCATGTCCGTGCCGTTCTCATATTTTGACAGCATCTCCTCGAAGGAGATGGGTTTGCCGTAATAATACCCCTGGATCTTTGTGCAGCCGATCTCCCGCAGGAATTCCACCTGTTCCGCCTGCTCCACGCCTTCGCACACGGTCTCCACGCCCAGGCTGATGGCCATCTTTGCCAGCTCGGTCAGGATGATCTTTGCTTCGTCGCCCTTGTCAAAGTTGTGCATGAATCGCATGTCGAACTTGATCAGGTCGAAACGGATACTCTGCAGCACGTCCAGGGAGGAGTAACCGCTGCCGAAATCATCCATCCATACCTGGAATCCCAGATTCTGGAAGCGGGCAACCTGTTCCCTGATGAAGTCAAAGTCGCTGCCGATCACGCTCTCCGTAATCTCGATGGTCAGCATATTCCGCCCGATGCCCGCGTCGTCCACCCTTCGGCGGATCTCCTCCACAATATCGCAGCTGTCAAAATCTGTCCGGCTCAGGTTGATCGACTGGGGCACCACGAAAAGGCCGACCTCCGCCTGTCGCTTCATCTTCGCCAGCACCTGCTCTGCCACATACAGATCCAGCTTGTAAATCAGCTTGGCGTCTTCCAGCGCGGGAATAAATTCCGCCGGAGACAGGAAACCCTTCACCGGATCGATCCAGCGGCTCAGCGCTTCTTCGTCGCATACCTTCCCGTCCGCCGCCCGGATAATCGGCTGATAGTATACTTTGATCCAGCCTTCATTCAGTGCCCGGTCAATGTTCGCGATGATATAGCGGTAGTCCTCGTCCTTTCTCAGCATCTCAGCGTCAAAATATGTAAAGCCGGAGACATAGGTTCCCTTCCCGTAATCAGCAGCATACTTGGCCCGGTCGCAGGCCAGGTTGATGTCTGTGTCTTCCAGCCGCTGCGGATAGATTCCCACCCGCACAGGCAGCATGGTTCCGCCCCTGGTTTTCCGGCAGTCGTCAAACAACGCCTGCAGCTCCTTCTCCACTGTTTCTTCGTCCGACACCGCCGCGAAGTGATCGTCGCTGTATCGGCACAGCCGATTCTCCCTGTAATGTTTTTTCAGAATTTCCGCGAAATCGCAGATCAGCTTATCGCCTTCTTCAAACCCGTACTGCCGGTTGAAATGCTTCATGCCTATCAGATCGAACCACAGCATCACCGGATGCCTGCCCTCCGCCAGCAGGCGCTGCTTTGCCTCTTTTGCCAGATGGAAGAAATGCCGCATGTTCGGCAATTCGGTCTGCTTATCCGTATAAACCCGGTGGTTAAGGTCTTCAATGTACGCTTTCTGCTGGTCCCGCATCTGGATAAAGGCCTCCGTCAGCTGGCCGACCTCATCCCGTCCCCGGTAATTCAGCTCCGCATCAAAATCGCCGGCCGCCAGTTTCCGGGCGGCGGCGGTCAGCCCCTGCAGCGGCTTGGTAATCAGACCCAGCACGACCAGCAGCAGCGCCGTGCTGATCGCGATCGCCACCGCCGTGACAATCAGGATCACCTTCGACATCTGCTGTTTTGAGGCGTAAATCTCCTGTGCGGGGGCGGCGATCATCAGTTTCATTCCGTTGGACAGCGTCGAGAAAGCCATTACCCGTTCCGCGCCGTCCGCGCTGTAGTGGATCAGTTCGTCTCCGTTATCCGCCTGCCGCAGCATGTCGCTCAGTCCGGAAATGCCGAAACCCTCCGGCATGCTGCCGATTTCCAGTTCGGGATGATAGAGAATCCGGTTATCTTCGTCAATCAGGCAGGCAAACCCGTTTTTGTATACCCGGATATCTCTGATCTGTTCAACCAGCGTTTCAAACGGGATGTCCATCCCCAGCACACCGATCAGCGTCCCGGCTTTGTAGATCGGCACCAGATAGGAATACGTCCACATTTCGTTCAGGAAATGTGCCGCATACGGTCCGACCCAGGAAGGCCTGCCGCGCCGGATCGGCGTATAGTACCAGGTGGTATGCGCTGTGTCTTCCGGATCCAGTTCCCGGGCGATCAGGGGCGGCTGCTCCTCGAAGCCTGTCTTGCCCACCTTGGAATAGAAAAAGCCGTGCACGTTCTCGCTGACGTCGGCGCTCAGGCAGTAGTAATAGGTCACCACGCCGTTGGTCCGGCTGGCGACACTGGCAAAAGCCTCCTGAATTGCATTGCAATGGAGCGTCAGGTATTCATCCGCCGCTGCCGCCTGCTCAGCTGTCCGCGCTGCAGGATCCGCATGCGGTCCCGCGGCGTTGTTTTCTACCAGAATCACGCTGTCCAGCGTATCGATGGCCAGGTTAGCCGCCATTTCCACGGACTGCTCAATACTCTCAATATACTTTTCCAGCGTTTTTTCCGTGTTCCGGGCCAGCAGGTTCATGGTCTCTGCTGCCTGCCTCTCGGATTCTGTCTGAAACATCGTAAAGTATACTGACATAATGATCAGCATACTGATGAGGATCGCGGCGATGGCTATCGCCGTAATCTTCCCGCGGATTGAGCGCATCGTCGTCCCCCTCCTCTCACATTCTATACTCCCTGAAACCTTCCCCTTGAGGGGAAGGTGGCCGCTTGCGGCCGGATGAGGTGGAAATGTCAAAACCCAAATTTGTTATCAGATCTATTTAAAATAAATATCACAATACCTGTTTTTCACCGACCCGTTCCACGAAGACTTGACTCCCCCCAACTGTTCGGAAGCCACATAATACCGCAGCCGCGAAAACAGCGGGATCCACGCTGCATCTTCCTGTATAATGATCCGTTCCAGATCCTGATATTCCTTCAGTCGCAGTTCGGAATCCTGGATCGTCCGGGCATCCCGCACCCGCTTCATGATCTCTTCATTGTCATAGCACAGGCTGCGGAAGGTCGTATTCTCCCGGTTCCCGAAGAAGGTGTGGACAAAGTTGTCCGGATCGTTGTAATCCGCTGTCCACAGGGCGGTGTAGCAGGCAAGTTTCCCGCTCTTGCGCAGGCGCATGAACTCGCTTTCCGGCAGGATTTCTACCGTCGCCTTCACGCCGATCTCCTTCCACATAGAGGCAACCAGCTCCAGCAGGCTCTTTTCCCACCCTGTCGAGGAAGCGTTCACGCTCAGCGTCAGCTCAAACCCTTCCGGAAGCCCTGCCTGTTCAAGCAGTGCTTTGGCTTCTTCGGGATCGTACGGAATCTCCGGCAGTTCCGGGTTGAAACCGTACAGGCCGTGGGGGTAAATGCCGTTCTCTACAGTGCCCCGGCCGCTGTAAATCGCGTCCAGGATCGTCGTCCGCTTCAGCGCCAGCTGCAGTGCCTTCCGGATCCGCACGTCGTTCAGCGGCTCGACGGATTCGTTCAGGGCGATATAGTGGATACCGATCCGCTGAACCTTATACAGCCTGTCCTGGTAAATATCCCCGTGGATAAAGTATTCCACTGAATTGCCGACCTCGTCCAGGTCCAGGATATCCAGGTCCCCTCTTTCAAATATCATCCGGATCGCTTCCGGTTCGGTCATGAAGCGAAGATCCAGCCCGTCGCATTTCGGTGCGCCGGCCCAGCAGTTCGGGTTCGCCGTCAGAATCATGCCTTTCCCGGCTTCCCATTCCTCCAGGATGAAAGATCCGGTTCCGACTGTCCATGCCGGGTCCTCCCCGAAGAATGCACCGGCGGCTTCCGTGGTTTCCCGGTCCAGGATGGAGGCGCCGGGCATGGATAAGCAGGCCAGGAACGCTTCAAAGGGCTTCTCCAGCGTGATGGAAAAGGTCATGTCGTCGATGACCCGGAATCCTTCCAGTTCATCCGTCTCTCCGCTCTCCAGCGCCGCCGCGCCCACAATGTTGTATGCAATATCCCGGTTGCAGGATTCCGGATGCGTCAGCAGCCGCTTGAACGTATATTCCACATCCGCCGACGTCAGCGGGGACCCGTTGCTGAAGGTTACGCCCTTCCGAAGGCGGAAGGTATAGCAGCGCCCGTCTTCCGACACCTCCCAGAATTCAGCCAGGGAAGGAAGAATCTGCATCCTGCTCTGGTCGTCGTTTTCCATCTCAACCAGGCGGTTAAACACGTTCTGGGCAATCGTATAGTAGATCGTGGTGCACTGGAAGTCCACCGTATCCGGTTCGTCCTCCACGGCCGCAAGATAGCGGGTTCTGTCCGTCTCCGCCGCGGCTTGCTGCTCATTGCCGGGTGCTGTCCCGGGCTGTGGTGCACAGGAAGAAAGGCAGACCAGCAGCGCAGACACAGCCACCAGATACAAAACCGGCCTGCGCGTCATGATCTCCCTCCTCATGATGTTCCCTCGTTTATTGCTATGGATTTCTTAAAGCAAACCGCTCGTAAGATTTTCCTTTACTTTCTTTATTCTACCATATATATAGTTCTTTTTCAACTCTTCACTCTCCACTCTTCACCCTAACGCTTTAGCAATCTGCGCCCCCAGCTTCGCGTTATTGAATACCAGCTGAATGTTCGCTTTCAGCGAATCCCCGCCCGTCAGCTTCTGGATCTTGTCCAGCAGATACGGCGTAGTCTGCTTTCCGTGAATCCCCAGCCGCTCGCATTCCGCAATGGCATCATCAATATTCTTGTTGATGTAAGCCGGATCCATCGAGTATTCCTCCGGAATCGGGTTGGTCACCAGCATGCCGCCCTGCAGGCCGCATTCCAGCTTTACCCGGAAGGCGTCGGCAATTTCCTTCGGCGTATCAAGGCGATAGTCAACCTTAAACCCGGAAGAACGGGTGTAGAAGGCCGGCAGTTCCTCCGTACCGTACCCGATGACCGGAACGCCGCGGGTCTCCAGATACTCCAGTGTCAGTCCCAGATCCAGGATACTCTTGGCTCCCGCGCAAACTACCAGCACCGGCGTCTGCGCCAGCTCCTCCAGATCTGCGGAGATGTCCATGGTCTTCTCCGCGCCCCGGTGCACGCCGCCGATGCCGCCCGTGGCAAACACCCGGATCCCGGCCAGCGCCGCGCCGATCATGGTCGTGGTCACAGTCGTGGCTCCGTCCTCCCCGCGCATCAGCAGCACCGGCAGATCCCGCCGGCTGGCCTTAGTCACCGCAAGGCCCTTCTTTCCCAGATATTCAATCTGCTCCGGCGAGCAGCCCACAGTGATCTTCCCCTGAATGATCGCAATTGTCGCCGGTACCGCGCCGTTCTCCCGGATAATCTTTTCCACGTTCAGCGCAGTCTCCACATTCTGTGGATAGGGCATCCCGTGGGAAATAATCGTGGACTCCAAAGCCACCACCGGCTTCCCCGCTGCAATCGCTTCCTGCACCTCAGGTGACACCGACAAATACTTTTTCAAATCATTCATTTCTTCTTGCCTCCAAATATTTTCTCTTACACTCTCTCATACTGCCGAAGGGGTCAAGGGGTTCGTCGCGCCCGGAAAACTGTCCAGTGGACAGTTTTCAGCAAAGAACGGGCGGCAGCCCAGGAAGATCGGAAAGCCCCATTATACTTTCCCATTGACTTTTAAGTCAATCATCTCCCTGCTCATCCTCGGATTCACCGCCGCGTGATCCTCCGCGCACACTGCGGAAGCCGCCAGCGCCCGCCGCGCCGCCTCCAGCGTGCTCAGTCCGCTGAGAAAAGCATCCGCCGCGGCAGCCACAAAGGCGTCCCCGCAGCCGGTAGTATTCACAACAACTCCCGGGAAACAGGGAATCAGTTCGCCGCCTTCCCGCAGATCATCCGCCCAGACGCCGCGCCCGCCCAGTGATATATATACCCGCCTGACCCCCAGCCGGTGCAGAGCATCCGCTGCCCGGCCCAGATCCCCGTCCCCGCGGATTTCCATGCCGGTCAGCAGCTCTGCCTCCGGAATATTCGGTTTAATCAGTGTCAGCCCGGAAAGCAGCGGTCTCAGCCGCTCCGCTTTAGCGCAGGAAACCGGGTCCGCGACGATCGGAATCGTAATCTTCGCTGCCAGCCACTTCAGCGTTTTCTCCGGCAGGTTCGCATCCGCAATCAGCATCGCGCCCTTGTTCAGGATCGGCAGCAGCGCTTCCAGCCGTTCCGGCGTCAGCAGCTCGTAGATGCTCATGTCCGCGATCGCCGCGTGAACGTCGCCGTTTTCCTCGTTCACGCAAAGATAGGTGGATGTGCGGGCCAGGGGATCCGTAAAGCTGAACTGCAGGTCAATTCCCGCGTTCCGGCACTGTTCCCGGATGATGTCGCCGTAAGCGTCCTCCCCCATAATGGTGATCAGGGAAACCTTCCGGTCAAGCAGCCTCAGGTTTTCCGCAATGTTCCGCCCGACGCCGCCCGGGGACAGCGCAACCCTGCCCGGGTTCGAATCGCCGGTCCGAAGCCCTTCCGCCGGGGTACCCGTGATGTCCATGTTCACTGCGCCAATGACAAACACAGGCCCTTCTGTACGCAGCTGCGTACCGCGGTCAAAAAGAGGTTTGCTCCGGTACGGCCCGGCGGAAGTGTAAAGGCTCATCACGTGCTCCTTTAATATGCATTAACAATAAGACTATCCGGCCGAAGGGGTGTGGGGGCGATCGGAAAGCCCCCACATAAAAGCCACCCATATGATACAGGCAGCCGGGCGCAAGCCCGGCTGCCTTGTCTATTATTTCAGCATGGATTTCTCCCAGCAGTCATAGGGTTTCAGTCCCAGCAGTTCCACCACCGTGGGCGCGACGTTTGCCAGACCGAAGGGGCTCTCCGTGTCCATCTCGTGCCGCTCATCCGGATCGTGGATAATGAAGGGCACAGGCCGCAGGCTGTGAGCCGTACGGACGGAAATGTCGCCCTTCTTGTTCTTCTCCAGCATCTGGTCACTGTTGCCGTGGTCCGCGGTCACGATCAGGATACAACCGTGCTCGTCGCAGGCCTTGCGGATCCGGGTCAGGCACAGATCGACTGTTTCCACCGCGATCTCCGTGGCATACAGGTTGCCGGTATGGCCGACCATATCGCCGTTGGGGAAGTTGCAGCGGATGAAGCCGTACTTTCCGCTCTCAATAGCCGCGATCACCAGATCGGCAATCTCGGTGCCCTTCATCCAGGGGCACTCATCGAAGGAGCGTACGTCAGAAGGAACTTCCTGCCAGGTTTCCAGCTCTTCGCTGAATTTTTCGCTGCGGTTGCCGTTCCAGAAATAGGTCACATGGCCGTACTTCTGGGTTTCGGAGCAGGCATATTCATTGATACCGTTCTCTACCAGCAGCTCGGTCAGCGTATGCCGGATTTCCGGAGGATTCACCAGATAGCTCCGCGGGATGCAAAGGTCGCCGTCGTACTGCAGCATGCCGGCGTAAAGCACCTTGGGCATCGGGCCGCGGTCAAAGTGGCTGAAGCTCTCATCGCCGTCAAAAGCCATTGACAGTTCCAGCGCCCGGTCGCCGCGGAAGTTGAAAAGGATCACGCTGTCCCCGTCCTTCATGGGGCCGACGGGCGTACCGTTCTCCGCAATCACGAAGCCTGGCAGATCCTGATCGATCACGCCGGGCTGTTCATTTCGATAGGTTTCAATGGCTTCCCTGGCAGATGGGAAGGTTCGTCCCTGGCCGTATACGTGGATGTTCCATCCCTTTTCCACCATGCCCCAGTTGGCCTGATACCGGTCCATCGTGATCTGCATGCGGCCGCCGCCGGAAGCGATCCGGCCGTCAAAGGTTCCGTCGTTCAGCCCGGCCAGGGTTTTCTCCAGCATGTCCACATAGTCCAGCGCGCTCGTGGCGGGCACGTCGCGGCCGTCAAGCAGGATATGCACCCGGCATTTCGAAATGCCTTCCTTCTTCGCTTCCTTCAGCATCGCCAGCAGATGGCTGATGTTGCTGTGCACGTTGCCGTCGCTCAGCAGGCCGATGAAGTGCATCGCGCCGCCGGAAGCCTTCACGCCGGCTGCCAGCTTCTGCCAGGTTTCGGAAGCATAGATCTTGCCGCTCTCGATGGACTCGTTCACCAGCTTGGCGCCCTGGCTGTAGATCTGTCCGCAGCCCAGCGCATTGTGGCCGACTTCGCTGTTGCCCATATCGTCATCCGTGGGCAGGCCGACGGCCGTCCCGTGGGCCTTGATGATCCGGAAAGGATCGTTCGCCTTCAGCTCGTCCAGGGTCGGCGTTGTCGCCTTCATAACCATGTTTCCCAGCGGATCGGACGATTCGCCGACACCGTCCATGACTACCAGCACAACAGGTTTTTTCATACCGGATATTCCTCCTGTTTCAATCTTTCAATCCCCGCGGAACAAATCCCGCGGAAAGGTTTTCTAACCTTATAAACTCTACAGGAAACCGGCCCAAATGTCAATGCAGACTGTTGACAAAGTCCGTGTCAAGTTGTTACGGAGTTTTCATGACCCCATCGGTGCCTTTCGCAGAAAGGCGGAACATAAGAATGGAAACCAGGGGAATGAAAACCCTTGCCGTGAAATCGTTTCTTTTCAAGCCCGTTTCGCCTCACTTTCCTGCCATCGCCAGGGAAATCTCCCTCACAGGCGGATTTTTGCCCGGGTATTCACCCATAATCTTTCCTTCAAACATGACCAGAATGCGGTCGGAAAACCTGCTGTCCGTTGTCGTTTTCAGTACCAGATTGTCCGCCACGCTCATATTCCCGATCAGGCCCGCCTTGTTCCGGTCTTCGGGAATATGGGAAACATTCTCCCGGATAAAATCATTCGGATCAAACTTCACAACCTTTTCTCTTTCTTCCGCGCGTTCCGTTCGATGAAGATCCATTTTGCCCGTGTCTCCCCCAGGATGATGTTTTCAAAGACAGTCATAGCCTCCACCAGCATAAAATGCTGATGGACCATGCCGATTCCAAGTCTGATTGCCTGCGCCGGTGATTCGATCCGGACCTTTTGCCCCCCGGATATAAATCTCGCCCCCCATGGGCTGATACAGGCCGAAAAGCACGTTCATCAGCGTGCTTTTCCCGGCTCCGTTTTCACCCAGAAGGGTATGCACCTCTCCGGAGAGCACATCAAAGCTGACGTTCCGGTTCGCATACACGGAACCGAACTGCTTTGTAATATGTTCCATCCGGAGAACTTCTTCCGCTCTGTCGCTCATGCAACCACCTCTTCTCATAATTATCAACCGACTTTAGCGCTTCACGCATCTTCTGTCATCAGACGGATAATCTCTTCATCTGTCCCGCGCATACCGATCCGGGCCAGGCGGCCGAAGTTTTCGATGGAATTCTCCACGCCTTTGACCACCAGGCCGTCTCCCGCATAGAACTGCTGTCCGTTTCTGTACATTTCATAACCGAAGATGCCCGTTTCCACCGCTGTCGCAATCTTGGCAGCGCAGGAGGATTTCGCCCCGTCACAGACGATGCCCGAGGTAATGGCCAGAGCATTGACGATGGTATGGGCGATATCCCGTTCATTTCCGCCCAGCAGATAGGCAATGCCGCATCCGGCTCCGGCCCCGGCGCTGACTGCGCCGCAGTATGCGGACAGCCGGCCGATGCCGGATTTCGCGTGGATGGTGACCAGCGTGGAGATCAGCAGGGCACGGTACAGTTTCTCCCTGTTTGCATGGAGCTCTTCGGCATATACAATCACTGGCATGGATGCCGTCAGCCCCTGGTTGCCGCTGCCGGAGCAGATTACCACCGGGAGTTCCGAGCCGTTCATCCGCGCGTCTGACCCTGCCGCGGCATAGGCCTTTGCCCGGGTACGCACGTCGTTTCCGATCTTCAGCAGGACCTTCCCGATGTTCGCGCCGTAATCCTTCCGGAGGCCTTCTTCCGCAATTGCCGTATTCTGCTCGATCTGGCGATCCAGGATGTCACGCACGTCCTCCAGATGACAGGTACAGGCAAAGTCCCAGATTTTTTCCACCGTCAGCAGGTCATAGTCCGGCTCCCCATCTGTCTTCACTTCCTGACGGACGTCGCTTTCCTGCAGCGTCCTGCCGTCCTTCTCAATCAGTACAATCCGGGTATGTTCGTTGGCGATCCTGACTTTCGCGCTGGATGTGCCGTTGTATACTGTAACGATCATATCCAGCAGATTCTCCGATATGAGCGGTTTAACCTCCACCGGGGTCCCGCCCATGTAGGAAACGAGACCTTCTCTCTCCTCTTTGCACACATGGGCAAGCACTTCGAGCCCGGCATGCTCATCGCCGGCCAGTGCGCCGATGCATACAGCAGCTGCGATGCCTCGTTGTCCGCCGGTATTGGGGACCACTACGCTCTTCACGTTTTTGATGATATTCCCGCTGGCTTCAACCGTGATCCGGTCAGGCAGTGCTCCGAGGGTTGCCCGTGCGACTGCGGCGCAATAAGCCAGCGCCACAGGCTCCGTGCACCCCATGGCACTGATCAGCTCGCGCCTGAGAATCTCCAGGTAAGTCTGATAAACCATATCATTGCGTTCCATACGGCATTCTCCTTCAATGAGTAAGCTCCCTTCACGCTGCAGTTTCTCACTGTTTCCTGTGAAGGGAGCATACAATTGATCATGCCCGGGCAGGCATCGGCCCTGTTTTGTGAAACAGGGGGATCTCTTATTTTATATACTCCATCGCGCTCTGCGCCGCGATCCGGCCGAAGATCACGATATCCGCCACCGCGTTGCCGCCCAGACGGTTCCCGCCGTGCACGCCGCCGGTCACTTCGCCCGCCGCGTAAAGGCCCGGGATTGCCTGGCCTTCGGTGTTGATGACCTCAGCCTTGGTGTTGATCTTGACGCCGCCCATCGTGTGATGGATTCCGGGAGCAATCTTGATCGCGTAATACGGCGGGGTGGTCAGGTCGGCATTCATGCCGGTAGTGCGGCCGAATTCCGGATCCCGCTGGTTCTTTACGCATTCGTTCCAGTCGCTGAGCGTCTTCGCCAGCGTCTCCGGATCGATTTCCAGCTGTTCCGCCAGGCCTTCAATCGTTTCCGCTTCCTTTGTAAGTCCGGCCTTCACATATTTCTCGATCGCCTTCAGGTGGTCCCGCAGATTCTGGTCAAAGATGATATAGGCATACTGTCCTTCCTGGGCCAGTTCAGCGGCGGAAACCGCGTCGCGAGTCAGCAGTTCGTTGGTGAAGCGCTTTCCGCCCTGGTTCACCAGGATCGCGCCGTCGCCGCGGACGGATTCGGTGATCAGCATGGAAGTGGTCTGCTCCACCGTCGGGTGCAGCTGGATCTGCTCGATATCGACCAGGTCCGCGCCCAGGGCCTGGGCCATGACGATGCCGTCGCCGGTCGCGCCGGGCGCGTTGGTGGTCACGGTGCCTTTCAGGTCTGGCCGGTACTGGGTGTACATCTCCTCATTGGCGCCGAAGCCGCCGGACGCCAGGATAACCGCCTTGCAGTTGAAGGTATAGTTTGCGTCCTCGCCCTCGGCTTTCACGCCGCAGATCTTTCCGTCCGCGTCGATCAGCAGTTCCGTGGCTGCGGTGTTGTACATGATGCTGACGCCCAGTTCCTCCAGTTTGCTCTGGAAGTGATCCACCAGGAATCCGCCCACGCCGGAGCCGTCTTCCGGTGCATGGATCCGGTTCACGGAGGCGCCGCCCGAGAAGGAAATTTTCGGCAGGGGCGCGTCAATCGTATCCAGCCAGTCGATCGCGTCGGAGGAACTGTTGGCCAGTTCAGCGACAAGTTCCGGATCGTTCAGCGCATGGCCGCCCTTCATGGTATCCGCCGCAAACAGCGCTTTTGAGTCCTCGATGCCCTGTTCCTTCTGGTAGTGGGTTTCGGCGGCGTTCATGCCGCCGGTGGCCTTCGTAGTGTTGCCGCCGGCATAGGGCATCTTCTCCAGCAGCACGAAGTTCTTCCCTGCCTGCTGGGTCATAATCGCCGCGGTCATGCCGGCGCCACCGGCGCCGATGATCACAATCTCGGTGTCAACGGTCTTGTCTACCTTTTCCTTGGTGCCCGCGCCCGTGTCCCGACGCTGTGCGTCCAGTACGGCGATGTCCGCGCCGGCCGCCTGCAGCGCTTCGGTGGCCGCGGCGATGATCGCGTTGCTCGTCACGGTGGCGCCGCTCAGGGCGTCCACGTTCGGGGTCTGCGCGTTCAGGATCGATTCGGACAGCGTGCCGGCCGCCATGCCGCCGAGCTCGGGCGTTTCGCCGGTCGCGTCGATCAGCACGGAGGTGATCTCATTCCCGCTGACCGTAATCTGCACCTTCACGGGCACAAAGATGCCCTGCGCTTCAGCGCTGTAGGTGCCGGGGGTAAACAGTTTTTCCACGGGAGCCGGTTCCGCGAAAGCAGCCGCCCCGAGGAGCATCATCAGGGAAAGGATTACGCAGATCAGTTTTTTCATAGGTTCTCTCCTGTTCTTTTGTCGGTTCTGGGAAAACGTTCCTTCTGATGATTAGTATACCAGATGGTCTGTCCTTCCGCAACAACAAAACAAAAACTGACAGCCGCCATCGCTGTCAGTCATGTTTCCGGATGGCAGATTCGCTCAGCCGAGCAGGTCCGCCATTGTCTTCCCTTCCCCTGCCAGACCGGCGAAATCCCGGATGAAATCTCCTACTGCCCCGTCGATCGCCGGGTTTTTGACAAAAGCGTCGATCACCGCCGGCGCGCAGGTTGCACTGCCGATCCCATAGGCGCATAGCGTCAACACCTGCTGGCTGTTTTTGAAGGAAGCGGCCAGCACCTGCGTATCCAATTGATGTAAGGTCAGGATATCCTGGATCTGTTCCACGACGCCGACCCCGTCGAACCCCATATTGTCAATACGGTTCACATAGGGAGCCACATAATCCGCCCCGGCTTTGGCAGCCAGATAGGCCTGCAGCGGGGTATAAACTACCGTTCCGCAGGAAAGGATGCCCTCTTCCCGCAGCATCCGGATCGCCTTGAATCCTTCCGGAATCGAAGGGACTTTGACCACGGTTCCCTCGCCGAGCAGTTTCACGATCGCGCGGGCGTCCCGTACCATCCCTTCCGCGTCCAGTGGGATCGCCTGGGCAAAGAGCAGTTTCCCCGGCCCGATAATTCCCCGGATTTCCGTCAGTACTTCCTTCGGGTCCCGCCCGGTTTTCGCCAGAATGGACGGATTTGTCGTCACCCCGTCAATGGGATACAGATCGCAAAGACGCCGGATTTCCTGAACATTCGCGTCATCAATCAGCAGTTTCATGGAAAATTCCTCCGTAATTTTGTTCAAAAGCCTCTCGCTTCTGCCCGTGTGAATATGATATAATAATTTCGCCACGGAATTCAAGAGAATTCAAGATATTTAAGGAGGATAGTCAAATGTTTGATGTCGTCGCTTTGGGTGAGCTTCTGATCGATTTCGCGCCTCATTCCGTCAATGAGGCCGGATATCCCGTCCTGTCGGCCAACCCCGGCGGCGCGCCGCCCAACTTCCTGGCCGCCGTATCGAAATACGGATGTAAAGCCGCCATGATCAGTAAGGTCGGGGATGATATGTTCGGCCGCCTGCTGGTCCGCACCATGCAGGACGCCGGGATCGACAGCAGCAGCATCCTCGTGGATCCGGATTATTTCACTACTCTGGCTTTTGTCTCCCTGGATGCCTCCGGCAACCGGGATTTCAGTTTTGCCCGCAAGCCCGGTGCGGATACCCGTATTACGCCGGAAGAAATCAACGAATCGCTCTTTGCCGGCGCAAAGGTGTTCCATTTCGGCACCCTCTCGCTGACGGATGAGCCGGCCGCCTCCGCCACCCGCCGGGCCATCGAGGTGGCCCGCAGCAAAGGCATGCTGATCAGTCTGGATCCGAATCTGCGCAAACCCCTTTGGCGGAGCGAGGAGGACGCGAAAGCCGCGATCGAGTGGGCCCTTCACCAGGCCGACATCGTCAAGATCAGCGATGAAGAGATCAGCTGGCTCTGGGGTCTCGCTCCGGAGGTCGGTGCGGCGAAACTCCTGGCGGAATACGGCGTCTCCCTGGTCTATGCCACCCTGGGGCCGAAAGGCTGCTATGCCGCCACAAAGAACTGCGCCGTCACCGTGTCCAGTCCTTCCGGCATCCATGTGGTGGACACCACCGGCGCCGGCGATATCTTCGGCGGAAGCGCCATGAGTCAGTTCGTCAAATGCGGCAAAAAGATCGTCGACCTGACGGAAGACGATCTTCGGAATATTGTCCGCTTTGCCTGCACCGCCGCCAGCCTGTCCACCCAGAAACACGGCGGCATCAGCAGCGTCCCGGCCCTTGCCGATGTAGAAGCATCAATGGATCGCTGATTACGTATTCTGTTACGAAAACTGCGTACACAAAGCCGATGACTGCAAACCATACGGCTGTCTTTCCCTTCCAGCCCCTGCGCAACCGCAGGGGCTGATAGATTGCGCAGATATTCTGGATTCTCATATTCTTCCTTTATCAAATATATAAAAATGATATTGACTTATACCCCCACGGGGTATATACTATGCTTGAAAATCGGATACCCCATAAGGGTATTTGAGTGGGAGGGATGATGATGCATCCTTTTGAAGAAGGAAACAGTGCTTCTGAGCGGAAAAAGATTCGGGATGAAAACGAGCGCCGCGACCTTATGAACCGCCTGAAGCGGATAGAAGGCCAGGTTCGCGGTTTGCAGCGGATGCTGGATGAAGACGCTTACTGTCCCGACATTCTGACGCAGGCTTCCGCGGTTAATTCCGCGCTGAACAGCTTTTGCCGGGTGCTGCTGGCCAATCATATCCGCACCTGTGTTTCGGAGGACATCCGGTCCGGCCGCGAGGAGACGGTGGATGAACTGATGGACACGCTGCAAAAGCTGATGAAATGAGATCGGGGAAAGCAGGTATGGAACAATATCAGGTAACCGGCATGAGCTGCGCCGCATGCTCCGGCCGGGTGGAAAAAGCGGTATCAGGCGTACCGGGCGTGTCTTCGTGCTCTGTAAGCCTGCTGACGAACTCCATGGGCGTGGAGGGAACAGCTTCCCCTGCCGACATCATCCGTGCTGTGGAAGCCGCCGGATACGGAGCTTCCCTGAAAGGGGCGGCGAAGGCAGCCTCCTCCGGCGATTCTCCTTCCTGGGCGGACGCGGAGGCTCTGAAGGATCACGAAACGCCCAAACTGAAGAAACGGCTTCTGTTTTCCGTGCCGATTCTTCTGATCCTCATGTATTTCTCCATGGGCCATGGCATGTGGGGGTGGCCTGCGCCTGCGGTTTTTGATAATCCCGTATTTCTGGGGCTCTTTGAGCTGCTGCTGGCTGCAATCGTAATGATCATCAACGGGAAGTTCTTTACATCCGGCTTTTCTTCCCTGCTTCACGGCGCTCCCAATATGGATACCCTGGTGGCACTCGGGTCCGGTGCCTCCTTCCTTTATTCCCTGGCGGAGCTGTTTCTGATGATCCTTGCCCAGGGAAAAGGAGATCATGCCACGGTGATGAAGTACGGGATGAACCTGTATTTTGAGTCCGCAGCCATGATTCCGACGCTGATCACCGTCGGCAAAATGCTGGAAGCCATGTCGAAAGGCCGCACAACGGACGCGCTGAAAGGTCTGATGCGTCTGGCGCCGAAAACGGCCGTCCTGCTGAAGGACGGCGTTGAGACGGAAGTCGGCATCGAAGAAGTCTGTACGGGCGATGTGTTTGTGGTCCGTCCCGGTGAGCAGATCCCGGTGGACGGCATCATCCTGAAAGGCATCACGGCGGTCAATGAATCCGCTCTGACCGGGGAAAGCATCCCGGTCGATAAAGCGGAGGGCGACCCGGTCTCCGCCGCAACGATCAACCAGCAGGGGTATATCGAGTGCCGCGCAACCCGCGTGGGAGAAGACACCACCCTGGCGCAGATCATCCGCACCGTTTCCGACGCGGCCGCGACCAAGGCGCCGCTGGCCCGGATCGCGGATAAGGTATCCGGGATCTTTGTGCCCACCGTCATGGGACTTGCCCTTCTGACGCTGATCGGCTGGCTCATTGCCGGGAAGTCTTTCTCCTTTGCCATTGCGCGGGGAATCTCCGTGCTGGTGATCAGCTGTCCCTGCGCGCTTGGGCTAGCCACGCCTGTAGCCATCATGGTGGGCAGCGGCGTCGGCGCGAAAACCGGCGTGCTGTATAAAACCGCTGCCGCGCTGGAAGGCGCAGGCAGGACGCAGATGGTCGCATTGGATAAAACCGGCACCGTAACTGAAGGTCAGCCCCGGGTTACGGACGTGATTCCGCTGGACATGGAGAAAAACGAGCTGCTTGCCCTGGCCGCGTCCCTGGAGAAGAACAGTGAGCACCCGCTGGCAAAAGCCCTGACAGCTGAAGCGGAAGACCTGGCGCTCTCGGAAGTCAGCGATTTTGAAGCCCTGCCCGGTCACGGACTCCGTGCCCGGATGAACGGAAAGGAACTGCTCGGCGGGAGCCTGAAATATCTTGAATCCAGAGGCCTGGCCGGCGAATCCGTTTCCGCGCAGGCAAACGCCCTCGCGGAACAGGGCAAAACGCCGCTGCTGTTCGCCCTGGACGGAAAGCTTTGCGGCATCATCGCGGTAGCCGATCCCATCAAGCAGGATTCCGCCCGGGCCATCCGCGAATTACAGAATATGGGAATCCGGACTGTAATGCTGACCGGCGATAACGAGCGGACAGCCAAAGCGATCAGCAATCAGGCTGAAACTGATCAGGTCATCGCCGGTGTACTGCCGGAAGGCAAGGCGGATTTGATCCGCAGCCTGAAATCGCTGGGAAAGGTCGCCATGGTCGGCGACGGCATCAACGACGCGCCTGCGCTTACGGTCGCGGACAACGGCATCGCCATCGGAGCGGGAACGGACGTGGCGATCGACGCGGCGGATATTGTCGTGATGAAAAGCCGCCTGACAGATGTGACCGCAGCGATCCGGCTGAGCCGCGCAACGATCCGGAACATCCATCAGAACCTGTTCTGGGCGTTCTTCTATAACGCAATCTGCATCCCGCTGGCGATGGGGCTGTACGGAATCGAAATGAAGCCCATGTACGGTGCGGCTGCCATGGCGCTCTCCAGTTTCTTCGTATGCATGAATGCGTTGCGGCTGAACCTGGTGAATCCTCATGACAGTAAACATGACAGGAAAGAAAAGTCAATCCCCGCGGAAGCGCTTGAAGAAGCTGTTTCCGCGGTAAAAACAAAGGAGGATAAAACCATGACAAAGACACTGAAGGTAGAAGGTATGATGTGCGGACATTGTGAAGCACGTGTCAGAAAAGCCCTGGAAGCTGTTCCCGGTGTGGAAAGCGCCGTGGCGGACCATACCGCCGGTACAGCAGTCGTGACCCTTGCAGCTCCCGTTGAAGATGAAGCTTTGCGTGCAGCGGTGGAAGCCCAGGATTACAAAGTTCTTGGCGTAGAGTAATCGTCGAAGAACCCCAATACTTAGTCTGAGCGGGCTGTCAATGCTTTTTCGAAACATTTGACAGCCCGCTTATCTTATGCGTAGCTGTGAATACCGGGCAGGAAGGTGTTTACCCCGATATAGGTGAAAATCACACACACGAATCCGATCACCGCGAACCACGCGGCCGTCTTCCCTTTCCAGCCTCTGCGCAGCCGCAAGTGCAGATAAATGGCGTAGATGATCCAGGTTACAAGGGACCAGGTTTCCTTCGGGTCCCAGTTCCAGTAGCTCCCCCAGGCCTGTTCCGCCCAGATCGCACCGGTCAGAATCGTCAGCGTCAGGAACAGCATTCCAAGGGAAACGCTTCGGTAGCTGATCATGTCCAGCTTTTCCGGCTGCGGGATATGCTGATCCCAGAAGCCGTCCTCCTTCATCCGTCCGCGGAACAGGAAAATCAGGGACAGTATAAAAGCCACCCCGAAAGCACCGTAAGCGATAATCGCCGTGGATACATGGAAAGCCAGCCAGCTGGAGCGCAGGGAGGGCATCATTTCCCGCACCTCGCGGCTCTGCATGGAAGCATAGCCGATCATCAGCAGGATCAGCGGAGTCGCGAAAGCACCCAGCACCGGGAACTTGTATTTCCGGATAAAGATCAGGCTCACCAGGGAAAGCGCCCAGGCAAAGCTCACCGCAAACTCATACTGATTGGTCATCGGCCAGCGCTTCGCTCCGATGCCGCGCAGCACCAGCACTGCCGTATGCAGCACCAGAATCGCCGTCTGCAGAATCAGCGCTGCCTTCGCGATTTTTTCTTTTTTGAGAATCACAAAAGCAAAGTTCAGGATCGTCGCGGCAAAATAGCCGATCAGCACGATCGTAAATAATACATTTTCCGCCTGAAGCATGGTCAATACCCCCCATGTCTTGGTTCATTCCTCGCGTCCGGTATCATTCTGAACGAAGTGAAGAATCTCCTTCGTTTTTCATCACAAATCCGGTCTCTCCGGCTGCCTTTTCGAATGTTTCCCGGAACAGCACGCCGCCCTTGACACTTTGAGCGTACACGTGCCAGTTCCCGTCTTTCTCCTGCACCGCGCAGACCGCCGCCGGCCTCAGGTAGAAAGCCAGCACAAGGCCCAGCAGCATGATGACGCCGCCGATGAGCACCAGCCAGGTAAAGTGATCCCGTTTCACGGCCAGCAGGGTGTAATTCCGGGGATTCTCAAAGGTCACCGTGTATTCGTCGATCGTCAGTTTCTCGTCTCCCTGCAGCACATTCATGCCCAGCAGCTGCTTCTGGTAGTAAACCTGATAAAGATATGCCGGATTTCTCGGCAGCATGGACTGTGTGGAAGGACCGCTACCTTCAACCATGATGTAGTCCGGATAAAAAGCCTGGAAATAAATAACCAGTTCCGGCTTATCCTTCACCGGCAGGAAGTCCCCCGCGCAAAGCGCTTCCGTCTGAAGCGGCTCCCCGTCCTTTGTAATCCGGATATCCGCGCCCCAGCCGTAGGAATTCTGGAAAAACTTGTATCCGTACAGCGTCGTCGGCGCGTTCACGCTGACCGTCCCGTTTTCCGTTGTCCCCGCCGTCGGATCCGAAACCGTCAGGTCTGCAGTGAACTGCTCTGCTGAGCCGTCTTCCCGCAGTTCTGCCCGGAAGTCGTTTACCGTCACCTGCAGCCCGGTATCCCCCAGCGATTTCGTCTGTCCCGGCAGGGCATAGAGCGTAAACTGTAGTCCCGTCATCTGCCCCAGAGCAAAGCCGAGGATCAGCAGCAGGATGCCCAGATGGCAGACCCAGGCGCCCCAGAGTCCCGCCCGGTGCCGTACGGCAAACAGCGCTTTCTGTCCTTTGGGGGTCTCTGTTTCTTTCGCCTCCGGCATGCCAAGTGTCTTGAAAAGCCTCCCGGGCTCGCTGCCATAGGCTTCCGCCTCTCCCGCACCGGAGGCTGCCCACCGCTGCGGATCGGCAAAAGCCCGGCTTCGCCTCAGCAGCGAAGGCAGGCGGATCAGGTTGCAGCACAGCAGGTTGATGCAGAGCACAGCACTCAGCCCGATAAACCACCAGCTGTGAAACGCATCGTCCAGCCTCAGCGCCATAATCAGTCCTGCGGTACGCTCGCCGTACTGCGCGGCATAAGCCTCATAGCTCAGCCCCTGTGTGATCGTCGAACTGACGGCGCAGATTGCCGCCAGCAGCACCAGCAGGCCGATGGCAAAAGGCATGGAGGAAAGAAATCTGCCGATCTTTTTCATCAAGGTTCTGTCCCATATACAAGGGAGACCGCGGGACTGCTGTCGCGTTCCGCGGTCTCCGTGATGTCAGGAACAAAGGGACGGTTTTTGACGTTCCGCAAATGTTGAACAAAAGAACAGTCCCTGACGTTCCGTGTGCTGTGTTATTACTTCCCGGGAACCGCTGCCTCGCTCAGGATTTCCGTCATTGCTTCCTGCACGGACTGGGCTGAGAACTTCAGTGTCGCGCCGGTGATCGCGTCCGGAGCCGCGCTTCCGCTTTCGACAATCGCCTTTGCCCATTCATCCCGGATCTCGTCCGTCAGCAGGTCCTGTTCGCCGGAGGAAAGGATCTTTACGTCAGCCAGTTTCCCGCTCTTTGTTGTCACAATCACGGTGACCTTGCTGAAGTCATTTTCCTTGTCCGCCCGGTATCCGGCAAAAACCGGCACAGGTTTCTCCGCCTCAGCGGGCTTCTCCTCCGCTTTCGGTTCTTCTGTCTTTTCTTCGGCAGCCGTTTCTTCCTTCACGGTTTCTTCCTTCGGCTCAACCGTAGGTTCTGCCGCCGGTTCCGCTGTAGGTTCTTCCGTCGGTTCGGCTGCGGGTTCTGCTGTCGGCTCAACGGCAGCTTCTTCTGCAGGCTTCTCTTCGGCTTTCGTTTCCTCGGTCTTTTCCTCTGCGGGCGTTTCCGCCTTTTCTGTCGTTTCCGCCGCAGGTGCCTCGCCGTTCATCTGCGCGAGGATTTCCGTTACCGCATCCTGCACGGACTGAGCTGAGAACGTCAGCGTGGAGCTTGTAATCGCGTCCGGAGCCGCGCTGCCGCTTTCGACAATCGCCTTCGCCCATTCATCCCGGATCTCGTCCGTCAGCAGATCCTGCTCTCCTTCACTCTGGATTTTGCAGGAAGTGATCTGTCCGTTCTTCGTACCGATGATTACCGTCACCTTGCTGAAGTTATTATCCTTCGTGGCGCGGCTGGAACCGTAAACCTGACCGTTCGCCGCGGCAGTCTCCGCCGGTTTCTCTTCGGTCTTGGCTTCTTCGGTTTTCTCCTCTGCGGGCGCTTCCGTCGTTTCTTCCGTTTCCGCCTTTGCTTCGCCGTTCATCTGCGCGAGGATCTCCGTTACCGCATCCTGCACGGACTGAGCTGAGAACGTCAGCGTGGAGCTTGTAATCGCGTCCGGGGCCGCGCTGCCGCTTTCGACAATCGCCTTCGCCCATTCATCCCGGATCTCATCCGTCAGCAGGTCCTGTTCGCCTTCACTCTGGATTTTGCAGGAAGTGATCTGCCCGTTCTTCGTGCCGATGATCACGGTCACCTTGCTGAAGTTGTTCTCCTGTGTCAGGCGGTAAGAACCGTAAACCTGGCCGCCCGCCGCGGCAGTTTTCGCCGGTTTTTCTTCGGTTTTGGCTTCCTCGGTCTTCTTTTTCTCGGTCTTGGTCTCTTCCGTCTTTGTCTCTTCGGTCTTCTCCTCGGCAGGCGCTTCTGTTGCTTCAGGTGCGGTCTCTTCCGTCTTTTCTTCTGCAGGCGTCTCTTCTGCGGGTGCCGCGGTTCCGCCTGTCGCCGCTTTATTGATGGCGGTCAGGGCCGCCGTGGAGGTCACGGTGGCGCCGCTCAGCGCCTCGATCCCGTTCTCGCCGAAAGCGAAGGGACCGGCCTTACCGATAAACTGCTCGATAAACTCCGCTTCGGAAGCACGCTTGCCCAGTCCTTCCGTCTCATTCGGAGTTTCAATGGTCAGTTCCTGAATCGTTCCGTCTTCACCCAGCACCGCGCGTACCGTCACATCCCCGCCGAAACCCTGCTCGGTAACGCTGCCGTCGGAGGCAGTTTCTTCTTCAGGTTTCGCAGCCGTCAGATCCGCCGACACTTCCACTCCGGCAGCCGCCAGCAGGCTCAGCGCCTCGGTGATCTTTTCATCCGCGGTATCCAGACAACGCATTGCCAGCGAGGAATTATGGGCGCCTTCGGAGTTTTCCACATAGTCGAAATCGAAGAACCACTGGGCCTCCCGGTGCAGCTTCCGCACCGCATCCAGCTCCTCTTCGCTCATCTTCCCGTCTTCTACCGCCTTCGTCAGCGTGTCCTTCAGGGCAGACAGTCTGTTGCCGACTTCCGTTTCCCGCCCGGTGACCTTCGCCTGGATCTCACGCACCCGGGCGCTGATCGCCTCACCGCTGCCGTGGCATTCAGCGCACTTGTTCAGGATGGCCTCGCTGCTCAGCGGACTCACCAAGTGATGGTCATGATATTCAATCCCGCTCTCGGTAGTCTTCACCGGCATATGGCAGTCCGCGCAGCTCAGGATGGAAGCGTGCTTGCCCTGGATCCAGGTTTCCAGTTCCGGATGCTGGGCCTTGAGCATCTTCGTGCCCGTGCCGGGCTGCTCCCAGTCGGAGAACCCGATCCCGTCATAGTAGGCCAGGATCGCTTCAGGCGTCATTTCCTCCACGCTGTGGTAGGGCATCATCGCCTCGCTGTCTTCCGGCGTGAAGTAGTACTCGATATGGCACTGTCCGCAGGAGAGCGAAGCGGCGTTAATCGTCGATACGTTCTCGCCCAGCGCTTCGTTCACATACTGGTGGGTCACGACCATCTGACCGTTGTTCCCGTCATCCGCACCGTGGCAGGTATAGCAGGAAATCGTGTTGGTCGTCTGCGCCATAACGTCTTCAAAAGGCATCGAATAGACGCTTACTCCCTGCTCGGCGATCAGCTTGTGCATGTCCGGTGTCTTGCAGGTCAGGCAGTTGGCCTTCGCGTGGGGCCGTTCGGTCTTCTGCACGTCATCGAGGGTATAGGCATGGCTTCTGGCGCTGCCGTAGTCCTTTGCGAAACCGTAGCCCTCATAGATATTGACCAGGTACGGATCCTGCTTCAGGTAATCCGTCACATAGTCGTTCTTTGCCTCGTTGTCCATCGAGTGCATAATCGCCAGCAGTATCTCGTTCTGAGCTTCTCCGCCGGCTTCGGTTCCTTCATCCGCATGGGCACTCTTGTCCTGGTATTCCAGCTGCTTTCCGCCGCTGAAAACACCGGTGACCGCCAGTGCAATCGCCACGACCAGCACAAGGCAGATCACAATCCGGGTGCACTGTTTCTTATTGAAATAATCCATGTTCTCGCCTCCTTATATGGGAGTCGTGGTTATCACCTTGGCGGGGCACTTCTCCGCGCACTTGCCGCAGAGGGTGCACTTTTCCGGGTTCACCCGGGCCAGGGTACCGCTGAACTCAATGGCGCCAAACTCGCATTGCTTCGCGCACAGGCCGCAGCCGATGCAGCCGGCCTTGCAGGACTTCTTCACGATCGGGCCCTTGTCTTTGTTGACGCACTGCACCCGAATGATCCGGCTTTCCGGTATCAGGGAGATCAGGCCCTTCGGGCAGGTCTTTACACACAGGCCGCAGGAAACGCAGCGCTTCCGGTTTACCACGGCCACGCCGTCCTTCACGCTGATCGCCTTCTCCGGGCAGACCTCCGCGCAGGAGCCGAAGCCGATACAACCGTAGGTGCAGTCCTTAATATTCATGCCGGAGAGCACCGCCGTGCGGCAGTCTTTGATGCCCACATAGTTGCCCTGCATCGTCGCCACGTCACATGTGCCCTTGCAGGCCACGAAGGCCACCTTGCGTTCCAGCGTCTCGGCCGAAGCCCCCATGATATCGCCGATGGCCTGCGCCACGGGAACACCGCCGACAGGACAGGCGTTCACCGGGGCCTCGCCCCTCGCGATGGCGCCGGCCAACGCGTCACAGCCCGCGAAGCCGCAGGCGCCGCAGTTGTTGCCCGGCAGCTTCTCCCGCACGGCCACTTCCTTCTCGTCCACCTTCACAGCAAATTTCTTGCCCGTGAATACGAGCCCGGCGCCGACCAGCGCACCGATCACCACGATCACCAGGGTTGTGGTCAGAATGATATTCATCTTACAGCCCTCCTCTCACTTCAGGCCGCCGAAGCCCATAAACGCAATGGACATCAGCGCCGCGGCGATCATCACGATGGGAGCCCCCCGCAGGGGAGCCGGAAGATCCTTTTCATTGATCCGGGAACGGATCCCGGCCAGCAGCACAATCGCAATGGTATAACCCAGCGCCGTACCGAAACCGCTCAGTACGCTCTCGATAAAGTTGTAACCGTCCTGCACGTTCGTCAGGGCCACACCCAGCACCGCGCAGTTGGTGGTAATCAGGGGCAGGTAGATACCCAATGCCTTGTAGACCGCGGGGGATTTCTTCTTCAGGAACATTTCCACGATCTGCACCAGCGCCGCAATCACCAGGATGAAAATGATGGTCTTCATGAAGTCCATCCCCAGGGGCTTCAGCACATAGTCATACAGCAGGCTCGCCACGGCAGAGGCGATCGTAATAACGAAAATCACGGCGCCGCCCAGGCTGATGGAAGCTTTCATCTGCTTGCTGACGCCCAGGAAGGAGCAGATGCCGAGGAACTGGTTCAACACGACGTTGTTGATCAGCGCGCCGGCTACAATAATCATGATGAGGCTCGTATTGTTCATGCCTGGTCGCCTCCCTTCTGCACGGAAGCAGTTCCGGCGGGTTCAGCAGGTTTAACGGCTTCAGCAGGTTCCGCTTTCCGTTCCTCGCAGGCTGTGCTGCACAGGGAGCAGTTGCCGTCGCATCCGCTCTCCACCAGCTGGCGCTGGCGTGTCTTGATGCCGATGGCGTTCATCACCGCAATAATCAGCGCGAAGACCAGGAAGGCTCCCGGAGGCTGAATAAAGATCGTCATGCCGAAGCTTTCCGGCAGCAGCCTCAGTCCGAAGACCGTACCGGCGCCCAGCAGTTCGCGGATCATGCCGGCCAGCGTCAGGGCGACCGTAAAGCCCAGGCCCATGCCAATGCCGTCCATCACGGAGAGCAGGGGGGTATGCTTGTTCGCATAGGCTTCCGCCCGGCCCAGGATGATACAGTTCACGACGATCAGGGGAATATAGATGCCCAGCGCTTCATAGATGCTCGGCAGATAGGCTTTGATCAGCAGTTCTGTCACAGTCACCAGGCTGGCCACAATGACAATGTAGCAGGGCAGCCGGACCGAGTCCGGAATCACCTTCCGCAGACAGCTGATCACGAAGTTGCTCAGCACCAGCACCGCCAGCGTGCTCAGGCCCATGCCGATGCCGTTGGCTGCCTGGGTGGAAACCGCCAGCGCCGGGCACATGCCCAGCATCAGCACCAGCACCGGGTTTTCCTTAAGCAGGCCGTTCCAGAGGCGTTCGATATATTTCTTCATCTCAGTTGCCTCCCTTCAGAACCGTTTCGTAGAAGTTGAGGCCGGCGTTCACAGCGTTGTAGACCGCCGTGGAGGTCACCGTCGCGCCGGTAATGGCGCTGATATCGTTGTCATCCTGCGGCGCGCCCTTGACCAGGTCAATGCTCACGCTCTTACCCGGGAACTGGTCTTTGAATTCGGGTTCGTCAGCTTTCATGCCCAGACCGGCGGTTTCTTTCAGTTCCGTGAAGGCGATGCCGCTGATAGTTCCGTCCGCCCGGATGCCCATAGCCATGGTCACGTCCCCGCCGAAGCCCTTTGAGGTAATGCTCAGTGCGTAACCAACAACGCCCCCTGCGGCATCCCGACACTCGAAGACCTCGTTGATCCGGGCCGAAGGATAATCTGCGTGCCAGTCAGTGCCGGCCTTCTCCTCGATTTTTGTGTTTGCCTCCTCATGAATGGCGAAACTCTCCGCCTCGGGACAGACCTCCGTATAGGAAGCTGCCTTCTTCAGCGTTTCCTGCTCATCTATCTTGTCCTTCGTCATGGAAAACACGCCGCTCAGCGCCACGCCGGCGATGGCCGCGATCAGCGTCAGCGCAATCACGGGTTTCGGAATCCGGAATGGCTGCTTGCTGGTCTTCCGGGTTTTCCCCACCTTTCGGTAGGCAAAAGGTTTCTGCACGATATAAGTGTCAATCAGCGGCGTACATACGTTGCCGATGATGATCGCGTAGCTGAAGCTGTCCGCTGTATTTCCCTTCAGGCGGAACAAGCCGCCCAGTACGCCGATCAGGCAGCCGTAGATCAGTTGACCCAGCTTGCTTACCGGGCTGGTCACATAATCCGTCGCCATGAAGAAGGCGCCCATGACCACGCCGCCGCCGCACAGGTGCGCCAGCAGATAATTCACGTCAAAACCCTTCCCGCCGAAGATGCCCAGGAAGAGGGTAAAGCCGATCAGCACGGAGAAGCAGATCTCCCCGTGAATGATATCCAGGCTCCACAGCAGCAGCCCGCCGACCAGCAGCGCCAGGATGGAACTGCCGATGACGCCGTCCGCCGTACCCAGGAACATCTTCGTGATGTTCACCGTCTCACCGGCTTTCATAGCACCCACAGGGGTCGCCGTCGCCACCGCGTCGATCACCGGCTTGATGGCCATCGCATTCGCAAAGGAAATCAGCAGGAAGCACCGGGCAGCCAGCGCCGGGTTGATAAAGTTCTTGCCCAGGCCGCCGAAGCAGCACTTGCAGACCACAATCGCGAATATGGAACCGATCACCGGGCAGTACAGCGGAGTCTGCGGCCCGAGGCTCAGGGCCAGCAGCAATCCGGTCACCACCGCGCTGCCGTCCCAGATCGTGCTGGGCTTACGGCAGATCTTGCAGAAGACCCATTCGGCTGCCACGGCGGAAATCACCGACAGCGCCACAATGGCGAATGCGTTCCACCCGTAAACCAGAATGCCGACAATCGTGGCAGGCATCAGGCTCAGAGCCACCATACGCATAATGAACGGCGTCGTCCATTTATCTCTCACGTGAGGAGCCGATGACAGATTAACGGTGTTTACTGCCGCATTCATTTCTGACCGCCTCCTTCCCGTTTCCTGTTTTCAAGGATTTCTGCCTTCGCCTGTTTGAACACGGGGGTCAGCGGCCGTTTGGCCGGGCAGGCAAAGGTGCAGCTTCCGCACTGGATGCAGTCCATCCCGTACAGTTTCTTTTCAAACCGTTCCAGATCCCCGGCAATCGCCGCATCGCACATCAGCTGGGGAGTCAGGCCCAGCGGGCATACTGTCTGGCACCGGCCGCAGCGAAGGCAGTTGGTCATCAGGGCTTCCGCGGCCTCCACCGGATCTTCCGCCAGCACCGTCAGCCCGTTATTCTGTTTCTGGATCGGGATATCGAGGCTGCCGAGAGCAATGCCCATCATCGGGCCGCCGCACAGCGCCTTCTTCATCTCCGCACCGTCCTTCAGGCCGCCGGCTTCCTCCAGCAGCTCTGCAAAACTCGTACCCACCCGGACGATGTAGTTTCCGGGGTTGGCCACCGCCTCGCCAGTAAGCGTGAAGCACTGGCTGAACAGAGGTTCACCGTAAAGCACCGCCCGCTGGATCGCGTACAGGGTGCCGACGTTCTGCACGATGCAGCCCACGTCCGCCGGCAGCTGGGCCGTCGGAAAATCCACCCCGGCCACCGCCTGAATCAGGCTGCGCTCGCCGCCCTGCGGATACTTGGTGACCATCGCCTTCACGCTCATCCGGGACTTGCCGGATGCCGCCCGCTTCATCGCCTCGATCGCTTCCGGCTTGTTGTCCTCGATGCAGATCACGCCTTCCGCGTTCGGGAAGATCCGCAGCACCAGCTCCAGGCCTTCGACAATCTCGTTGGAATGAATGCGCATCATCTGATCGTTGCAGGTCAGATAAGGTTCGCATTCGGCACCGTTGGCAATCACGTATTCGATCGCGTCCGGATTTTTCGGCTGCAGCTTTACACAGGTCGGGAAACCCGCGCCGCCCAGACCGACCACGCCGGCTTTCTGAACGCGTTTGATAATCTCCTGGTTGGAGAGTTTGTTCGCATCCTGCCGCTTCGAGTAATCGGCAAAGGGGGTGAACTGCCCGTCGTTGTTGATCACAATGCAGTCAGCCAGGGCGCCGCCGATCACCCGGCGCTTCTCAATCGCCTTGACCGTCCCGGAGCAGCTGGAATGAATCGGTGCGGAAATAAACCCGTCCGCTTCGGCAAGCAGCTGGCCCACCTTCACCTCATCATTCTTTTGTACCACCGGTTTGGCCGGTTTGCCGATGTGCTGACTGAGCGGGAAAACCATCTCCCCCTTCGGGTCGAAGAGGCGCAGACGGCTTTCCCGGCTCAGTTCCTTGTGTCCTGCGGGATGTACGCCGCCGCGAAATGTATTTTTCACTGCTGGACGACTCCTTTCACGTTTATTTGTGGTCCTTATGCAGTTTTTAACCCTTTTGTCCCGTTTATGATTCTACCAAAGTATTCCCCGAATGTAAAGCATAAGCCTTTTTCCAGAGCCTGTGCACGGCCAGTCCCATCCACAGGCAGGCCAGTCCCATAATCAGGAAGCAGACATCCGCCGGCCAGGTCTCGATCAGGGAAATCTTCTTTTCCAGCGCTGCAAATTCCATCGCAACCACAATTCCCGTCGCAGGAATCACCTGTGCGAAGCAGATCAGCGCCGTCCTTCCGCGTTCCTCTTTTTGCAGATGTTTCAGGCATACGCAGATAACCGCCACCAGCGCGATGGCGCACAGCACCTGGTTGGCCCGTACAAAGCCCAGCCAGGGCAGATGCAACACCTCGCCGCGCAGCATCGCCTCCAGCACAATCTGTCCGCAGCTGTACAGGATCAGGAACAGCGTCGTCCGTCCGCCGTCTTTTGCCCGGCACCGCCCCGTAATCAGCGCGATCACGCAGGCCCACAGCGCTTCGGGCACGAAAACCGCCCAGCACCATTCCTCATAGTAGTTCTGCACCGCAAAGGGAAACCGCTCAAAAAAACTGTAATTCTCCAGCGCGAACAGGCTGAACCGGTTCGTATAGTCCGCTTCTTCCGGATCCATCCACTCGGTGTTGAACCAGTCCTCCAGCGTCATCCCCGTCCCCTGGTCCTTGAAGATCAGTCCGCAGATGATCCGTCCCGCTGCAATCAGCAGACAGGCTGCCACGATGGTCCTGTCTGAGATCCGGCCGGTCGGCTGGCCGGTGATCTTTCCCGTAAGCAGCGCCGCCAGCAGACCGCCGGCCAGTGCGCCCCATAACAGGAAGCCGCCCTCGCGTACACGGATCAGCATGCCGAAATCCTCGCTGCCGATCATCTGGTCAACGATGAACACGCAGTAGCCCAGATGTCCGCACACAAAACACAGCGGAATCGATAGCACGGCGAACCAGGAAGCCGTTCCGTTTTTCAGCCCGGCCTTCTTCATGCTGTACGCAATCAATACCAGCGCGCCCAGGATCAGCGGCGCCATC
This sequence comes from uncultured Eubacteriales bacterium, assembly GCA_900315315.1. Taxonomy (GTDB): domain Bacteria; phylum Bacillota; class Clostridia; order Christensenellales; family Aristaeellaceae; genus Aristaeella. The sequence continues at coordinate 84,119 of OMYT01000002.1, read as the reverse complement.
AGCAGCCCGAAGGGATACAGGGTCAGGGACCCCAGTCTGATCGGTTCCATTGTTTACTCCTTGGCGGATGCGAAATAAATGATATCCGTGATTTCCCGCAGCCCCGGGGTCTTGTGGATTTTCTTTCCGTTCAGGATCAGGTTGGTGGATCCGCCGCCATCGAAGTTGTAGGCCGTAACGGCATCCGGCACCTGTTCCTTGATATAATCCGCAAACTCTTCAAGCGTCATGCCCGCCGTTCCGTCCGTCCTGCCGAACACTTCCACAATCGCGTATTCCAGCGGCCCGGTCTGCACCAGTGCGATCCGCTGCTGCGGGTATTTCCACTGATATCTTCCCTGCTGCGCCGCTTCGGAGGCAGCGATATCCTGAACCTCGCCGTCCACAATCAGGGCCGGTCCCAGATTAAAGGTATCCAGGATCGTCCGTCCCTCCGGCACCAGCGTTTCCGCCGCGAAAGCCTCGACCTTGGCTGTGTCCGCGCCGGGGATCACATGGAAATCGCCCTCGCTGTCCACCAGCAGCATGTCGAAAACAACCCGCTTGTTGTCCGACGCGTCCCGGACCAGTTCGCCCTGGCGCACCACGTAGCCAACGTCCTTTTCGTATTTGAAGAAGTCGCCGTTCATCGCCGCTACCGCGTTCTTGCTCTTGGCGATGTCTTCCGCATTTGCCTGTCCGCCGCCCTTGTAAGTGTCCTTGCTCACCGCCGTACGCAGCTGTGTCGCGTCCTGGATTTTGATACGGACCACCCAAGTCTCATGTTTCACGTTCTTTTTCCGCTTGCTGGCTCCGGGCAGCGTCACGCTTCCCTTCACCGCGGTCACCTCGATCGTGTCGTCCTTGTAGCCGATAGGCGTTTTGCCGTCGTATTCCCAGTCGGCTTTGTCCGTCTTGCTGCCGCCCACGGTGAAGTCAAGCGGGAGCTTCTTTCCCTCCGCCTCGACAATCGCCGGGCAGCTCATTCCCAGCGTCAGCGCCAGCAGCATCAGCACGGCAATAATCCAGCGAACTGTATTTCCCTTCATGGTGGTTTCCTCCTTTATTCTGCGGCACCTGCCGGCGCAATCTCGAACGGGTCGTCCTTTGTTCCCGATCCGGAAACAATTTCATAGCTGCCCTCTGCCAGATACAGTGCGGGACGCACTCCTTCGTTGTCCCGGCCTACTTCAATCCGGCCGATCTGCCCGCCGTCCTTGGTACACACACACTGGTCAGCGTGGGATTTGGCCGGAGACCGGCCCCACCAGGGACTGCATGCGCCGAACTTGGCCATGAATACGTACAGCCGTTTTTCTCCCACGGTGATGTTTGCCGTATCCGTAGCATTCCGGATTTTGGCCTTGGGATCCGGATACTCCGATACCGGATATCCGTTGTTCTTGATTGCCCATTCGGTTCCCCAGGCACGGACACCGGGGTTTGCCTCGATCTTCTTCGGATTGGTGGATCCTTCCAGTGTGGTGCTCAGGCCGATCTTCTTGTCCTTCATCTCGTCCCGTGTCACCAGGAAGACCTTGCCGTAATCCTCACATTCGAGCAGCATTCTGAGGTCCTCTTCTGTGAAGGCCTGCTCTGCAAATGTCGTGTTCAGGTAATGACACAGTTCCGTCTGCGCAAAGTCACCGCCGAATTTTTCATACTCTTTTCGGCTTGTATGCATCGCCCGGGCAAAAAGGATGTATTCGCTCAGCAGATATGCCTTTTCGTCGTCCACCGTCAGCACGCGCCAGAGAATCGGCTCGATCCCGCCGTCCTCCGTCTGCGGATATTGTCCCAGATGCAGATAAACATACCCGTCTTCCTTGTTATATCCGCGCAGGGCGCTCTCTCCCGCCGCGGCGCTCATCAGCATCAGGACCGCCAGCAGCAAAGCCGGAATTCTTCTTCTCATTCTCATGTCACCTTTCCGTCTGAAATCCTTCATAAATTGCAGACTGAATCAATATAATAGTATACCATCTTTACCTCGTTTTGCATAGTACCGGCCCCCTTTTTCAGGTTTTTCTCCGGCATATTCCCACAGATTGACAAACGCCCGGTAATTGTTTAAAATGTCTACACATATTTTATCATACTTATTCACCGACTTTTTGCGGGTGTTAAAGATGAAAACAAACAAAGACCTGTACCGCATCGCATTCCTGACCGTGGACTGGAACTACGAGCTCGTGGAGAAGACTCTCCATGGGCTGAAGCAGTATACGGAAGATCATCCGAACGTTCAGATCTGCGTTTTCGACTGTTTCGGCAAGGATCTGGGTAATGAAAAAGACCGAAGTGAATACGCGATCTTCGGTCTGCCGGATCTTGAGCAGTTCGACGGGCTGCTCGTACAGGCTAACCAGATCGTTCTCCGCCAGGCGCGGCAGAACGTCGAAAAAGCGATCACTGACGCCGGAATCCCCGCCGTTTCCATCGGCTGCGAGCTTGCGGGCTGCGCCATGGTTTACTTCGACAACGAAAAAGCCCAGTATGCCATGGCTGAGCACATGATCCGCGAACACGGTGCCCGCCGCCTGGTCTACCTGACCGGTATCATGGATAACGAATGTCCTGAAGGGCATCAGCGTCTGGATGGCTTCATGGCCGCGTGCAGGGATAACCGGATCCCGGAAGAAAACGTGGAAGTGATCCGCTGTACCTGGCGTACCGCCGACGGGATCAACGTCGGAAAAATGTGGCTTCGGGAAAAGTATCCCCTGCCTGACGCCTTTGTCTGCGCTAATGATGAAATGGCGATCGGCCTGATGGCAACCCTTCAGGAAGGCGGCGTCCACATCCCCGGCCAGGTGCTGATCTCCGGCTTTGACAATCTGAACAGTGCGGAGCTTTCCAGCCCCCGTCTTTCCACCGTGCATGCCGACAACTGCCGCATGGATTATTACGCGGCGGATGTGCTCATGAAGATCATCCGCGGCGAGGAAGATCGCACTGTTTTCCCGTTCAGTTTTGAACTGATCTGTTCGGAATCCTGCGGCTGTCATAATACGCCGCGGAGCAGCATGATCCGGGATCTGTATTTCCAGCAGACCCGTTTCCTGCAGAACTTCTATATCCAGCAGGATCAGATGGCTGAAGACCTCTTCGAAGCTTCCGACCTGCAGGACCTTTTGCTGATCATCAGCCGGAATAACCGTATTTTCGGGTGTGACAAGATCTATCCCTGCGTGAATCAATATTACTTCAATAATTATGACAAGAGCCTTTGGCCCGACAAAGCCAAACATTTTGACACGACCATGGCGCTCCCGAATCCCGACGGGAATGATCCGGAATTCATTCTTTTCCCCACCTCAAACCTGCTTCCTGACTCCGTCATGCAAAGGGAACATTTCCTGATGTTCTACCCTCTGCACTACAGCACCTATTCCATCGGTTATATCGCACTGAACGGGATCTGCACCGCAGCGAAGCTGAATCTGCATGAAAGCATCTTCAACTTTCTGGAAATCGCCTTTGAAAACGTGCGGAAAAAATGCCTCCTGCAGACCCTGAACGATACCCTGGACGATCTGTATGTCCATGACGCGCTGACCGGGCTTTACAACCGTTTCGGGCTTTCGCGCTTCGGCCAGCAGTTCTATGACAATCTCCTGGCCGCCGAAGGCAGCGTCCAGATTCTTTTCATCGATCTGGACAATATGAAGAGCATCAACGATAAACACGGGCACGAAGCCGGAGATCAGGCCCTGAAGGAAACAGCAGATCTCCTGCGTTCTGCCGCCTCTCCCGATGCGTTCATCATGCGTTACGGCGGAGATGAGTTCATTCTCATCGATACCGGCCGGAACGAAGTCCTTCCGGAAAAGCTTCAGGCGTCGGTAAAGGAATACAATCAATCTTCCGGTATGCCCTATCATCTGGGATTGTCCCTGGGTGTAATCAAGTCCGACGCGGCGGAACGCCGTCCCATCAGTGACTGTATCAAAGCCGCCGACGCCCTCATGTACGAAATCAAGGAGAAAAAGAAAACAGGCCGGCGATAATCGCTGATCCTAATCTTTTCTGATACTTGTTTCCCCCTGATCACAGCGGAAATACACAGTATCAGGCTGTAGCTCCACCCCGTCTTTCGCAAAAAGCTCGTCAACCGTCAGCGGCATATATCCTTGTTCTTCCAGATACCGGATAATCTGCCGGGCTGATTCCGGCGTGTTGTCCTTCGTGTCGTGGCAAAGGATAATATCCCCGTCATGCAGCTTTTTCCGCACTTTCTGCATGACCTCAGCTGTTTTCCCTCCGCGCCAGTCATAGGTATCCAGACTCCACTGAATATAGGACCAGCCGACCTTTGATTTGACCATCTTGGGATACAGTCCGCCCGGCACCCGATCGTACCGCACCGGAATCCCGATCGCTTTGATCATCGAAGCATTGACTTTCTTCGGCATCGCCCGCAGCGCCGCCGGCGTGGATTTGTTTACATTGCCGTGATGCCAGTTATGGGAGGCAACCGCATGGCCTTCGTCATGCTCCCGCTGTACAAACCACCGGTAATCCTTTATCCGGTTGCCGATCACAAAGAAAGTAGCTCTCGCTCCGGTCTCCATCAGGGCATCCAACACCAGTGATGTGTTTTTGGAGGCGCTCGGCCCGTCGTCAAAGGTCAGTGCACAGGTTTTATAATATGTCAGGTTATCCGTCTCCATCATCGCGTTCTCGGTCATCAGGGGCCGGATCTCCGGATAATAGAACGGTACTTCCATCATCGTATAGTGTCCGGGATACAGGTTTTCCGCCGGATAGTGCAGCACCAGCGACATCCCGTGCAGCGTAAACTCCGCTTCTTCCAGGGCGGAGCGGCTGCATAGCTTGTCCAGCTTCTCCGCGTCCGGTTCCTCCTCCGGCCAGTAATCCGTCAGCGTTTGGCGAACCCGGTCGCTCAACATCTGCCAGGTTTCCTCATCATCGTCAAACAGGTCTGTCATCAGGATCCGTTCCCCGGTCTCCATGTCATAGGTCCGGGTCGTAAACCGCTGGGCTTTCAGTTCCTGGTGATACGTCGTCCTGGCCTGAATCAGGAAACTCATCCAGTGCAAGCCTGTCCGGCTGTATCGAATCTCAGCGTCCAGGCGGCTGTTCTTCTTTCCGTTATTCTGCGCCTGCTCCAGGTTCGGTCCCAGTTCTTCCGCCCATTCCGCGGCAATACCGTTTACTTCTTCCGAGACTGTGGGATGGGCTGTGTCCACCTGCCACACCTTGACCCGGGATCCGTTTTCCTGTTTCGTCTCCGATGCGGTATTGGTCACGCGGTGGCATTCCTGTATGGTTTCCGCACCGGCTGCCGCCGGCAGGCATCCGGCCAGCAGCAGCACTGACAGAACACACGCCAGGACGGATAAGAAACGTTCAGTTCTTCTCATGTGTCCCCTTCCTGCTTCTTTGGATTCAGATGCTCGCTCCGCCAGGGCTCCGGCATATTCTCCGGGTCCGAATCCTCAAACGGCTCGTAGACCTTTGTTCCGAATATTCTCTGGATCACTTCATAGTGAGAGCTGCCTTTGCGCCAGCCGCCGGCTGTAGAGGTTGACTCCGCGTCGATATGGCAGTCCGGCAGCGCCTCCTGCAGCGCTTTCAGGGTCGCAGCGTCCGGCATGGCAGGATTGTCCACGTCAGCCAGATGGATCCACAGTCGTTTCAGGCTCTTCATTTCCATCAGCGGACTCAGGTCTTTCACTTTGTTCTTCACCAGATTCAGATCCATCAGATGGTCCAGCCCTTTCAGGCAGGAGATATCCGTAATCCGGTTATGAAAGATTTCCAGATATTCCAGATGCTTCAGACTCGCGATCGGCGTGATATCTGTCACGTCACAGATGGCCACGATCAGTACTCTCAGTTCCGGCAGGTCATACAGAAAATCCAGCTTTTTCACCGGATTATGTCCGATATCCAGGGCATACAGATTCCGGCACCAGCTGAGCATGGAAATCTCATCATACTTGAATTTACGTTCTCCCTCACTCCACAGTGTGGAAAAGGCCGTGTCATCCGTCCGCAGTCTGCGCTTGCCGAAACGGAACTGACATCCGAAGTCCACGTCCGGGAAAAGCTCATTCAGCTTGTTATATACCTGAAGGTTCAGCACCGTGTTGAACATGTCCACTTTCTTCAGGTTGGGAAGCTGGCCGAGAAAATCATAGAACGGGCCCCACTGCATGATTCCCAGTGTTCCCAGATCCACTTCTTCCGTATTCTTGCTCACCGTGATACTGCGGTAGGTCACTGTTTCTTCCTCCGCTGCCGCGCATCCGCTCAGCACGCCCAGAAGCAGGATACAGAGCACCAGGCTTCCCCATCTTTTCAGGCTCATGTTCTTCCCTCATTTCCTTTCGGCCATGATATATCATTATAATTTAATCTTTCCCGCGGCGCAACTTTTATCCTTTTCCCTCTCTCAACGCTCTCTTAACTCCCTCTCCATGTTGTAAAAAGGAACAGAAACGACCATTTTCTCGCTTCTCTTTTGGCAAAAAAGAGAGTATACTCTTTCTGTACGTGTTGCTACCGACCCTCGAAGGAGGTACGTATGACTGATTTCGTCAGCACATGGAACAAGGACTCTTTTCTGACTTATCCCGTCGGCCCTCTGGGGCTGATCGCAATGCCGGGCACGGAAGAGATAGGCGAAAAAGTCAACAGCTGGCTGAAAAAATGGCAGGATCATGCTGAAGAATCCGAGCCTGGAGATATGAGAACTACCCCCGGCGTCGAACGCCAGGATTTTCTGATAAATGTTACCTGCCCCCGCTTCGGCAATGGTGAAGCCAAGGGTATGATCAAAGAAAGCATCCGCGGGTATGATATGTATATCCTCTGCGATCCGGGTGCCTATAACGTTTCGTATGAGATGTTCGGGCAGCGCGTCCCGATGAGTCCGGACGAGCATTTTGCCAATCTCAAGCGCATTATCGCCGCCATGGGCGGTAAAGCGAAACGCGTCACCGTCATTATGCCGATGCTCTACGAAGGCCGGCAGCACCGCCGTGCCTCCCGGGAGAGTCTGGACTGCGCCATGGCCCTGCAGGAGCTGGAAAACATGGGCGTTGCCAACATCATCACCTTTGACGCCCATGATCCCCGCGTTCAGAACGCGATCCCGACCACCGGGTTTGAGAGTATCATGCCCAGCTATCAGATCTTCAAGGCTCTGCTGAAAAAAGATAAGACCCTGCGGATTGATAAACAGCACATGATGATCGTTTCCCCCGATGAAGGCGCCATTGACCGCAATATCTTCTATGCCTCCGTTCTGGGGCTGGATATGGGCCTGTTCTATAAGCGGCGCGATTATACCCGGATTGTGAACGGGCGTAACCCGATCGTTGCCCATGAATACCTGGGTGACAGCGTGGAGGGGAAAGATGTTTTCGTCGCGGATGATATGATCGGCAGCGGCGAAAGCATTATTGACCTGGCCAGGGAACTGAAAAAGCGTAAAGCCAACCGGATTTTTGCCGGCTGTACCTTCGCCCTGTTCACCAGCGGGATTGAAATTTTCGAGAAAGCTTACCGCGACGGGATTATCGACCGCGTGATTACCACCAACCTGACCTACCGGAAGCCTGAGCTGGCAAAAACCGAATGGTTCATCGAAGCGGATATGAGCAAATACATTTCCTATATCATCGCCACCCTGAACCATGACCGGAGCCTGAGCAAGCTTCTCAACCCCTATGACAGGATCCACGCGCTGATCAAGCGTTACAACAACGAGCAGATGCTCGCCGGCATCCGCCTCGTCTGACCGCTAGCCGCTAAAAAGCTCCGGGCCGTTCGGCCCGGAGCTTTTCATTGTTCGTTTTACTGAGCAATCGCGTCAATCACCGCGAGTTTCACAGTCAGATCAACGTACTCACCTTCGGTGCTCTTAATCTGCCCGTCCACAACCTGAGCAGGACGGAACACCTTCACGGTAACCTCATCGCCTTCATTCAGTTTGCCGATGATCTCGACTTCCTGGCTCACGCTGGTGATTACTTCGCCGTTGATTTCCACCATGATGTCTCCGACCTGAAGTCCGGCCGTTTCGGCAGGACTGTCTTTTTCAACTTCGGCAACGTAAACTCCTCTGGGCAGCATGCCCTGGGTATCCCTGACCGTTGACACAGTCACGCCCATGCGGGGTTTACCTGTCAGGCCTTTATCGGTTCCTTCGGTCTTTGCTTCTTCGCCGGCTTTCGCGGGCTCGGTCCCTTCTCCGTTCAGCGCCTTTTCGATAACTTCCTTGGCTTCGTTGATCGGGATGCACATACCGATACTTTCGACGGTCGCATTGCTGCTGTAGCGGGTACCGATATATTTCAGCGTCGGAATACCGACCAGCTGACCTGCCGTGTTGAACATGCCGCCGCCGCTGTTGCCGCTGTTAATCGCCGCGTCGGTCTGGATCATTTTGTTGACCACCTTGCTTGCCCGGCCGTATTTGTCTACAGAGTTATTGTCTCCTTCAATCTCACGGTTGATACCGGAAACAATACCCGCGGTTACCGTGCCGGTAAAGCCGATCGCATTACCGATGTTCACAACCCAGTCGCCGATCTGCAGGGCGTCACTGTCGCCAAGTTCAACAGGATCCAGAGGCAATCCGAGCACATGCAGTACCGCTACGTCCTTATCCTCGTCAAAGGCGGCTACCGTCGCGTCGTAAAGATTCTTCTCGTCTTCGCCGATGGAAATCTTCAGGCTGTGGGCGTCATCCACCACATGGTAGTTGGTCAGCACGTAATCTTTCGCGATCACTACGCCGGAGCCGCTGCCGTACTTGACTTCCTCCCCGGAATCCGGCTGGTTGTATCCGTAGCCGTTTCCGTAGCCGTTGCCATAGCCGTTGCCATAGCCGTTTCCGAATCCGAAGTAGCTCCAGGGGAAATCATATCCGTAGCTACCGTAGTTGTTCACGATCTGGTAATTGTTTACGCCGACCACGCTGTCGCGGACTTCCGCGATCGCGTCCGTGAAGGGAGAGGTCAGGATGACCTTCTGTTCATCCGCGGTTGCCGGAAGCGTTGTTCCGATCACCGTTCCCGCAAACACGCACACCAGCGCCAGTGCCATCAGTCCCAGAAATTTACGATTCATGATCTTTCTCATCTCAAAAACCTCCTTTCGGTTTTCGAGATGAGTATATCAGTGCTTTTTGTCAGGAATATGAACGCAAAATGAACAATTCATCCCGGTTTTTTTTTATCAGATAAGTACCCTCTTCTTTTATCCCAAACCTTTTTCCGCCAGCCCGACGTTGTAGAGGAACTCGCCGGCCCAGTAGATTGTGCCGGCGATCATTTCCACCTGGTCGCCCTCAAAGAAGAAGCAAACCCGTTTCATCCCGGTATTCCTGCACAGTGTATTGACCATGCTGTAACAGATCAGCGTCTCCGCTTCCTTCCCCATTTCCTGGATCTCTGATCGGAAACCCTCGCTCAGATTCACCAGAAGCGTATCGCCCTCCGCCCGGATGCCCAGAATGTCATCTTCCTGTACATTTCCGGGCAGCGTTGCAACAATATCCTCCGCCTGTTCCCGTCCGTCCGGCCCATCCATCAGTGCGCAAAGCTGCGCTCTGGGATTGTCTGCCAATTGCCTGTCAACCGGCCGCTCACATTCACAGAGAATCCCGTTCCGGGCGAAATATACGGTTGCGTTGCCCATCAGAAAGGATGAAACCATATTTCTCCTGACCAGTCCGCCCAATGCGGTCACGGTATCAAAGTGATCCGTGCGCAGCTCCGCAATCGGTTTATCACCGATGCGGATGCACACCGCGGCAATTCCGGGAATAAAAGTCGTCAGCGTGTAGGTCAGCGCGGCAACCGTGCAGGCCAGATCCGCTCCGCCTGCCGTAAGCCTGTCCTCAGCATCCTCCGACAGGCTCAGGGTAATCAGTCTCCCGCCTTCCTCCAGTTCGCTGGTCACGGGATCGTGCAGCAGCAGCTCGCTCAGTTCCGGAAAACCTTGTCCCCCGGTCGTGCTCTTTCTCACGGAACTGACTGCGTTGATCAGCCCCATAGCAAGCTGCTGGGGCGTCTGTCCGTCAAAACTGACCAGCCTGGCGGCACAGGCAATCCCCCGCCCGTCCGGAAGCGGATAATACAGGGTTGCCATTGTACTCAGCGGCGTTTTGCTGAGATCCTCCCCCAGCGGCGTCCTTTTGGCTTCCATTTGTTCCCAAAGCACCGGCAGATTTTCACCGGGATGCGCAGTCAGTGTCCCCATGGGCAGATTGCCCGTAATGTCCAGGCCCACGCTTTGATCGGCCACCAGAACATTGACACTGTTAATCTCTTTCAGTTCGCACAGGGTCGTCGCCAGTGCCAGACAGTTTTTGTAGTAATCCCGCAAACTCAGCTGAAGCGCGGACGTGGCCAGATTGACCGTACAGATCCCGCCGCTGACTTCGATCGGATGCTCCCCATACAAATCCAAGGCTCGGTTTCCGCCGAGTTTTCTGGTTTCCTCATCTCCGGGATATGCAATCAGGCTGCGCACAAGCATTTCAGCCGTATCGCTCAGGTTGGCGGGATCCAGTTGTGTACTTCTGGAAACAAGCCCGAGATCATCCCGGCCCGGAAAATAGAGCCTGTATTCTCCGCCTTCCGAAATCACTTCATCCTGTTCCGGAGCAATGTGGCGGGTTTCCGCCGGGGAGAGGGTCGGCGCCGGCTGACGGTCCTCCTCCCGCCGCCCGGAACATCCCGAAAGCACTGTCAGGCAGCAAAGCGCCAGCAGCAGACATATTCCTTTTCTGCCCATCACGCTGCTCCTTCCCGGGGAAATGATACCGTAAATTCCGAGCCGCTGTCCGGTTTGCTGGAAACGGATATCGTTCCGCCGTGCATTTTGACCATCTGCCGGACAATGCTCAGTCCCAGACCGGTTCCGCCGGTCTCGCGGCTTCTTGCCTTATCCACCCTGTAAAACCGTTCGAATATATGTTCCTGATCCTCTTCGGGAATGCCGATTCCGTCGTCGCGCACCCTCCAGACAAGGTTTCCGTCCTCTTCTTTCAGGGAAACATGAATCTTCCCGTTCTCGGGGGTATATTTGATCGCGTTGTCCATCAGATTATAGAGAATCTGGTTCAGTTTGATCCGGTCTCCGAACAGTTCCAGACCAGGTTGAATTTCATCCGTCAGCTGCTGATTCTTTTTTTCCGCGGCCGGCTGAAGCAGATGGACCGTCTCCTGTGTCAGCTCACTCATATCGACCTTTTCCCGGTTCATCTCGCCCTGATTGTCCATTCTGGTGAGCACCAGCAGATCCGTAATAATCCCGGTCAGCCGGTCGATCTCATGGTTCATGTCATTCATGAATTCGCTCCGGAGCTCCGCAGGCATATCCGGCTGATACATCATGGTTTCCAGCATAATCTTCATAGTGGCAAGCGGCGTCTTCAGTTCGTGGCTCGCATTGGAAACAAACTGGTTTCTCGTCTTGTCAAGGCTCTCCAGCTGGGCTGCCATCGTGTTGTAGTTCTCCGCCAGTTCCCTCAGTTCCCCGCTGCCCATGACCGGCACGCGGGCGCTCAGGTCTCCCTTCCCCATCCGTCTCATCGTACGGCTCAGAGCTGTAATGGGTTTGGTCAGCACCTGACTCAGGACCAGGGCCAGAATCAGTGCGGCAATCACGATAATCGCGAATACGCTCAGCAGTCTCCACCGGACCGTACTCATGGAGTCCATCATGCTCTGGACCCGGCTCACAAACAGGACAACCCCGATTCTGCCCTGAAAGCCTGTCATTTCATGTGCGCTGTAGGCAAGATAGTCGGCGTTCTTTTCGCCGTTCATTTCTTCAACAACCGCCCGCCCCGGCGAGTGAATCCCGTAGGCTTCCGTCTGGTTCCCCGTCAGCACCTGCAGTGCTTCCTCCACCTGGATCCGCTGCCCGCAAAGTGTCTGGAAAGTGTCATACTGAATCTTTCCGTCCATATCGATCAGCATCAGACGGCCGTTCATGGAGACTGCGCTCTCCTCCATCAGCTCGTTCAGTTCCTCAACCGAAACGGACTGAAAAAGCGGAGCCGCGGAAAGCGCCAGCTTTTCGGTCAGCAGGAGCAGGATCTTCCACCTGATGCTGGCCCAGAATGCCTGTTTAGTCCTGATCCGTGAAATAGTAACCAACTCCCCATTTGGTAAAGATGAATTCAGGCTTTGAAGTATCCCTCTCAATCTTTTCCCTCAGGCGGCGGATATGCACATCCACCGTGCGTGCGTCTCCCGCATAATCATATTTCCACACCGTCTCCAGCATCTGTTCCCGGCTGAAAACGGTACCCCGATTGGTCACAAACATCTGCAGAAGATCAAATTCCTTGGCGGTCAGCTTGATATCTTTCCCGCCGAGGGTTACGCTGCGCTTGATCAGGTTCACTTCCATATCGTGAACACGGATCACCCGGTGCTCCTGCTGCTGCACATTGCCGGAAACCCGACGCAGAATCGTCTTGATTCTTGCCTTGACCTCAAGAATATTGAAGGGCTTGGTCATATAGTCGTCTGCCCCGTATTCCAGGCCGAGGATCTTGTCCATATCATCGCCTTTGGCGGTCAGCATGATAATCGGTACGTCGCTATGCTCCCGGATCCGCTGGCATACCGCGATACCGTCAAGCTTGGGCAGCATAACATCCAGCAAAATCAGGTCAAAGGAAGACGCGTCAAATTTGGCCAGCGCTTCTTCTCCGTCCATAGCGCTGTCTGTCTCGTATCCTTCCTGCTCCAGGGTATATTTCAGACCTTTCAGAATCAAAGGTTCGTCATCAACCAAGAGGATCCTTTTGCCCACGAATAACACCCTTTCGTAACCAATACTGTCTAAATTGTATAATATTTATGCGATAATTGCAAGGGTTTGTTACAAACAGATAAATAATTGTAATGAAAATGGGAACTGCCTCAGCAGTTCCCATCCGGTTTCATCGTTTCCTTCGGCACCTTTCAAACACCCGTCCGAAGAGTATGGGAGCAATCGGAAAGCCCCCCATTGTCTTACTCGTAGCTTACCCCGGCGCCGTTTTCACCATAAGGCATCAGGATAATCAGCGTGCGTCCGCGCTGCATCTCAATCTCGTTGCCGTCCGGCCCGTAGAATACCGTGCGGTCTGTGAGGCTCTTCCGCTCCCAGACGCCGGACAGATGCTTTCCGCCCATGAAATAGTCCGCGTTGCCGGAACCGACCAGTTTCGGGTTCGGACGGGTAAAGCTGATCCAGTTATAATCAACCTGCTGAACGATCACGTTGTTGAAGGTGATCGGGTCGCCTGCTTCCATACCCTGGATCACAAGGCCCATGCCCTTCACATTCCGTCCGTCGCCCTTGACCTTCTTCACTTCGGGCTCCAGGAGGACATTCGTCCGGTAGGGCATATCCTCGCCCTTTTCCCGCTTGATATAACGGATATAGGAGTTGGTTGACGCATCATATTCCAGGCGGCTGTCCGTGGCGTACTCACTGCCGAATTTGACGTAGACAAATTCAGCGTCATCTCCGCCCGTGGGGATATCATCCGTGAATTTCCATGTATGGTTCGCCGGCACATGATCCTTCGGGATAATGTCTGTCAGCAATCCGGTCAGGTTGAAGAGCTCCGTATTGGCGCCGCTGTACTTCTTGCCGGACTTGTCGAAGATCCGGTATACATACGGTCCCCATGGCTTGTTGCTCAGGTCGCCGACGTAGACGATTCCGGGATCCGCTTCCGTCCGCTTGCCCGTCGGTTCCGGTAAACCGTTTTCCTTCCAGACATCAGGAACATCCTTTACGGCATAGTTCCAGCCGGAGGTCACAAAAGCGGATTCCCACTCCGCACGGTACAGTGCGTGCTGAATACGCGTGCTGCGGATAAAGCCGGCAAAATCAGGCACCACATCAGAGAAGACGTAGGTCATACGGCTCTCGCCGCCGCCCTTCTTCTGCAGCGCTTCATACACCACGTCAGCATAGATGCCGTTCACAGGCGCATTGCGGTAGTTCTTGATCGAGGAAGAACTTCCTAGACCGTTGTCGGCATTCGAAATCTGAACCATGATCGGCTGATACTCGCCGGTCACCGCCATGCCCAGGAAACCGTTGGGCACTTCAATTTCCATCAGGTTTCTGCCGGTTGTCGGACTGACCAGATCGTCAACCTCGTTCAGCCCGGCCTCATGGATCGTAATTCCACGGTCAGCAAGGCCGTCAATCGCTTTCCCCTCAGCGAAAGCGGAAGTCACGGCAAACAGCATGACCAGCGCAAGGATCAGACTCAGTGTCTTTTTCATGAAGGTGTATCCTCCTGTACGTTATTTTTCCAAAAACCCGATATATAGTAGCACAGGATATTTAAGATGTCAAATTATAGTATACCCGGCATTGTCTTTTTGATTCATTCATTCTATAATAATGAAGATCTGTATGTTTTTCCGGTTACCGCCGGGCTGAAGGAGGCGTGTTTGCGGAATGATCTTTGCGTCACCTGTTTTTCTTTTTGTTTTCTTTCCGGCCGTTCTGCTGATCTACCGGTTGATTCCTGCCAAAGCAAGGCCATACTTTCTTCTTCTCAGCAGCTTGTTTTTCTACTTCTGGGGCGAACCGGTCTATGTGCTCCTGATGATTGCCGCAATCCTGATCACCTGGGCGTCTGCCCTCGGGATTTCGGCGCTGAAAGAAAAGAAAAAGGATAAAGCAGCGCTCGCTGTTCTGACGCTCGGCATTCTCCTGATCCTCTCCTCCCTCATTTATTTCAAGTATTTCGAGTTTCTGCTCACAACGCTGAAAGATCTTTTCCACACCCGTTGGCGGATCAAATCAATCATCATGCCCATCGGGATTTCCTTCTATACTTTCCAGGCCATGAGCTACCTCTGGGATGTTCATCGCTGTTCCGTCAGGGTCATCCGGAATCCCTGTAAACTCGGTGCCTATATCTCCATGTTTCCCCAGCTCATTGCCGGCCCCATCGTCCGCGCTTCAGATATCACCGGCAATCTCGACTGTCCTCAGATGTCGCTGGAAAGTACATGGCATGGTTTGATTCGATTCATCCGCGGGCTGGGAAAGAAAGTCATCCTCGCCAATTCGCTCGCCGCGGTCATTGAAAATAATGCAATACTCCCGACAGACGAATGCTCTGCCGGTTTACTCTGGCTCATCACCCTTTGTTATGCGTTCCAGATCTACTTTGATTTTTCCGGCTATTCCGACATGGCAATCGGCATGGGAGAAATACTGGGCTTCCGTTTCCCGGAAAACTTCCGGTTCCCCTATTCAGCTACCTCCGTACGCGATTTCTGGCGGCGCTGGCATATAACACTTTCTTCCTGGCTCCGGGATTATGTCTACATCCCGCTCGGCGGAAACCGGAAAGGCACCTTCCGGACCTATCTGAATCTTTTGCTGGTATTCCTGATCTGCGGCTTCTGGCACGGGGCCAGCTGGAACTTCGTCCTTTGGGGGCTCTGGTATGGCCTTTGGATGATTCTGGAACGGATCCCGCCGGTTCAAAAAATGCTGAATAAGATCCCGAAGCCGATTACCTGGTTCTTCACGATGGTGATTGTCCTGCTGGGCTGGGTGCTTTTCCGGAATCTGAAGCCTGATGAAACCATCATGTTCCTGCGCGGAATGTTCGGTGGCAACAGCTATATTACCTGTACAGCCGTCTCCATTCTTTCCCCGAAGCTGATTATCATCCTGATTGCCTGCATCTTCTTCGCTTCCCCGCTGGCTGAGAAACTGCTCGGTCTTCTGGAGCGCTCCAAAGGCACCGCCGTCATTGCTGTCCGATCCTTGCTGGCGCTGGCTGTGCTTGCCGTTTGCATCATCCTGCTGATGTCCAATACTTATAACCCCTTTATCTATTTCAGATTCTGAGAGGAGGGAGTCACATGAAAACACGCAGATTTGTAATGGGCTTCACCATAGCCGTTTTTTTCCTGATGGTTCTCTTCCCTCTCTGGGGAAATCTCCTGCCTCAGCCCCGCGAGGAATCATTGGATGAAAACAGGGAAATGACGGAACTGTCATCATCCGGAACAATGAAGGAACGGATTAAGAATGCAGAAGAATACCTGGACGATCATCTGGCATTTCGGGAATCAGCCATCTCCCTTGCCCTCCGGACTGATCTGGATCTTGGTGAATCTCCCGTCTCAATGGTCCTCTCCGGTTTTGACGGATGGCTGTTTTACCTGGAAGGTGAAGAAGACTTCCGGCGCGGAACCGGGCTGGATGATGATATGATCCGCGAGCTGTATGACATGCAGCAGACGGCCACCGATACCTTCAAAGCATCCGGCGTTGATTATCGGATCCTCGTCGCACCTGACAAGCATTCTGTTTATCCGGAATATTTGCCCATCAACAAGCGCCTCGGAAACGGCCCGTGGGAGCTTGACCAGATGATGACATCACCCGGTCCCGAGTATTCCGTTCGTTTTCTGGATCCGCGCTCTGCGCTGCTGGAAGCCGCCCGTTCCGGTCCACAGCAGTACTATAAAACAGACTCCCACTGGAATTCAGCCGGAGCCTGGACTGTTTATCAGGCGATGATGGATCAGCTGATTGCGGAACATCCGACACTGCATCGTCTGTCTGAGGATGAAATTGTTCGCAGTCAGATCACAACCAGCGGGGATCTGGCGGCCATGATCGGACAGAAAGATCTGCGGGTTGATCACTGCGAGAACATTGCCGTAAAGGAATTCAAATCACATGAAAACCCGGATGCGGGCGACAGCGTGATGGATGTCATCGTCAATGAATCTCTGCCGGATGCCCCGAAAATTCTCCTGATCAAGGATTCCTTCGGTCCTGCGCTGATTCCGTTCCTCCGGGAATCTGCCTCGGAGTTATACGTTATGTCCAACGAGGCCCCCTCTTTTGCTGTATTGGGTGATTTGTCCCGCTTCGATATCGTGATCATGGAGGTTGTGGAGCGGAACCGGTTCTGGCTCTGGAGCGGTATCGGATCAGACGAAGAAGAATACGAAGAAGAATGAAATAAGGAGGGGGACGCACAGCGTTCCCCTCCTGTTCTGTCATCTCCCGGTTTTTTATTCTTCCGTCTCAATAGAATCCTTCGCCTTAACAGTGACCGTCCGGTTGTAGCAGGAGAAAATCTTTTCAATCTCATTCTTCGGCTGCGCTTTGGTCATCAGGCTAACCACCGGTACGATGATCAGGCCTGCGATCATGCAGAACGCGCCCGCGTTGATCGGGGACTGCAGGAGACCGAGATTCACATTCAGCACCTTCAGGTTTGCCAGCATATCAATGATCATAAAGACCGAAGAGAAGAGCATTGCAACCCAGCACCCGGCTTTTGTGGTGCGCTTCCAGTACAGCCCGTACAGGAACGGCGCCAGGAATGCGCCGGCCATCGCGCCCCAGCTGACGCCCATCGCCTGGGCAATAAAGGCCACGCTTGAATTAGCCTGAACGATGGCCAGTGCGGCGGAGATCGCGATGAAAACCACAATCAGCGCCCGCATGACCAGCAGCTGTTTCTTTTCATCCATATCCTTGATCATGCGTCCCTTGAGCAGGTCCAGCGTGACCGTGGAGGAAGAAGTCAGCACCAGTGAAGACAGTGTGGACATTGACGCGGAGAGTACCAGGATAATCACAACGGCAATCAGGAAGGGTGAAAGTGACTGCAGCATCGTCGGGATCACGTTGTCAAAACCTCCCTGCGGATTGCCGCCGCCGACAGCGCCGAGCTCCTCGGAGAAGAGCCTGCCGAATCCGCCCAGGAAATAGCAGCCGCCTGCGACGATCAGCGCGAACGCAGTGGAGATGATGGTTCCTTTGCGAATATCTCCCTCTTTCCGGATCGCATAGAACTTGCCGACCATCTGCGGGAGGCCCCAGGTGCCGAGGGAAGTAAGGATCACGACTCCGAGGAGGCTCACAGGATCAGGCCCGAAGAAGGAATTGAAAATACCCGGAACGGTCCCGTTGGCAATGTTGGCATCCTGTGCGGCGGAAAGCCCTTTCAGGGACTCCATGAATCCGCCTTTGCTGCCCAGCACGGCCGCGATGACCGCCACAATGCCCACCAGCATGATCAGACCCTGGATGAAATCGTTCACGGCGGTAGCCATATACCCGCCCACAATCACATAGACTGCTGTCAGGACCGCCATTGCGATAACGCACACGGAATAGTCAATATTGAACGCCATCCGGAACAAACGGCTCAGGCCGTTGTACAGGGAGGCCGTATAGGGAATCATAAAGATGAAGATAATAATCGAAGCGGCGATTTTCAGGGATTTCGCGTTGAAGCGCTTCTCAAAGAAATCCGGCATTGTGGCGCTGGAAAGATGCTGCGTCATGATGCGGGTCCTCCGGCCGAGAATAACCCACGCAAGCAGCGAGCCGATCAGCGCGTTCCCGATGCCGACCCAGGTCGAGGCGATACCGAACTTCCAGCCGAACTGGCCGGCATAGCCGACGAAAATGACCGCCGAAAAATAGGAAGTACCGTAGGCGAACGCCGTCAGCCAGGGACCGACGCTGCGGCCGCCGAGCACGAAGCCGTTCACGTCCGTGGAATGCTTCCTGCAGTAGAAACCGACGTAAATCATCACGCCGAAGAACACCAGGAGCATGCCGATTTTGAGTGCCAGATCACCGAATGCCATATTGACCCCTTCTTTCCGGGTACCGCTGCCATTAAAAAACCTCTGCGTCCGTCAGGACACAGAGGGCGAATTGACTCCGCGGTACCACCTCATTTTACCGCCCTGTCAGGGACGGTCTCCGGATACTTTCATATCCTTTGCGCTGTATCGGGCGCCCCCGGCTTTCCTACTCCCGTATCAGTTTCAGTCCGCTGCTCCGGAGGGTATTTCGGAAAGAAGATTCCGGCCGCCTCTCACCACCCGGCGGCTCTCTGAACAGAATAACCTTCTCCCTACTGGGTCTCCTTCATTGCACGGACATCGTAGTATGAAACCCGCTCAACGTCAAGATGCTGTACAACGAAAGAACAAACATAACCGTTCATCCGCCGGCCACCGGCCATCAGCCGCCAAACACCTTCACCAGGAGCAGCCTGCCCTTCCCGACAGAAACCGTCGCCTTCCCTCCCGGAATCACCTCGTTGCTGATTCCGTATTGATACTCGCTGGTGATCTCCGCTCCTTCCAGCGGGTATTTGGCGCCGCGGATTGAAATATCCTGCGCCGTCCCGCTGATGTTTAGCAGCGAAAAGTATGCGCAGGTATCGTCAATTTCCGCCGGAAAACGCGAAACAATCTCCATCACGGAATAATCGTCCGCAATCTGTGCCTTTTTCCCGATTGAATCCAACCACAGCAGCAGGGAAATATTTCCGAAAGTATGATCGAATCTTGCGCCGGTCACGCCGATCAACAGGAAATCATCAAAGCCGCGCCTGACGGCTTCCTTTGCCGCATATACGGTATCCGTATCGTCTTTTTCCCTCGGAAGCACAATCGTTTCAATGTCGGTATCCGGCCGTTCGCTTGAATCAAAATCCCCCACAATCAGGGAAGGGGTCATTCCCAGCTTCTCTGCGTGTCGCAGTCCGCTGTCGCAGCAAATGCAGAAATCATCCCGCCGAAGGCTTCGGCTGATCCGGCTGTAATCACCGATCTCCGCCCCGCCGATAATCACACATCGGTTCACAGGCTTTTCCCTTCCTTTCGCTTCGGGTCAGCCCGAAGCCTGTTCCAGCGCATCCCGGATCTGACGTTTGTACCGGACAAATTCCGGCTGCAGGTTGAAATCCCGCCTGTCTTTCCTCGGCGTCCCGATCCGGAGTTCATGATGGATTTCACCGGGGCTCCCCGTCAGCAGATAGATCCTGTCGGACAGCAGAATCGCTTCGTCCGCATCATGGGTGATCAGAATGGTTGAAAACCCGATTTTCTGCATGATATCCATATACCAGGTATGAATCTGGCCGCGCGTAATCATATCCAGGGCGGAAAACGGCTCGTCCAGAAGGATAACGCCGTTGGAACCCAGATAAGTCCGCAAAAGCGCGGCGCGCTGCCGCATTCCCCCGGACATCTGCGCGGGATATAGCATCTGCGTCCCCTCCAGGTCAAACTGCCTGAAATACGGGTCCGCCTTTGCCCTTGCTTCCTCCCTCTTCATTCCGCGGATCACCAGCGGAAGCGCAACGTTGTCAATCACCCGCTTGTGTTCCAGCAGCAGATCCTTCTGCAGCATATAGCTGATCTGTCCCGGTTTCCCGGTAATATCGTTTCCGGAAAGAAATACTCTGCCCGAATCCGGCATCACCAGGCCGGACATAATGTTCAGCAGCGTTGTCTTGCCCGATCCGCTGAGTCCCAGCAGGGAAACAAGCTCGCCTTCTTCCAGGTGGATGCTGATATCCCGGAGAATCTGGCGCCCCTGGTATGATTTGCTGATACGCTCGGTTCTGAGCAGTTCCATCTGATCACTCTCCGGGCAGATAATCATTGCTGAACCCTTTGCCGCGCAGGTCGTGGACGGTCAGCCCGTTATCGTACAGCCACCCGTAAAAACCGTTCCATCTTTCCGGTGCGATGATTCCCCAGGCGGGGGCGTCGGCGATATAGCGTTCGGAAAGCCATTTCTGGCTTGCGTATACCAGTTCTCTGGAATCCTCAAGGGCCCCCGTCGTATCCCCGGCAATCAGCATCTCCGCTGCTTCCTCCGGGTGTTCGCTCGCATATTGGTAGCCTTTTGCCGTGGCTCTCAGGAAAGCCTTCGCCGTTTCCGGATCATTCTGCAGAAAATCATTGTTGGCAAGGATCACCGGCGTGTAGTAATCCAGTTCGGGACTCAGGGAAGCAAAATCCCAGTATCCGCAGGCAACATCGCTGAGTTCGGCGTTGATGCCGCTCCATCCGTAGAAAATCCAGACCGCGTCTGTCTGGTGCGTCCTCAGTGCAGCCGGTTCATCCGTGATGTTGTTCGGGATCAGTTTGACTTTGCTGAAGTCCCCGCCTTCTTTTTCAACGCAGTAGCGGAGCATCGCCAGTTCAATCGGGCTGTCCCAGGTCGAATAGATCCTGTCCTCCAGTCCTTTGGCACTCGTGATGCCGTCCTCCGCCCTTGTCAGGATTCCCGAAGTGTTGTGCTGCAGGATTGTGGCCACCGCGGTAATGTTAAGCGGTTCTTCAAGGTCCAGGGAAGCCGCCATCGTATCCTGTGCGTCAATAGCAAACTGCGCCTGGTTCGATGCGCACATCAGTACCGCCCCGTTTTCCGGCGGCTGAACGATCTGCACGTCCAGTCCCTCGTCCCGGTAATAGCCCAGGGCATCCGCGGCGTAGACCCCGGTGTGGTTGGTGTTTGGCGTCCAGTCCAGGCAGAATATTATCTGCTTCAGGTTCTCCGTTTCGGCAAAAGCCGCCGGAACGAGAGACAGCAGTATGATTGAAAGCAGGATCGCTGTCATTTTTTTCATCATGGTCTGTTTTTCCTTTCTTCTTACTCATGCAACAGTTGTTGCGTCTTCTCCGTCCGGTATCTGAGCCAGGGCATAGACAAATCCCTGATAACGTTGACCAGTTTCATCAGCAGCAGGCTGACGATCACGATCAGCAGGATCACCGCAAACATCTTGTCAAAAGCGTAAGCCTTCCTCACCCTTGTCATGTAAACGCCGAGTCCTTCAAACCCGCCGAGCCATTCGGAGATCACCGCGCCGACAACCGCATACGAGGCGGAGATCCGAAGTCCCGAAAAGAAATAGGGCAATGCCGCGGGCATTTTTACATGGCGGAATATCTGCCGCCGGGTGGCATTCATGGACCGAAGCAGTGCCACGGCGTCCGGATCAGCACTCTTGAATCCGTCCAGCAGACCCACTGCAATCGGGAAGAACGTCGTAATCACAACCAGCATGATCTTCGGTTCCATGCCGAAGCCCATCCATAGCACCAGCAGCGGGGCGATCGCAATCGTCGGGATGGTCTGTGTGGCAACCAGCAGCGGCATCACCGCCTGCTCCAGCGTCAGGAAACGCTCCATCACGCAGGCCAGCCCGAATGCGAGCGCCATTCCGATCAGCAGGCCAAGAAGCGCCTCAGTCACGGAAACAAACGCATGATGCATCAGGTTGGGAAAATCATGGATAAAGGCGCCGACCACGTCCGCGGGCGACGGCAGCATATATCCCGGGATCATTCCGCTTGCCGACAGCCCCCACCAGATCAGTAGAATCAGGCAGAACGCCCCGACCGGAAGCAGTTTAGCCCTGATATTTGCCGATCTTTTTTTCAATGGAAAGAACCTCGCCTTCCGGTTTATAAGAGATCTTGACATACGCTGCCACGGATGGTGCACCGGCCCGGATCGCAATATGCTGGCATTCCTTGACGATGTCCATCAGTTCATCGTAGGGTCCCTCGATTGTTGTCTCAAACGGACCGACAAAATAGTTGTATCCCGTCCCGGCAATATAGGCGATCACCTCGTCGACAATCCTGCAGAGTTCCTCATCATCCGCAACGCCCGGTAAACTCTGAATAGCCACACTTGCTTCCATGTTCCTCTTCTCCTGTCTGTTATATTAAAAAAGAACCTCTTGCCCGGAGGTTCATTGCTTCAACGGATCCGAACGGATCCTGACTCGCTTCCCTACGCCGGTATTGGCCGGATCAGGTAATGAGGGTCTGTAATTTCTTACAATCTCAGCAATTGCTCCCCTAGCACAGGGAAAGCATAAATCAATCTACCATAAAAGTCAAGCGGAAAGCACCCTAATCCCCCCAATTGACTTTAATTATTTTTTACGGTAAGATATCGTCCGTAAACGATTTCATTTTTTGCATTTTTTTTGCTCAGGAGTGGTTCAAATGGTCAAACTGAAAGATATTGCGGATGTCTGCGGCGTTTCCGTTGCCACCGTGTCCCGCGCGCTCAACGGTCTCACCAATGAAAGCAAGGAACGGACCGCTTTTATCCGGCGGACCGCGCAGGAGATGGGGTATTACCCCAACGTCGCTGCAAAGACCCTGAAAACAAGCCGCTCGAACAATCTGGGGATTCTCTATGAAGACCGGATGAATCATGAATACTTCAGTTCCCTGATCGATGACCTGCGCCGTGAAGCGGATGCCAAAGGCTACGACCTGACCTTTCTCAGCCGGAACGACAGCAGTGAAAACAGCTATTATGAGCACGCGCGGCAGCGCAGCCTGGACGGCGTCATCGTTCTGCAGGCGGATTATGATGATCCGGGGATCATCCGCCTCGCTTCCGGCACCATCCCCACCGTCATTATCGACCACGTCTATGAAGGCTGTGACTGTGTGATCAGCGACAACCGCACCAGTATCGAGCAGATTGTCCGCCATGCCTGGAACCTCGGCCATCGTCGGATTGCTTTTATCCAGGGAGAAAAAGGCGCGGTCAGCCGCGAGCGTCTGGCCGGTTTTTACAAGGTCTGCGCGGAACTCGGAATCCGTGTTCCGGTTGCCTTTGTCCGGAATGGCCATTTTCATGATCCGGCCGACTGCGTGCGGATCATTGAAGAATTGCTGCAGCTCGATGAAAAGCCTACCTGCATCCTCTGTCCGGACGATTCCAGCTGTCTGGGCGCCCTCTGGCAGCTTGCCGCCCGGGGCATCCGGGTTCCGGAGGATGTCAGTCTGGTCGGATATGACGGCCTCCGCATGAGCCGGATGATGCATCCCTGTCTGACCACCTACCGCCAGGATACGGCCCGGATCGCCGAAGCAGCATTCAGTCTGATACTGGAAGCCATCACGAATCCGGAGAACCATATCCCGCAGCAGATTACCGTTCCGGGGATGCTGATCGAGGGGGAAACGCTCCGATGAAGAACACGATACGCCTGATCGGCCTTGTACTGATCTTTTCCCTGCTGACGCTTTCCCTGGGCGGCTTCCTTCCCGCTCTTGCCGAAGACGAAGAAATCGTCGAGGATGTCATCCTGGACGATTTAAATCAGGAAGAGCCCGAAACCGAAGAAGAAACAGACGATCCCGGGTCTGCTTCCTATACAGCCCGGGATGCTTTTATTGACGATATCATCGCGCTTGGAAAAGAACTCTACGACAAAGCCGACGGCAAACTGCAACGGGCTCACTACAAAGGCGACATCTATGTCTGCAAAAATTTCACCGTCTATGTTTTCCGCCAGACCCGGGATAAATACCGCATGGCGGAATATCCGGACAAGGAGCTGAAAATCCCCAACAACCTCCCGGCCAAACAGTGCAAACCCCATGCCTACGGCTACTGCTGGGAAGAGATCCCCGCCTCCGATGGCAACCCCTTTGAGGAGGCTGCCCAGTTCCTCTACGACTCCAAGCTTTCCAAAGAGGAAAACCACGCCATGGCGGAAGAATTCATGAAACAGGCGAAAAAGGGCGATTACTTCCAGATGACCGGCGACTACTCCGGCGGCAAAGGCGCCCACAGCGCCATCTTCATCTCAGATTACGATCCGGATACAAACACGATCCGTTCCATGGACAGCAACCGTACCGGAAAGCGAATCAACGGTCTCCGGTACGGCAAGGTCCTCTTCGACAGCGAGATGTCCATTGACGAGTGGATCGGCTTCTTCTGCCGGAAGAAGTGCGGCGCCACCCTCTACCGCCTCCGGGACGACATCATTTTCGCGGAATAAAGCCCCGCGTGATCATCTCACGTTCACATCCAGCACTTTTTCCTCCCCGTAGGGGAAAACCACCATGGTTCCGTCGTCGAACGTAACCGCATCGGTTTTAACCACTACCCGCTTTGTGGCATTGTCCAGTCCGTTGATATAATAGGGGAAATACTTTGTCGTCACTCTCTTTCCGGGCGCCACATTCGTGATCACAGCCGGAAAGGTTGTGCCCATCAGCCCGCCGTTCTGGTCATAGCAGTCAACCCTGAAACTTAAATACTTAATCCGCCGGTTGATGCAGCGGTTCACAACGTCGACCTTGATCCGTCCGGTCTTCAACCCGTAGCGGTTCAGTTCCCACCAAAGGTAATCGACATCAAACGCGTTATCGATGTCCGGTTCCACATAGACCGTCGTACTTGCCTTCACGCCGCTTCCGTCTCTGGCGATTGCGGTGATTGTCACTTTTCCCGGTTTTCTCCCGGATATGCATCCTGTCGAAGAAACGTATGCAACACTCTCATCAGAGCTGAACCAGTCCAGGCTGCTGTCGGTCGCATCAACAGGTTCGGTGTTATAGGTAAGATACATGTCGTTATACTTCAGCAGGGTATTGCTTTTGGACGCGAAAGTGATCTTCTTCAGGGGGCGCACGACATCCACAATGATGGTTCCGATCGCATTGCTGCCGTCCGTCGCGTTACAGTGAATAAAGGTCCTGCCGGGGTTAACACCGGTCACCGTTCCGTTGCTGGTCACCTTGGCGATGCTTTCATCGTTTGAACTCCATACAACTTTCTTATTGGTGGCATCCGCCGGCTGAATTGTCAGGCCGATTTTTTCTTTTTTGCCGGTAAAGACTGTCATTGAGGGATCCGGCGTAAGCTGGATAGCAGTTATCGGCTGAATCACCTGCAGGTTCATCTTCGCCGTCGCTTTGCCCGCCGGGTCTTTGACCGTCACAGTAACCTTTCCAGGTGCGTTGCCGACCAGCTGACGGCTGGCCGTCACATTTGCGACACTGTCATTGCTGCTTGTAAAAACCAGCTTATCCGTGGAAGCGCCTGCCGGTTCCACCTGAATCAGATCAGGCAGGAAAACGCCCGCGCCGACATTGATCACGGACTGCGCGCCCGGCGCAACCGTAATTTTCGCAATCGGCACACCGGCGGGTTCTGCCAGGGCTGCCGGTGCCAGCAGCGCCAGCACCAGTATCAGAATCAGGACGATCCGAATCTTCTTCATAGGGATTTATCTCCTTTCGTACGGCTCATGACTCTGCCGCTTTATACTTTGTCAGACGAAACTGTACGGAAATAGTTCCTGACTGTTTCTTTTTTCTCTTAATACCATGATATCATTTCCGCCATGCTCTTTGCAAGCCGCAATCATAAAATGAAGGCAGCCTCTCGGCTGCCTTCATCCATATTCCCATCTTAGTCTTTATTTGCCCGAAGGGGGCGTGGGGGGTGATCGGAAAGCCCCCCTCTGATTCTTTTTTACCCTTTTTGCAGCACCGGGGCCGTTGCCGCTTTCTGCGCTCTTCTCTTTTCCCGGCTGCTCAGCACCACGCTCTGCAGCAGAATAAAGACGCCCAGCAGCGCGCCGCTGGCCATATCCTGCCACCAGCTTTCATTCAGCGGGCTCAGGCCGATGATCTTCTGGATCGTTGCCAGAATCATGACGCCGAAGAAGGTGCCGATCACGTTACCCACGCCGCCGGTCAGCAGTGTGCCGCCGATAATGGAAGCCGCGATGGCGTCCATTTCGCTGCGCATGGCCACGCTGGCGTTGCCGGCAGGCTTGTGCATCAGGAAGATGAATCCGGCCAGGCCGCTCAGCAGACCGCTGATCACATAGCTCAGGAAGCGGGTCCGCCTGACATTGATGCCCAGCATCAGCGCACTCTGCTGGTTGCCGCCAAGGGCATAGATGTTCCGGCCCAGTTTCACATACCGCAGCATCACGAAGGAGATGATGACGATCAGAAGCGCTACCACCGCGCCGATTTCCAGTTTGGCCGGAATCAGGTTGCCGTTCTGGGCAACATAGCCCAGAAAAGGAATCTGAATCTTGGTCTTCACAAGGGCCAGGAAAGGCTCATGGGTTACCTTCACCGGGTTCACGGAAAGGATCGTTGTCAGGCCTCTGGACAGGAACATGCCGGCCAGCGTAACGATAAAGGGCTGGATGTCCAGATAGCTGATCAGGAAACCCATGCCGGCGCCGAAGGCCAGGCCGATACCCAGCGCCAGCAGGAATGTCACCACGATACCTCCGGCATTCTGCAGTCCCGTGCCGTTCAGGTACAGGGCGCAGGCCATAACAGTCAGGCTGATCACGCCGCCGACGCTGATGTTGATGCCGCCGCCGATCATGACGATGGTCAGCGCGCAGCCAATGATAATCAGGTACGCGTTATCGTTCAGCAGATCAAATACCTGCTGCACTTTCAGGAAGCCGCCGCCCATAAAGATCATGGCAGCAATATACATCACAAAGAAGATACCGATAGCAATGGTCATCAGCAGCTGGGTATTGTTGAGTGGTTCTCTTCGTTTCATTTACTCCACCCCCTTCGCTGCGGATGCCTGGAGTTTCCCTGCTTTGATCCGGGTGATCAGCATCGATATCTTGTTCTTGATTACCGGTGATCCGGCCACCACAATAATTATGATCACAATGGCTTTGTATGCTTTGACATTGACCGGGGCAACGCTCATGGAATACAGCGTGGTTGTCAGCATCTGGATAATATAGGCGCCCAGCACGCTGCCCAGCAGCCGGAACTTGCCGCCGCCCAGATTGTTGCCGCCGATTGCCACCGCCAGGATGGCGTCCATTTCGATATCGACCAGCAGTGTTTTGTGATTCAGCTGATGCAGCCGGCTGACACCGATGACCGCTGCAACCGCCACGCATACGCCCAGGATTACGAAGCTCAGTAATTTGATGGCCGTCGGGTTGATTCCGTTCAGCCGGGCCGCTCCCTGGTTGATACCCACGGACTGGGTATAAAGCCGAAGGTTGGTGAATTTGAACACAAGTGCCAGCAGAATCGCCATCAGGATAACCGCAAAGATCGGGGTCGGGATCGGAATCCCGGGAATGGTCTTGCCCAGTGCGTCAATAATCGGACTGGTCAGCTGGGGAGTTGCACTGCCGTTAATCCAGTACGCAATGGACCGGCCGCAGGAGAAGAGGATCAGGGTCGCGATCATCGGCTGAATCTTGAACACCGCCACCAGCGTTCCGTTGAACATCATGAAAGCGATGGTCCCCAGGACGCACACGATAAATCCCAGAATGGCCGAGCCTCCCGTGATCCCGTTGTCTGTATTGGCAATCTTCACAAAGAAAGCACCGGCAATCGCACCGACCGCCCCGACGGAAATATCCTGGCCGCCGCAGGCCGCGGTGACCAGCGTCATACCCATGGCGATGATGGCCAGGCCGCTTGCGCTGTCGATAATGCTGATCAGGTTGCCACTCAGCACCTGGTTGCCGCTGTTGTTCGTCGCCATTTCAATGCTGAAA
This sequence comes from uncultured Eubacteriales bacterium, assembly GCA_900315315.1. Lineage (GTDB taxonomy): Bacteria > Bacillota > Clostridia > Christensenellales > Aristaeellaceae > Aristaeella. Next base: position 55,990 of record OMYT01000002.1, on the reverse strand, counting down.
AAACTCGGATCACGGATCAGGTTGAACAGCACCAGAATACCCAGCGCGACCAACGGGATCATCAGTTGGCCGAGGCCGCTGCTTTTCTTTGTAGCTTTCCTCACCGTACTCATCTTACTGTTCACCTCCCGCAATGGTCTTCATGACCTGGGCCTGCGTCAGCTGGTCCCCGGTCAGTTCGCCGACGATGTTCCGGTCTCTCATGACGATCAGCCGGCTGCAGGTCCGCAGCATTTCCTCAATCTCGGAGGAGATGAAGGTGATGCTCATATTTTCCTCATTGGCCAGCTTCAGCACCAGTTTCTGAATCTCCAGCTTCGTTCCCACGTCGATACCGCGGGTCGGCTCATCCAGAATCAGGTAGTCCGGATGGGTCAGCAGCCACCGGGCCAGGATCACCTTCTGCTGGTTGCCTCCGGAAAGGCTGCCCACCGGTGTTTCCTGGCTGGCTGTCTTGATGCTCAGCGCCTTGATATATTCATCCGCAAAGGCTTCCATCTGGCTCCTGCTCATCGGATGGAAGAAGCCCTTCATCACTTGCATCGCGAGAATGATGTTCTCCCGCACGCTCAGGTCTGCGATAATGCCGTCCTTTTTCCGGTCTTCCGGCAGATAGCCGATGCCGGCCTTCATGGCTTCATGAGGTTTGGAGATCTTGACCTCCTGACCCTTCACTTTCACTTTGCCGCCCGTTACCCGGTCCGCCCCGAAGATCGCCCGGACGCTCTCGCTGCGGCCGGAACCCAGCAGCCCGGTAAACCCGTTGACCTCACCTTTGTGAATGTTGAAATCAAAGGCCCGGCTCTCAGAGCTGGAAAGATTTTCCGCCTCGTAGATCACTTCGCCGGTCGCTTCGTGTTTTGCGCCGACCTGCTCCAGATCCGCCAGATCGTTCAGATCCTTTCCCATCATCTTCGCGACCAGTTCAACCTGCGGCAGATCCTCGATCGCGAATTCGCCGACAAGTTCGCCGTTCCGGAGCACGGTAATCCGGTCACTGACCTCGTAAACCTGCTCCAGAAAATGGGTCACAAAGATGATACCGACGCCGCGGTTCTTCAGGTCGCGCATCAGGCCGAACAGCATCTCCACTTCCTTGTCGTCCAGGGAAGAAGTCGGTTCGTCCAGGATCAGTACCTTACAGTTCATGTCTACTGCCCGGGCAATGGCCACCATCTGCTGAACCGCCAGAGAGCAGCTGCTCAGTTCCTGCTTGGCCCTGGCCGGGATTCCCAGATTGTCCAGGATCTCCGTGGCCCTTTTCTCGTATTCCTTCCAGTGAACTCTCTGCCCCTGTGTCCGGCCGATGAACATGTTTTCTGCCACCGTCAGGTTCGGACACAGCGTAATCTCCTGGTACACCGTTGCGATGCCGATATTCTGGGCATCCTGGGGGGAATGGATATGCGCTTCCCCGTCCACGCCTTCCACCCAGATACTGCCGCCGTCCTTCTCATGGACGCCGGTCAGCACCTTGATCAGCGTGGATTTCCCGGCGCCGTTTTCTCCCATCAGGGCATGAATCTCACCCTTGCGCAGGGTAAAATCCACCTTGTTCAGCGCCTTCGTGCCCGGAAACTGTTTGTCAATCCCGCGCATCGTCAATACCGCGTCGTTCTGCATCTGGATTTCTCCTTCCCGGTCTCACCGCGGTGTCTGACCGCGGTAAATGCCGTGCTTATTGCTTTAAAGAAAGCGCGGTATGAACGCGCGCCTTACCGTTTGTTCATACCGCGCCGATATTGATCCGATTCAGGGATTATTCGCCCAGACCGTACAGCAGGATGTCGTCCTCGGTGAGGGTACGGGCGTCGAAGCCCTTTTCAACGTTGATGATCTGAGACAGTTCATTCAGGCCTTCGATCGTTCCGCCGGCTTCCAGGGTCTTGATCATGCCGTCAATCAGGCCAGCCTGGAAGGGGCTGCACTGTCCGTCGTAGTTCCACTCGCCGCTCAGCAGCTTGCGCAGAGCCCACTTGTTGCAGTCAAAGCCCATGATGATGACGTCGCCGTTCACGCCGTGGGTGATGCCAGCCGCATCCAGAGCTTCCACAACGCCGCCGGCCATGCCGTCGTTCTCAGCGTACACAATGTTGAACTTCTTGCCATCGTTGATCGCAGCTTCAGCAATCTTGCGGGCCTCTTCAGGATCCCAGCTGTCTCCGCCGGTTCCGTCGGCAACGATGGTCCACTTGTCGTCAGCAGCGCACTTCTCTTCCAGAGCGCCGGAGCGGCCAACCTGAGCAGCGGAACCCATCTGGCCCATGATGTGCAGGATGTTGTACTCGGGCAGTTCCAGGCTCTCCAGCCAGGCAACAGCGGTCTTGCCTTCTTCGGCCATGTCGGAAACGACAGCCGCGGTGTAGAGGGAAGGATCGCAGTCGATCATACGGTCGAACAGGAACACGCCGATGCCGGCATCTTTCGCTTCCTGCAGCACTTCGTCCCAGCCGGTGGTCTCAGCGGCAGACACCAGGATGTACTTCACACCGTCGGTGATGAAGGTCTTGGCGGCTTCCAGCTGTTTGTCAGCGGTGGGAGCAGTCACGAAGCTGGCATCATAGCCGTTCTCAGCGGTGAAGGTCTCCTGCAGGTCCTTAACGTTGGCTTCACGATAGCCGGATTCAGAGGGGTCGAGGTTGATGATGCCGACTTTGATTCCGTCAGCCATCGCGGCGGTCACGGACAGCAGCATCGCCAGAGCGAGTACCAGAGCAAGAATTTTCTTCATGGGTAAAATCCTCCATTCCTTTTTTGGCTTTTCGCCATCTGTATACAGTATAGAAAAAATCCTCTGTCATGAAAATACAGAGGATTTTTGTTTTGGTGCAATTTTTTCCGTTTATGCCATTTCCGTTTCCGTTTTCGGTTTGAAATTCTTTTTCCCGGGTTGATTATTTTCATTGAAACCGTTTTCGGAAAACCTTTTGCCGTCAGCTTTTGACCGGTGCTCTCTTTTTTCCCTTCCTGCGGTCGGTTGTCTTCACAACGATTCTCTGTATGCAGATGAATAGCAGAAGCAGCAGACCGGTCGCGATCTTGCCCCACCAGGAAAGCAGGTTCCCGTTGAAAGTAATCAGCGCTGGAATCAGGCCTTTCAGCATGACGCCGAACAGCGTACCGATCATATAACCAACGCCGCCGGTCAGCAGTGTACCGCCGATGACGGCGCAGGTAATCACATCCAGTTCTGCCCCCTGCAGGGAAAGGTTCCAGCCGCTCTTGACATACAGGGCATAAGTGATACCGGCCAGTACGGAGCACAGGCCGTTGAAACCGTAAACCAGCACCTTGGTCCGGCCGACGGGGAGACCCATCAGCTTGGCGCTCTGTTCGCTGCCGCCGATTGCGTAGATGTTCCTGCCGAAGCGGGTGCGCTGCAGAAGATAGATACCGATCAGCAGCATCACAAAGAAGATGATCACATTCAGGTTAATATAAGCCGAAGGTTTGATCTTCACCCACTCTCCATCCTTCAGCTGCATGAAATAAATCTTCCAGCTCGCCAGATCATCGATCAGAGGATGGTTGATTTCAATGGATTCACGGCTGATCAGCGAGCATACGCCCCGGGCCAGGAACATACCTGTCAGCGTCGTAATAAAGGGAGGAACGTTCAGATAATGGATGACCCAGCCCATGAGCAGGCCCAGGCCTACGCCGACAATCAGCGCAAAGCCCATGCAGATCAGCGGATGGATGCCCATCACAGTCGTGCCGTAGGCAATCAGCATGCCGGTCAGCGAGGCAACCGCGCCGACGGACAGATCGATACCGCCGGTGATCAGGACCATCGTCATACCGATAGCTGAGATACCGTAATAGGCGTTATCCACAAACAGGGTTGTGAACGTGCGCAGCGTTGTAAACCCGACGTCTCCGTATGGGATGGCGCCAAAGAGATAAATCAGCAGAAACAGGCCGATGGTCGCATAGACCATGATGAATTTCGGGTTGGTTACGCGGGTCCAGAGGCTTTGCCGGGGGGCTGTCTGAAGATTACTCATGCCTTGGCACCTCCTTTCACCGCTTCACGGCGTGCGCTGGAGCGCTTGGCAAAATAGTTCCTGACCGGTTCGGACTGCAGCACGATAACCACGGCAATAATCACAGCCTTGAAAGCCATCGTCGCTTCGGCCGCGATACCGAAATAATACACCAGATTGACGATCGTCCGGATGATGATGGAACCCAGCACCGTACCGACCAGGCTGAATTTGCCGCCGGTCATGCTGGTGCCGCCGATTACGACGGCCAGAATGGCGTCCATCTCAAAGTTCAGGCCGGCATTGTTGGAGTCGTTGGACATGATCCGGCTGGAATAAATCAGTCCGGAAATACCGGAAAGGAAGCCCGTCAGCGTGAACACAATGAAGATAATCCGCTGTGCGTTGATGCCGGAAAGGCGGCTGGCCTTCCGGTTGATACCCACGGATTCAACAAAGGTTCCGAATGCCGTTTTCCGGACAAAGAGCGCTACAGCAGCCACCACCACGGCTGTAATGATAATCGGTGTCGGTAAATACAGGATGCTTCCCTGGCCGATCACGCGGAAAGGTGAATACTGGGTAGTGAACTGCTTTCCGTTGGTAATAATCTGGGCGATGCCGCGCCCGCAGACCATCAGAATCAGTGTGGCAATGATCGGCTGCATCTCACCCTTGGAGATCAGGAAGCCGTTGAACATCCCCATCAGGATACACACAACCAGCGGAACAATAATGACCAGCGCAAAGGAATAAACCGTATAATCACCGGGTGTGTTGTAAATCGTCACGTCCCAGCGCAGGAACTTCAGCGCAATCGCGCCGGACACGGCAACCAGTGCACCGACGGACAGGTCCGTTCCGCCCAGGGCGATGACCAGCGTCATGCCCATCGCGATGATGGTAATCTCGCTGGACCGGTTGATAATATCGATCAGGTTGCCATAAAGCATCCCGGTCGACGGCTGATAACTGATGCTGAAGAACTCCGGCCGCACAAACAGGCAGACCAGCAGGATAAGCGCTTCCGCCACCACGGCCCAGGTGACCTTTGACCGTGCGATAGCGGAAAAATCAAGTTTCTTTTTCATGATGCCTCACCCCCTGCCGCTTTGGCGCCTTCGGCGATGATGGAAAGAATCTTTTCCTGCGTAGCTTCATCGCCGTTCAGTTCCGCAACTTTTTCCCTGTCCCGCATGATGATGATGCGGTTGGAGCAGCGGATAATCTCATCCAGTTCCGAACTGATAAAGACGACCGAAACACCTTCGCCGCACATTTCCAGCATCAGCCGCTGAATCTCCGCTTTGGCGCCGATATCGATGCCGCGGGTCGGCTCGTCCAGGATCAGCACCTTGGGATCCGTTGCCATCCACCTGGCCAGGATCACTTTTTGCTGATTGCCGCCGGACAGTTCACCGATCTTTTTCTCCGCGTCCGGCGTGGCAATGCCAAGCGCCTTGATGTATTTATCCGCCATCTCGTTCTGTTCTTTGGAACTCAGCGGGTGAAGGAATCCCTTGCGTGCCTGCACTGCCAGCGCGATATTTTCCCGGATGCTCAGGTCGGCAATGATTCCATCGCGTTTTCGATCTTCAGGGCAGAACGCAATACCCTTGACCAGCGCATCATAGGGTTTCTTAATCTCAGCCTTCTGTCCGTCCACTTCTATCTCCCCGCTTGTCGCGCGGTGAGCGCCGAAAAGCATCTCTGCCGTTTCCGTACGTCCGCTGCCCAGCAGCCCCGCGAAGCCGATCAGCTCGCCTTTCTTTACAGTTACGGAGATGTCCTCAATCTGCCCCGGCGAGCCGATATGGGACGCATTGAGCATATCAGGTGCATCTTCCGGAACGGAAGCTCTCTTCAGATTAAAGATGGTGTCCATGTCCTTGCCCACCATCTGTGTGACCAATTCCACTTTTGTGATATCACCGATATCATAGGAACCGACCAGATGACCGTTTCGCAGGATCGTTAACCGGTCACTGATGGCAAAAACCTGATCCAGGAAGTGGGTGATAAAAATGATACCCATTCCTTCCGCTTTCAGATCCCGCATAACATCGAAGAGCAGCTGCACTTCATTGTCATCCAGGGAGGAAGTCGGCTCATCCAGAATCAGAACCTTCGCCTGGACGTCCACCGCACGGGCAATTGCCACCATCTGCTGAACAGCGGTGGAATAATAGGAAAGCGGACGGCTTACATCGATATCCTGATGAAAGCGCGCCATCAGCTCCCGCGCCCGTTTTGTGATGGTTTTCCAATCGATCTGGCCATGTTTCATCGGCTGCCGGCCGACAAAAATATTCTCCGCCACGGTCAGGTTCGGACAGAGGTTAACCTCCTGATACACTGTGGAAATACCCATTCCCATGGCTTCCTGAGGACTTTGGGGGCGTATGGAATTCCCCATGAACGTGATCGTCCCCGCGTCCATACGGTTCACTCCGGTCAGGCACTTGATCAGCGTGGATTTTCCGGCGCCGTTCTCACCAAGCAGAGAATGGATCTCGCCCGCGCGCAGGGTAAAGTCCACCTTGTCCAGAGCTTTGACACCGGGGAACTGAATCTCGATCTGTCTCATCTCTAGCAGGTTGTTTTCCGGCAAAGGGATCCCTCCTTAAGAAAAGGCAGGGCGGAGAGTCGCCCGTCCGCCCTGCCTGTGGACTGTTTCCAGCAACAGTCGCAGAATGTTTCTGGATTAATACTGACGCTCGTTGATCACGTCGGCAGCCTTCACGGAAACCGCGCCGTTGCCGCAGTCGATGCCGCCGTCCATGTCATAAACGCCTTCTGCGGGATGTACCAGTTCCTTGCTCATCTTCTCGCCGGCCTGCAGCTTTTCAACCGCTTCCACAACGAAGGGGCCGTACAGAGGAGTGCACTCGATGGTGGCGTTCATTTCGCCCGCGACGATCGCGTCGAACGCAGCCTTCACGGAGTCGCAGCCCACGATGATGATGTCCTTGCCCGGGACCTTGCCGGCAGCCTTGATGGCGTCGATGGCGCCCAGAGCCATGTCGTCGTTCTGCGCGATCAGCACATCGATCTTGTCGATGGACTTCAGCCAGCTCTCCATCAGGGCCTGACCTTCAGCGCGGGTGAAGTTACCGGTGTTCTGAGCCACCAGCTTCAGGTTCGGATAGGCTTCCATCGCAGCCAGATTGCCCTTGGTACGGTCAACCTGAGCGCCGGAACCGGTGGTGCCTTCCATGATGGCAACGTTGACTTCTTCATCGCCGCGGCCGATGGACTTCAGATACTCGCCGGCCCACGCAACCTGACGACGGCCTTCTTCAACGAAGTCTCCGCCGAAAGCGGCAGCGTATTCGATCTTGTCCATGCAGTCAGGCATACGGTCAACCAGGATCAGCGGGATGCCTTCGTCATTGACTTCCTTCAGCACTTCATCCCAGCCGGTCGTCACAACGCCGGTGAACAGGATGACGTCAACACCCTGGGTGATGAAGTTGCGCAGAGCCTTGATCTGGTTTTCCTGCTTCTGCTGCGCATCGTCGTAGATCAGTTCCCAGCCTTCATGGCCTTCGATAGCGGCCTTGATGCTGTCGGTGTTGGCGGTACGCCAGTCAGATTCCTGACCGATCTGGGAGAAAGCTACCTTGTAGTCTGCCAGAGCGGACGCAGCGCCCAGCACCATCACGAGTGCCAGAACCAGAGCCAACAGTTTCTTCATAGTAAAAACCCTCCATTCCTTTTTTGGCTTTTCGCCATCTGCACACAGTATAGAAAAAATCCTCCGGCTTGAAAATACAGAGGATTTTTATTTTGGTATGTTTTTTTCCGTTTATGCCATTATGGTAACGTTTTCGGTTGAAAAAATTCTTCTCAAAGTTGAAATTTATTATTTATCTCTTGTTCTCCAAAAAGTATATCGTACCGAAGGGGCGTGGGGGGTTCGTCGCGCCTGGAAAACTGTCCAGTGGACAGTTTTCAGCAGAGAACGGGCGGCAGCCCCGGGTATGCGGAAAGCCCCCACATTACCCCCTGTTTTCCCTCCTGTAATCGCTTGGCGTCATACCCGTAGTCTTCTTAAACAAATAGCTGAAATAGTGACTGTCATTATACCCGACCTCCTGGGCGATCTGCGAAGACTTCATCTCCGTCGCTTCCAGCAGTTCCTTCGCCTTGCCGATCCTCAGTCCCGTCAGATACTGGGTGAAGGTCAGCCCGGTCTCCTGCGCGAAGACCGTGGAAAAATGGCTTTGGCTCAAATGCACTTCCCCGGCCACATCCTGGAGCATCAGGTTGGGATTGGCATAATGCTGGGACAAGTAAGCCCGCGCCTTGCTGATCGTCGGGTCACCGTATCCCGCCCGGTTGCCGTTCCGGAAGGCGATTGCGGCCCGCAGCAGATCTGCCAGCCGGAGGAAGCCCTCCTCTCCTTCTGTATGCAGCGCTTCATCCACCTGCGTATCATCCAGTACCTCGCGGGGATTTCCTTCCCCTTCCTGAATGATCCGGCGCGCAGCCAGAAGCCCTGCCACCCGCAGATAGCCGAGCGCCAGCGTCGGATCCAGCGAGCGGGTATATTCCGTCAGGATCGCCTCCACTTCATCCTCGGAAGCATACTGGAGGCGTTCATATAGGGGGCTCAGTTCCGTCTCGGATAAGGGAATCTGCTGCCCGGAACTTTCATTGACGCTGATGATCCTCCGCTCCGTCCTATCCTCCGGACTCTGCAGATGCCGTGCGTGCCGCGCGCTCTTCATGGACTGGCGGATCTCGTGGAAATCCGTTACCGTGTCCCCGACGGAGATCAGCAGCCGCTCCTCTCCTGCCAGTTCCGGCAAATGCATCGCGGAGTTGGCAAAGGAATAGGCCCGTTCTTCCGTATCCTCCGGATTATCGCCAAGTACAAGGGCCCGTGCCCCTTTCGGCGCACCGCACACATAAACGCCGCCGCCGCTCATCTCCGCCAGGGATGTCAGTGCGTTCCGGCAGGCAATCCGCTCCTCCCCTTCCGCCGGAAACGAAATATCAATCACCGCATAGCTTCCGGCCGCCAGGTTCACTCCCAGCTCCCGCATCTGGCGGAGCAGGGCCTCATCATCCTCCCGGTCGCCTTCGTCGGTAAAGAGCGAAGCCAACAGCTTATCCCGCAGAAACTGATTGCCGGAGGAAAGCCGTTCCCGCAGGGCTGTCAGGTTTTCCCGGTCCCGGCGTTTTTCCTCGATCTGCCTGCGGACCCTTTCCAGCGCCGCCTCCAGTTCCTTCGCCGTAACCGGTTTGAGCAGGTATTCCTTGACGCCCAGGGAAATCGCCTTCTGGGCATAGGTAAAGTCGTCGTATCCGGACAGGATGATCCGCTCCACCCAGGGCATCGTCCGCTGCACTTCCTCGCACAGTTTGATCCCGTCCATGAAAGGCATCCGGATATCCGTCAGCAGGATATCCGCGTTCAGGTCCCGCAGCATCGGCAGCGCCATCTCGCCGTCCGGCGCTTCCCCGACCAGCTGGTATCCCTTCTCCTCCCAGGGAAAGGAATTGCGCAGGTTCTCCCGGATGGCGATTTCATCATCCACGAGAAAGACTTTCATCATGGTCGATCTCCTCCCTTGATCGAATCGGAATCGTAAAGGATACCTCCGTACCCTCCGGACCGGACTGGAAGATCAGGCCGGTTTGCTTCTTATAATATAGGCGTATCCGTGTGTCCACATTCCGCAGGCCGAAACCGGTATGACCGGACACCGGCACAGCCTGGGCCGTCGGAGTCTCCTCCTTCAGCATGGCTTCCACTTCGCGCAGCTGTTCCGGGGTCATACCCTTCCCGGTGTCCGTGACCCTGAATGTCATGATCCTGTTCAGCCGTGATACCCGGACTGTGATCTTTCCGCCGCCGCGCTTGTTCTTGATCCCGTGATACAGGGCGTTCTCCACCAGCGGCTGCAGCAGCAGCTTGAGCATATAAATCTCTTCCAGTCCGTCCGGCGTCTCCACCTCATAGTCCAGGATATCCCTGTATCGGATCTTCTGGATGCTGAGGTATGCGGATACATGTTTCAGTTCCTGTGTCACGGGGATCCAGTCCGCGCCGGCCGACAGGGAAATCCGGAAGAAATCGCTCAGGTTCCGGGTAAGCTGGACAACCTCATCCCCCTTGCCGCTCTCTGCCTGCCAGACGATCGTATCCAGGGTATTATATAGGAAATGAGGGTTGATCTGCGCCTGCATGGTGCGCAGTTCCGCCTTGGAGAGGTTGTCCTGTTTCTGCCGCACCTGGTCGATCAGCATCTCAAGCCGGTCGGCCATCTGGTTGATCTGTTCGCTCAGCTCCTGCAGTTCCGTCACGTTCATCCCGCGGGCCCGGTCGCCGAAGTTCCCTTCCGCGATCTTGCGCACGGTTTCTTCAAGGGAATAGATGGTCGTATGGATCGATTCCGTCAGTCTGCGCGTCTCGCTGCCGGTCCGCAGCAGAGCGATCAGCAGCAATATCACTTCCGCGGCCACCGTGGCAATCAGGATAACCCGCAGCCTTGTGCTGATTTCGGAAGCGTTTTTGATCTCTTCCGTCGTGAATGCGTCCAGCATGTCCGTGACCAGCCGGCCGACATTCCGGACCTCATCCACCATACCCTCGATTTCCTGAATGGGCAGTCCTGCCGCCATCCCGTCGCGGACCTTGAGCACGTACTGCTCCATCGTATCCATGGTCCTGCGGGCAATGGTCAGCTGCAGGTGTCCGCTGCCTTCCGTTTCCGCCAGCAGTTCATCCAGCGTGCTGTCTGTGTTCCCGATCAGTTCCTCCACGCCGCTTTCTTCAAAACTGCTCCGTCCGGCTGCCACGGAAAACAGGTTCTCCGCGATCGTGGTTTCCAGCGCCGGCTTCATTTCCGCCGCCGCGTCCATCCGCCGGATCATCGCCTGCGTCCGGGATGAATAGATCATCATCACCACCAGGCCGATCACAGCCGGAACCGTCAGCAATACCGCAATGGAAATGACTGACCGGCGGATCTGCCCGGTAATGCTGGTCATGCCGCCCCGCCGCATATCAGAAGCCCTCCACCCTGGGATCGGTCAGATCGTCGAAATCGGTAAAGGCACCCTCTTCCGGAGAGTAAGTCTTCAGGACGCCTCTGCCCTCCGTTAATTCTTTTACCAGCCGCATCACGGAAATCCCCAGATTCGGTGTGCACTGTACCACGCAGTTGATCCGCCCGGCCTTCAGCGCGTCCACCGCATCCTTCTCCCCGTCCACCGTGATCACAACCAGATCTTTCGGTACGCCTTCCGTTTTTTCCAGTACGTCCAGCGCGCCCAGCGTCATCGCGTCATTGTGGGAATACACCACGTCAAACCCGTCGCTGCCGTATTTGGCCAGCAGGTCCCGCATGCACTCCTCGCCCTTGCTGCGGAGGAAGTCACCGTCCACGCTGTCGATGACCGTGAAACGGGAATCCTGGCTGATCACGTCCATAAAGCCCTGCTGCCGGTCCCGCATGGGCGTAGAGTCCGCCGTTCCGCAGATCTCGACGATTCGCATCTGCGCTTTTTCCAGCGCGTCCGCCTTCCGGATCAGGTATTCGCCCGCCCGGCGTCCCTCGGCATAAAAGTCCGCGCCCACATAGGCGGTATAGAGGCTGTCGTCCTGCGTGTTAATCATCCGGTCCATCAGGATCACCGGAATTCCGGCCTGTTTTGCTTCCTTCAGCACGTTGTCCCACCCGGTTTCCACGATCGGGGAAAACACAATCACGTCCACCTGATAAGCGATGAAGGAGCGGATGGCGTCGATTTGCTTTTCCTGTTTCTGGTTGGCGTTCTCCATCATCAGGCCGTATCCGAAATCCTTCGCGGCCTGTTCCATGCTGGCGGTATTGGCGATCCGCCAGCTGCTCTCCGCGCCGAGCTGGGAAAAGCCGACCACGATTGAAGAATCATCTTTCTCTTTTTCCGTCTCCTGCTTCCCGGAGCATCCCGTCAGCCCCAGTAAAAGCGCAAGAGCAAGAATCATCGCGATTCCTTTCCTCATAGCCGCTCCTCCTCTCCACTCTTCACTCAGTTTTTTACCCATATGTCGACCGAAGGGGTTTAAGGGGGCGCTGCCGCGCGCGGTGCGCGAGCCGGCACACCGGCCGCGGTGCGCGTGCGATTCCTTGCGGAAAGCCCCCTTATCACATCACATTCTGTCCTTGACCATGGTCAAGGCAATCCGTTTCTTCTTCTCATCCACACTGACCACCCAGACCTTCACCACATCCCCGACCTTGACCGCTTCGCTCGGATGGCGGATAAACCGGTCCGCCATCCTGGAAATATGCACCAGCCCGTCCTGATGTACCCCGATATCCACAAACGCGCCAAAGTCGATCACATTGCGCACCGTACCCGTCAGTTCCATCCCGGGTGTCAGATCCTTCATGTCCAGCACGTCGGTCCGCAGCACCGGCTTGGGCAGCTCGTCCCGGGGATCGCGGCCCGGCTTTTTCAGTTCTTCCAGCATATCCCGCAGGGTCGGAAGGCCCACGCCGATCTCCCCCGCCAGTTTCTCCTCGCCGTAGTTCTTCGCGCGGAGCACAATATCCGGGATGCCGCCGTTTTTGACGGTTTTCAGGTCGTAATCCAGAATCTCCAGCAGTTTTTTCGCCGCGTCGTAGCTTTCCGGATGGACGCCCGTCGCGTCCAGCGGGTTCTTGCTGTCGGCAACCCGCAGGAAGCCGGCGCACTGCTCGAAAGCCCGCGGCCCGAGTTTCGGCACCTTTTTCAGCGCCTGCCGGGTCGGAATCCCGTTCTCCTCCCGGTAGGCCACGATGTTCTTCGCCAGCGCCGGCCCGATGCCGGCCACGTGGCTCAGCAGCTCCGCCGATGCGGTCGAAACCTCCACGCCGACCTGGTTCACGCACTGTTCCACCACGCCGTCCAGCGCGTCGGTCAGTTCGTTCTGTTTTAGGTCGTGCTGATACTGACCCACGCCGATCGCTTTCGGATCGATCTTCACCAGTTCCGCCAGCGGATCCTGCATCCGCCTTGCGATGGAGACCGCGCTGCGCTGGGTCACGTCAAAGTCCGGGAACTCCGCGGCCGCAAGCTTGCTCGCGGAGTAGACCGAGGCGCCCGCCTCGCTCACAATCATATAAGCCACCCCGGGCATCTCCGGCAGCAGCGAGGCGATAAACTGCTCGCTTTCCCGGCTGGCGGTCCCGTTGCCGATCGCGATGGCTGTCACGCCGTATTTCTGTACAAATCCTTTGATCAGCCGTGCCGCCGCGGCCTTGCCGCCTTCGTTTCCCGGCAGCGTAAAGTATCCGACGCCGGTATCCAGCACCTTGCCGTTCTCGTCGATGACGGCCAGCTTGCATCCGGTCCGGAACCCCGGGTCCACGCCCAGGGTCACCTTGCCCTTGATCGGCGGCTGCATCAGCAGTTGATGCAGGTTCTGGCTGAACACCTTGATCGCCTGCACGTTCGCCCGGTCCGTCAGTTCGTTGCGGACTTCCCGCTCCAGGGAGGGGAAGATCAGCCGTTCCCAGGCGTCCTCGCAGGCCATTGCAATCTGCTCCGATGCCGGACAGGTCCCCCGGACATATTCCCGTTTCAGCGCCGCCACGGCCTTCTCTTCCGGCGCTTCCAGGGTCACCTTCAGGAATTCTTCCCGTTCGCCCCGGTTCACCGCCAGGATCCGATGGCTCGCCATGTTCCGCACCGGCTCGGAATACTCGTAATACATGCTGTAGACGCTGTCTTCTTCCTTGGCGGCCGCGGTGCGCAGCACCGCCTCCCGCATCAGCATCTCCCGCAGTTCCTTCCGCAGGGCCGCATCGTCGCTGACCGTCTCGGCGATAATGTCCCGGGCGCCGGCCAGGGCGGCTTCCGCGTCCGGCACTTCCTTCTCCGCGTCGATATACTTTGCCGCTTCCTCCGCGGGAATCCCCCGCGGCTGCTGCAGTATCAGCCACATCGCCAGCGGCTCCAGCCCCCGTTCCTTCGCGATGGTCGCCCGTGTCCGGCGTTTCGGCCGGTACGGGCGGTACAGGTCTTCCAGCTCGCTCAGGGTCTTCGCTTCCGCCAGTTGCTGAATCAGTTCGTCCGTCAGCACGCCCTGCTCAGTCAGGCTCTTTTCAATCTCCTCCCGGCGCTTGTCCAGGTTCCGGAGATATTCCAGCCGCTCAGCCAGTTCTCTCAATACCTGGTCGTCCAGCGATCCGGTCATTTCCTTCCGGTATCTCGCGATAAACGGGATCGTGTTCCCCGCGTCCAGCAGTTCCACTGCCGCCTTAACCTGTGCCGGCCGCAGTCCAAACTCCGCCGCCAGCTGTTCAATATGGTCCATTGTTGTTTTTTCCTCACTTCAATAGTTTCTCTCTGTCTGTACGGGCCGAAGGTCCAGGGCGATCGGAAAGCCCTGGTCGCGGCCGCGGCCGCGAAATCTTATCTGACTTCCACAGAGATCCTATGGGGAAGGCAGATAATAAACCCTCCCATGACTCTGACTTCCAGATTCTCCCTCGTCACTTCCCCCATCTGCACACAGTCCTGCCCCTCGCAGTTCGCTTCCGTCATATAGACCGAGCTTCCGGTCATCATGACCGTATTCTCGCCCCCGTCCGGCTGGACAATGCGGACCGTATGCACTTCCGCAAAGGGAAGATCCAGTAACGGTTTCCCGTCAAGTGTGATATATACCCGGAGATCTTCCCCGGCGGAGCCGGTGCTCTCCTGCGCTGCCATCGGTTTTCCGTCGAGAATCACCTGAACTTCCCCGCTCCCTTTCGGCTCGCCTGAGGGGCGGAGAACAAAGATCCACAGCAAAACGGCGGCGATAAGCAGTGAGGCGGCAAGTATCCACAGCCATCGCTTCCTGTTCACTGCCCTCCGCCTCCGTCCTGTCGGGTGTTATATTTCCTCTTCTTCATCAGCCGCTTCTTCGGGTTCTTCCTCCGGAGCTGCTTCCTCTTCGTTTTCTTCGGCTTCCGCCTCATCTCCGGCGGCATCCCCAGTTCCCTCGTCAAGGTCCTCGTCCGTGCTCTCCGTCTTCGAAGGTACCTTGATCGTCCCGTCCTCGATGCCCTGGATATACTCCTCCAGGCACAGATCATGCTCCTTCATGTACTGGGCGTGTTCTTCCCCCACGTAGCGGATATGCCACGCTTCCGGGTTAAAGCCGGTGATCTCCTGCTTTTCCTTTGTGTAGCGGATAATGAACCCGTAGTCCCAGCAATGTTCCTTCAGCCATTTGTACTGCTTCGTGCTGGAGAAGGTCTTCGCGCCCGGAACGTTCAGGTCAAACGCCAGCCCCAGATGATGCTCGCTGCATCCTGCTTCCGCGACGCTCTTGAGTGCGGCCCGCCTGGCTTTCGAGCTGCTCCAGTCCTTGTTCTTCTTCCGGTAACTGCTGATCTTGGCGTTCAGCATTTTTACCTGGTCATCCCACGTCCGGTACCCGGCGCTCACCTGCCAGTTTTTGATCTTGTCTTCCTTCGCCGCCTCAAACATTTTCTCCAGCGCTTCCACCGCCGTACGGACGCCGCGCGTCTTCTTGTATTTGATCTTGACCAGCTTTTTGTCCAGGATATCCCGCAGTTCCACCAGGTCCGCCGGGACGAAATACTCGTCCACCGGATGATCGTTGTTCACCAGCATCGGTACGCTCCCGGCCAGTACGTCAACCGGCTCGCTGTTTTCCGGTGCGGCGACCGCGTCCTCCGTGTACAGCTTCGCCAGCGTAGTCTCTCCGGCCACGCCGTCCGTTTGCAGTCCGTTCCGCCGCTGGAATGAGATCACGGCGCGCTTGGTTCCGCCGCCGTACTGGCCGTCCACCTTGCCGCTCAGATAGCCCAGATCTTTCAGGCGCTGCTGCAGGCGCGTAACTTCGTCGCCCTTGGCCCCCACCGTCAGGATTCCCATCGCCTGCAGTTCGGACGGAGTATGGGTCGGCGCCGCAGTGGGCTTTTCTGTCTCTTCCGTGGCTTTTTCTGTACCTGCCGCAGCGTTTTCTGCCCCTGCCGCAAGCAGCGGGCACAGCAGAATCATAATGGTCAACAGTGCGGCCGCCGCACGGAGAAACCTTGTCCGCTTCATATCCAAGCCTCCCGGTTCTGATTGTTTTTCCCATTATATATCACTTTGTCCTCGCGGGCAAATCTCCTTGTTGTTTTTCTAAAAAATTGTTATACTCCGAAGGGAGTCTGAGGGGCGATCGGAAAGCCCCTCAGTTAGCCGAAGGGGTCTAGGGGGACGAACCTCTGATGACCGCCAGTGGCGGAAATCTCATCAGAGGTGAGAGTGGCCGAAACAAGCGGTCTCCACAGTGTGGAGCCACGCCGATTGAGGCAACGGGTAGGAAAGCCCCTCCTATGTAAGCCGAAGGGGTCCAGGGGGCGCTGTCGCGTGCGGTGCGCGAGCCGGCACACCGGCCGCGGTGCGCGTGCGATTCCTTGCGGAAAGCCCCCTGGTTTATGGAGGTAATTATGCCTGACGCAGCAGTCCACGCGTCCTTCGGGCGCGATGTCTTCTCTTCCCTTTCTCCGGAAATCCAATCCGTCATCCATCCGGATCCCTGGACATTCGGCCTTTTGGGTCCGGATCTCTGGTTCCTGTATAAGCCCTGGCGCCGCCGGGAAGGCCGCGGGCGTCAGATGCACACCACCCGGCCCGGCGCCTTCCTGACCGCGCTGTTGGAGCGCGCCAAAGTCTCCCCCCGCAGGGAGGAACTCTTCTCCTGGCTTGCCGGCTTTTTCTGCCATTATGCGCTGGACAGCATCACCCACCCCTATATCATCTATGTCACAACGGAGGAATACCATTATCCCCGCTGCCATATGAGCTTTGAACATGAGTTGGACATGCGCCAGATCCGGCGCGACGGAATCCGGGAAACGAAGCACCCCGTCACGGATCACTATCTTCTGCGCGTCAGTCTTCCGCCTTCCGTAAGGGAAGATGTGGATGCCGTCTTTGAGCAGGTCTACGGTTGGAAAGACGGCTGGAAAGCCTTCAACCGCTCCGCCCGGCGCTACCGGAGCTGTTACAGGCTGCTTGAAAACCCGTCCGGATTCGCTGCCCGGCTGGCCCGGTTCACAAAGCATCCGCTGCTCCGCTCCTTCGCGTATTCGGAATCGCATTTCCGTGATACGGACGTGGAAAACACGGAGCACCGGACTTGGTGCCATTCCCATGACAAGTCTCTGATTTTCACTGACAGTTTCCCCGAATTGCGGGAAAAAGCGCGCCTCCTGGCCGTGAACCTGATCGAATCCTCTTACCGTTATCTCTGGCAGAATCAGGGAACGGCCGAAGAACTTTCCGCCCTCATCGGCAACGCTTCCTATCTCAGCGGTCTTCCCGCCGATGATCCCCGCAACCACAACGTCAAATCCCTTCTCCCCTCCGGCTCTGTAAAACAAAAATAGAAGACAGTACCATCCGTCTTCTATAAACTGTTCCTTAAACAATCTTATTCCGACCGAAGGTCCAGGGATTCCGCATGCCCGGAAAACGGGCCGGTGTGCCCGTTTTCAGTAAGGAACGGGCGGCAGCCCCGGGCACTCGGAAAGCCCCCTTTTCATAACATTCTCTTCCGTTTGTCCTTCAATTTCCCTTCTTTTCCCAGTGCAATCAATCGCTCATACCGCTCCACGGCCGTCTCCAGCACCTTTTCCCACGGCACCGGAATCGTATCCCGTGCGTTCTGCCCGATCCGCTCCAGCCGTTCCGGATCCTTCAGCGCTTCGCTGATTACCCGGGCCAGGTCCTTCGGATCGTTCTCGCACAGGAACCCGTTTTCCCCGTCTCGGATCACTTCAGCCGCCGTGCTGGCGCGGACCATGACCGAAGGCGTGCCCATCACCGCCGCCTCCCGGACCACCATCGGCGAAGCGTCATACAGGGAAGGGAATGCGAAAACCGACGCCCGGTCATATAGCGCGTCCAGCAGGCTCGCGTCCGTAATATGGCCGATCTGTTCCGCCCTGTCCTGGATGTTCAGCTCGTGGATCTTTTCGGTGATATCGTTCATATCCATCCCCTGCCCGGCCAGAAGCAACCGGAAGGGCGTTCCCTGCTTTTTCAGCTCCGCACAGGCTTCCAGCACCGTCAGGATGTTTTTCTTCCAGTCCATCTGTCCCACAAAGAGGATCAGCGGTTCCTCCCCCAGGTGCCAGCGCCGGTTCACTTCTTCCACGTCCGTTCTGGACGCGGTGCGGAACGTTGCGCCGTTGGGCATCACCTGAATGTCACCCTCATATCCGTATGCCCGCAGCACGTCGGCCGTGTTCTTTCCCACGGCCCAGACCTCGTCGCACCGGTTATAGAAGCTCACCACCAGCTTCACGCCCATCTTCGCGATGGATTCGGATTTGGTGGCCTTGAGAAAATCGTCATAGTATTTGGAATGAAAGGTCGCAACCAGCGGCAGTTTCCGCACCGCGGCCAGGCGCAGCGCTTCCGACCCGGCGGTGAAGGGGCTGTGTGCATGGATCACGTCCAGTTCGATCATCCGGATCCGCTTCCGGTAGTGCGCGTCCAGGATGGCCTCACCCACCTTATACTGTTTCATCCCTGGAACGCTGTTGCCCACATAGTCCACCAGTTCAAAAGGAAAACCGCCCTGGAAACCCGTATCATACATCGGGGCCACCACTGTCACCTGGTGCCCCATCTTGCAAAGCGTCTCGGAATAGGCCTGTACAACGCGGCCGACCCCATCCACAATCGGCAGAAACGTATCTGTAAACTCGCCGATTCTCAGCATTTCTCTGTCTCCCTCACGCCGGCTTCAGCCGGTATAATGATCATGTTATTATCGCATGATATCAGAAAAAAAGCAAATGCAACTCCGGGAATGTCCGTTGAACGATTTCCTGTAAGCTTTCTACGCAATAAAAACACAACGAAAACCGGTAAAAGCCGGGGGGATCATTGACATCACCTGGTCCGGGGTGTATGCTCCACCCAACCGGAACGTAATAGGCACGAAGTTCCGCAAGCATATAAGGAGTATTTTTCATGAAAAACACCTTCGGCAGCAGCGTCTCCGTTACCCTTTTCGGCGAGAGTCATGGTGCGGAAATCGGCACCGTGATCGACGGGCTGGCGCCCGGTCTCCCGGTGGACGAATCTTTCATCGCCGCGCAGCTGACGCTTCGCCGCCCTGCGGGGAAGATTTCCACCGCCCGGCGGGAAGCGGACCCTTTCCGGATCGTCAGCGGCGTTTTTGAAGGAAAAACCACCGGGACTCCGCTTGCCCTTCTGATTCCCAACGCGGATACGCGGAGCGGGGATTATACCCGGGGTGCTTTCCGCCCCGGGCATGCGGACTATACCGCGAATGTAAAATACCACGGCTTTGAGGATTACCGCGGCGGCGGGCATTTCAGCGGCCGCGTGACCGCGGCGCTGGTAGCCGCCGGTGCCGTCGTGATTTCCGCCCTGAAACAGAAAGGTATCCTGATCGGCACCCATATTGCCCGCTGTGCCGGCATCAGCGATGCGCCTCTCGGTGATCTCTCCGTTGATCTTCCCCGGCTGAACAGCCTGCCCTTTGCGGTCCTGAATGAAGCACAGGGACAGAAGATGCAGCTTGCCGTTGAGGCTGCCGCCGCGGAGGGCGACAGTGTCGGCGGCATTCTCGAAACCGCCGTCACCGGCCTTCCGGCCGGCGTGGGCGAACCCTGGTTTGACACCCTCGAGGGAGTTCTTGCCCATGCGCTTTTTTCCGTACCCGCCGTCAAAGGAGTGGAATTCGGCAGCGGCTTCTCCTTCGCGGATCTGCGGGGAAGCGAAGCCAATGATCCGATCCGGAAGGATCCGGAGGGAATCCGTACCCTGACCAATCATAACGGCGGGATCAACGGCGGAATCTCCAACGGCATGCCCCTGCTCTTCCGCTGCGCCGTCAAACCGACTCCCTCCATTTCAAAGGAACAGCTCTCTGTCAACGGGTTGACCGGAGAGAATGAAACGCTGCAGGTCCGCGGCCGTCATGATCCGGCCATCGTCCATCGCGCCCGTGTTGTGGTCGATTCAGTCACCGCCCTGGTCCTCTGCGACCAGCTGGCCCAGCGTTTCGGCACAGACTGGCTCGGGGAGGCCGGCATATGAAATACGGTTGTATCGGGGAACACCTGCCCCACAGTTTTTCCAAAGAGATTCACGCGGAAATCGCTTCCTATGCCTATGAGCTGAAGGAACTGACCCCGGAAGAACTACCCGCCTTCCTGGCCGCGAAGGATTTTCAGGGAATCAATGTCACCATCCCGTACAAGCAGGCCGTCATTCCCTTTCTGGATCATATCGACGAAACCGCGGAAGCCATCGGCGCCGTTAACACCGTGGTCAACCGCGGCGGTGAGCTTTGGGGATATAATACGGATCTTTTCGGTCTGACCCGCCTGATCCGCCGGGCAAAGCTGGACCTTTCCGGCCGCAAAGTCCTGATCCTGGGAACCGGCGGCACCTCCCGCACAGCCGCCTATGCCGCTGAAACCCTCGGAGCCGGGCAGATCCTGAAGGTCAGCCGCACAGAAAGAGACGGCGCCGTCTCCTATGAAGATGCCCTTCGGGACCACAGTGATGCGGAGATTATCCTGAACACTACCCCCTGCGGCATGTATCCGCATCCGGACGCACAGCCATTGGCTCTCAAATCCTTCGGCAGTCTGCAGGGCGTCGCCGATGTGATTTACAATCCCCTCCGCACCCGCTTCATCCTGGAAGCCCGCGCCCTTGGTCTCCCGGCGGAAGGCGGCCTGTATATGCTGGTCGCCCAGGCGGTCCGCGCATCGGAGCTTTTCATGGATACCGCGTATCCGGAGGATCTGACGGACCGGGTTTATGCCCGGATTCTCCGCCGAAAGGAGAACCTTGTGCTCATCGGCATGCCGGGCAGCGGAAAGACGGCGGTAGGCCGTCTTTTGTCTGAAAAAAACGGTCTCCCCTTCTGTGACACAGATCAGCTGATCGTGGAAAAAGCCGGAAAACCGATCACCGAAATCTTCCGGGATTCCGGGGAGCAGGCCTTCCGGGATCTGGAATCGGAAGTCATCCGGAATCTGTCCCTCCGCGGCGGTATGATTGTTTCCACCGGTGGCGGCGCGGTCCTTCGCCCGGAAAACGTGACAGTCCTGAGGCAGAACGGCCGCCTCTTCTGGCTTGACCGGGATCCGGATGCCCTGATCCCCACCGATGACCGCCCCCTTGCTGACACCGCGGACAAAATGAAGCGGCTCTATACTGAAAGACGCCCCATCTACAGAGCGGCCGCCGACGAAATCATTCCCGTTCATGACGTTCCGGAAAAGATCGCCGAAATAATCCTGTCAGCTTTTGATCGGGGATGATCGGCCGATATCTCAATCCTTCGTACCGGTATTCCAGCCGTTTTTCTCCAGCTGCCGCATCCATGCGGGGTAGCGCCATTTCAGCATCCCCGCGCACAGGATTGCCGTTGCCAGCGTAAACACCGGATACAGATACCAGATGGCTTCGGCTCCCCAGACCGCGGGCAGCAGCAGTACGGAAGCAACCGGCGCCGCCAGCGAAAGCGTAAAGGAGATGATGATGGAACCCAGCCCGTCTCCCAGGCCGGTAAAGAAGGCGCCGCAGAACGTATCAAAGCCATAGAGCAGGCACGCGACTGACGAGATCTTCAGCACCTTCACCGCCAGTCCGAGGGTCGCCTCGTCATAGCCTACGTACAGGGTCGCGATGGGTTTTGCCAGCAGCCAGCACAGAACGCCCATAACCGCCCCGGTCAGAATCTGCAGAACCGTTGAGCGCCTGAGCAATTCATGGATCTCCTGTTTTTTCTTTTCGCCGACTTTATATCCTGCAATCGTGATGATCGCGTTGGAAAAACCGTAGGAGATCGACAGGAATATCAATAAGATGTATCCGAACACGCTCATGGCCGCCACGCCGGTCTCGCCGTAAAAGCGCATCAGCTGCCCGTTGACCACCATTTGGGTCAGATTCCCCGATACGCTGTCCACCATCTCGGAGGCGCCGTTGAAGCATACGGCGCCCATCTCCCTGAAGGAGCGGAGCTTCGGGATCGCAAGGCGCAGCGAAGAACTGTTGGGACGGGCAAAATAGACCAGGGTGATGATCATGCCGGTCAGGGCAGCAAGGGAGGTGGCCAGTGCCGCGCCGGTGACCCCCATTTTCAGGGGCACCATGAAGACCCAGTCCAGCACCGCGTTCATTGCCCCGTTGATGACGGCAATCACTGTGCCCAGCCAGGCCTTTCCGGCCGTGACCCACAGGGACTGAAACCCGTAGGTGATGATGAACGCGAACAGAAAGGCCGCCACCCAGCGCCCGTAAATGACGCAGTCGTCCAGCGAATGCACGCTCGCTCCCACCATCCGGCCGACGGCCGGCATCAGCAGCACAAGAATGCCCCCGAGGATCAGCCCTACCGCAATCATGACAACGACCGCGCAGCTGAAAATCTCCCGGGCCTTTTGCTCTTCACCATTTCCCAGGTACCTGGCGGCAACGGCGCTTGATCCCGTGCCGAACATGAGCCCCAGCGCGAACATCACCACACACAGCGGCATGATGAGATTGATCGCGGCAAAGGCGGACACCCCCAGCAGGTTGGACACAAAATATCCGTCCACCAGCTGAAAGGAAATGGAAACCAGCATATTGAGGATGCTGGGCAGGGCGTACACAATCAGCTTGCCGTACGTAAAGTTTTCGGACAGTTCGACTTTTTTCATTGATTTCTCTCCTCTGTGCCGGAACAGCACAGGATGCTTTTACCGTTAAGGCTCCAGAACGATCGCGTGAAGGTGTTTCCGGAACAGCTCAAGGAACCTCCGCATGCTGCCCGGCGCGTAGATGCGTTTCTGGTAACTGCAGGAAACGGCGAGAACCCCGTCCAAATCGCCGATGTACATACCGACACGCCCGCCGGCAGCGTTGTGCACCTTGGCAAGCTCCACTTCCTCCAGGATTCCGGTTTCCTCCGTCTGCTCTTCCCCGTCGGCAAGCCCCGGCAGGTAATTGATTTCGATGGAGTCTTCCAGTGCTTTTTCCATGATCTCCTGATAATCGCAGATGCTGTGCGCAAATCCGGCATCCGTCTGTCTCCGGATTTCTTCAACGAGCGTTTTTTTGTCGGAATACTCATCCATATGCAGCGCTACAGGGAGAATCTTGAACAGAAGTCCCACAGTCGTTTCGTTTCCGGCCCTTGACCGGTTGTCGTTGATCCAGTTGAGAAGCACATCTTCCTTCTTGCTGTATTCCCGCAGGGCCAGCGCGCCGGCCGCCAGGCAGATCACATTGCCGGAGGCTTTCAGGCGTGCCTGCGCATCCTCCATCTGTTTCAGGGTCAGCGACAGGCCGATCATTTCCTCCGCACCCTCGGAATCCCAGGAAGCGAAGTCGGGCTTCGGGATGTTGCACCAGTCGGTATCGCCGAGCAGATTGCTGAAATACTGCTTTGCCTCCGCGTAGGCGCTTGTCTGCGCTGCTTTCTGCTCCCGGAGCAGGAAGGTATAATAGTAATCCTCAGGCAGCGGTTCTCCTCTGACCGCGCGCTGAATATTCTCCCGCAGCACCCCGACGGAAAAACCGTCGGAAATCATGTGGTGCATGTCCATGAACAGGTAGCGTAACCGGCCGCATCTGAGCAGACGGATCCTGAACAGCGGCGTGCAGCGGAGACTCGTGAATGGCGCGACCAGGCCGTCGATGGCGCTGTGAAGATCCTCCGGCGCAATGTCTTCCCATTGGACGTCACGGAGCATATCCGGGCGGCAGCGCTGGACAAAATTGTATTCCTCGTCCGTCTCAAACACCGTGTAAAGCGCCGGGTGATTGCGGATCACAGCGTTGACCGCCGACGCGAGGCGATCGTCCCCGATCCTGTCATCAATGCGGTACAAAGAGGGAATGTTGTACATCACGGATTTCGCGTGGGTAAACTGATAGTCCATCATGTTCAGCTGGCCCGGCGTCGCCGTGACAGACATCCCGCGGGCCTGCTCCTCGCTGAAGTCATCCTCATCCATTCCGAAAAGCGCCTCCGAAATCCGCGCGGGCGTTTTCAGACGGTAGATATCCGAAATGGACAGCTTGCTGATATTCGCGATGGAGACCGCCTTCATGCAGCGGATGGAATTGCCGCCCAGCGCGAAGAAATCGTCATCAATGCCGAAAGTCTCCGCGTCCAGTCCGAGCGCCTCCGCAAATGCCGCGCACAGCGTGCGTTCGACCGGGTTCCGCGGCGGGGCGTAGGGCGCCTGCCGGTCGGAAATATCCGGATCCGGCAGCGCTTTCAGGTTGATTTTCCCGTTAGGCGTCATGGGCATGTTTTCCAGCCGCATGTAAATCTCCGGAACCATATACTCCGTCAGCGTTTCGGCAAGGAACGCCTTCAGCCCGTCCGGATCGATCTCCCCGTCAGCTGTGTAATAAAGTACAAGGGTATCCCTGCGCACCTGCGTCGTCACGGTCCGAATACCCTCATACTGGGCGGCCCGGCTCTCGATTTCGCCCAGCTCGATGCGGAAGCCGCGCAGTTTTACCTGGTTGTCAATGCGGCCCAGGTATTCCAGTTCATCGTTTTCATTGTACCTCGCCAGGTCTCCGGTGCGGTACATCTTTTCGTCACTCAGCCAGGGGCAGTCCACGAACGCTTTTGCCGTCAGATCCGGACGCTTCCAGTATCCCTCCGCGATCTGAGGCCCTGCCAGGCACAGTTCCCCCGCCATGCCCCGGGGCAGCAAACGGCCGCAATCGTCACAGATCAGGGACCAGGTATTGGGTACGGGGCGCCCGATGGGGATATTCAGATCCTTCTCCTGGTTGACGGTGTGATAGCTGGAGCATACCGTAAATTCCGTCGGTCCGTAACCGTTGATCAGCCGAATGTCTGTTTTTTCGCATGGCAGCATTTTCTCGCCGCCCATCATCATAAACCGGATCGGCATATCCGGAAACTGGTTGATCAATGCCATGCCGATCTGCGTGGAGACGGTCATTCCGGTGATTCCGTGCTCACGGATATAGCGGTCCATGGCGGCAGGGTCTTTGCGCAGCTCATCCGCCAGGATATGCACCTGCCCGCCTGCCGCCAAAGGCGGGAACAGATCATTGACCGAAGCGTCGAAGGAGAAACTTGGATGAAGCGCGTCGACAGCGTTTTCGCCGACGATATTTATCAGCCAGGCCAGCATGGCCTTCAGGGAACTGTGAGGCTGCACCACGCCCTTTGGCTTTCCGGTGGATCCGGAGGTGTAGATCATATAGGCGCGGTTCCCCGGCTTCGCGAGGCAGATTTCGGGAGCGTTTTTCCCTTCGGAAACGATCCTGCGGACCGTCTCCCCGTCAAGGGCCGCCTTTGCCTCACTGTCCTCCAGCATGAAGGCGATCCGGTCCTCGGGGTATTCGGGATCCACAGGCACATAGGCCGCCCCGGCCTTATGGACGCCGACAACCGCCGCCGCAAATTCCTTCACCCGGCCCATGCGCAGGGCGACAAAGCTGTTTTCCCGGACCCCCCGGCCGATGAGCCACGCAGCGACGGCGTTGGAGGCCCGGTCCAGTTCCGCGTAGGTATAACTGCTTTCACTGTCGACCACGGCGACGTGATCAGGGCGTTCTTTCACCCATTTCCGGAACAGGTCAAGCCAGGTCTCACGGATATCGTATGCCAGGGTTTCACCCTTTGACCGGGTGATAATCTCCCGGATATCGTCTTCGTCCAGCAGATCAAGCGCCCCCAGCGCGCAATCCGGATTCCGGATCATTCCTTCCAGCAGCATCCGGATCATCGAAAGCAGCCGGCGGATTTCCTCCCCGCGGTACAGACGGGTATCGAAGGTAAGGCAGAAAGTCAGCTGCCCGTTCTCCACAAAAGAGACAGGATTGATGGCGCTGAAGATCTCCTCCCGCAGCTCCAGGGGCCTGAGGAGCGGCGCTTCCGCGCCGTTTTCCCTTCCGCCGGCAAAATTCTCAAAGGCCAGCACCGACTGCAGCAGTTCGCTGCCCAGATCCGTCTGCTGCTCAATGTCAGCCAGCGGGCAATAGTCATACCCATTGCTCCGGGCCGCCTGCTGATTCAGGGCCCGCAGCGCGTCCCGCGCGCTGGTTCTGTCGTCCCACTTCACGCGCACCGGTACCGAGTTGATGAACAGGCCCATCAGGTCGTCGACCCTGGTTTCCGTATTGTCGCGGCCGGACACGACCTTGGCGAACACCGCGTCCTTTGTGCGGCTGCACACGCCGAGGACCATGCCCCACGCCAGCTCCACGGCGTTGCTGAGGGTCGCGCCCTCCTGCCCGCACAGCTGTTCCAGCTGCCGCGTTTTCTCCGCGTCCAGCACCACCGTCAGCAGGTCTTCTTCCGAGCGCTCGTTCTCCGGCACTGTGCCATAGGAAGGAACCTCCGCCCTTGTCTCATAGCCTGACAGCAGTTCACGCCAGTAGTTCAGGCCCGCCTTCATGTCCTTGCGCAGGATCTCCCGGACCGCGGCCTCATAGCGCCCTCCGGCAGAGGGCCGTTCCTCTGTAAACTGTCCGGTCATCTCCTCCTGAAGATAGCGGGTCAGATCCTCCATGCACAGGGCAGTGCACCAGCCGTCCGTGATGATATGATGCTGCGCCTGGACCAGATAGCAGCGGGAATCGCTCACTTTTGCGCAGGTCAGGCCGAAAAGCGGCTTATCCTGCAGGTCATATCCATGGGTCAGGATTTCCTCCCGCAGCCGCTTCACCGCCGCTTCCGGATCAGCCTCCGCGGTCAGATCGGCCATGGCAAGGCCCAGGGGCCTGTCAATGATGGCCTGCCGGGGAACGCTGACATTTTTATACACGATGGATGTGCGCAGCACTTCGTGCTTCGCTCCCATCCGGTCCAGCACATGGCGAAGCTGCGCCTCCGTGGGCACCCAATCCATTTCAAAGATATCCACCAGCCGGTATGCCCAGGCCTCCGGATCCTGCAGGTGCCTGAGCAGCATGCCTTCCTGCATCGGCAGCAGCGGATAAATCCGTTCCACCCGTTCGCCGCGGCTTTCAAAGTCCGCCGTCACGGCTTCAAATTCTTCCTCACTCCATTCCGTTTCGCCCAGGTCGGAGGCTGTCGTCATGGATGCGTTTGTTTCAGACAGGAACGTAACGATCCGCCGCATTTCTTCAAGAATACCCCCGGCGATTTCTCCGGCCTGCCCGGGATCAAATTCAGCCGGATCGTGATCGACTGTCAGGGTAAAGACGCCGCCTCTCGTCAGGCAGTTGATGCTGAAGCCGGACCCCTCTGTATTCCGGGGGCTGACAGCCTCTCCCGTGTCGATATGGGCCGCCCGGAACTGCGTCTCTTCCTCAGGCGACCCTTCGTCCATTTCGCCCAGGTAATTAAAGCTCAGAGGTGGGATCCTGTCCGTATGGAAATCCGGCGCGTCTTCTCCGCCCGCATACCGGAGCACGTTGTAACCCACGCCTTTATGGGGAATCCGGTGGAGCGTCTCTTTTACCGCCATCAGATCCCGGCGCATGTCGCCGGTCAGGCCTTCAAACACCACAGGATAGATGGAGGTAAACCACCCGACCGTGCGATCGGTGTACAGCGGTTCATCCAGTTCTTCGCGTCCGTGTCCTTCCAGCTGCACCGGTACCGGCATGTCGCCCCTGACCCGGCGCCAGCTTCTGCACACGGCAGTCAGCAGGGCGTCGTTGAGCGTAAGCCCGAAGGCGTCATAGTTTGTGCGCAGGAACCGTTCAGTATCTTCAGCGCTCATAGTCACGGTCAGCCGGGCGAATTCGCGGCTGTAATCCTTCCCGTCTGACAGCGGAAGCGATTCCAGCTTTTTCTGTACCGCGTTCCAGTAGGGAATCTCCTGCGCCAGCCGATCGCTGCTCCGGTATTTCCGGATCGCCCGCGCGTAGTCCGCATAGGGCTGGGTCTTCCGCGGCAGCTGAATTGCCTTCCCGCCCTTATCCTGGGCAAACGCCGTTTCAAGGTCTGCCGTAATGATCCGCCAGCTCACGCCGTCGATCACCAGGTGGTGGCAGGCAAGACAGAAGCAGTCCGCGTCCGGCGCGTGGATCAGCGCGGCCCTGACCAGTGCCTCTTCCATCCGGATATGGCTTTGAATCTCCCGGCAGATGGCCGTGATTTCCTCTTCTGAGGAAGCGCTGTATTCCTCAATGAGGATGGCGGTGTCGGCCGGCCTGACCGTCAGGCGGTTGTCCGTCCAGATCGCTCGCAGCATATCGTGCTGAACCGTCAGCGCGTTGAAAATGCGTTGCAGTTCCTCAGCCGCCATGCGGTCCCGGAGAAGGAACAGCTCAGTCTGATTGTAGTGCCAGGGCTGCGGCAGGTGAAGATCCCTGAAGAATGCGACGATGGGCGTTTCCTCCACGTCCCCCTCAAAGGGCTCCTGGCTGATCTCCGGGCCCTTTTTCGCCTGGGCCGCGCCCGCGATGCCGCGGACCGTCTTCTGCTGCATGATGTCGGCCACGGACACCGCCAGGTCATCGTCGCGCAGCAGACTGGACAGACGGATCGCCTTGATGGAGTCGCCGCCCAGCTCAAAGAAACTGTCCAGCGCCCCGGGGGCCGTTTTCATGTTCAGGATCTTCTGCATCGCCGCCGCAACCGCCTTCTCCGCGGCGCCGGCCGGTTCCACGTATTCCCTTGCGGCAATCTCCGGTTCCGGCAGCGCCTTCCGGTCGATCTTGCCGTTGGGCGTCACGGGCATGTTTTCCAGCCGCATGTAAATGGCCGGAACCATATAGTCCGTCAGCGTTTCGGCAAGGAACGCCTTCAGCGCGCCCGGATCGATCTCCCTGTCAGCCGTGTAATAAAGCACAAGGGTATCCCTGCGCACCTGTGCCGCCACGGTCCGAATACCCTCATACTGGGCGGCCCGGTTTTCGATTTCTCCCATCTCAATGCGGAAGCCGCGCAGCTTCACCTGGTTGTCGATGCGCCCCAGGTATTCCAGCTGTCCTTCCGGGTTCCAGCGGGCCAGGTCCCCCGTCCGGTACATCTTTTTGCCGGGCAGCCAGGGGCAGTCCACGAACGCCTTTTCCGTCAGATCCGGGCGGTTCCGGTACCCTTCCGCGATCTGGGGTCCCGCCAGGCACAGTTCGCCCGCCATCCCCCGGGGCAGCAGGCGGCAGTTCGTGTCACACACGAAGGCATAACAGTTATAAAGCGGCCGTCCGATGGGGATCGGGTCGTAGCTTTCGCCCTTCCGCAATTCGAAGTATGTGGCATCCACCGTGAATTCCGTGGGCCCGTAGGTGTTGTACACCGGTCCCCGGGCCTGTGGTACTGTGGTCATCGCCTCGCCGCCCAGGCACAGATAATCCACATCCAGCGGCTCTTCCCCTGCCAGCAACTGACCGAACTGGGTGGAATAGCAGCCGCCGCTGATGGCGTTCGCCTTCAGATAGCGCCGCATCTCCTCCACGTCCCGCCGCACCTCTTCCGGCACGATGAACAGCTCCCCGCCCGCCGTCAGCACAGGATACAGATCCTCCACCGAAGCGTCAAAAGCGAAGTTGGAATGGCAGGCGATCCGGCTCTTTTCCGTCAGCCCCCAGCGGCTCGCGATGAAGTGAACGAAGTTTGTCAGCGCCCTGTGGGGAATCATGACGCCCTTGGGCCTGCCGGTGGATCCGGACGTGTAAATCATGTAGGCCAGCGTGTCCGGCCCGGCGCGAAGCACCGGCTGCGCGTCCGCGCACTCCCGCACCGCCTGCCTGACCGTCTCTTCGGTCAGCAGCAGGGCCGCCTGCGAATCTTCCAGCATATAGCTGACGCGGTCCTCCGGATAATCCGCGTCGATGGGCACATAGGCCGCCCCCGCCTTGTGGATGCCGATGGCCGCCGCCGTGAATTCCTTCACCCGGCCCATGCGCAGGGCGACAAAGCTGTTTTCCCGGACCCCCTGGCCGATCAGCCACGCGGCGACGGCGTCGGATGCCCGGTTCAGTTCCGCGTAGGTGTAACTGCCTTCGCTGTCTGTCACGGCCTTATGCTCCGGCGATGCCTGAACCTGCTTCCGGAACAGGTCCAGCCAGGTTTCACCTGTGTTATAAGGCATCGTTTCGCCCCGGGACAGCTGCAGCAGCGCCGGCACTTCTTCATCGGACACCAGGCTGATCCCGGAAAGATTTTCCCTGCGCATCATCTGTTCCAGCACCAGATTGTAACGGGCGGCAAAATCGTCGATGAAGCGCCCGCTGTACCGGTTCGCGTGGTATTCCATATGCATGTCCAGCTGATCCCCTTCAGCCGTCAGCTCCCCGGAAAGCATGGCGCCGGCAGCGTTGAAGGGCACGTCCTCCTTCACGGCCGTTACGCCGTCCAGATGAGGCACGGCGCGCATCTGATCCTGCCAGACGAACATTACATCGCTGGTAATCCCTGTGGCAGCGGCCAATTCAGCAAAGGAAAAAATATCGTTCGCCATATCGCCCAGCAACTGTTCTTTCACCGCGGTGCACAGATCCGTCACCGGAATGTCGCCTGCGGTATTGAAACGCAAGGGCAGCGTCTTTACAAACATGGAAACGGTACGCCCGGTCCGGCTGTCCTTGCGTCCGTTGTATACGGTGGTGAATACAGGCGCTTTTTCCCGGGTATATCCGGACAGCAGTACCCCGAAGGCCGCTGTTGTCACGACGTTTTCAGTCAGCCCGTGCTCCGCGCAGAATTTCCTGAGTGCGGAGACGGGTGTCGTCAGCGGGATGGTTTTGTTCGCATAGACAGGCTGCTCGCCATGGTGATCCCCTTCGGGCAGCGACGGCGCTTCGATGTCGCCGAATTGTTCCATATACCATGATTTCGCGCTCACATATGCGCCGCTTTCACGCAGCGAGGCTTCATCCGTCGCGGCATGCCAGGCAGTGTATCCCTCCGGCTCCGCTTCTTCGCCCTGCCATGCGCGGGCGAGATCGTCAAACAGGATGTGCGCAGAGGTACCGTCAAAAACGATATGGTGGCAGTCCACGAACAGCCGGACGGCCATCTCTGTCCTGATAATCTCCATGCGGAAGAGCCGGTCTTCAAGGATGTTGAAGGGCGCCGCCAGCGCGCTCTTCCGGGCAGTGAAAGCCGCCTCCGTTGAATCCGTGATTTCACACAGGGCTTCCTCCGCCCAATCGGGGCGGTACACCATCGCCGGAAGCCCGCTTTCGTCCGGTATGATCTGCGCAAAGAGCCCCGGATGGGCTTTCACCGCCGTCTCGACAGCATGCTGAAGCCGGCCGGCGTCCGTATCCGCCGGAAAGCGCAGCAGCACCGGGTTGTTGTAGATCGCCTCGCCAGGATGGCGCGCGCATTCGGCATAGATGCCCATCTGGGTCTGCGTCAGCGGACAGGGCTTCTCGGGATCCGCGTCGCGGTCGGCCGCGGCGTCTGCAGCCTGCATCGCCTCCTGCCAGATCTTCGCAATCTTCCGGGGCGTCCTTCCCTGATAGATCATGCCGATGTCCAGCCTCCGCAGAGGGCATTTGCTCACAAGCTCCATAGAGGTTACAGAACTGCCTCCCAGAGCATAGAAATCTGCTTCCGCGCTGACGCGGTCCAGTTTCAGTACGGCGGCCATGGTGTCGCACAGTGCCTTCTCCGCGGCGCTGTCGGGCGCTGAATACTCGGCATCGGAGGAGTCAAATTCAGGCCGGGGCAGCATGCGGCGGCTCAGCTTTCCGCTCCCGGTGCGGGGGAACGTATCCAGATGGATAAAATGCGAGGGAATCATGTAATACGGCAGATGCTGCTGAAGCGTCTCCCGGATCGCCGCCGCATCGATCTTCACATCGTCCGTGTAGTACAGGCAGACGTAGGCCGCACTGCCTTCAGAAAAGCCTTTGGCCATGACCTGTTTCAGTCCGGTCACCTTTCGCACGGCGGCTTCTACCTCCGCCGGCTCCACCCGGTTGCCGTTGATTTTGATCATATCGTCAATGCGGCCCAGCACCACATAGTCGCCGTTTTCCAGCCGTTTCGCGAGATCCCCGGTGCGCGTCTCCCCGTTTGCAAACGTCCTCGCGGTCTGCTCCGGCAGACCGATATATCCGCGCACATAGGGGTTCCCGAAGCACAGTTCTCCTTCCTCGCCGTCCGGAACAGGCTTTCCCTCTTCATCCCTGAGCGTCATGACAACACCGGGGCATGCCCGGCCGATCGGCGATATCTCATTGGGCTCATCCAGTTTCTTGTACGCAATGACAAATGCCGACTCGCTCATGCCGTAAAAGTTATACACCTGCAGTTTCGGATCATCCGACCGGATCCCGTAAGCCGGTTCAGAAGCAACGATAATCAACTCAAGGGAAGGGATATCCCTGAACAGATGAAAGACCGACGGAGCACAGAGTGTTTGGGTAATCCCATACCGGACAAAGCATTCCCTTACCGCTGACGGATCCTTGACGACGGAATAAGGAATAACAAACAGCGTTCCGCCGTCATGCAGCACAGATGTGCTGATGATGATGGCGGCAACGACATTCAGCGGTGAAATCAACGCACATCCTGTCATAGTCAGGTCAGTCTCCGCCGCGCGGTCCACATTGCCGTACTCATGCAGCACGCCTTTGGGATTGCCGGTGGATCCGGAGGTGTATACCGCGAAGGCGGCGTCATGGTCGTCGACAGTTTCCCGGCCCTCCAGCGGTTCGCAGGCCATCGCTTCCTGCCAGGCCGCCCCGTCCATAACCAGCCGGCACCCGCAGTCGCTCTGAATGAACTTCACCCGCTCGGCAGGATAGCCTTCCTCCAGGATGACGCATGCCGCGCCTGCCCGCCAGACGCCGATCATGGCAATGAACGGCTCCGTGCCGCGGGGCAGCAGGATGTTCACCATGTCCTCCCGGCCGATGCCCCGCTCCTTCAGATAATGATATACGCGCCCGGACAGATCCATCAGCTGCGCGTAGGTCACGGCCGTTCCGCCGCAGTCGTTCAAAGCGGTTTTCCCGGGCTGTGTAAGAGCCAATGTATTAATGATATCAAGCAGTCTCATACGATCCTCCTGGCCGGAATTTGTTTTATACAGGTTAGAAAATTATATCAGATTCAATGCTGATTCACAATAGAAAGAGGCAGATCATACACAGCTTCCCGCGGGCTTTCCGCGCAATAAAAACACAACGAGAACCGTTATAAACCCGAAGAATCGTTGACAGCATCGGGCCCGGGGTGTATGCTCCACCCAGCCGGAACGTAAGAAGCACGATTTGGTTACGCCCGCAGGCGCGAAATCTCCTGAAAGGGTATATGCGCATATGAAAATCCTCGTTATCAACGGCCCGAACATCAACATGCTGGGCATCCGTGAGCCCGATATCTACGGCCATACGACCTATGCCGATCTCTGCGCCATGATCCGCAGCCACGCTGCCGATAAAGGCGTTGAAATCACCCTGTATCAGTCCAACCATGAGGGTGATCTCGTGGACGCGATCCAGCAGGCCTGTGGCACCCAGGACGCCGTCGTGATCAATCCCGCCGCCTATACCCATACCAGCGTCGCCCTTCTGGACGCGCTGAAGGCTGTTGCCCTTCCGGCGATAGAAGTTCACATTTCCGATCCGGATACCCGGGAGGAATTCCGCCGCGTCAGCTACGTCCGTTCTGCCTGCGTGAAGACCATCTGCGGTCACGGCCTGAACGGCTATCTTGAAGCCATCGATTTCCTGATCGATCATCTGTCGGAGGCAAATTCATGAGAGCAAACATCCGGCCCGGCATCGCCCGGGGCGCCGTCGCCGCGCCGCCCTCGAAGTCCATGGCCCACCGGCTGCTGATCTGCGCGGGCCTCGCTGACGGCGAAAGCACGGTCGAAGGCGTTGATCCTTCCGAGGACATTCTGGCGACGCTGGACTGTCTGGAATCCCTCGGCGCTTCCGTCCGCCGGGAAGGCAGCGCCGTCTTCCTCCGCGGTTGTGATCCGCGGAAATCGGGCCCCGCGCTCCTGCGCTGCCGCGAGTCCGGCAGCACCCTGCGCTTCATGATCCCCCTCTGCCTTCTTTCCGGTCAGCCGATGCGCCTGGAAGGCAGTGCGATGCTCCTGAGCCGTCCGCTCTCTGTCTATGAATCGATCTGCCGGGAGCGCGGCCTTCGTCTGGAAAAGCAGGAAACCTCCCTTCTGGTTGAAGGAACGCTGACGCCCGGTGAGTATGTGCTGCCCGGCGATATCTCCAGCCAGTTCGTCACGGGGCTGCTCTTCGCCCTGCCCCTTCTCTCCGGCCCCAGTGTACTGCGCCTGGTTCCGCCGGTGGAAAGCCGTTCCTATCTGAACCTGACCGCCGCCGCCCTGCGCTCCGCCGGAGTCCGTCTGGAAACGCCGGATGAAAACACCTTCATCATTCCCGGAAACAGTGAGTACCGTCCGGGAAATACAGTCGTGGAAGGCGATTATTCCAATGCCGCCTTTTTTCTCGCCCTGAACTGCATCGGCGGCAGCGTGGATGTGACGGGTCTCGATCCCGGAAGCCTGCAGGGTGACAGGGTCTGTGAGCAGTTCTTTCCCCTCCTCCGCTCCGGCTCTCCCGCCGTGGATATTGCCGATTGTCCGGATCTGGCACCGGTTCTCTTCGCTGTCGCCGCGCTCTGCCATGGGGCCGTCTTCACCGGCACCCGCCGCCTCCGTTTCAAGGAAAGCGACCGCGGCGCCGCCATGGCGGAAGAGATGGCGAAGTTCGGTTTCTCTCTCCGCCTGGAGGAAAACCGGATCACCGTTCCCGCGGGAAATCCGCATGCTCCGGACAGCCCGCTGTCTTCCCATAACGATCACCGGATCGCCATGGCCCTCTCGCTCCTTTGCACCCGCACCGGAGGCGAAATCGAAGGCGCGGAAGCCGTCCGCAAATCCTTCCCGGACTACTGGTCACGCCTGCAGTCCCTGGGCATTCCCGTCATTCTTACAGATTAGTTTTTAGTATAATCTGTCACGCAAATACTCGCATATAATTGACTCACATTGGGACCGAAGGTCCAGGGGTTCGTAGCGCCCGGAGAAAGAGCCAGTGGCTCTTTCTCAGCGAAGAACGGGCGGCAGCCCCGGGCACTCGGAAAGCCCTGGTCGCGCCCGCAGGCGCGAAACTCATTTAGCCCCCAGAGAAAGGAAAAAACAATGGCTACATTTTCCACTTTGCAGGAAGCAAAATCATTCTTCACTAATGATCATTTCGCCACCGACAACGGCTTCACCCTGGAAGCCCTCACCGAAGACGGCGCCGTCTGCGCCGTCAACCTCTCCGTCCGCCACCAGAATGCGGAAGGCGGCGTCATGGGCGGCGCCATTCTCGCGCTGGCGGACTTCACCTTCGCCGTCGCCTCCGTGAATGCCCACCGTCCCACCGTGGCCCAGCAGGTCAGCCTCAGCTTCCTGAACGCGAGCAAAGGCACCCGCCTCATCTCCACGGCGACCTGCATCAAAAGCGGCCGCAGCAGCTGCGTTTACCGCATTGACATCAAAGATGACCTGGGCAAGGATATCGCCCAGGCCATGTTCACCGGTTTCAAACTGTAAGTCAGCCCGCCGTTTGGCAATTAAAGATCTCCACCTTCGAGACTGTGCGGCCGGTTTCACGGCATCCGCCAGGTCCGCATAGGTGCAGTTACCTTCATAGAGCACTGTACCTCTACATCTTCATCTGAAAAGTTCAATACATTTTCTTTTGGCACAGCAGCCGCCTCCGTTTGTTTTTTGTCCGATTTATCCATATCGGGAAACCTGCGCATTATTATCTTTAAGTATACAGGTTTATCGCCGAGAAAACCATGGAGGGCACAAAATGTGCCCTCTGTGATCCCATCCTTGTATTGTCGTTTCCCCGCTCTCAGATTGTGCCTTTTTTCCGTAGTTTCCCACACTGACAACATATCGGATTGAAGCCTGTTCGGTCGAAAATCCGGTCAGGCATTTTTCAGCAGCTTTTTTCGTTCATACATCCGTTTGTCAGCACGGCTGAAGGCATCAAAGAGATGCTCATCCTCCGACTGATATTCCGCCATACCGGCGGCGATCACAACGCCGCCGGCTTTGGCGTTTTCATCCATCCGGCTGTCCAGACTCTCAAGCAGTTCGTTGCGCTGCTCATAATCCGTGCCCTCCAGGAAAATGACAAATTCATCCCCGCCGATCCGATAGACCGGACTGTGTTTGTACAGGTCACAGATCAGCCGGCTTGCCTCGCGGATATAGGCGTCTCCCGCGGTATGACCCTTGGTATCGTTTACCTGTTTCAGCCCGTTCAGGTCGCAGACAACAAGGGCAAACGGCCTGATATTCCCGCTCCGGATATCCTGATCAACCGCGTTTTGTTTTTGTGTATAGGCATATTTGTTCCCGACTCCTGTCAGCGAATCCCGCACCGCGATCTTCCGCTCCTGTTCCAGCAAGGCCCTGGATTCCCTTCGTGCCCGCACAGCAAGCACGCCGAAGAAGATCAGCAGGGAGGCGCAGGTAATCAGAATCTGGATTGTACTGCGGGTCATTGTTTCTTCCCGGATGCCCCCGATCTGGTCATAAATCAGGTTTTCGGGAATCAGCACGGTGATCATCCAGCCGGTTTCGGGAATCGGTGAATAATACAGCAGCTGCTTAACGCCGGAGAAGGTAAATTGCGCTTTACCGGCGATCCTGTCTTTGAAGTTCCCGGAAAGGGTTTCAGCTTCATCTGCAGTCAGATATTGGTGCATGAATGTAAACAGATTCTGTTTTGCGCTGACGGGGCCGAAATCAAGGCCGGTCAGGTTTTCACCGTTCTCATAATAAAGGCTGAAGTGGGTCCCGCTCTCCCGGGTATTGAAGGCCAGCATACTGACAATGTCATCCATGCTGATTTCAATAAAACAGGTCTTCAGCCTTTTCCCATTGAAGGCCCGGTCCGTGATGGGGAGTGAAAGGCAGATCTCCTTGCCGCCGCCGTAGGCGGCATTCGTCGTGATCGTTCGGCTGTGAGACAATTCATCAGAAAGAAATGCATGGCGGCTTCCGCCCGTATAGGTAGTATGCTCTGTATAGACAACGTTATCTTCATCGGCAACGGCAAACAGTTCCAGCCCGTACAGGGCTTCCACACGCCCGATGAAGGATCTCAGCGCTTTCAGGGATGCAAGGTCTTCCTGCTTCATCAATGCCATGGCACGCTGCATCTGATCCGCGTTTGTTTCAAAGAAGCGGGTCACAACCTGGCTTCTGCGTCCTGCCAGCTCTTCCAGGTAAAATTCGCTGACTTTTCCCACAGCATCGTCCGTTGCCTTGCGTGCGCCGGCGCTCATCCAGAGCGTCGCGGCTGTCACGATGAGCACAACGATGACTGCGCCAATCAGGACGGGGAAAAGATTCGACCGTTTCATGCGTGCACCTTCTGATCTCAGAATTCACCGTAAAGGAGTTCCAGCATTTTCTCTGCGTCCTGCTGGAATATGATGGTTGTTGTTTCTTCTGTTTTTTCCGGGTACAGGGTTCCGGGCATCACGTCATCGGCAATTTTGACGGCGATCTGCAGCGTATCAAACCCGATGGAATAGCAGTCCTGAATGCCGAGACAGTAAATCACGCCGTCACGAAGATCCCGGAGGGCTTCCCGGTCGTGATCCATGCCGACGATCACAGTATCCTGTCCTCTTTCCATCACAGCCCGGGCTGCGCCCACCGGATTGCTCATATTGCAGCAGACGAGCCCGCTGAGATCCGGATGATCGTCAAGAATTTTCATCGTCAGGTCATAAGCCAGAGGGATACTGTCCTGGTCATATTCTACGGCGACAATCTCCATATCCGGATATTTGGCAATAGTATCCCGGACGCCCTTTGCCCGGTCCTCGTGACACGGAGCGCCTTTTGTTCCGACAAGCACGGCGGTTTTCCCTTTTCCGCCGAGCTTTTCGCACAGCGCTTCGGCCAGTTTGGCGCCGTCTGTATAGTTATGGGTATTTCCGACATAGGCGATCCGCTTGCACCCGGGTGCAGCGTCGGAACTGGAAAAGGTCATGACACGGATCCCGGCGTCTGCCAGCTGATCCAGTACGGGAGAAATGACCGATTCATCCGCCACATCGACGCCGATCACGTCGTAATCGCTATTCCGCGCGGCTGCAAGCAGGCGGTTCTTCTGATCCTCGGCTGAAGCAGCTTCCGGTGCAAGATATTCATAGGTAACGACGATTCCGCGGCTCAGAAACTGCCTCTGGGCATCCTCCATCCCCATGGCAACCGCATCCCACCAGGCATGGACCGTTTTATAGGTGAAGAAGAAATTGTAGTGATCCTTCTTCGGAACATAGGAATCGAGGGTCAGATCAAACCGGACGGCGGGTTCTGCCTTTTCTGCATCCTCGGCGGGAGCAGGCATCCCTGTTCCGATCAGGCTGAGGATAACTGTCAAAACAGCCATTGCCCGTAATCTTCGTTTCATTTTCTTCATATTGGCTTCCTCCAAAAACCGGAGACGAAAAATAAATGAACAGCAGACTGACAATTCTGCAATATCAGTATAGCAGAAAACTACTGCAAAAAACCAGGGGGCACGTTTCGTGCCCTCCTTAACGAACAGTATTTCACGGAAGCATATCGCCCGTCCGGGATGTCGGGATGCTGATCGTGATCAGCGTTCCGCTGTCTTTGCTGCTTTGAATATCCAGGGTCCCGCCGCACATGAGCTGCAGACGTTCCCGCACATTTTCGAGTCCAACATGTTCCTCGCCGATCTGCTCCTGCGGATCAAATCCCGGGCCGTTATCCTTAACCGTGATGCAGGAAACAGCCCCCTCCGCCCAGCTTGATATGACAATATGTTCCGGCGCAATCCCTTTGCCCAGGCAGTGCTTGATGGCGTTTTCAACCAGCGGCTGCAGCGTCAGTGCCGGCAGGCGGAATGCGGAATGCCGGATGTCGTACTCCACGGTCAGTTTGTCGCGGTAACGGAACGATTCCATGGATATATAGGCTTTCGTGTGCCGGAGTTCATCCGGGAAGGAAATCAGCTCCGTTGCGGTCATGGCCGTGAAGTTGGACTGCAGGTATTCCGTAAAATTCTGAACCATCAGCGCGGCTCTCTCGGGATCGTCCCTGCACAGGACATATACAGAGGTCAGCGTGTTATAAATGAAATGCGGCCGGATCTGGTTCATCATGGTCCGTACCTTCGCTTCCCGCAGTTCTTCCTGTTTCTTTTGCAGCAGGCGTTTGCGGAGAATCGCCCCCCGTACAAACCCGAAGCCGCGTACGTAAAGATACAGGATCAGCCAGACCAGGAAAACAGGGGAAAGTCCCAGCGCATGATTATGCAGAGCAATCAGCAGGTCCGCGCCGAGGGTCAGAAACAGGGGAATGATCCACATCAGCTCGGCGCGCGCGGGTTTTTGCTTTGCAAAGGGAAGCAGATGCAGGATCACCATACCGATGCCGTACCAGACCAGGGCCTGATACAATTCCAGCACGCCGAAGATCTGCAGAAGAATCAGCGCAGCAACGGCTGCGGCTCCGGTATAAAGGCAGACCTTGCCGATGAGATGATCCGTCTCTCCCCGAATGGTCAGGATCATGCGCAGGGACAGGTACAGCATCAGCATATAGGAAATGGTTCCGGCAAACCAAATCTCTTTATGGATTCCCCGGAATTCAAGCATCAGAGGCACCGCGGGCAGGCCGCAAAGTTTCCAG
This sequence comes from uncultured Eubacteriales bacterium, assembly GCA_900315315.1. GTDB lineage: Bacteria > Bacillota > Clostridia > Christensenellales > Aristaeellaceae > Aristaeella. The sequence goes on along the minus strand of OMYT01000002.1, from coordinate 16,395 downwards.
ATGCCGGCGGTAACGGCTACGGTTCCCAAAAAGAAAATCTGCTGTTTTTCGGGCCTTTCCAGAGGAAGAGCCAGGGCCATGATCGCCAGGAATATACCGGAAACAGCAGCCAGCAGGGACAGGACAATCATCAGTCCGTTTTCCGGGAGGACGATCATGCTCAGGAGCATATCCCTCGTCACAATCCGGAATTCAGGCTTTTCGTCCAGGACGTTTCGATAGACCGGCGTCAGAATAATCCGGGCAGTTTTCCCCGCGTATTCGGGGCGTATGGGAATGCTGATCCAGTAACTGCCCGGCGTGTTTCCAACCCTGGACGGGACGTCACCCTCGGTCCCGGGGTAGTTGCTGTACCTCATGGCGTCATCGATATACAGTTCAGCCAGCGTATGGCGCAGAAAGACCGTCAGCCGGGCGCCGGTGGCCGTTGCTGAGGCGGAATCGGGAATTGTGAAGGTATACGTGCGCCTGATTCCGGCATATTCGGTGATTTGCTCCTCCGTGACATCATCCGGCTCCAGCAGAAAAAACGGAGTGGCTGCCACGGAAGCATAGCGGTCGTAATCCACGCCGCGGTGCACCAGCACGACCGTCAGCACGCATAAAACCGCCAGCATCAGTGTAATGATTTCCGGAACCAGTTTCTTTCTCATCGTTTCAACCCCTGTATCGGAAACCGGAGATGCTCCATTTCTTTCAGAAGTTTTTCCGGCGTCAGCGGTTTCATCAGATAACCGCTGCAATGCATCTGCAGTGCGTCAAACGTATATTCCGAATGTCCCGTCAGGAAAATATGATTGATGTTCGGATTGATCTCAGACAGTTTCCCGGCAAGGTCAATCCCGCTTTCTCCGAACAGTTCCACATCGAGAAACGCCACATCAACCCGGTTTGTGGTCGCAAATTCCAAAGCCTCATCCCCGGTCTGAAAGCCGAAAACCTGCACATCCGGCAGTGTATCGCTGACAATATGAATGAATCCCGTCAGAATATCCTGTTCATCTTCCACAATGATCAGGATGGGTGAATCTTCCCCGGACGGAAAAACATCGATCAGTTCATAAGGCTTGACTCCCAGTACCTTGCTGAGCCGGGTGAGCATGACGACGTCCGGCATGCGGATCCCGGCTTCCCAGTTGCTGATTGTTTTCCGGGTGATAAACAGCGCGTCTGCGAGCTGACGCTGTGTCAGTCCTTTTTCAGTGCGCAGGTTGCGGAGTTTTTCACTGAATCCATCCAGGATATTCATAGCCGGGCACCTCTCTGTTTGCTGTGATGGTATCTGTTTTCAGGATAAAGCTACTGTATGATGAACGGGCCGGCGGGAAAAGCCGCTGCTGCAATAAAACGTACTCCGTCGGATTTGGCAGTTCTCTTTCCCGCTGCTTTTTGCCGGTGGAGTACGTTTCATTCTCAACCCTGTTATCTCTCTGTCGTCACGCGGAAACCAATTGTACTGAACCCCTTATTCCGGGATCAGCCGGAATCCGGTACAGGAGACGGCCGTCAGTCCTTCTTCACTCTCAGGACCCATTCGCCGTATTCTTTGGTGGTATACATGTCATAGCTCTCATCCCAGCTGTATCCTTCCGGCACATCGACGATCTGCACGTGATAGACATCCGGCGCACCGGTAAAGGTAACCGTTCCGCTCTCATCGGACTCGCTCGGGGTACAGGCCAGATCCGTGCAGAAATTCACCGTGACCTCCCCTACGGGCTTGTTGTCCTGATCCACCACATGGATGATATAAGCCTGGGGTGCGTTCTCCGCCGGAGCTTTTTCCTCCGCGTATTCCCAGCTGACCTCAACGTTATTTTCAGATTTTATGGCATCCACCAGTGCGTTGAGACCGTCCTCATCTTTCACCAGGTAGGCTATGATATCTTTTTCCGAAACCTCTTCTTCAGCGGAGTCAAACAGAGCAATCTTGACAAACTGATATTCATCTCCCGGCTTGGGCATAAACTGTTCGTAGATATAGGTACCGGCTTTCGGATCCAGCATATCTTTGAGATAGGTATCGGTTTCGCCGTACGTTTCTTCGTACATCATCACGGGAACATCGTCATCCGCGGCGACCTCGACCCGTATAAGCACAGACTCATCCGGGATTAACCAGCAGGCAACGGGATTTTTGAGGCCTTCCACATGGATCAGGGCCTTTTTGTAGTTCCCGTCTTCCGGATAAAGCGCCCGGGCCGCGGACACGGGGAACGCCTGGGTGGAAGCATCCCGGGGGATGCTTTCCAGGACCGTTGTCTTCGTATAGCTGTCTCCCAGGAACGTGTCAAGAACGCGCTCCACATCCCCTGCGCTTCTGAAAGCGCTGTCATGGAAGAAGACGGCGTTGCCGAAACGGTCGATCACCACGGTGTCGGGAATGCCGTCCGTGCGGATATACTGGTACAGTTCTTCGCCTTCATCGCGCCCCATGGGGAGAGCGACGTTGTTTTCCCTGCGGTATTCCGCGATATCTTCCATCGTGTTTTTCGGTTCCACGCTCAGGGCGATAAAGGCTACCCGGTCGCTGTACTTCTGATAAACTTCACTCAGGAACGGAAACTCCATCAGACACGGACCGCACCAGGTCGCCCAGAGATTGACCAGCACCGCTTCATGATCTTTCAGGGCTTCGGACAGGGTGAAGGTTTTCCCTTCGGTATCCGTTGCCGTGAACTCCGGGAACGGGTTCCCCAGGAATTCTGTATTTTTCTCCGCCGTCGCGGTTCCGGCGCACAGCGCCAGCAGGGCCATGACCATGCATGTGAGCAATGCCATCATTTTGCAGAAACGGTTTTTCATCTTTCTTTCCTCCTCTGATTCTTATTGTTCCTTTTCGATCGGAAAACTGACATTCTTTCCGTCCCAGTTGACAGGCATCAGGTCGCCGCTGTCAATCCGGTTTCCGAACACATCCCGGACCACAAACCGATACATGTACTGTCCCTTCGGAAGCGGCTCCTTTGTCACCTTCATGTCTTCCGAAACGGTAATGTCCTTCACCGGGGTATGCGCTGAGATTTTTTTCAGTTCGTAACTGTAGGGCAGCTTGAACAGCGTCATCTTAGCCCCCTTGTATTCGATCAGGGAGTAGCTGTTCCGGCCCGGCAGCCCGGTATGCTCGTCATATCCGTCCCAGAGGCCCTTCAGTTCAAACTCGGGAATATCCGCCGTCTCCCCGTCTTCCTTTGTGACAGTCTTTTCATAATTCTGGATCACCCGCAGGAAATCCAGGTTATCCTGGTCATTGATGCACACGTCCACATTGTACATGGCGCAGGCTTCCGTATCATCCACCATTCTCATGCTCAGCGGTACGCCCGCCAGGGTCGGCCACCTGCCGTCGAAATTCATGTAATAGCGAACTTTCCCTTCCTCCTCGTCAGCCTCCGGGGTAATGTCGCCGTTCTCACCCAGTGTATAACAGATCCCGGTTTTCTCGTCCTCATACATCAGTTCGTAGGAAATCAGCGCAGCCGCTGCTTCCCCGGATTCGATCGTCATGAAGGAATCCTTGCCGTCTTCCGTCAGACATGTCTCCTGCTTGATCACGTAATCATTACGGTTCAGTGCCGGATGCCTTTGCACAGTTTCGTATACCCAGTCCGGCGCATCCCAGTCCAGGCTGATCGCGTCGAAGAATGCCAGCTGTTCCGGGTTTTTGCTGGTCCGGGCAAAGTGATCCAGCGTCTTGTCGTCCGCGTTCAGTTTGTACCAGATGCTCAGGCCGCGCGAATAGGTATGGTTTGCGGAACGAAGGAAATAAATAACTGCTTCTTCAATCGCGTCCTGCACCGCATGGGTCACGTCCGTCGGAATTCCCGCCATCTCCGCCCGCCGTGTCAGGTCAAAGAGATCACACATTTCCGGTTTCATGTAGCTGTCGACATAATAGGTCGCCCTGGCATAGTTGAAGAAAGCGTCCGGATCCTGTGCCAGCAGGGCCGCTTCATGCATAAAAGCTTCGGTTGCCTCCGCCACCGCGCCGATCTTGCTCAGGTCGATCACGGACATCGTGAAAGCGGACACGGTACTGCTGTCGCCCTTTTCCACGTAGTACTGCTGGGTCAGGTCGCAGACCTGTGTGCCCAGCTGTTTGCCGTTGCAGTCCGGACGGTCATAGAGATACTGGAGCCATTTCGAATAGGCTGTCCCGTCCCCGGCCATAACCTCCTCGGAAGCGGCCAGGTAGTCCGCGTAAGGCGCAACCGCCTGGCTCATTTCCAGGGAGGCCATCAGGCAGGTGTCGGTCAGGAACAGGTCAAAATGCGTCCCGCCTTCTTTCAGTGCCCTTTCCAGGCTGTAGACCGGCATAATCGTCATCCCGTAGTTCTCGTCACAGATCAGGCCGCTGTTGCTGCCGCCGCCATGATCCCACAGAAGAAGCATATGCTTTTTCGCCGGGTACTTCTCCGTGCTCCAGCGGATGAATTCGCTCAGCGTCTCCGCATGGGACATGCAGGCTTCCGGCAGTTCTTCCACGAGGGTAAACCCTTCCGGCCCCCAGGTCCAGCGCTGCAGTTTGTCATTGGCAATCTTGATCCCCACCGTCTCCTCAGCATGCCACTCTTTGGTACCCCCGGTCTCGATCACCACGTTGACCGAATCCGACGGAATGGTCTCCGCAATCTGTTGAAGATTATGGGTCGCGCATTGGAACTGCCCGCTTTCCAGGTCAGTACCACACAGATAGATCATCACGGTCCATTCATCGGCAGGCTGTTCGCCCTCTGCCCATGCTGCTCCGCAGATCCCTGCCAGGAGCACAACGCTCAGCAGTAATGACAGAATCTTTCTCATTTTCAGACCTCCTGTTTGATATCCATCGTCTTTCTAATATTATAGCACGATCCGGCCTGTTTTTCCACAGGGGGCACAATCTGTGCCTCTCCATGGCGGAAAACAGCCGGCAGCAGCAGTGTTTGCCGCGCAGACATAGAAAAATGACCCGGGCAGGAATATCGCCCGGGCCATGTTCACCAGTTCTGATTCTGATTGTCGTTTTAACTGTCCTTCTGCTCTTTCACATACAATCCGAAGGTTTCCAAAGGGCGATCGGAAAGCCCTTTGGTCATTACGCTCCTGCATCCAGCTTTTTGAGGATGCCCGCCGCCTTCAGCGCGGGCCGCACGGCATGATAGAAGATCGGCGCCGTAACCACCGCAAAAGCGGCATTAATCAGGGACGGGATCAGTTTCGCCACCATCACCGTCGGAATGGTCTCCGCGGGAACCGGCTCCACATACGTTTTGAACAGCCAGGTCTTCAGCATATACAGCGCCACATACGTCAGTGCGCCGATCACGCAGGAAATCACCAGCGGAGGCAGATTCTTCTTCCAGTCGTCCTCCGCGTTCTTTCTGGTCCAGGCCCTGTAGAGAATCCCCGTCACAAAAGCCATCGCGAATTTGCTGACAAAGGTGATCAGCGCGTCAGGCAGACCGTATCCGCCCAGCATCACATCATACAGTGCGGAGCCGAGGCCGGCTGCCGCGCCGCCCCAGGCGGGGCCTAGCAGAAGCCCGCTCAGCAGGCACATGGAATTGGCAAAATGCACCTTGCTCTGCCCCAGCGGGATCCGGAAAATGGTAATCACACAGATGATGGCCGCCATCACGCCGGTAAAGACCACACGGGTGATCGCCGTACTGTTACTGTTATTTTTTACCGCAGCCGCATTGCTCATCTGAAAAGCCTCCTGACGATCGGGAATCCCTCAAATTTCCCTTGGACTAGGGAATGAAGCAAGTATATGCTCAATGTGGCTATATGAAAAGTACCAGAAAGTGAGTTTTTTATAATACCAGATGAGGCAGATCAAAGACGATGATCAGCTATTCCTTAATCCGTTTCAATGTTTCAACCAATTCAGGAATGGTCGCCTCAAAATCCACACCGTACCAGGGATTCTCCGGGTTTTTCAATGTTTCAGCAATTGTATGGGCAGTATAATCTGCGGCAATTTTCAGCGCTTTTGTTCTGCCGACGCCGATCACGAAAGCCCCCGCCAGGACGCTTGAGAAAATATCTCCGGTACCATGATATGCCGCCGGCACCTTGTCGTTCTGATAATGGAAGAATTCGTTCTTTTCGGTATCATAGCCCATCGCGCCGGTTTTCCCCTCTCCCAGAGAAACGCCTGTCAGGATCGGGATCTTCGTACCAATAGCAGCAAGAGCTGTCAGCATCTCCTTCACATAATCTTCCGAATAGGTTTCTTTATAGGGAAGGCCCGTCAGAAAACTGGCTTCAGTAATATTAGGATCCGCAATATCTGCAACAGCACAGAGATCTGCGTTTTTCTTTGCATAATGCTCACTGAAAGCCGGATACAGTTTTCCGTTATCTCCCATTGCCGGATCGACAAAGACAAGCGTGTTTTCATTCCTGAAGTTTTCGATGATACCGATCACTGTATCGATTTCCTCTTCAGTACCCAGATATCCGGTATAAATTGCGTCGAATGTGATCCCTTCCTGTTTCCAATGGTCAGTGATGGGTTTCAGCTGATCAGACAGGTCTTTGCATGTGAAGCCTTTAAACAGGGTATGCGTGCTGAGCACAGCGGTCGGCAATACCACCGTTTCAATTCCCATAGACGACAAAAGCGGTAAAGCAACCGTCAGAGAGCATTTCCCGAAGCAAGAGATGTCCTGGATCGTCAGTATTTTTTTCATGTTCCTGTTCCTCCGATTTTCCTCCGGTTCAGCATTGTCACCGAAGAGGGTCAAAGCGGCATTCGGAAAGCCCCCTTGACTTTAGCTTGTCGGTAGTATATGCTCAATGTGGTCATATGAAAAGTGCCAGAAAGCGAGTTTTTTATAATACCAGATGAGACAGACCAAACCAGCCTACCTTTCCCTCTATGAAACCCTTCGGGATGAAATCCTGAGCGGCATCCGCCCCTGCGGAAGCCGTCTCCCCTCCCGCCGCGTCATGGCCCGGGACCGGGGCGTCAGCGCGGTGACCGTTGATCACAGTTATGAACTGCTCTGCGAAGAAGGATATACGGAATCCCGGCCGAAAAGCGGTTTTTTTGTGATTTACCGGGAGGAAGACGTTTTTTCCCTGCCCGCGCAGCTTCCGGGGCCAGTCTCCCCTTCCCCCGTTCCGCCGGCAATCCGGGACAGTTTTCCCTTTCCCTCTCTCGCCCGCGTCATGCGCCGGGTCCTTTCGGATTACGGAGAGCAGATCCTGGTCCGCCCGCCGAACACCGGCTGTCCTGAACTTCGCGGGGCGCTCTGCCGTTATCTGGCCCGAAACCGGGGAATCCGCGTCCTGCCGGACCAGCTGGTGATCGGTGCCGGCGCCGAATATCTCTACGGTCTCGTCGTGGAACTGCTCGGTGCTCAGCGCGTCTGGGGAATCGAGGCTCCCTCCTACAAAAAGATTGAGCAGGTCTATCGGGCCCGCGGTGTTCAGCTTGATTTCTGCGCGCTGGGACAGGACGGAATCCTGTCGGAGGCCCTTCGAAACACCCCTGCTTCCGTGCTGCATATCACACCCTTCCGCAGTTTCCCCAGCGGCGTCACCGCCTCTGCCTCCAAACGCCGTGAATATCTTCGCTGGGTCACCTCCGCGGACCGTTTTCTGGTAGAAGATGACTATGAATCGGAATTTTCCCTCCTCCGCAAGCCGGAGGATACGCTCTTTGCCATGGCAAAAGGACGCAACGTCATTTATCTGAATACTTTTTCCCGCACGGTTTCCCCTTCCCTCCGCGTCGGCTATATGGTGCTGCCCCGCAGTCTTCTTCCCGTCTTTGAGCTCCGGATCGGTTTCTACAGCTGCACCGTTCCGGCCTTTGAGCAGTATGTGCTTGCGGAACTCCTGAACAGCGGAGATTTTGAACGCCATATCAACCGGATCCGCCGCCTTGAAAGGACGTCGAAAACAGCAGGAGGTCCTGTCACTTGAAAGCATATACCTATCTCCTCCGCTGCGCGGACGGCACCCTGTACTGCGGATGGACCAATGACATCGAAAAACGCCTTGCCGCCCATAACAGCGGCAAGGCTTCGAAGTATACCCGTTCCCGCCTTCCGGCGGAACTCGTTTATTATGAAACTTTCGAAACAAAGCAGGAAGCCATGTCCCGCGAAGCACAGATCAAGCGGCTGTCCCGCCGGCAGAAACTTGCCCTGGTTGCTTCCGGAAAGTGACCCGGTATAACACCAGCGCCAGCGCCGCACTGAGCACATCGGCGATCAGTTGGGAAGCCAGGAAGCCGCTGTATCCGGCGACTGCCGTGGCGATCAGAAACACAATGATAAACAGCAGTCCCTGCCGGCTCAGGGACATGGCCAGCGCCTGCAACGCTTTCCCGCTGGCCTGGAAAAGGCAGGTATAAAGCAGCACAATTGCGCAGAAAACCATTCCGCTGATCAGCCAGCGGAGCATCACCGTTCCGTCCGCGATAATCGCGGTGTTGTCAATGAAAATATGCAGCATCGGCTCCGCGGCCAGGAAAACAATCAGTGATTCCGCAAGCGCCAGAGCGCAAAGGAACAGGGTGCAGAAGCGCAGCAGCCTGTTCAGTTTTTCTTTTTCCCCGGCGCCGTAAAGGAATCCGAAGAGCGGAACCCCGCCGAAGGAAAAGCCGACCAGGATCAGCTGCACGATCATCGTCACCCGCAGCACAATTCCCAGCGCGGCAATCTTTTCGTCCCCGTACGGCAGCAGATACTGGTTCATGAACACGACGCATACGCTGGAGGCGATGTTCGTCAGCGCCGCCGTCAGCCCGACGGTGAAGATCTGGCCGAATTCGCCCCTGTCCACATGGGATTCATGAATATCAACGGAAAGCACCTTGCTCTTTTTCAGCACAAACAGCAGACACATGATATCCGTCAGCACATAGCCGAGAACGGTAGCCAGCGCAGCGCCCCACGCGCCCCACCCCAGCCCGCTGATAAAGATCGGGTCCAGTATGATGTTCAGCAGGGATCCGGCTACCGAGCAGATCATCGACTGGGTAGACATGCCCTCGCTGCGCATCAGATTGGAATGGATAAAAGAAAGAATGACCAGCGGCGCCCCGCCGACAATCACCATATAGTAGGATTCCGCATGCCGATACGTATTCTCGCTCGCGCCAAGCAGCCCGAGCACAGGCCCCCTGAGCAGCAGCATCGGCACCGCAATAACCACGCCGGCCAGCAGGGAGATCCAGAAGCAGAAAGAACTCACCCTGCGCACGCTGCCCAGGTCACCCTTGCCGAGCAGCCTGGATATCAGGGAATTGCCGCCCTGCCCGAAAATGTTCCCCACCGCCATCAGCGCCATAAACAGCGGAGAGCACAGCGAAACGCCGGCCACCAGCATGGCGTCGTTGGTCCTGCCGATAAAGTATGTATCCGCCAGGTTATAGATCAGCGTGATCACCATGCTGAACACCACCGGCAGGGCCAGTTTAAAATAGGCGGGGATCAGCCGTTCGGTGTCAAAAATCGGTTTGTCGTTCATCTGTCCGTGTCCGCTCATTCTTCAAACTTTGTCCTTTGGATCATCGTCTTTGGGATCATCGTCTTTTTGTTCAGAGGCCTTTTTCTTTTCGTCGTTGATCTTCCAGGCATACCCGCAGGAAAAACCGCTCATGGCGGAAATAGCCCAGTTCCAGAAATCCCTGAAACCGGCTTCAAACGGGGTGCCCCTGATCAGGGAACGGCCTCCGGTCAGAATCAGCATCGTCAGCGCAAAACCGCCTATACCGCCGAGGATGTATTTCAGCGTCTTGTTCATGGATGATGTTCCTCCTAGAAATGAAGCATCAGGGCATTCTCTTCGGTGATCTCGTCGATCGGTTCCTTCGGGATCGGTCTGATCACGACGCTGCCTGTCTCTTTGCCCATGACAGTCAGCACGCCGCTGAATGTTCCACCGTCCTCCAGCGTCAGAACAAGGCTGCCCAGCTCATCCCTGTCGTCTTTCGTCAGTAAGACAACCATCTTTTCCGCTGTATTCTCGGCGATTCTGAGCTCGTATGTCCCTGTCTGATCTGCATAGGTAATTGCTCCGGGAATCACCGTCAGATGATAGTCCCTTTTTTTGGCAATGCCCAGCGGATCAGACAGCGTCGCGTCAATGCAAAGTTTCCGGAATGCCCCGGATTCATCCAGGTCGAGCGTTCCCGTCGCGCCCAGGACCGTCATGCCGTAAAGGCGCCAGTCCAGATCCGCCCTGTAACTGTTGCCTTCCCTGACGAGTCTCAGCGTGGACGGTTTGATCCGGGAACTGATGACCGGAATCCGCTCCCATTTGTTCAGATACTCGATTTCCGCTTCAAACCCGTTCGCGGTCCGTCGATATGTAAACTTCGCGTGATGTGTGGTTTCGTGTTTGTCAGAGATGGAAAACTCAATTTCATCCTCCCGGAACGCTAAAGTATAAAGAGAAGACTTGAGGCGGGGCTGATCGGCCAGGTTTGTTTCCACTTTCAGCAGGTAGTCTTTCGGAGCGTAATACAGCCACGCATCCAGATACCAGCTGTCGAGCTGGGTAAGCCCCGTATGTTCCAGTCTCAGGCGGGTATAATTGTCCCCGAAGTTCAGGTTCATCGACAGGGCACCGAAGGGCAGTCTCAGCTCCCCTTCCCAGCCGAGGATCCCGGCATTTACATCCAGCGCGCCCAGTTCGTTCCGGGATTCAAACGATGTGCCGGCGTCCCTGGTTTGGTACAGCGCGGCTTTCAGCGATTTCTCCGCCGGATCATACACTGCTTCCAGATCATACTTCATATGGATCAAGCCGAGCCCGTCCATGCCCGTCAGGGATGCAGTGTAAAAGCTCTGCCCGTTTTCCTCGGTCTTCCGTTCAGCCTTCAGGGTATAAGTATGGTCCTGTATCTCAAGGATGCCTTCGATTTTGTCCCTGACATAGTGGAAGACCAGTTTTCCGGAGAACTGATCAGCAGCATCCCGGCCATTCGTCAGATCAAGGGAAGCAGTGAAATCAGCCCCTTCATCGGTTGTTTTCAGTTCAAAAGTAAGATCCGCGCTGAAGAGCTGCTGCAGATACAGGTTGATGCGGCCCGAAGCCGACAAACCGCCATTCTCCCGGGAATAGGTAATATCTGCGCCGAGATTGAAATCCCTCCAGTGAAACGCCCGATGTTCCTTTTCGGATTCCCAGGCTTTTTCCAGTTCCTCAAAAGTCCGCGGCATATCGGGAATAAGCCGGGCAAGATAAGAACCGTAATGGTTCAGAATCGTCTCCAACGTATTCCTTTCCGCCATGATTTCATCAATCAGCGCATAGGTGCTTTCCATGATCTTTTCATCGTCAGCATCAATGTGTATCGACACTCCGTCAAGGCTGTAATTGATCTTCACACACGGAAGAACAATCTCTTTGAAGGCTCTTTCCAGCCACGGCCGGAGCATCTCCAGGTCTTTCAGAAGTCCTTTCTCCCCCGAAGAATACGACTTTACCATATCCTTAAGCTTTGACAGATCAACGCCGAATTTTTTTCCGCCGATATCCAGCATGAGCTTGTTTTCGGAAACCTGGACTTTCCCCAGACCGGCAAGTTCAGTTTCCGTAATTCCCTGATTCTTTCTGACCGTTCCCTGATATCCCGGACTGTCAAGCCATTTGACGGAACCTGCATAATCTGATTCGTCAAGGTTCAGGTTTTGTGCCCAGGCCGCCAGTGCCTGCAGAAAATCAGCGGACACCTGTGGTTCTTCAGCCGCTGAAAGCGAGATTCCCGACAGCAGCACAACCGCCAGCAGAACGGCGATAATCCTCTTCATGATGCAATCCTCCTGATCTGAATGTAAATCCCGCAGCACATTCTTATTCTTTCAGCAGAAACTGATCAAACCCCGTTGTTTCCAGAATCTCCCGGACATCCTCACTGACACCTGTCATTTCAAAATTATCCTTGTCTGCCAGGGATTTATACATGATCAGCAGAACACGCAGGCCGGCAGAAGACACATAAGCCACCCGGCTGATATCCACATGAATCGATTCGATTCCTTCTCCGGCATCCTGGAACTGCTTCAACAGTTCCGGGGAGGTGATGGTATCCATGCGTCCCTGAATGCTTACGCTGAACACTCCATTCTCCAGTTTGCTCTCCACCGCAAAGGGAAGGTCAGGATCGGGAGATGCCGATTGCATGTCCGCTGTTTTTGTGGCGGTAAGCTCCCAGAACATCATCTTTTTAAATTCACTTCTGACGGCATCATCCGCATCCTGATCAGCGCCGAGTGATCCTAACTGATCCGGCAGATAATCCGCCATGCAGAGTTCCGTAAGATCAAAACCCATTTTCCTGATAAATGCTTTGACTTTCTCATCATCAGGATCAAAGAAAACATTATCGTTGAATTTGACATCTGCCGTGGAGGCCGCCGCCTGGTTTGTGATAGCCGAATACAGGCCGATCAGTTGCGGATCATGATGAAGAGAAGCCGCCACCACGTCCTTGTCATGCAGGAAATAGGCCCGATCCGTCAGCACCCAGCTTCCTCCGTATTGCTGCAGCAGCCGGTGAATATTGGAAAACACCTCCTCCAGTTCAGACTGGTTGAAGTACATCAGAAGGCCTTCCGTTGTGAACATCAGATTGCGTGTACTATCTGAAAAGGCTTTTTTCATTGAATCGTAATTCGTCGCGTCCACGGCATAATAACGGATATTGCTGTTTTCACCGATGATTGTTGCCACCGCGGGCCCGATGGTATCAATCACAGCAGGCAGGTCGAGCCCGCAGTAAACTCTCCCCTGACGTGACAAACGAATGCCGCGGGCTGTATATCCGCAAGGCAGGTCAGCAATCTGCCGTTCTTTGCGGCTCTCAATCAGGCGATTCATTGCCTGGAACCGGGTTTCCAGAAGGATCATGTATGCAGGAAACAGGCGTTTAACCTGTTCCAGCATTTCCGGCGGAACAGGTTTCTTTGTTGTCTGCGATCCGAACGGTTCAAATCCAAGCGCTCCGAGAAGCTGCTTTGAATCTTCATCCCCCGCTGCAGCGTCAAGCTGAACACAGGATTTTGCTGTGTTGAAAACGGGATTGACAATTTCCCATAATTCCTGATTATTCATGGAACCCTCCTTCTAAAGTCAACATCAAAGTGATTCTGAAAACCGGCTGTCGCCACATCTGTATATTCGCCAAAGGCACAAAAAGCCCTGCTTTCGAAGAAGCAAGGCCATTGTTAAATGCGCATCATCAATCCTCCCCGATTTCCCTGTCTTCGGCTGGTCCGTATTTTATAAACAAAAAAGGCAGATTTGCGTAGGTCATAAGCCTGAAAAAACAGCCATTTCTATTTTGCGGTATCCCGGGCAACCGGTTCCGGAAAGATCGCGCGGCAGCCGGTTCGATGGGATCCGGCACCGGATCCGGCGCTTCATTAATTATGGATTGTTCAAAGCACAAATCCGGTATACAATAAGAGCAAAGAGACTAAAAACCATGAGGAGGCGAACCCTGTGCACGGATCCGCCCTGCCGGAGAAACTGCCGCTGAAGGACGGATATGTGGATTATCAGGCGGTGGCCAAAGCCTGGGACAAGGAAGAGGCAGGAAATTATCTAATGATTTCATCCGAAAGGCAAAGAACCGGAGGTGTCGGAAAGTGAAAGTCAAAGTCATATCTCTGCTGATCGTTGTTCTGCTGTTGTTTGCAATAACACCCGGTATTTCTGCAGAGGGCGCTGATTCCCGCCCTGTGGTTGGCGTGGCCTGGAGAAGCAATCAGGAATCGGAAACCTTTGTCGCAGCATGCAAAGCCATTGAAGCGGCAGGAGGACGTCCGGTAATCCTGGGGCAGGTATTATCCGCAGATCTTGTCTATGAAAATAACATGCTGATCGGCAGCACGGATGCCGACGGAGCTCTGACAGCGGAAGCGGCCAAGCTGATCCGCTGCAATACCTGGCAGGGATCCAATGTGGAAGAAGTGATGGACGGCATTACGGCAATCGTGTTCCCGGGAGGGGAAGACATCAGCCCTTCCCTGTTTTATTCCCCCCAGCCGGTTGAAACCCGGGAGGGTATCAGCGCGGAACGGGATGTATCGGATTTCCTGCTGATGTCCTGGTGTCTGGAAAAGGATATTCCGATTCTGGCGATCTGCCGCGGCATGCAGCTGCTGGCCGTTGTATCCGGGGCGGATATGATTCAGGATATAACACTTTACATGAGCAGTCTCGGAAAAGAATACGGCTACGAACACCGGTATAATCCTGAAACCCCCAAAGCATACAGGAATTTCGCTGCGCATGACGTAAAAGTGACAGCCGAGGATTCACTTCTGTTCCGTCTGATCGGAACGGATACAATCAAAGCGGTCCCTTCCTGGCATCATCAGGCGGTCAGAAGCGTAGACGGCACACGGCTTATAATAACCGGTGAAACGGATACTGCCGGTGAAAGAATCATTGAAGCCATCGAAAGGCCGGATAAGACTTTTGTTCTGGGATTGCAGTATCATCCGGAAATCGCAGTTGTCAGGGAGACGGACGAAGCCTCTCTGATATACTTTACGACACTTGTAAACATGGCAAAGAAAAATGAAAAATAAAGCGCATGCCCGGGTCATGAAAGGAATTCATGTATGATCCGAAGACCGCAGCCGCACTCTGCCGGCACTGCCGGCACATATTCACTTTCCCTCGTCCTGCTCCACTTCCGGCAGGCCGGTCAGGGCCAGCAGGATCGCGAGCACGAAGCCGAAGGCGCCGGCGCTCAGCGCCGCCAGCCAGTTCACATCGCCCAGCACGACAGCGCCGGTGCCGATGTAGGCGATCATCGCCTCCGCGAAGGTACGCACCGCGCGGATCAGCGCCGCGACGGCCCACTTCTTCCAGTTCGTCATAGGCTTACACCTCCTTTCAGCGGGACAGGAACGTCGGGGACGGTTCTCCAGTTCCGGCAAAGCCGTAACGGGGAAAACCGTCCCCTTGTTCCTTGCTTCACTCAGTAACCTCGATCGGCGCGGAACCTTCTGCCATCGGCCGCCAGACATTCTCCATGTTGGCCCGGTCATCCATGTCCGCCCAGCCTTTTTCGATATAGTGCTTGTACCCCTGCAGGAGCCGGTCCCGCAGGAGGGCTTTCACGCCCTCCGCGATGGCCGCCGTCTCCCGCTTCGCCTGCTCCGCTTTCGCGTCCGCGGTGTTCAGCTTCTTGCTGATCACCCGGGACAGGACCAGGGTAATGATTCCCTGGACCCCCAGCAGGCACAGCCACTGATAAACGCTCATCGTCAGCCCACCCCCACAACGTTTTCGATTTTCTCGCAGAGATCCCGCAGAATCCGGTAGATCTCAGACAGCAGAGCCTGAGCCTCATCATTGACCGGTTCCGGTTCCGCCGGTTCCTCGGCCAGTTCCGGCTCGGCAGGGACATCCCCGTCATCCGCCACCAGAAACCGGCTCATCATCCAGCCGGTCCGGCTGCCGACCCGGATTCTGCTCCACTCCGCTCCGGACTGCAGGACTTCTGCCTTAGTGCCGGAAGGAATCTCCTCCCAGATGGAATAGCCGCTGCGCTTCGGATCGCTGCTTTGGCGCAGCTTTACCGGGCCGCCGTTTTCTGAATGAATGATTACGTTCATGGTTGGTTCCTCCTTTGAGTTAGCTTGGAACGATGGGGACAGGCCCTCTGTTCCGGCCGTACACGGAACAGGAGGTACAGTCCCCTCGTTCCTTCCGTCCCTTTGTTCCGCCGTCCCTTGCACCGACGTCCCGCCGAGGCCGATGTGTTCCATAACCCAGTTGACTGTGTTCCCGTAATCGAACACAGAGAGCAGACCGATCCGGTTCCAGCCACCGCTGGGAATCGTCTTCCCCTTGAATTTGCTGGTGGCCACGCAGCCGCGGGAACTGCTGCTGTGGATAGCGCCGTCGTTCCGGCCGGTAACGATGCCCATATGCGTCACGTCCCCGATGCCATCATTCCGGAACTTCGCCAGCGTCTTCGGCCCCACCGGTTCCAGAATGAAAAGAAGCGCACCCTTCGGCACGCTCCTGAACTGTTTCATGCACTCCTCTGGAGTACCTGTCCAGCCGTTTTTCATGCATTCTCGATACCAGCTGTTGGATCCGCCCAAATCCCGCCGGTACCCGACATCCGCCATGCACTTCTCCACGAAGGCCTGGCAGTCCATTTCTTCATAGCTGCGACCGAGATATTTGTCTCCGGCCAGAGAAAAGTCGATTGCGCTGGGTTTCATGTTATATCATCTCCTCATGGTTGAAAAAATCTGATTGCGAGGGAGATCCCTCGACTTCGCTCGGGATGACACGGAAGCGGATCACGTTGTCCTTACTCCCGCTGTAATCGGGAACAGAGCTTTTACCGCTGCCGGCTGAGTTCCAGCCCCCGTCACTGTCACTGTTCCGTTCATGTTATCTGTCTGGCTTGCTCCC
>OMYT01000014.1 GCA_900315315.1 uncultured Eubacteriales bacterium | reverse complement strand
GAATGCGTTGGCTTTACATATATCATTCCCAAAGGAGCGTTTCACAGTTTTCCATACCTGCACATCATCGCCGTGAAGGAAGAATACAGGAACAAGGGGATCGGCAAGGCTCTGCTGGATTATTCTGAAAATATCGCGTATGAAATGGCAGACAAGTTTTTCCTTGTTGTCGCGGATTATAATCCGGACGCAAAACGGTTTTATGAAAGAAACGGCTATCAGCAAGTTGGGGAAATTCCAAACCTGTACCGTCCCGGAGTCACAGAATACATGATGGCAAAAAACCTGAAAAAATGATTAAGTCTCACAATGAAACCGAGGTTTGGTTTGATGAAAGGAAAAAGATGAAACTGAAAAACGTACTGATTGTAGTTAAAGATATCGAGAGATCCAGAAAGTTCTACCATGATTTGTTTGGCTTTAAGATGATCCTTGACAATGACGGAAATATGATCATGACAGAAGGATTGGTATTGCAGGTGAGGAGCCTGATATTGAGGGTTTTATCGAAAGGCTTGAAAAGTATTATCCGGAAGTGAAATACGTCAACAGACTCATGACGCACAGCTGGGGACAGAAAGTCATACGCTTTTATGATCCGGACGGGAATCTGATAGAAGTTGGAACACCGATGTAGAATGGCGAATATCATAACTGGGATCAGAATCGTGCTCAGCGTCGCTTTGCTGTTCTTTCCGGCATTGTCTCCGGCATTCTTTGTGCTTTACGTTGCCGGCGGCCTCTCCGATATGATCGACGGTGTTGTGGCAAGGAGAACAGGAACCGTTAGCGAGTTTGGCTCAAGGCTGGATACGTTTGCGGATATTGTGTTTGCGGTGGTATGCCTGATGAAATTATTGCCTGTACTGCCTGTTCCGCTTTGGCTCTATATATGGATTGCCATCATCGCGATCATAAAGGTGGCGAATATTGCAGCAGGATACGTCAAACAGAAAGAGTTCATATTTCATCTTTTCGGGAAATATATCGTTGGGATCCTCAACTGTTCTGCAACACCTTTGAAAAACCGTCTGTGGCAGGCCTCAACCAGTATCTTGAGCAACAAAAAAGCGATATGCGAATATAAAAACCAATGCCTTATGATCTGATTATGCTGAGGTCTTCGAAGAACTGGATTATATAGCAAAAAACGGCGCTTCACTATGCGATGGTGGAGCGCCGCTTTTTCGTTTTGGCAGCTGCATCAATTAATCTGTTTCTTCTGGCTTTCCACGTTCGCTTTTACCATTGTCAAACGCCTGGGATGCAGGTAAAATAAGGATCGGGCCATTTACTTTTGCTTGTGCAAAGCAAGCATGGCGATGTGTTCATTTTCCTTCGTATGTCATGACGGCAAATGAAATTGGTAGTAAGAGCCCCAAATATCTACTACCATTTGACTACCATTCAAGGGAGCGATATGCCGCGATTTGCCGAGTTACCCCGGTTTTTCGGCAAGAATGGACGTCTTAGCCAGAACGCAGAACGCGGCAAACCTCGGCATTGGAGGGCATTGTAGACCCATGATCAAAATCTTATTTATCTGCCACGGCAATATTTGTCGAAGCGCGGCGGCAGAAATGGTGCTGAAGCAGATGATCCGGGAGAAAGGGATCAGCGGGATTGAGGTTGATTCGGCTGCAGCAACCCGGGAGGAGATCGGTAACGATATCTATCCGCCGATGAAACGGGCCCTTCAGGAACGGGGTTACCGGTGCGAACCGCACGCAGCCCGGCAGACGGTCCGGGCGGACTATGACCGGTATGACCTTCTGATCGGGATGGATACGGAGAACCTGTATGACATGAAGAGAATCTACGGGGGAGATCCGGGCAGGAAGATTTCCCTGCTGCGCAACTGGGCCGGGGAACCGGGGATGGAGATTGACGATCCATGGTATACCCGGGATTTTCGCGGGGCGCTGAGGCAGATTGAAGAAGGGTGTAAAGGGATATTGAGGAGGTTTACGGTATGAGATGGTATCCGGGGCAGGCGACGCCTGAGGTGACGGAACGGGAAGTGAAGATGCGCGCGATTGCCCGGAGGGCGGCCGCGGAAGGAATGGTGCTCCTGGAGAACAAGGGCATGCTGCCGCTGAAGGCGGGCACGAAGATTGCCCTGTACGGGCAGGGCGCCCGCCGCACAATCAAGGGCGGGACAGGCAGCGGCGACGTGAACAGCCGCAACACGGTGACGGTGGACGGAGGGCTGCGCGAAGCCGGGTACCGGATCGTGAACAAGGTATATCTGGACAGGTATGACGAAGCCTATGCGGAGAGCCTGAAAAGATGGAAGGAAGCGGTTTACGCCGAGGTCGGGAACGACCGGGACCCGAAGAAACTGTATCACGCACACGCGACGATTCGGCCGGAATTGCCGGAAATACCGATCACGGCAGAGGATGCAGCGGATGCGGAGGCGCTGATCTACGTGATCAGTCGGATTTCGGGAGAATTTGCGGACCGGCGCGCGGAGAAAGGCGACTATTATCTGAGCGACCGCGAAAGGAAGGAACTGGAAATCCTCGGCAGCTTTGGCAAGCCTCTCGCGGTGCTGCTGAACGTAGGCGGGATCATCGACCTGAACTTCCTGGATGAATGCCGGGTGGACGCGCTGCTGCTGATGTCCCAGGCTGGCAGCGAGGGCGGGAATGCCGCGGCGGACATCCTGGGCGGGCGGGTGAATCCCTCCGGAAGGCTGACGGATACCTGGGCGCGGAAGTACGGGGACTATCCGTCCGCGGAAACCTTCAGCCACCGGAACGGCAACCTGGAAGAGGAATTCTACACCGACAGTATCTATGTGGGGTACCGGTATTTCGACAGCTTTGAGGTCATACCCCGGTATCCTTTCGGCTATGGGCTGAGTTATACGGAATTCGAATACGAAGTCACCGGCGTGGAAGCGGACAAAACCGGACTGACGGTTGCGGTGAAGGTACGGAACAGCGGAAAGACCGCGGGACGCCAGGTGATCCAGCTGTACGCAGCATGCCCGTCATGCGAACTGGTGACGGAGCGCAAGCGGCTGACAGCTTTCGGGAAAACCGGAGTGCTGCAGCCGGGAGAGGCGGAAACGCTGAAACTTTCCTTCAGCCTGAAGCTACTGTACTCGTATGACGAAGGACGGAGCGCGTGGATCCTGCAGGCGGGCGAATACGGCATCTTCGCGGGGGAGAACGCGCTGGCAGTGAAGCCTGCCGCGCGGCTGCGCATGAGAGAGACGATGGCGGCAGAGCAGTTGAGCCCGGTATGCGAGCTGAAGGAAGCGCTGAGGGAAATCCGCCCGGAGAAGCCGGACATGGATCTGGAGGGAATGGTTTTCCCGGCGGGCGAGATCGATATCACGGACGCGGCGAAGTCACCGGCCGGAGCGCAGGCGGAAAAGGCGCCGGGATACCGGCCGGATGCCGAGACGGTGCGGGAGGCCGCGGAGATCGCGAAAAAGATGACACTGAAGGACAAAGCCTGCCTGGTCGTCGGCGCGCGGAGTACCATGGCCGGGGAGATTGTCGGATCGCAGGCGACGAAAGTGCCCGGGGCTGCCGGGGAAACGGTCGGATTCGAGAACTACGGGATCCCGGGGACAGTGCTGGCGGACGGGCCGGCTGGCGTGCGGGTGAACCGCGAGTATGAGATCGACGGCGAGACGGGCAGCATCATCCAGCCGAAGGACTGGTTTGAGATGCTGGAGATCCGGTTCTTCGGCAAGGAAATCCGGCACGAAGGGGCGGAGCGGAGATGGCAGATCGCAACGGCGATTCCGATCGGAACGCTGCTGGCGCAAAGCTTTGACCCGGACCTGGTGCAGGAGGTCGGAGAGGCCGTGGCGGACGAACTGCGCGCCTTCCGCATCGCTGTATGGCTGGCGCCGGGAATGAACATCCACCGCAATCCGCTGTGTGGGCGCAACTTTGAATATTATTCCGAGGATCCGCTGGTCAGCGGGATCATGGCGGCGGCTATGACGCGGGGCGTCCAGAAGGAACCGGGCGTCGGCGTATCCATCAAGCATTTCGCGTGCAACAACCAGGAAGACAACCGGATGCATGTGAACGAGCACATCAGCGAACGGACGCTGCGGGAGATCTACCTGAAGGGCTTTGAGATTGCAGTGAAGACGGCCGGGCCGATGACGATCATGACCAGCTATAACCGGATCAACGGCGTACACTCCGCCAACAACTATGACCTGTGTACAAAGATCGCGCGGGAGGAATGGGACTTCGGCGGCTACATCATGACCGACTGGAGCACGACCAACGGCGGCGGATCGAACGCGGCGAAGTGTATCGCGGCGGGGAACGACCTGGTGATGCCGGGAAAGGACAGCGACATCCGGGAGATCATCGACGCAGTGGAAGGGAAACGGCTGCCGCACCTGAGCGAGGCAAAGCTGGACGAGAGCGTGATCCGGCTAATCTGCGCGGCGATGATCTGTGACCGGAATCTGCGGAAATAACGGAGAGAAACGATGAAACTGGAAAAAGAAGATTATATTGAGCCGAATTGTGTGCTTTGCGGGAAACCGGGAGAAGAGGCGGCCGCGGAACCCGTGCCGGTGGGACGGATTCTGGATAAGCTGCGGGAGTATGAAGACCGCAATGACTGGGAGGGTGTCGAAAGACATCTGAAATACTGGCTGGCGGAAGCGGAGGCCAACCGGGATGAGCGTGGCCAGCTGATGCTGAACAACGAGCTGATGGGTTATTACCGGAAGCAGGGAAAGCAGGATGAAGCTTTTTATCATGCGGACCGCGCGACGGAACTGATCAGGAAACTCGGGATGGAGGACACGGTTACCGCGGGGACAACCTGGGTGAATGCCGGCACGGTCCGGGAGGCTTTCAGTGATCCGGTGGGCGGACTGGAGTTTTTTGAGATGGCACGGGCCAACTATGAGAAGAACCTGCCGGAAAACGATGTGCGGCTGGGGGGCTTATACAACAATATGGCGCTGGCACTGACAGTCTGCGGCCGGTACGACGAGGCGGAAAACATGTTCCGCAGGGCAATCACAGTCATGGAAAAGCAGGAACACGGCGAACCGGAACAGGCGATCACCTGGCTGAACATGGCGGACGCGGCGGAGGCGGCACTCGG
Organism: uncultured Eubacteriales bacterium; assembly: GCA_900315315.1. Lineage (GTDB taxonomy): Bacteria > Bacillota > Clostridia > Christensenellales > Aristaeellaceae > Aristaeella. Next base: position 62,139 of record OMYT01000014.1, on the reverse strand, counting down.
AGCGGAAGCCGCGGAGGAAAAGGTGGAAGAATATCTGGACCGGGCGGAGGAACTGCTGAACACGGAAAGCCTGCCAAGGAACGGGTATTATGCTTTTGTATGTGAAAAATGCGCGCCGGTGTTCGGGCACTACGGGTATTTTGCAACGGAAGCGGAACTGATGAGGAGAGCAAAGGAGATCCATGAAAGGGATTGAGCTGGCCCGGGCATACTGGGAGACATATGGAATTCCGATGATCCGGGAACAGTTCCCGGAGTATGGGGAAATCATTGCCGCTGCGCTGACGGGCAGCGGATCGGAATGCTACGGGTTTGATGATGAAGTTTCCCTGGATCATGACTTTGAACCTGGTTTCTGCCTGTTCATCCCGGGAGAAGAGATCGTGGACCGGCGGACGGCTTTTCAGCTGGAACGGGCTTACGCAAAACTGCCGGCCGAGTTTGAAGGCTTCCGGCGGCAAAAGATGAACCCCGTGGGCGGACAGCGGCACGGGGTATTCCGGATCGATGAATACTTTACGGAGAAGATCGGATGTCCGGCGGAAGAACTGACGGCGGAACGCTGGCTTTGCCTGCCGGACTACGCATTGGCGGAGGCTGTGAACGGAGAAGTTTTCCGGGATGATGCGGGACTGCTGACGGATTGCCGCAAAATCCTGAGGGAGATGCCGGAGGATGTCCGCCGGAAGCGGCTGGCAGGGCATCTGCTGCTGATGGCCCAGAGCGGACAGTATAATTATCGTCGGTGCCTCAGCCACGGAGAGACCGGGGCGGCACAGCTGGCAGCCGGAGAGTTCGTCCGGAATGCATTGTCCACGATATTTCTGCTGAACAGAACCTATATGCCATATTACAAGTGGAGTTTCCGGGCGCTGAAAGCGCTGCCCGGCGGGGAGGAACTGGGACGGAGTCTCGAATGGCTGCTGACTACGGAAAACAGCGGGACACTGGCGGAAGAAAAGTATTTCTGCATGGAAGGGATCGCGTCGGACATGATCGATTTGTTGCAGGAGCAGGGATTGACGGAAGCAGTCTGCGGCGACCTGGAGAAGCATGCGTATTCGGTGAATGACGGGATAAAAGACAGCAATATAAGAAATCTGAATATCTTATATTGCGTATGATAAGGGGGCTTTCCGATCGCCCCCTTAAACCCCTTCGGTATATATTGTTGTTTGAGAATAAGGGGGCTTTCAGCTAATCAGTTTTTCCACTGCTTCAGGCAGTTCGGAGAGGGAATGGATGACGGCGTCGGCTTCGGGAACTTCTCCGAAACCGTACGCAGCGTGAATGAACGGGATCCCGGCCAGGAGGGCAGCCTCCCGGTCTTTTTTCGTATCGCCGATATAGATGCCTTTGGTATACCCGTTGCGGGCCATGACCAGTTTGATGTTCTCACCTTTGGGAAGGCCGGTGCGTTCCCATTCCTCATAGTCGATGAACAGATCCGCAGCGCCGGAGGAGGAAAGGAAAGCTTTGACATAGCCCAGCTGGCAGTTGCTGACGACTGCCAGGTCATAACCCCGGTCTTTTAGGGTTTCCAGGGTCGGGCGGAAGTCCGGGTAAAGCGTTCCGCAGTGGGAATAAAGGTATTCCACTTCATAGGTGCAGCATCTGTCAAAGATGGCAGCACGGCGGGGAGACTGATACTCCGGATACAGGGAATCGCCGATCTCTTTCATGGTCATGCCCATGACGCTGTGAAGATCATCAACGGTCAGAAGGGGGAGGGAAGGGTCCTCTTTCTGAAAAATCTCATTCCAGGCCTCCGCGACGGCGGGTGCAGAGTCCCAGAGTGTTCCATCCAGATCGAAAAGCAGCATAGTGTCTTTGTGTGTCACGGCAGGGCCCTCCTTGGAATAAGATGAGAGTATTATACAATCTAACGGGAGAATTTCAAAATTCAGGATTATTGAGAACGAGAGGGAGTTTTAGCAGGCATATATCTGAGTATTTTGTATACAAAAATAATTTTGCGAAAGGTATTGACAAGGAAAAAGTATTTGATAAAATAATATTGACGAAATTGATGATGAAAGAACAGGAGGTGAGGCCGGTGGAGAGGGTTGAGATCGCGATCATCGGAACAGGCCCCGGCGGGGTTTCGGCTGCACTGACGGCCTGCAATCGGAATAAAAGGATCATGCTTTTGGGCAGCCGGGAGATGAGTGCGAAGGTTGCAAAAGCGCATGAAATCCGGAACTATCCGGGTCTGCCTTTTGTTCGCGGAGCGGACATGGCAGCGGCTTTCCGCGACCAGCTGGACCGGATGGGGATTGAAATCACGGAGAAACGTGTCGGCGCGGTTTATGCCATGGGAGACTACTTCGCCCTGCAGGCCGGGGAAGAGATGATCGAAGCGGAGGCCGTAATCCTTGCGACCGGGGTCGTGCAGGCAAAACCTCTGCCGGGCGAAGAGGAACTGCTGGGCAGGGGTGTGAGCTACTGCGCCACCTGCGACGCACCACTGTATCGGGGAAAGACGACAGCCGTGATCGCATACAGCCCTTCGGAAGAGAAGGAAGCGGTTTTTCTGAACGAAGTCTGCGCCCGGGTGATATATTTTCCGATGTATAAGGAAGAACCGACTCTGCCTGAGAGCGTGGAAATCATCCGGGAAAAAGCGGTAGAAATCGCCCAGGCGGACGGACGGCGGATTGTGAAGACAGAAGACGGGGAGTATTTCGCAGACGGGGTGTTTGTGCTGCGGGAGGCTGTGGCGCCGGGGCAGCTGGTGCCCGGGCTGGAAACAGAAGGCCAGCATGTGAAAGTGAACCGCAAGATGGAAACAAGTCTGCCGGGAGTTTTCGCCTGCGGGGATATCACCGGCACGCCTTACCAGTATGTGAAAGCTGCCGGGGAAGGCAATGTGGCAGCGATCAGCGCGGCGGCTTATGTTGACCGACTTCGTCGGTCAGAGTGAAAAGTGGAAAGACAATTCCGAATTAAGAATTCAGAATTCAAAATAATCAATGACAGGAGGAGAACAAAATGGTTAAGAAAGTGAATGGACAGGAATTTGAAAATGAAGTGATGAAGGCACCGGCGGCGGTGGTGGATTTTTCTGCGACCTGGTGTGGGCCCTGCCGGATGATGGCTCCGGTGCTGGAGGAGATCTCCGAAACATTGGGAGAAAAAGTGAATTTCTACAACGTGGATGTTGATGAAGTGCCGGAACTGGCAATGAAATACGGCATTCAGTCGATTCCCTGCCTGATCGCACTGAAAAGCGGAGAGGCTGTGGACCGGTCCGTAGGTTTTATGCCCGGGCCGCAGATTACTGCCTGGATCGAGAAGAGCCTGGGCTGAGGGCTTTCAAAAAGAGTGAAGAGTGGAGAAACAATTCAGAATGATCAACGGCAGGAGGAGAACAACATGGGTACCAAGAAGGATCTGGAACAGGGACGTAAAGACTATCCGCAGCTGCTGCTGGAAGGGCAACTATGCTTTCCGCTTTATGCGGCGGCACGGAAGGTGGTCTGTGTATACACTCCGCTTCTGAAGCCCCTGGGATTGACCTACACCCAGTATATTGTATTCCTGGCCCTGTGGGAAAACGGAAAAGTGAAGGTGGGCGAGCTCGGGAAGAGCCTTTACCTGGACTGCGGAACACTGACGCCTCTTCTGAAGAAGATGGAGGAAAACGGCTGGATCACACGCTGCCGCTGCAAGCAGGATGAGCGGGTGGTCTATGTGACCCTGACTGAGAAGGGATGGGAACTGCGGGAAAAGGTCAAGGATCTGCCGGAACAGGCTGGAAAGTGCGTTGCCCTGCCGGAGGAAGACAGTTATCAGCTGTATATGCTGCTGCATAAACTGCTGGACGCAATGGAGTGACCCAGGGGGCTTTCCGGTCGCCCCCTGGACCCCTTCGGGCTGGATGAGTTTGTGGAGTGTTTGGAGAGACCAGGGGACTTTCCGGGCGGTTTCGGATTCTTTGGTTCCGGGACGTACAAAATGTCCAGGAAAAAAATGAAGACATGTTTGTTGTATAAAACATACTTTGAAGGGAGATATAAAGATGAAGAAGATATTGGCTGTGCTGGCGGCGGTTATGCTGATGACGGTTTCCCTGGCTGCGACGGCATCGGCGGATCAACTGGATACGATCAAGGAACGCGGGACGCTGATTATTGCCACAGAAGGCAATTGGAGTCCCTGGACCTATCACGACAACAACGGAGTGTTGACCGGATTTGATATCGAGGTCGGGAAGCTGATTGCGGAGGGTCTCGGTGTACAGCCGGATTATCAGGAGGTTCCGTGGGAGTCTATCCTGGCCGGTGTGGACCAGGACCGGTTTGATCTTGCCTGCAACGGCGTTGGTTATACTGAAGAGCGGGCAGGGAAGTTTTCCTTCTCGGAACCCTATGTCTACACGGAAGCGGTGCTTGTGGTCCGGAAGGATAACAAGGATATCAACGCGATGGAGGATCTGAAAGGAAAAACGACCAGCAATTCTCCCAATTCCACCTATGCCATGATGGCGGAGGAACTGGGTGCGACTGTTCAGTATGTGGACACGCTGGGTGAGACGATGATGATGCTGGAGCAGGGCCGCGTGGACGCAACGATCAACGCGAAGGGATCTGTGGACGACTATCTGCGGGAACATCCGGGAGCGAACATCAAGATCGTACAGACGGTTGCCGGAGAACCTGTTTGCATCCCGGTGCGCAAGGGCGAGGATACTGAGACGCTGATTGCCGCGGTGAATGAGATTCTGGCGAAGGCCCGGGAGGACGGGACGCTGAAGGATCTGTCCGAAAAGTATTTCGGCCAGGATCTGACTAAATAAGGGGGCTTTCCGATTAGAGAAGATGCGAGGGCTTTCCGATCGCCCTCGCGCTCCTTCGGTCGGTTTCTAGACGGGATTGTTGCGATGTATGATTGAATAATAATGAGGTTAACCATGGACGAGCGACTATGGGGCATCTTGGTGGACAGCTTTCCGAAACTGCTGGAATACGGGATCAAGGTAACAGTGCCACTGACGATCTTTTCCTACGCCATCGCCCTTGCGGTGGCGTTGATCGTTGCGCTGATCCAGTATGCCAATGTGAAGGTGTTGCGCCAGATCTGCCGTTTTTACATTTGGGTGGTACGGGGTACGCCGCTGCTTGTGCAGCTGTATATCGTGTTTTTCGGCCTGCCCGGAATCGGAATCAAGCTTGATCCTTTCCCGGCGGCGATGATCGTGCTGGGGTTTAACGAAGGCGCGTATATGGCGGAGACCATCCGCGGCGCACTGGAAAGCGTATCCCGTGGACAGCTGGAAGCGGGCTACTGCGTGGGTCTGAGTTTTCCGAAGATTATGTGGCATATTGTGCTGCCCCAGGCGTTCCGCACCGCGTTCCCAGCGCTGGGCAACAGTATGATTTCCATGCTGAAGGAAACTTCCATGGCGGCGACCATCTCGGTGATGGAGATGTTCCGCCAGGCTCAGGTGATCAACGGCCGGGTATACGAATCCCTGGGGCTGTATTGTGAGGCTGCGCTGATTTATCTGCTGTTCTGCACCATCCTGACCCGGGTACAGCGGTGGGGAGAAAAGCGCCTGTCTGCTTACGGAGGAGTTCGCGCATGATGCTTGAAATCCGGAATGTAAAAAAAAGGTTTGATGACGTGCAGGTTCTGGACGGAATCAGCCTGGATGTGGAAAAAGGCGACGTGGCCGCAATTCTCGGGCCGAGCGGTTCGGGAAAAACCACGTTTCTCCGCTGCCTGAACTTTCTGGAGAGGGCGGACGAAGGGACGATCGTCTTTGACGGGCAGAAGGTGGATCTTCATGAGGCAAGTCGCGTCGAGATCTCTGCGATCCGAAAAAAGACGGCTTTTGTTTTCCAGAATTACAATTTGTTTCTGAACAAGAATGTCCTGCAAAATGTGACGCTGGGACTGACGGCCGGCGCCGGAATGAAGCGTCAGGAAGCGGAACGAATTGCCGGCGCGGCACTGGAACGGGTTGGCATGGCGGATAAGCTGAAAAGCTATCCGTCCCAGCTGTCCGGCGGGCAGCAGCAGCGCGTGGCGATTGCCCGGGCACTGGCTACGGATCCTGAAATTATCTATTTCGATGAACCGACCAGCGCGCTGGACCCGGAACTGATCGGCGAAGTGCTTTCGGTGATGCGGCAGCTGGCGGAGGACGGAATGACGATGCTGGTGGTTACGCATGAGATGGACTTTGCCCGCAGCGTTTCAAACAAGGTTATCTTTATGGAAGGCGGGAAGGTGATTGAGGAAGGACCGTCGAAGGAATTCTTTGAGTCGCCGAAGGAAGCAAGGTCGAGGGAGTTTATCAGGCGGCTGCGGTCTAATGGAGAGTGAAGAGTTGAGAGTGGAGAGTGAAAAAGCATTTCAGAATATAGACGTCAGAATTCAGGATAGTCAATAGCAGGAGGGACGCAAAGTGAACAAGGAGCCGGGCAGGAGACGCAGACAAAACGGAACGGCAAAAACCGTCCTCTTGTTCCTTGGGATCCTGGGTTTGCTGCTCTTGTGTTCTTCTGCCTTTGCGGCGGGCGAACGGCCTGTGCAGGCGGGGTGTCCTTCACGCTGCGGGGAAACGGTGCAGTCCCGGATGGGCAAGGGCGAGCTTATTCTCAGCCTGCCGGGTTTCTGGGATCCGACGCAGGTGACGCTGGAGGTGTCCGGATCGGAAAAGCTGCTGATCGGCAAGGATAAACGGGAGATCCCTGCCGGGGAGACTGTTGATATCACGGACCTGATCGGGAAGAAAAACGAGGTGCGGGACGGAAAAGGCGTCCTTGTCGGGAATCTGACGATTCTGCAGGGAAGCCCGATCCCGGCGCTCTTTCTGGAAGCAGACGGGGAGAAACTGAAAGCGGTCGGCAGGAGCAAGGAGAACGTGATTACCGAAGGCCGTGCGGTTTATACCGAAGCGGACGGCACGGTGACCTACGACGGCGGGCTGACACAGCTGAAGGGCCGGGGAAACAACACATTCCGCTATCTCAAGAAGCCTTATCAGTTCAAGCTGAGCGAAAAGGCTTCTTTAAGCGGCATGGGGAAGGCGAAAACCTGGGTGCTGCTGGCCAACTGGACGGATATCAGTTTGCTGCGAAACCGGATCGTACTGGACATGAGCCGGGAGATCGGCCTGAAGAACGCCGTGGAATGTGTGCCGGCGGACGTCTGGATCAATGGGCTGTACCAGGGCCTTTACCTGATGACGGAAAAGATCCAGATCGGGAAGGAACGGATCCCGGTCAGGAACCTGGAAAAGGAAACGGAAAAGGTCAACGAAGCACCTCTGAACCCGGGTCCGATTGTGACCGAAAAGAACGGGGAGTTCCCGCTGATCAGGAGTTATCCGGCGCTGAAGGATCCGGAGGATATCACGGGAGGGTATATCGCGACAGTTGAAAAGTATCCCCGGATGAAGGACTACGTCATCGCGGGGTTCAGAACAGCCAAAGGGCTGAGCATCCAGATCAAGGAACCGACATATCCGAGCAAGGCGCAGGCAGAGTATCTGGCCCGGCGGATCACGGAGATGCAGGAGGCCCTGATCGCGGAGGACGGGGTTCATCCGGAAACCGGGAAAGGCTATGAAGAATACCTGGATACGACATCCTTTGCCCAGCGGTTTCTGATCGAGGATTGGTGCAAGAACTACGACTATGTGGGCGGGAGCCAGTTCCTGTACAAGGATTCCGACCGGATTGACCCGCTGATCTACGCCGGTCCTTCCTGGGATTACGACCTGAGCTTCGGGAACATGAAAGACCGGGGATATTCCTCCGGCGGAAGGCATGTGGTGCTTTCGCAGCGGACGAGCAACCTCTGGTGGCTGTTGAGCCGTCATGAAAGCTTTATGAAACAGGTGCGCAGGATCTGGAAGGAAAGCTTCCGCCCGGCTGCAGCAGTGCTGCTGGGGGAGACGGAGGGAACAACCGGCGGCTGCCTGAAGCCCCTGGATGAATACCGGGCGGAGATCGAGGCATCCGCCACGATGAACTTTGCCCGCTGGGGGATTAACAGCGACGCGAGTGTGCGCGAGGCCGGCGGGAGTTTTGACCATGCGTTCCGCTACCTCAAAAACTGGATTGCGGAGCGGACGGTATGGATGGACGGGCAGTACGGCACGGGTGAATGACAAAAAACAGAAAGAATACGGAAATTGTATACAGGATGCATTGACAAAAGCAGGCCTGCAGGAATAAACTCTTTTCCGTTAAGACAAGGGCGTCTTTAACAAGCATGTGTTAAAGGCGTCTTATTCTTTAATATTGAATCCAAAGGAGGATCCGGTCCATGTCTTATGTTGATGAGGTTATTGAACGCGTAGTGAAGGAAAACCCCAGTGAGCCCGAGTTCCATCAGGCTGTGAAGGAAGTGCTGAACTCCCTGCGTCCCGTGGTGGATGCCAATGAAGAAAAGTTCCGCAAGGATGCCCTGCTGGAGCGGCTGACTAACCCGGAACGGCAGCTGAAGTTCCGCGTGCCGTGGGTGGACGACAAAGGACAGGTGCAGGTGAACACCGGTTACCGCGTACAGTATTCCAGCGCCATCGGCCCGTACAAGGGCGGCATCCGGCTGCATCCCTCGGTAAACCTGGGCATCATCAAATTCCTGGGCTTCGAGCAGATCTTCAAGAATAGCCTGACCGGCCTGCCCATCGGCGGCGGCAAGGGCGGCAGCGACTTTGATCCCAAAGGCAAGAGCGATCGCGAAGTGATGGCTTTCTGCCAGAGCTTTATGACCGAGCTGTGCAAATACATCGGCGCGGATACGGATGTGCCCGCCGGTGATATCGGCACCGGCGCACGTGAGATCGGCTACATGTTCGGACAGTACAAGCGGATCCGCGGTGTTTATGAAGGCGTATTGACCGGCAAGGGACTGAGCTACGGCGGTTCTCTGGCCCGGAAGGAAGCAACCGGCTACGGCCTGCTCTACATCACCCAGGAAATGCTCAAGAGCAAGGGTGACAGTATCCAGGGCAAGACCGTGATCGTCTCCGGCGCCGGCAACGTGGCGACCTACGCCATCGAAAAGGCCTATCAGCTGGGCGGCAAGCCCGTGACCTGCTCCGACTCCACCGGCTGGGTTTACGATCCCGAAGGCATCGACTTGGACGCCCTCAAGGAGATCAAGGAAGTCAAGCGTGCCCGCCTGAGCGAGTACAAGAACTACCGTCCCAAGGCTGAGTATCATGAAGGCCGCGGCGTCTGGTCCGTGAAGGCCGACATCGCCCTGCCCTGCGCCACCCAGAACGAACTGAACCTGGACGACGCGAAGGCTCTGGTCGCCAACGGCGTAAAGGTTGTGGCCGAAGGCGCGAACATGCCCACCACCCAGGAAGCGACCGACTACCTGCAGGCGAACGGCGTCGTATTCCTGCCCGGCAAGGCTGCCAACGCCGGCGGCGTGGCGACTTCCGCACTGGAAATGTCCCAGAACAGCGAGCGGCTGAGCTGGTCCTTCGAAGAGGTCGACGCGAAGCTGCAGGTCATCATGGCCAACATCTTCCACAACATCGACAGTGCCGCGAAGAAGTACGGCTTCGAGGGCAACTATGTGGTCGGTGCCAACATTGCCGGCTTTGAGAAAGTTGTCGATGCGATGAACGCACAGGGCATTGTCTGATCCATTGATCACCCGATATACGGACGGCGCAGTGAAGGCTGCGCCGTTTTTCCGTGCCCGGCACGGAAAGGCGTGTTTTCATTGTAAAACCAGCAACTTTGGGGTATAATCTGATCAATGAGAGAAAATGACTGCTAAAGACGGATCCACTGCTGCGATGGAAAAGCGATCCATACCGATGATTCGGAAGCCGAAAGGGAAACAGGATGATGACTATTGATTTTGAAAAGGACGGAACGACACTGACTGTCAGGCCGGAAGGTAGCCTTGACTCGGTGACAGCCCCGGAACTGGACGAACAGATGGTTCCACAGATCGAGGGGATGAACGAAGTCATTCTCGATCTGGCAAAAGTGGAGTATATTTCTTCCGCCGGACTCCGGGTTCTGGTCGCTACAGACCAGGCGATGGAAAAGCGGGGAGGATGCATGAAGATCATTCATGCAGGCCCGTATTTTCTGGAGATCCTGGACATGACCGGGCTGCTGAATGCGTTCACCGTTGTCAGTGATAAGTGATTTTTTGGAGTGAAGAGTGAAGAGTAAAGAGTGGAGAGTGGAGAGTGGAAAGCAATAAGCAAAACGGCGGGGGACGGGGGAACGACTTCCTGCTTGAAAAACGGCTGAGGACGGAAGCACCGGACCTGCACCGGCGGGTGGCGGACTGCGTGACGGTGCTGAAGCAGACGCTGAAATCCTATGAGACCTGGTTTCCCTTCTTTACGGATCACTCTGTGCTGCACAGCATGGATGTGCTGGAATTCTGCAACCGGATTCTGGGGGATCAGGCGGAGAAATTGAGTCCGCAGGAATGCTACGTGCTGATCATGAGCTGCTATCTTCATGATATCGGGATGGGTATCAGCGAGAAGGATTATCTGTTTTTCCGCGATCAGCTGGATTGGCCCGGATGGCATGCGGAACATCCGGAAAGGGATGAAGCACAGTTTATCCGGGATTATCATCAGGATTTCAGCGGTTTCCTGATCCGGAAATACGCGGATGTGCTTGAGATCCCCGATGAGGATCTGGTTTTCGCCATTGTGCAGGTTTCGCGGGGTCACAGGAAAACGGATCTATTAGAACCGGCGGCTTATCCGGATCTTCAGGTGCCCGACGGTGTCATCCGGACGGCATATCTTGCTGCCGTACTGCGCCTGGCGGATGAAATCGACATGGGTTCGGACAGAAATCCGGAACTGCTGTTTGATTTGTCCGGGCTGACAGAGCAGAAAGATATTGACAATTTCGGGGTACATGAATCGATTCGGACTGTGGAGGTGCGGGAGGACCGGATCATCCTGCATGTGCTGCCGAAGGAACCTCGGTTTATTCCCCTGGTTGAGGAAATTGCGGAAAAGATTCTGAAGACACTTGAATACTGCAGGAAGACGGCATCGGACCGGAGCGGCCTCCGCATCCAACAGGAAAAGGTTGAGATCAAAATCATAAGGACGGAGGAAGATCCGGCATGAAACATCTAAAGAGAAAGATCATCGGAAGTATTGTTATCCTCCTGATTCTCACCGGGGTTTTCGGGTTCCTCCTTTTCCAAACATATCAGGCAATCAATCAATCCAGAAACAGCGAAGAAAACCGGGCGGACATCCGGGCGATCCAAAGGACCGCCGACAAAGCACTGAATCTCTACCGGCAGGCCAGTGAATCCGTGGACAGGACATATCAGGCGAAGACCGAGTTGACGGCGGCAACCTACCGGAATCACCCGGGCGGCGGCTACGATGAGAAACCGCTGATGCTGCAGAGCGGAGCGGTGATTAGGGTTGAGGGCGGAAAGGTGGACGTGCCGGACGGCTTCCCCGGGGATGTGATGCTTGACGCCGGTATGTTTACCGAACCGTCCGGCATTGCCGTCTCCGGACATGGGGAATCAAAAGAGACGGACGGCGGCGCTTCAGGACACTTTTCGGTTTATTACAGCCAGATCAGAGGACCGTATTACTATATCGAGTGGGAAGACGAAGAAGCAAACAGACTGCGGAAACTGAGCCGGTTCGACATCTATGACAGCCTGGCCGGGATTGAAGAAATCTACAATGCCGACTTTATCCTGTTCGATATTTCGGAAATCGAAAAGCTGGGCCTGAACTGCAAATATTCTTCCAGTGAACTGAAGCCTTACGTTGCCGAACTGGAAAAAAAGATCGCGGACCTGTTGAAAAACAGCGGAGCAGGATACGACCCGGAGGCTCCGAACGTGCTGGAGCTCGGGAAAGTTTCCTATCGCCTGTATATTCAGCAGAACGACGCGCTACACGTGGCGATTGCATACCTGTTCCCGCTTGCGCAGACTGATTGGGCGGTGACGGAGCAGACAGGATTCCTGATGGTTGTATTCCTGTTCATCTGCACGGTGTTCCTGGTTTGGTTCCTCTCCGTGCTGTGGATTGTCCGGAATCATACGCTGAGTGACGGGCAGAAGGCCGAATTCAGCCCGAAGCGGGTAAAGCGGGTTTCAAGATCTTTTGTGATCATCGGAGGGATCGTGGTGCTTGCAGCCGCGATCCTGAGCCAGTGCCTGTTCAGGCTCTACGACAAATATGAGCAGGTGGGCGACACGATTGACGTGCTGCAGCGAAAGATCGGGGAATATGAAATCCAGAAAGTCACCGCCGAGGAGTCAAGACGCAAAACCTATGAAAAGTGTACCGAATCGATTGCGGAGCTGCTGAGCGAGCATCCGGAACTGAAAACGTCCGAACAGTTTCAGGTATATTGCGATATTCTCGGGACGGAATATCTGATGCTCTTTGACAAAGACGGCAGGGAGATCGTGACGAACTCCGAATACAGAGGGCTTTCCCTGAGCAGGAACCAATACGATTCCTCCTATGACTTCAGACGGCTGCTCGCCGGGGTCCCGGTAATTTCCCACGACGTGGAGACCGATTCGCTGAGTGGAATCGACCGTATGATGGTCGGGGCCAGGATTACCGTGGAGGACGAAGCGGAGGGGCCTTATCAGGCGATCCTGATGGCGGTTCCGGCGAAACTGATTGCCGAGAGCGACCCGCAGACCGCCAGCGATATCATGACGGAGATTGCGACGGATTCCATGCTGATCTTCTCCATGGATCCGCAGAGCCAGAAAATCACGGCGTCCAGCTGGAAGGAGATGATCGGGGAAAGCGCGGTCCATGAAGGAATTCCGCCGTCCTATCATCACGACGACCTGATGGACTTTCTGACGATCAACGGCGTGCAGTATTACTGCGAAGCGCAGACGGGGGATGACGGGCAGCTCTACTTCTGCGCGGCGGAAAAGAGCGGCATGTACAGCAATGTGACGGTGTACGCCCTGATCTGCACCGGGTTTGCCATGCTGTTCATGGCCGTGCTGGCCCTTTACGCGGTGAACGGATACAAGAAGGATTTTACGGTTTATTCGGTCCTCGGCGACAACCTTAAGGATATGACAAACGAGATTGACCTGGCGAACGGAAAGCGGAAATGGTCCGTGGATCCGTCGAAGAGATGGCTGCCGGCGTTCTCGGATTACGGGGACCGGACGCCGATCCGCAACGCCCTGATCGCAGTGCAGATCATTCTCGCTTTCGGGGCGCTCTTGACCGGGGTGCTGCTGTTTGCGCCTGTTCGCAGAACCAGGATGCCGCTTTTCACCTACATTCTTACCGGACAATGGGCGAGAGGCATCAATCTCTTTGCCGTTACCAGTATCGTGATCCTGCTGCTGCATGTGATCGCGGTGCTGATTCTGGTGAAATTGATCATCCGGATCATCAGCACCCTGAGCGGCACCCGGGGGGAGACGATCTGCAGGCTGCTGCTGAATCTGGCGAACTACATCGCGGCCATTGTATTCCTGTTCTTCGCGCTGCAGTATATGGGTATTGACATGACGACGCTCCTTGCATCTCTCGGATTGCTGACTTTTGCTATTTCCCTCGGCGCAAAGGACCTGGTGACGGATATTCTGGCCGGCATCTCGATTATCTTCGAGGGCAATTTCCAGGTTGGCGATATCATCGAAATCAACGGATACTGGGGCAGGGTGCTGGAGATCGGCGTTCGGACGACGAAACTGGAAGGCCTGGGCGGCAACATCAAAATCATCGGGAACCGGGATATCAACAACGTGGTCAACAAGACGCGGAAGAACTCCTGGTATGCGGCTGAATTCAGCGTTCCGTTTGAGCAGATTAAAGAGATGGAGGCAATGCTGCTGAAAGGACTGCCGGAAATCGGGAAGAAGATTCCTGAGATTGTCAGCGGACCGCATTACAAGGGCATTGAATCTTTTGCTTTTTCCGCCGGCAAGAGTGTTGTGAAAATCCAGATCATTGCTGAATGCAGCGAGCATGATTACCGCTATGTAAAGCATGAGCTGAACCATGCCCTGGCGATGCTGTTTGATGAAAACAATATTCCGATTATGTGATCGGGTAAGGATTGCATCAGGTGTGCCAGACCCGCTGATGATCCGGAAGGAGAACACCGGTATGAATATAAAGACGGACCTTTCCGCGGCGATCCTGGTCGGGCGTTCCACGCGCATGGGGCGGGACAAAGCACTGCTTGTGTTCAATCGGCAGACTTTTATCGAACATCTGATCCGGGAATTATCCGGATGCCGGGAGGTATTCATCACATCGGTGATCAAAACGGAGTATCCCGATTACGGCCTGAAGACGGTTCCTGATGAAATTCCGGATTTCGGCCCCGTCGAGGGTATCCGCCAGGCTCTGCGTCACGCGGAAACGGAGAATGTGTTTATCTGCGCGTACGACATGCCGTTTGTGCGCAGGGAGATGATTGAGTACCTGGCGGAATTTGTCTGCGTCGATGAGGATGCCTGGGTGTTTCGGGATGAGGAGCGGGTTCATCCCATGTGCGGGATTTACAGCCGGAGAGTGCTGCCCGCCGCGCAGCAGATGATTGCAGAGGACAGGCACCGCCTGATGGAACTGTTGTCGCGGGTCAGGACGAAGTATGTGGATATCAGCGCCGGCGGATTCGGCATGGAAGTGCTAAGCAATATCAACACGCCGGAAGAGTACGCTGAGCTGAGAGAGAAGGAAGAATTCAGAATTAAGAATCTGAGAGTGCGGTGATGCACATCAGAATTAACTAAAGCGGATACGGTTTGCAGAACGGGGAAGGAGCCGAAGGACGGCGCATGAAATACAGCGGAAAACTGACAAACAGCGATATTACCCGGATCATCGGGAAGGCCGGAACGGAAGCTGAGAGGGCAGGGATTGAGGAAAAACTCGTCCTGACTTTTCGCCTTACGCTTGAAGAACTGCTGCTGAAATACAAGGAACGTTTCGGGGAAGAAGCTCCCTTCTCGGTCCGGTTTCGGAAATGGCGCGGGAACCTGAAAATCCTGCTGACCGTTGCCGGCGAATCCTTCAATCCCTTTGACGGGGAAAATGAGATGCTGGACCGGCTTCTGGAGAACTTCAGGAATACACCTGAATGGAACTATCAGCAAAAACGGAACCAGATCAGGTTTCTTTTCACGCTGTACAACACAACATGGAAAAACATCCAATTTTCCTGGAAGTATACGGTCAACAGCCGTAAAACACTGGCGCTTTCCGTATGCAGCCAGTTGATCAGCGCCGGGCTGAGCGTGCTGGCCCCGATTGTCAGTTCGAAGATCATTGTCGCCTATACCAAAGACGAGGGGGAACACGTGCTCCTGATCGCACTGGCCCTGCTGGTCGTTCAGTTGCTGCGCAATCTGTTTCTTGTACTCGGAAACCAGGGGTACAACAAAGCCTATTGCGAAACGCTGACCCTGCTGGAGAAGGACCTGGTGGTCAACGCAATGCAGGTGGAAAGCCAGTGCATGGACGAGAAGGGCAGCGGGCTGTTTATACAGCGAATTACGACGGATACACAGCGGATTGCTTCCGGCTTCACGAATATCGCCGATATGATTACGCAGGTGCTGAACTATGTGGGTGTGCTGTGTGCCCTTTTTGTGATCCATCCGCTGATGGCCCTGTTCGTCATCATCATCGTGGGTTCACAGTATGCGATGGAAGCGTGGCGTACTAAGCGCCTGTATAAGGATGACCGGGTTTACCGGTCTGCCAATGAACGCTTCTCGGGCCTGGTGGGGGAGATGGTGCGTGGCGCGAAGGACGTGAAGCTGCTGAACAGCGAAGAGCGGTTTATTGAAGAACTGGACGAACACATCAATGACGCCAATAAAAAACGCCTGACCATGCAGGCGCGATCCTGGCGGGCCAAGCTTTTCCGGTGGGAGTTCGGAGAAGCCGGCACATTTGTCCTGATTGCCCTGCTGTCCTGGCTGATTGCCACCGGCAAACTGCTCCCCTCAACGGCGCTGGTGATCTATAACTACTATGCGGACCTGGGCCCCAACGCTATCAAGGTGATCGGCAATTTCATGGATTCCATCGCGGATTTCAATATTTCCAACGAGCGCGTACATGCCCTGCTGAATAGTCCCGAGTTTCCCAAGGAACATTTCGGAACGCAGGAACTGGCGTCTCCGCGGGGAGAGATTACCTTTGACCATGTGTTTTTCTCCTATCATCCGAAGGGCAGGAAAACCCGGAATGTGCTGGATGATATGTGTTTTACGGTTCGTCCCGGAGAGATGGTCGGTCTGGTGGGAAGAAGCGGCTGCGGAAAAAGCACAACGTTCAACCTTCTTTCCCGGCTGTATAACCCGACAGGCGGCCGCATTCTTTTTGACGGGGTTGATCTGCAGGACCTGACCCGGGAGTCTGTCCGCGCCAACATGACGGTGGTGACTCAGAATCCCTATATCTTCCGGATGTCCGTATGGGACAATCTGAAACTGGTCAAACCGGACTTGACGGACGAGGAAATGAAGGAAGTCTGCCGACTGGCCTGCATCGACGAGGATATCCTGAACATGCCGGAGGGATATGACACGCTCATTGGCGAGGGCGGGGTCAACCTGTCCGGCGGTCAGCGGCAGAGGCTGGCTATCGCGCGCAGCATGCTGCGGGACAGTAAAATTATTCTTTTTGATGAAGCGACATCTGCCCTGGACAACACGACGCAGGCCCGGATCCAGCAGGCCATCGACAATATGCGCCGGGACCGGACCGTGGTGATTATTGCACACCGGCTTTCCACGATCATGAATGCCGACCGGATCCTCTATATGCAGGACGGCAGGATCCTGGCGGAGGGGACACATGAGGAACTGATGCGCAGCTGCGAGGAATACCGCACGCTGGCTGCCATGGAGAAAACAGAACCGGCGGAAAGCTGAGTGCTTTCCGCCGGTGCATCAGGTCTTTCTGACGGTCTGATCTGATCAGCCCTGGGCGAGGAATTCGACGATGCGGGTTACCACGGGGAAGATGACTTCGAAGGATTCCTTGACGGCCCATGATTTACCGGGCAGGTTCACGATCAGCGTTTCACCCCGGGTTCCGCTGACGCCGCGGTACAGCATTCCTCTGGGCGTCTGCTTCATGGACTCGGCGCGGATGGCTTCGACAATGCCGGGAAGCTGATGCTCGAGCACCGCCTGGGTGGCTTCCGGCGCGCTGTCCCGCTTGGTCAGGCCGGAACCGCCTGTCGTCAGGATCAGGTTCGCCTTTTTGTTGTCACAGAGGTCGATGAGCGTCTTTTTCAGCTCTTCCGCCGGGCAGCCGGCCATGTTCAGCGTTTCAATTTCATATTCTTCCGCGGGGAGCATCGCCCGGATCAGCGCGTCCGGAGCTTCCTTTTTCTCTTCTACTCCCTTTGCCTTCACTTCCGACAGGATGATCACGATCGCTTTGTAACTCATGATTTGATAGTTCCTCCTTAATATGCTATATGCTGAACGAACAGCTTACTGATCCTATTTTACACAAAACCCAGCGGATCCGCAATGAATAACCGGGAATATTCCGGATTTTTTTATTCCGAGAAGATTTCGCGCTCCGTCACGCATTCGTTTTTCAGCTTGCCGACCAGCGCCTGCAGCGCGTCGACGGCATGCGGCCGGATGTCCGCCCCGATGAGGACGAGCATAATATCATCCCCCACCCGGAGCAGGCCCTCGTTGACCCAGACACGGACATAATACACACCTTCCATGGCCTGCGCTTCGGCAACGGCCGCCTGAACCTTTTCCCGGTCACAGGAAAAGTCCATGCCGGTGACCTGGCCGGCAGAATGGTCGTTTCCGCGTACGGCTTTGCGGGCCGTGCTCCGCACGATGCCGTTATGGGTCAGATACATGCCGACTTTATCCGAGTCCGGATGCGCTTTTGCTTCCCTGAGCCAGGTATCGACGGAAGGCCTTTCATTTGCCGGCGGCATCACGCCTTCCGGCGCGGCGCAGTCGGCGGAACCGGCGGACTGCAGCATTTCCACGCCGTGGCGGATCGGCTTCAGGACGGCCGACAGGTTTTCACAGCTGGCTTTTTTGCTGCCCGGAAGGTTGATGATCAGTGTGCGTCCCCGGATGCCGGCTGTTTCCCGGGACAGGCAGCCGTGGGGCGTAATTTTCATACTTTCCGCTCGCATGGCTTCCGGAATGCCGGGGCATACCCGTTCCACCACGGAGAGGGTGGCTTCGGGCGTGATATCCCGCGGGGAGAAACCGGTGCCGCCGGTGGTCAGCACCAGCGTGGCCTGCCGGTGATCCGTGCAGTCGGTCAGTTCCCGGCAGATCAAATCCTTTTCATCCGGAACGACGGCGGTATGAATGATCTGCCACCCCTGAGACCGCAGCATTTCGCACAGGGCGGGGCCGCTGGTATCCTCCCGCTCGCCGCGGAATCCTTTGTCGCTGACCGTGATGACGGCAGCGGTATAAAGTGTATCGCTCATTCAGGTTTCCTCCCTGTAATAGTCTCCGTGAACGCCGCCCGTTTTGCTCAGCAGGCAGATCCCGTCGATTACCATGTCCCGCTGGACGGCTTTGCACATATCATATACCGTCAGGGCTGCTCCGCTGACCGCTGTCAGGGCTTCCATTTCCACGCCTGTTTTCCCGTCGCAGCGGGCGGTTGCTTCGATTTCAACGGACAGGCGCTCTTCGTCCAGCCACAGCCTGAGATCGATCCCGGTGAGGGGAACCGGATGACACATGGGAATCCAGTCCGGCGTATGCTTTGCCGCCATGATTCCGGCAATCTGGGCGACGGTCAGGACGTCGCCTTTTTTCATACCACCGGAGCGGATCAGCGCAAAGGTTTCCCGGCTGACCAGCACGCGGCCGGCGGCGACCGCCGTGCGGCGGGTGGGTTCCTTGTCTCCGACATTCACCATGCGTGCGCGTCCCTGATCGTTAAAATGGGTGAAATCCCTGTCGGGCATGTTCAGCATCTCCTTCAGGATAAAATCCGCCAGTCCGGCGGTATCTTCAAAACTGAACCGCGGCACGGACGTCTGAACCGTTTCATCGTCTGTAATGACGGCGGCAAACCGGTCCGGCGGTTCGGTGAAGCCTTTTCCGGAAGCTTTTCGGCACAGGCCGATGCGGGGGATATCTGCATGTTTAAAACCTTCCACCAGGATCAGGTCCACGTCCCCGATCCGACGGAGGCAGTCTTCAAGACTTTCAGCCCGCTGCCGGATTTCCGCGGTTTTTTCGGACGAGGTGATCACCACTGCCGTCGCCCCGGCTTGGGCATGCCGGAAGGAATCCTTTCCGGGATGATCTATTTCAAACCCGTGGCAGTCATGTTTCACGACGCCGACACGGACGCCGCGCTCCGTCAGCAGGCGGACCAGGCTTTCCATGGCAGTGGTTTTGCCGGTGCCTGAATAAGCGGAAAACCCAATTACCGGTGTTGCCATGCGCTATCCTCCGATCTGGTTCATGGGCCGGGCGGCGTGGCTGCGCGCGCTCCGGGAGAGGGGATCGTGCTGCTGTGGTTTCAGGAACGCGGCCTGACGGATTGCCTCCGCCATCTGCTCCTCATTCATGCCCCTGATGCAGATTTCCTCCCGGGAGTGCAGGCAGGGCTTCAGATGGCCGTCCGCCGTCAGGCGCAGACGGTTACAGTTCCCGCAGAAATGGTTGGACAGCGGGCTGATCAGGCCGATATTGCCCAGACCGCCGGGCAGGCGGTACATCCGCGCCACCCCATCATGAACTGCCGCGGGAACTGCCTCCGGCAGGATTTCCAGCACCCGGCTGACGGGGATATAAGCCTGCTCGCCGAACAGGGTATCTCCGGGCATGGGCATCAGCTCAATGAAGCGCATGTCCACCGGCCAGCGCAGGGTCAGGGCCGACAGGGCAGGAATTTCGTCATCATTGAAGCCGCCGATCAGCACCGCGTTGATTTTCACCTTCTCAAATCCGGCCTCCAGGGCAGCTTCGATCCCGTTCGTCGCATCCGCCAGCGTTCCGCCCCGGGTCATGAAGGCGTATTTTTCCGCGTTCAGGGTATCAAGGCTGATATTCACCCGCCCGATGCCCGCTTCCCGCAGTGGGCGGGCTAATGCCGCCAGGCGGGTTGCGTTGGTGGTCATGACGGTTTCTGTAACCCCGTCAACCTCAGCCACGCGGCGGCAGATGGAAAGGATGTTCGGCTTGACCAGCGGCTCCCCGCCGGTGATGCGCACCTTATACATCCCCAGGGAAGCTGCCGCCCGTACCGCGCGGATGATCTCGTCTTCCGTGAGCATTTCATCATGCCGCAGTTTGCAGACGCCTTCCGCAGGCATGCAGTAGCGGCAGCGCAGATTGCACAGCTCCGTCACCGAGAGGCGCAGATAATATATATCGCGTCCGTATCTGTCGATCATTGTCTAATACCTGCCGAAAGTACAGTTGGGGAAATGACACGCGGGACACAGCTGGCACAGGCCGCCGTCCCCCAGGGCGATCAGGTCTTCTCTGGTGAACCGGACTCCCGCATAGATCTGGGGGAGCATGACGTCGAAGATGGTGGTAGGCAGGCTGATTGCCGCGCCCGGTACCCCCAGCACAGGGATATCACCCAGATACGCCACCAGGGTCATGTTGCCCGGCTGGCTGGGAACCCCGTGGCTGATCACGTCACAGCCCAGGCGGCGGATGGCGGCGGGCGTCACGTCGTCCGGGTCCACCGACATGCCGCCGGAGAAAATCAGGAAATCCGCGCCCTGATCCAGCAAATCGCGGGCGGCTCCGGTCAGCATGTCCGGCTCATCATCGCAGACCATGACGCCGAGAACCGTGCCGGGATAAGCGGAGAGCTTTTTCCGGGCGACAGCCTCGAATTTGTCCTGGATACGGCCGTGAAAGATCTCGCTGCCCGTGATGATGATCCCCGCTGTCAGCGGCCGGTAGGGCAGCAGGTCCAGCAGCTTTTTGCCTGTGCAGAGGGCTTCGGCCTCCCGAATCTGCGCTTCCAGCGTTACCAGGGGGACGATCCGCATGGAGGCCAGCCGCATCCCCGGCCTGACCGGATAATGATCCGGAAGGGTCGAGATGGTCAGATCGCCGATGGCATTGATGGTCCGCAGCAGATCCGTATCGACCCGGAACATACCCGGCGCGTCGGAGAGCAGGAGCACTTTACCCTCGGCGGGATCGGTGTAATGTGCACCGGGAACGGGCGCCATCGCGGCCATCCGCAGCGCAGCATCCTCCTCATGGATTTCTCCGGCGCTTTCCTCCCAGACGAACACAGTGCGCTTGCCGATATCCAGCATATGAGGAATGTCCTCCGGGGTGATGACGTGGCCGCGCCGGAACGCGGCACCTTTGAAGCCGTCCCGCATTTCCGTCAGATCATGGCACAGGGTCATGCCGACAGCATCTTCTACCCGAACTTTTTTCATGGATGATCACCTCAAATCAAAAAACCTGAAAGGGCTGCGCCTGCGGTGAGAGGCTGACTGCCGGCCGGAATCAGCAGGAAGGCACGGCAGCCGATGGTGCCGGAAAGGACTACATTACCCTGATCCGGCGCGGCGGCAAACCGAACGGTACCGTCCTCGAGCATCAGCTGCCCCCGCAGGAAGCGGTCGGCAGGGCTTGCCTTGCGGAAACCGCGGATCAGCGAAGCCATGACAGGCTGCGGAAGGACATCCTTCCTGCCGCAGAGCCTGCGGACCGCCGGAAGGACACAGGCACAGAAATTGGTCACGGCTGAGGCCGGATTGCCGGAAAGGCCGATCACCGGCCTGCCTCCGGCTGTTCCGTAGGCACAGGCCATTCCCGGTTTCATGGATACCCCGCGCACCAGCAGCGTGACGCCGGAGCGGGTCATAGCCTCGGGGGTCACATCCCAGTCGCCGACCGAGACGCCGCCGGTCAGGATAACGGCGTCGCATTCCCGGATGCCCTGCGTAATCAGTTCGCTGATGGCGGCGGCTTCATCTCCGGCCAGGCCCAGGTAGCGGACGCGGCAGCCCTCCTGCTCCATCAGCGCGGTCAGGCTGGCACGGTTGGCATTATATATATTCCCGGCTTCCAGCGGTTTTCCGACCTCCGTCACCTCGCTGCCGGTGGAAATCAGGCCGATTACGGGTTTCCGGTAAACCCGGACCTGCTCGACTCCCTGGGCGGCCAGCGTCCC
This sequence comes from uncultured Eubacteriales bacterium, assembly GCA_900315315.1. GTDB lineage: Bacteria > Bacillota > Clostridia > Christensenellales > Aristaeellaceae > Aristaeella. Next base: position 40,016 of record OMYT01000014.1, on the reverse strand, counting down.
CGCCAGTCCCGCGTCGATGCATGTGCCGCACGGGGCCAGCAGGCTTCCCGCCCTGACATCCTCACCGCGTCTGACGATATTATCCCCGGGACTGAGCGGTTCGGAGAGGGTAACGCTTGTTTCCGTGAAGCGCGTTTTTTCAAACATGATGACGCAGTCCGCACCGTCGGGAATCGTTGCTCCGGTCATCAGGTGCGCCGCGTGCCCCGGGGTGACGGGAAGGGCGGCAACCTTTCCGGCCGGGATTGTTTCGGTCACAGAGAGTGTGACCGGGTGTTCCGGCGAAGCCTGCGCCACATCGGCGGACCGCAGGGCATACCCGTCATAGGCGGACCGGTCAAACGGTGGAACATCCGAACCGGCCTGCAGATCAAAGGCCAGTACGCACCCGGCGCAGGCGGCCAGGGGAACGGATTCGGTTTCCACGGGGGAAGCATGATCAAGCAGCAAATCCCTGGCTTCCATCCAGGACACGTTTGTCAGGGCAGACGGGGCCGCCCTTTGTACCTGCCCATCATGCGTGACTGCTGCTTTTCCCGGTTTGCTGATCATAATGGATTCACTGCCTTCGGGTTTATTCTTCACATGTGACAATCACATTGAAATCGAATTACAGATACTATACACTGAACTGCGGCAATCATCAAGCGCCGGAATTACATGTGAGTGACGTTGATTTCGACTGTTTTTGGTGAAAAACAGTGCAAAAGAAGGTGCTTTTCTGTTCCGGATGATGTATAATCTTTTATAATGTGGGATTGTTGCTGTTCATATTAATCATAGATGACAATGTGGATGATTTTGTGAGAGACGCGGAACAGTTTGATGATCTGACCATGCTATGCCTGGAATATAAGGGCAAAACGCAGCAGCCGGGCGATATCAACATTTCCTTTGATCCGGAATACCCGGGCTACCTGCATGATATGTTCGGCGGGGTTGAGTATGAGATCAACCTCTCCAAACCCAAAGGGGAGCGTATTGAGAACGTAATGTTCAAAGGGGAACCGCTGCAGGACGACCAGGTGCTGAAGCTGGCGGTTAATAATTTCCGTTATAGTGCCTCTATCAAAGCGAAAAACCTTGCGGCGGGCAAGCGTGACTGGGAGTCTTCCAATTCCATCCGGGGCATGATTGTGGAATATTTCCGCACGTGTTCACCGGTGGCACCGGAAACGGATCACAACTGGCGGATTACCGGAGTCGATTTGTCAAAGGATGACCCGCGCAGGGCGGAGATCATCGCCTATATCAACGAAGGACTGCTGGTGACACCGTATGATGTGAGCTACAATCTCGCGGATTACGATGCGCTGGTTGCCGAGGCTGAGGCCAATCGTGCCGCGGGCATTTACGCTGCGGAACGTTAAAACGCACGGGCGGGAGATCCGAAATGACGAATAAGTGAGCCGGCATTCTTTGGGGGAACCAACCACGGAAACATTGATAAGTATGGGGGAGCGGCATGATCAGACAGATTAAGAAGAGCGGTGGGCAATACTTTTATATCGGCAACGGAGCTGTTTGCTGCATGCTGAAGATTGCTTACGGGAAAGCACAACTTCTTCATCTCGGGGCACCCCTGAGCGAGGACGACTGTGAGGCGCTCTGCTGTGAGACCGTGCTGGGCTGGGAGCCGGGCGTGCTTTATCGTGAGGGGGATACACGGTCCTGCCTGGATGAACTTCCGCTGGCCTGGTCGGAGCGCGGAACCGGAGATTACCGGGAGACGCCGGTTGGGCTGCTGTATGAAGGTACGGAGATCTGCCCGGACTTCGTCTGGTCTTCCGCAGGTGAGGTCAATACGGAAGAATATGACGCCGTGCTCCCGCACGCCCGGGGTGCGCAGGAGACGGTAAAGCTGGTTTTCACCTCCTCGAACAGGCTTCTGGAAGGCCTGACCCTGGAGCTCCGGTTTTCCCTGTTCGAAACGGCGCTGGTCCGGCAGGCGGTGCTGATCAACCGGTCGGACAAGCCGCTCAAAGTCATGAAGCTGATGAGCGCGTGCGCCGATCTGCAGGGCAGCTTCATGGTCAGCACCTTTGACGGGGGATGGATCCGGGAGGCGCACATCCACACTGTTCCCGTCACCCGGTCCCGGGTGGCCAACGGGAGCGCTGGCGGTTTCTCCTCCAACCGGCATAATCCGGGTTTTCTCCTTTCCCGGCCCGGCGTTTCAGACGACGCCGGCGAAGTATACGGGTTCAATCTGCTCTGGTCGGGAAACCACTATTCCTCTGTCCAGCGTTCCTCCGTCGGGTTTACCAGAGTATTGCAGGGAATCAGCCCGGACGGGCTTTGCCTGGACCTGCTTCCCGGGGGCCGGATTGAAACGCCGGAGGCCGTTGCGGCCTGGTCCGGCCGCGGATATAACGGCCTGATGGAAAACATGCACCGCTTTGTGAATGAATCCGTCATTCCCGAGGCCTGGAGATATCAGGAACGCCCGGTGCTGTATAACAACTGGGAAGGATGCATGTTTAAGTTTAATGAGGGCAAGCTCCTGTCCCTGGCTAAAAAGGCAAAGAAGATCGGCTGCGAGCTCTTTGTGCTTGACGACGGCTGGTTCGGGGAACGGGACAACGATCAAGCGGGCCTGGGAGACTACAGCGTCAACAGGCGGAAACTGCCGAACGGCCTCGAAGGGCTTTCGAAAAAGATTCACGATCTCGGCATGCAGTTCGGCCTCTGGTTTGAGCCGGAAGCGGTGAATCCGGATTCCGACTGCTTCCGGCAGCATCCGGACTGGGTGCTCTCTTCCCCCGGAACAGGTCCTTTTTACGCCCGGAATGAGCTCCTGCTGGACCTGACAAAGCCGGAAGTGCGGGACTATATTGTCGAATCCGTGTCCGCGATCCTGGACAAAGCGGACATCCAATATGTGAAATGGGACATGAACCGGAATTCCCCGGTCAGCGGGAACAAAGCCTATGAATATATCCTCGGGCTTTACGATGTACTCCACCGGATTTTCGATTCGCGTCCACGGATTCTTCTGGAAAGCTGCGCGTCCGGCGGAAACCGGTTTGACCTTGGCATGCTTTGCTTTTCCCCGCAGATCTGGGCGTCGGATGATACCGATCCCGTCGAACGCCTGGATATCCAGAACGGATTGTATTATCTTTATCCCCAGAGTACCATCGGTGCGCATGTTTCTGCCGCGCCCCACGGCGTGACGCTCCGGGCCACGCCCATGTCCACCCGGTCCAACGTAGCTTTCTTCGGGGACTTCGGCGTGGAGTTTGACCTCGACAGCATGAAACCGGTGGATGAAGCGGAACTGAAGGAAACCATTGCGTATTATAAGCAGCATCGGAAGACGTTCCAGTTCGGGCGTTTCAGCCGGAACGGCACGGAGGAAGGGACCCTGTGCTGGCAGGTGTCAGACGGGGAGAAGACGTTCTGCGGGCTGTTCCATAAGCTGATTCCCGCGGGGCCCGAAATCGAGTGGCTCCGGGTGAACGGTCTTGATCCGGACAGGACATGGCATGTGGAGGCACGGTCTCAGCTGCTGCGGGTAGGGGCTTACGGAAGCCTGCTCAGGTTTGCCACGCCTGTTCCGCTGGATACCGAAGGAACGATTATACGCCTTGCCGACCGCCATTATCAGATGCGGGACGGCGGGTTCTCCGCGGAATGCTCCGGCGCGGCGCTGCAGTCGGGGATTCCGCTCGGCAAACGGTTTACCGGCACCGGCTACGATGCTTCCCTGCGCGTACAGGGCGATTTCCAGTCCAATGTATTCTGCATTGTTCCGAAAACGTGACGGGAGCAAAAAATCTTTTGATTTTTTCAGTCTTGTGAAGTATTATTATCGTTCGGAAAGGCCTGACATGAAAATCGTGCTTTTCGCAAAATGTGTCTCGGAAGGAGAATTTGCATGATTTCACTGATTATCTCCCTTGCTGTTCTTCTGGTCGGGTACCTGGTTTACAGCCGGGTAGTGGAAAAGGTTTTTGCGCCGGATGACCGGCAGACGCCGGCCATTGCGATTAACGACGGCGTGGACTGCGTGCCTATGAAGCCCTGGAGGGCTTTCCTGGTTCAGCTGCTGAACATTGCTGGCACCGGTCCGATCTTCGGCGCGCTCATGGGCGCCTGCTTCGGCCCGGTGGTCTTCCTGTGGATTGTATTCGGTTCGATCCTCGGCGGCGCGGTGCATGACTTTATGAGCGGCATGATCTCCAGCCGCCACGGCGGAAGTTCCATCGCGGAGCTGAGCGGAATCTATCTGGGCAATGCGGCCCGGTGGGTCATGCGGATCTTCTCCATCGTCCTGCTGGTGCTGACGGGCACGGTGTTCGTAAACAGCCCGGCGGCGCTGATTGTCACGTTGTTTGAAAACATGAATTCCTATGTTGCTCCGATTTTCCTGGATATAAAATTCTGGATTGTCATTATTTTACTGTATTATGTACTGGCAACACTGCTGCCGATCGACAAGGTGATCGGTAAGCTGTATCCCGTTTTCGGCGTGATCCTGATTGTCATGGCGGTGAGCGTGCTGGGCGGCACGCTGTTCGGTGGATATAAGATTCCGGAGCTTACCCTGGAGGATCTGCATCCCCAGGGCCTGCCGATCTGGCCATTTATGTTCATCACGGTGGCCTGCGGCGCGATCTCCGGGTTCCACGCGACCCAGTCTCCGATGGTTGCCAAGTGCATCACACATGAAAAGCAGGGACGCAGCATCTTCTACGGCGCAATGATTGCGGAAGCCGTGATTGCCCTGATCTGGGCGGCTGCCGGTGTGGCCTTCTATGGCACAACGCAGATGCTGAACGACGCGCTCACCAATCTTAAGCAGTCCGGAACAGTTTATGAGATTTCAAAAACCATGCTGGGCACTGTGGGAAGCGTCCTGGCAGTGATCGGCGTGGTGGTTTGCCCCATTACCTCCGGAGACACGGCCTTCCGCAGCGCGCGGCTGATCGTGGCTGAAATTACCGGCCTGGACCAGAAGAAGATCCGGAACCGGCTGATTATCACACTGCCGCTGCTCGCCGTCGGCGCGGTCCTGACCCAGCTGGATTTCAACGTCCTGTGGCGCTACTTCTCCTGGAGCAACCAGACCCTGGCGATGATTTCCCTGTGGGTGGCAACCGCCTATCTGGTGAAAACCGGAACTAGGAAATACGGAACCCTGATCACGGCCCTGCCGGCGACGTTCATGTCCGCCGTCAGCCTGACCTATATCCTGATGGCCAGCGAGGGCTTCAGACTGTCTTCTTCCATCGCGTATCCGGCCGGTATCGTGTTCGCGGCGGTGCTGTTCGGTGTGTATGTTTACGCGTATCACAAAGTGAAGAAGCCCCTTGCCGCATGAGAAGGCGGATCATCCTTTTATCCTTACTGTCGTGCTTGTGTGTGTTATCGGTGCGGCTGCCCGGGCGGAGGAGAAGCAGAAGATGACCGGAAAGATCAGGATTGAAACGGTGGCGGCAGATGATTTCACGATGGATTATTTCCGCTTCGGCCACGGGGATCAGACGCTCGTGATCCTGCCCGGACTCAGCGTGGAAAGCGTCATGAAATTCGCGGATACCGTGGCGCCGGCATACGCTTCCTTCGAAGATCGGTTTACGGTTTATGTGTTCGACCGGCGGAAGGAACTGCCCCCGGTGTATACCAACCGGGATATCGCGCGGGATACGGCAGCGGCAATCCGGGCGCTGGGCTTTGACAGGGTCTGCCTGTTCGGCGCGTCCCAGGGCGGTATGATCGCCATGTGCATTGCGATTGAACAGCCGGACCTGGTCAGCAGACTGATTCTCGGCTCCACCTCCTCTCATGTCACGGACGAACAGTTCCGGGTGATTGACGGATGGATTCAGCTGGCAAAGGCCGGCAGGACGGAAGACCTGTATCTGGTTTTCGGGGAAGCAATCTATCCGCAGCAGGTGTTTGAGCAGGCGAAAGTGCTGCTGACCGAAAGCGCCAGAGGCGTAACGGAAGAAGATCTCAGCCGTTTTGTGATTCTGGCGGAGGGGATACGCGGCTTTGACGTCACGGATCAGCTGGGAAAGATTTCATGCCCTGTGCTGGTGATCGGCTCCCTGGACGATCATGTGCTGGGCGGAGAAGCGTCCGGAAAGATCGCGGAGCAGCTCAAAGGCCGGGCTGACTGTGAACTGTATATGTACGACGGTTACGGACACGCGGTATATGATCTGGCGCCGGACTATAAGGAGCGGATGCTGGACTTCCTGACCCGGTGAGGCACGGACAGACCTGCGGTTTAGCGAAAACCATATGGAGACTGTCGGGCGTTTTGCCCGACGGCCTTCTTTTTTGCGAGGATCGGACGGGACGACAGAAAATGAACAGCCGGAACGATCCGAAGTATGATATAGTACTGGATATGGTGAATCAGAAAAACCCGAGGTGAGTACATGAAACGATATGTAATGGGAAACGGAGCCATCGCACTGGGGGCACTCTCCGCCGGCGTTCGCCTGGTGGCGGGTTATCCGGGAACGCCGTCCTCCGAAATTATTGAGACGGTGTCAAAGGTTCCGCATGAGGGCGTCCACCTGGAATGGTCGGTCAACGAGAAGGCAGCCCTGGAGGTTGCCGCGGCTGCCGCGTACAGCGGGGCCCGGGCCATGGTGACCATGAAACAGATGGGGCTGAATGTTGCTTCCGATCCCCTGATGTCCGTGGCGTATATCGGCGTGAAGGGCGGCCTGGTCATCGTCAGCGCGGACGATCCCGGTCCCATCTCTTCCCAGACGGAGCAGGACACCCGCCGGTTTGCGGACTTCTGCCGGATCCCGGTTTTCGATCCTTCCTCCCCGGAGGAAGCCTATGAGATGATCCGGGAGGCTTTTGAGTATTCCGAGAAATACAGTACACCTGTGTTGTTCAGGCCCACCACGCGGGTCTGTCACGCCTACGCTTCCATCGAGACGCCGGATGCTTTCACGCCGGGGGCATACGACGGCTTTGAGCGGGATCCCTCACGCTGGGTCATTTTCCCCCGTCTGTCTTATCTCAATCACGGAAAGATCGAGAAACGCAATGAAGAGATTGGCAAAGACTTTTCTTCCTTCCGCTTCAACACGGTTGAAGGAAAAGAAACCGGAAAGGCGGTCATTGCTTCCGGCGTCAGCTATACCTATGTGAAGGAATGCCTGAAGGGTCGTGACGATATCCGGTTGATCCGGGTTGCCACCGCCTTCCCCTTCCCGGAGGAATTTATTCTGAAAGCACTCAACGGTGTAGAGGAAGTCCTGTGCGTGGAGGAACTCAGCCCGTATATCGAAGAGCAGACCCTCAAAACCGCCGGGAAGCATCATCTGCCCCTCCGGGTTTCCGGAAAGCTGGACGGTTCCGTGCCTCATAACGGCGAGAACAGCGTGGAACTGTGCTCCGGGATCCTGGACCGGTTCCTTGGAATCCGGACCGGCAGGGAGCAGACGGACCTGTCTGACGCGCCGGCGCTGCCGGTCCGCCCGCCGGTACTGTGTGCGGGCTGTCCCCACCGGGCGTCCTTCTATGCCGTCAAGCAGGCGATGAAGGGGAAGAAGGCTGTCTTCTGCGGCGATATCGGATGCTACACACTGGGCAACGCCATGCCGCTGGATATGGTGGACACCTGCCTGTGTATGGGGGCGGGGATCACCATGGCCCAGGGGCTGAGCCACATGAATCCGGACACGGTATGCTTTGCCTTCGTGGGGGATTCCACCTTCTTTGCTTCCGGCATGACCGGTGTCGTGAACGCGGTCTATAACGAGGCGGATATCATCCTCTGCGTGCTGGACAATTCCACCACTGCCATGACCGGTCACCAGCCGCATCCGGGAACGGGCCGGAACATGATGGGCAATGTGGTGGAGAAGGTCAGCATTGAAAAGGTGCTGGAAGGGATCGGGGTGAAAAAGGTTCTCACCGTGGATCCGCTGAACCTGGAGGAGAGCGTACGGGCGGTCCGGGAATGCGCCGGGGAGAAGGGAGTCTGCGCGATCGTCTTCCGTTCGCCCTGTGTCGCGCTGACCAAGCCGGAAGGCAAGTGTGCGATCGACGCGGGCAAATGCGTAAATTGCAAAAAGTGTATCCGGGAGATCGGCTGCCCGGCACTGATCGTTTCAGACGGACAGGTGACCGTTGACCGGAACCTGTGTACGGGCTGCGGACTGTGTGGCTGCGTGTGTCCGGTCAAGGCGATCGGGAAGGAGGGAGAAACATGAACAAGGATATCCTGGTCTGCGGTGTCGGCGGCCAGGGCACTGTGCTGGCTTCCCGGATCATCGCTGCGGCGGCCATGGACGAGGGAAGCCCCGTGCATTCCGCCGAAACCATCGGCATGGCGCAGCGCGGCGGCTCTGTAACCAGCCATGTGCGCATCGGCGGGGAGGCATACTCTCCCATGATTCCCTTCGGGGCAGCGGATATGATCCTGGCTTTCGAGCCGGGGGAGGCTGTCCGGAACCTGCGGTACCTCCGCAGGGGCGGGACCGCCGTGGTGAATACCGCTGCTGTGAAGCCGGTGACCGAGAGCCTGAAGGGCACCGGGTACGACGGCAGCGAAATGACGGCGTATCTTGGAAAAAAGTGTGACTGTATCTTTGTCAATGCGGAAGAAGTGTGCGCACCCTTTGGGTCCTCGAAGTTCTTCAACATCATTATGCTCGGGGTGGCGGCCGGTTCCGGTCATCTGGGCCTGAGCAGGGAAACCCTGCTGAAACAGATTGAAAAAAATGTACCGGCCAGGTTCCTGGATGTGAACATCCGGGCGTTCAACGCCGGGATTGAAATCGCCGGACAGGCGAATGCAAACCTGAAAGGAGAAAGATGACATGAAGATCAACGATGCGCAGCTGGCATTGGTGGACAAACAGATCAAACGGATTCTGGCCAGCGGGAACTATTACAGCAAAGTGTATCAAAAGGCGGGAATTACCGGCGTCAGCAGCCCCGAGGATTTCCTGAAGATCCCCTTCACTGACAAGGCGGACCTGCGCAATGCCTATCCCCTGGGCATACAGGCGGTTCCGGATGAGGAGGTCGTGCGGATCCATTCTTCCTCCGGTACCACGGGGAAACCGGTCATCATTCCTTATACCGCAAAGGATGTGGATGACTGGGCCACGATGTTTGCCCGCTGCTATGAGATTGCCGGTATCACGAAAAAAGACCGTATCCAGATCACACCCGGTTACGGCCTGTGGACGGCCGGCATCGGCTTCCAGGTCGGCTGTGAGAAACTGGGCGCCATGGCGATCCCCATGGGTCCCGGCAACACGGACAAGCAGCTGCAGATGATGATTGATCTGGAGTCCACGGTCATCTGCGCCACCTCTTCCTATGCGCTGCTGCTGGCGGAGGAAATCAACCGGCGCGGCCTGAAGGATAAGATTAAACTGAAGAAAGGCGTCATCGGCTCCGAACGCTGGAGCGAGGCCAAACGGAAGTATATCGGCGAGGCTCTCGGGATCGAACTGTACGATATCTACGGCCTTACGGAGATCTACGGACCCGGCATCGGCATCAACTGCCTGGGTGAGTATGGTATGCATATCTTCGACGATTATCTCTATACGGAGATCATTGACCCGCAGACGGGCGAGGTGCTTCCGGACGGCGAGGAGGGTGAGATCGTCATCACAACTCTCGTCAAGGAAGGCGCACCGCTGATCCGTTTCCGGACCCATGATCTTTCGAGGATCCTGCCCGGGGAGTGCCGCTGCGGCCGGAAATACCCCCGCCTGGACATCATCAAGGGTCGGAGCGACGATATGTTCAAGGTCCACGGGGTCAATATGTTCCCCAGCCAGGTGGAGGAAATCCTCGGCATGGTGGATGGCGTCAGCAGCGAATACAAAATCGATATCGCCCATGACGACGCCAACAACCGGGATATCATCATGGTCACCGTGGAAGCGGAAGGCCGGGTGGATTTCAATGCCACAGGAGAAACGATCAGGCAGCTCTTCAAGTCCAGACTGAACGTGACGCCGAAGGTTGCCGTAATTGCCCTGAACACGCTGCCCAGATCCGAAAAGAAGACCCGCCGCGTGTTCGACCACCGCGAGGAATAAGCGGATCAGATCACGGCTTTTCCATGGATGAACCCGGCCAGGATGTCCGCCGGATTGCCGGTATAGCAGAACCGCTCCACGGTTTCCTCCGGCCTGATTTCCCGGAAGGGATCCGAGAAATCGCGGATCACCAGCGCGTCGAATTCATAACCGGGTTCCAGGCTGCCGACCTTTCCGAACAGCGCGCCGCCTTCTTTGGTTGCCATGAAGAACGCGTTTTCGAACGGAATGGCCCGGTTTGCTTCCGGCTCATAGAATGCCTTCAGCTTGGAAAGCTGCACGGAGCGGGAAGCCTGTGTGTAGATCCCCGGCAGGTGCCCGCCGGCGATGTCGCTGCCGAGCGCAAGCCTGATGCCCTGATCCGCCAGCGACGCAGTCTGCATAATTCCCGCAATTACGTTCACCGTGGCGTCCGGGCACTGAACCGCGTACCCGCTGCATTTCTTTAATAACCGGATATCTTCATCGCTTGGGAAGATGAAGTGTGCTGCGATGACCGGCCCGTTTTCCAGCAGGCCGGCTTTTTCGTAGATCTGTGTATCACAGGAGCATTCCGGATTCAGGCGAACGGATTCGGCAGCCTCCCATCTGGATTCTACCAGGTGCGTCTGCATGCCGGCCTGATACTTCTTTCCGAGCCTGCCTAATCCTTTCAGCAGTTCAAAACTGCAGGTTGGGGCGAACCGCGGGGTGATGATCGGCTTCGCGTATTGGTTTCCGGCGTATGTTTCCAGAAAGATCTCCGTTTCCCGCAGGGATTCCTCCATGGTTTCGCACAGGTATTCCGGGGACTGGATATCCATGTTGACCTTGCCCACATAGGCGCGGAGGTTCAGTGCTTCCATTTTCTCCAGCAGCCCGGATGTTGCTTCCCGGTGGATCGTTCCGTACACGCAGGCGTGGAAGGTGCCGTTTTCGATCAGGCTTTTCAGGAAGGCTTCGTATACCGCATCGGCGTATTCGGGATCCGCGCAGCGCGCCTCCTGGGGGAAGGTATAGGTGTTCAGCCAGTCCGAGAGCAGAAGATCCATGCCCAGGCCCCGCTGCGGATACTGCGGCGCGTGGACGTGCAGGTCCGAGAACGCGGGGATCATCACATTGTTACCGTAGTCTGTCAGCGGCGCACCGGTATATTTCTCCGGCAGTTTCCCGTAGATTCCTTCCACTATGCCGTTTTCTACGGCAATATAGCTGTCCCTGCGGACAGCAAATTTGTCTCGGTTTTCGGACCAGACGATATTCGCATGGTAGATCTGCACCGTCTTTCACATCCCCTCCATTGATCATGCTTTTCTCGTAAAATACACTGTATAGGGTTCATCCTGCACTTCGTACAGCGGAACCATCCGGAAGTTGCTGTCCTGCCCCCGGGTCAGATATTCGTTCTGCGTCCAGACAAAGGCGCCGTAGGTATGTGCCTGATCGGGCAGAAGCAGGCTTTCCGGATGGCTGAGATCACCACGCAGCCCGGCATCGTGTTCCGTCAGCCCGGCCAGGACGATCGGCCCGTCCATCGCGCAGACCAGTTCATCTGCACCGTCCAGCGGTACGAAGACGATTTGGCTCGGGAAGAACACGTCCAGTTGGTCTTCCGCGCCCCACGCGCGTCGAATTTCCAGATAACAGTTGCGCTTTTCCGGTGTTATGGGCTTCCCGTTCAGACTGACCACCGGCTCCCCGGCGCACCATCCGGGAACGCGAAGGCGCAGCGACCAGGCTTCCTCAGTTTCGGAACGGACGGTGAAACGCAGGCTCCAGCGGGAGACCCTTCCGCCGGCCTGGTCATCAAAGAGCACCTGTTCCCCGTAATTCTTCATGTGAATAGCCTGCTCCAGGCGGACTTTTCCGCCTGGGAGGGTCACTTCCGCTTCCGAGGGGATATACTGACTGACGGTCACGCCGTCTTCCGCGGTATACCACACCAGCTCGGGATAAATCGTCTGGGCCTGAACCATCGTTCCGAAACAGCACCAGAAGTCCCGGGTTCGGGACCCCCATTTTTTCCGGCTTCCCGGCGCCATGGGCAGGAAGTAGGTCGGCATGCCGGTGTCCTTGTTCTGCTGGGCGAGGAAACCGTTGTAAATCGCCTGCTCGATATAATCCGCATAGCGCGTGTCCCCGGTCCAGCGGTACAGGTATTCCGCCGTGCGGACCATGTTGTATACCGTGCAGAATTCCTGGGTTTCCCGGCCGATGAAGCGTCCCTGGCTGTGCGGCGGAATCCAGAACTCGCCGGCATTGCAGCCTGTGGTTGCGAACATGCCCCGGTCGGTCACGGCCGTTTTCCAGAAGGCCTCCATGCGGCGCATCCATTTGCTGTCCCCGGTGATCTCATACAGCCGCCCTGCGCCGTGGGACACGGGAATGGATGCGTTGGCATGGAAATCGCTCAGCGCGTCGCTGCCGGTATCCAGGCGGTCAAAGAGCGCGTTGCTTTCATACGCGCGGACGAGGAAGAGGTATTTCTCCTTTCGGGTCAGGGCATACAGATCCGCCCAGACCTCCAGCATGCCGGCCTGCTCTCCGCTGAACACGGCGGCAGGGTTTGTTTCCTCCACGTCCGTGACCCACCGGACGTACCAGTCAGCCAGATGATCCAGAATCTCAAGGGCCGTTTCGTTGCCGAGACGGTCATAGATGTCCTTCAGACCCATGATGGTCTTGTGCATCGTATACTGAGGGGACCAGATATAGCGGCCGGGTACCATCATGGCAAAGTATTTTTCTGGGATGGAGCCGACCCATTCCCCGCCGTTCAGCTGCTGGCAGCGGGCCAGTTCATCCACGATATGATCCGCCCGGGCTTTCAGCTCGGGTTTCTTTCCGCCGGAACACAGCACGGCGGCAGCCGACAGCCAGTGGCCGAGGAAGTGCCCCCGCAGCTGGCAGCTCGGCGCTTCCCAGCCCCAGTGCATCTTCGCCTTTTCCGGATCCGGCAGCACCTGGCAGCCGTCCGGGATGATCCCGGCTTCCAGATAAAAATTCTGCAGCAGGCAGGCGGGATCCAATTCCATCAGGTAATCCTCGTTCAGTTTCATCCGCCTTTGGAAAAGCCCCGGCAGCATATGAACGTCTTTTCCGTGAACCGCTTTCAGCATCATTTTTACCTCCGTCACAAACCAGACTTGTTTATTCAGTACTGATATAAAAATACATCATTTTCATCCGGCGTTCAACCCTGATGAATCCGGTAAACAAACGCGTCTCACTCCGCAGTGAGACGCGCTGGTATGCTGAAAAGTATTTTCATTTCTTTTTTTCCTTTTCAGCAATTGTATTTTCCGGTTCGGTCTGGCTGCTGTTTAAGCTCCTGCATACTCGCGGTCCCTGACCATATGCTGCAGTGCAACGAGTATGGTTACAACAATCGGCTCATACTGCGGCTGGTAAATGTCGATGCAGTACTTATCCTTAATAGAGACAGCTTTCTGGGAAATCACGGCGATAATGGCTCCCTTTGCATCGTAGAGCTGGAAATCCAGACCGATGATGTTGCCCCGCAGCTGCCAGCCCAGCCCCTCAATGTTGGTGACATCCTTTACGATGTGCCTGAGCTCGTTTGAGAGTTCAAAATGTGTACCGTCCGCCATATCAACGATATGGCGTTCATGGAGGGAAATAACTTTACTCGCGAAATGAGCAACCGGTTTGCCGTTGGCATCCGTTACATCGGTTTCATCTTTGAGCGTGACGACTTTTGAACTGGCTTTGTAAGCCAGACGTCCCTGATCGTCCGTGATTTCAGTGTTCTGCTTCAGGGAGAGCGCTCCCGTGGAGGTGAACAGCGAACGAACCGGTTCGCCGAAATTCTCCGTAGTGTTTGCACTTGGCTTTTCACCGGCATCGCGGTAGTTGAACAGCTTGTCAAATAATCCCATAATGGCACCTCTCTCTTCTGTAATGAAAATCATGAATCAATCATATTGCTGCGAATCGGGTATCGTACCTTAGTATAGGCTGTTGATGTAGTCCGTCAGCGTCTTCCGGTTATAAGGCGATCAGTTTTTTCATGGTTTCCTGCCTTTCTTTGTTCCACAGCTGTCCGTTTCGGAAGCAACGGAAGGGATATTCTGCTGTGTCGGTTTCTGCGGTCCCTGCCGCAGGGGAACTCCGACATGCAATATATTAATAACAGTATAACATACAGAACGTTGCAAAAGCGTAATAATAAAGGGTAATGTTCCGGAAAATCACACTTTTATTGAACAGCAGGAAACCCCAAAGGCATCCATAAACGCTTTCCCTTGAAAAAACGGGAGATCCATACGCCATGGGTATGATCTGTGTTATGGCATTGCTGCGATTTGTATGATATACTGTATGCTGTCCGTGCGAACAAATCGAATTCATAACAGATCAAGGAGGATTGCCCGTGATTCATGTAGACGACGCATTATGGTTCCTGATGGAAAAAGATCCGGGACTGACGCCGTATTCCGGGGAGATCCGGATGCATATGGACCGGTATAACGACCGCCGCTGGCATCTGGCGGGGGACAATCCGATTTCGGAATTTGCCAACGGCCATCGGTATTTCGGCTTTCACCGGACGGAGACCGGCTGGGTTTTCCGGGAATGGCTTCCGGGGGCGGACGCCGCCTGGCTGACCGGGGACTTCAATGACTGGGCCAAATGGAAGGATTCGCTGCACCACATCGGCGGAGGCGTCTGGGAGATTGCCCTGGACGGCTGGGATGCGCTGAAGCACGGGCAGTTTATCAAACTGCAGGTGGGCCGGCAGGGAGTCAGTTTTGAGCGGATCCCGGCCTATATCACCCGCTGCGTCATGGATATGGCTACCGAGACCCTGTGCGGACAGATCTGGATGCCGGACGAGCCCTTCCAGTGGACGGACGGGAATTTCTACGGCAGACAAAGACCGGATTCCCCGATGATCTATGAGGCGCACATCGGGATGGCGCAGGAGCACGGGCATATCGGCTCCTACCGGGAGTTTGCCGACAATACGCTGGGCTGGATCAAATACGCCGGATACAACACCGTTCAGCTGATGGCGATCCAGGAACATCCGTACTATGCCTCCTTCGGTTATCAGGTGACGAATTTCTTTGCGCCCTCCCACCGGTACGGGACGCCGGAGGATCTGAAGTATCTGATCAATAAAGCGCACAACATGGGGATTTCCGTGCTGCTGGATATCGTGCATAGCCATGCCTGTCCGAACGTGGGCGAGGGCCTGAACCAGCTGGACGGCACGGACGATCAGTATTTCCTGCCGGGAGACCGGGGCTGGCATCCCAACTGGAAGACCCGGATCTTCGATTACAGCAAGCATGACGTGATCCATTTCCTGCTCAGCAACCTGAAGTACTGGCAGGACGAGTTTCACTTTGACGGGTTCCGCTTTGACGGCGTGACCTCCATGATGTACGAGAATCACGGCAACTGCTCCTTCAACGGATATGATTCCTATTTCTCCATGAATACCAATGTGGATGGACGGATTTATCTGATGCTTGCGAATGAGCTGATCCACGGGATCAATCCCAAGGCGATGACCATCGCGGAGGACGTCAGCTGTTTCCCGGGCATGTGCCTGCCGCTGGAATACGCCGGTGTGGGCTTTGATTACCGCCTGGCGATGGGAATGCCGGATGTATGGATCAAACTGGTCAAGGATCAGATGCAGGAAGACTGGAACATGCATGCCCTTTGGCACGAATTGACCTGGGGCCGGCCCGGGGAAATGAGCATCGGCTATGCCGAATCCCACGACCAGGCGCTGGTGGGGGACAAATCCCTGATCTTTCGGATGGCAGACGCGGAAATGTACAACGGCATGAATAAGGATTACCATTCTCTGAGCATGGACCGCGCGATTGACATGCACAAGGTGATCCGCTTCCTGACCTGTTCCCTGGCGGGCAATGGCTATCTGAATTTCATCGGCAATGAGTTCGGCCACCCGGAATGGGTGGATTTCCCGCGGGAAGGGAACGGCTGGAGCTATCACTATGCCCGCCGGCAGTGGTCGCTGGTGCAGAACTGGAACACGAAGTTCGAATGGCTGGCGAACTTTGACCGGGGCATGACCTATCTGATGAATACCCATAAGGTGCACTGCACCGGTCCGGCGGAAAGCCTGTGGATCGACAATGAGAAAAAACTGCTGATCTTCGCCCGGGGCGGGCTGCTGTATGCGTTCAACCTGCACCCGACCTGGAGCCAGGAGAGCGTGTTTATCAACTGCCGGGTCACCGGCCCGGGCGGATACAGGGTGATCTTCTCCACGGATGACTGGCCCTACGGCGGACAGACCCGGATCAACATGGACAATGTTTACTGGGCACAGGACACCGAATTCGGCTACGGCATCAAACTCTATCTGCCCTGCCGGACCGGCGTGGCACTGAAAAAAGTAGAGTGGTAAAACAGGTGATACGCGAAAAAATGTGACATTCCGGAACATTCTATTGATAGAGACGAAGAGGATCGGGTATAATCATTTGGTTTCTCCATCAGGGTTTACTATGCAAAGCTATATGCGGACGGGGAAACCCGGGATCAACCCATACAGATATCGCAGGCGGAGGACCTGAAATTTGAGGAACCTGATCAGAAAACTTCGGAACACTTTGAAATATATCGGCCCCAGATCCATTATCATCTCTCTGATTGTTTTTTTGCTTGCAGCCGGGATTGCTGTTTATGCAGGAAGGCATTTACTGAAAACTGAAAAAGAAGTCCTGATGCAGCGGAGCGAACTCAATGCCAAGGAAGCGGCTATGGAATATGACCGCTGTCTGCTGACGCGTGTAAATATCGTGACGCTGGTAGGCCGTACGGTAGAAAACATGCTTGCTTTGGGCTCTGGTAACGAGAAGATCAAAGCATATCTGACGGAGCAGACAAATAACATTGTTGCCACGCTGGATCCGAGCACAACCGGTCTTTACGGGTGGATCAGCAGGGAGTATCTGGACGGAGCCGGCTGGGTGCCAGATGCCGACTATGTTCCCACGGAACGCCCCTGGTATACCGAGACGATGGAATCGGATCATGAGATTACGTTCGTCAAACCGTACCTCGATCTGCAGACATATACCATCATGATGACGGTTTCAGATCTCCTGAACGATGGGGAGAGCGTCCTGGCCATGGACGTAAGTCTGGATCCTATTCAGAAGATTGTTGAGGCAGTTTCCGCCACGACAGAAGGCAGCCAGGCGTTTGTAATGGATAACAGCGGAATCGTTGTTGCCCATTCGGATAAAAGCCAGCTGGGCCGGAACTATCTGACCGAATCGGAAAGCCTGGGCGGAGCTGTTGCCCGGAAGATTCTTACTGACAGACAGATGAAGTTTGATATTCAGACGGCTGAAGGCAACTTCTCCGTATATGTAGATAAGCTGGAAGGCGACTGGTACAGTATCAGTCTGATTAGTGCGGATATCTGGTATCGCCCGCTGACGCGCGCGATAATCATTTTCTGTATTATTCTGGCGCTGATCGTGTTCTTCCTGGTCTTTTTCTTCCTGAAAATGTACGCGAAAAACCGGGCGCTGCAGCGGCTTCATATGCGGATCCGCCTGGAAGAAAGCCGGGGTGAAAAATGGAAAGCGCTTTCGGAGACGGACCGCATGACGGCTCTTTTTGACCGTGTCAGCGGTGAGCGAATGGTTGACGAGCTTCTGAAATCGGGCAATACAGGCATGTTCCTGGAGATTGATATCGATCAGTTTAAGTCGATCAACGATTCTTACGGCCATCAGACGGGAGACCAGGTGATTCTGGCTGTCGCGGACGCCCTTCGCGCCACATTCCGTTCCAACGATGTAATGATCCGGCTGGGCGGTGATGAATTCGGTGTATATGCGGTTGGCATTATTGACCGGAATATGGGACGGGCCATTATCAGCCGTCTTTTCGAAAAGATCAGGAATCTTCAGGTGCCGGGGCTCCCGCAGGGGAAGATCAGTATCAGCACAGGTGCCGTGATTCACACGGAAGCAGACGCGGCATCCTTTGCAGAACTGTATGCCGGCGCGGACAAGGCAATGTACCGCAGCAAAAAAACACGCGGCAACAGCCTGACGTTCGGGAAAGTGTAATTTAACACAGATTAAGTTGTCATGTCGGATCAATCACTTAATTGTTCATCTTTTCTTCGCAGAAAAGCCAGTTCATACAGCATCGGTTAAACAATGTGACCGGCTGATGAAAAGCGAAGAAAAACAAAATCTTTCGAAAGGATCAGGGATGACAATATGCTGACAGCGTTTCAAAAGAATTTTCTGGAAAAAATTATCAGCGTGCCTTCGGTCGGAGGGAAACCGGAAGAAAATGCGCCTTACGGCAAAAAAGCCAGAGAGGTGCTTGATGCATTCCTTGAAGAGGCCTGCAAACAGGGATTCAGGACAGGAACTGTCGGGGACAGAGCGGGATGGGTGGAGTTCGGAACAGGAAAGAAGCTCATCGGTATCATATGCCACCTGGATGTCGTGCCGGTTTCAGAGGGCTGGAACAGCAATCCGTTTGCACTGACAATCGTGAAAGAGGAAACAGACGGCGAGGTTATGTATGCCAGAGGAATCGTGGACGACAAGGGGCCGGCTTGTGCAGGCTTTTTTGCCATGAAGGAACTCCTGGATACCGGACGAATTCCCGAAAACTGCCGGGTAAGGCTCATTCTCGGAACGGATGAGGAACGAAGCTGCTCCTGTATCCGGTACTATGCCGCGCATGGCGAAATCCCGGATTTTGCGATTACTCCGGACTCGGTCTTTCCTGTCATATACAGTGAAAAAGGGATTCTTCAGCTGAAAGTATACGGAGAGAATCAAAACGGCTGGAAGGCCGACGGCGGCAGTGCCGTGAATATCGTTCCGAACAGCGCCTGCTGTTTTATCAACGGAAAAGAGTTCAGTGCCGTGGGGAGAGCCGCGCATGCTTCAAAACCCGAGCTTGGGATCAACGCCATTATTCTGCTGGCAGACGCAATGGAGAAGGACGGGATTAACCTGGAAGACTATCCCGTTATGAAATTTGTCAAAGACCTTCATGAGGCTTTTCCGAAAGGAATACAGGATGGGGAAGAAGCCGGAAGGCTGACATTGAATGTGGGAATGCTGCATGCCGATCAGGATGGATGTGAAGCCAGGATCGATTTCAGGGTGCCTGCTTCGACGGACTGCAATGACCTGATCAATAAAATCAAAGAGATGGCATCAGGATACGGCCTTGAAACGGAAGTGACGCTTCATCTTCCGCCTTTACTGAAAGACAGGAAGTCCCCGGAAGTCAGGGTGTTGACGGATATCTGGGAAAGATATATGGATCAGTTTACAGGATTTAAGGAAGAATACAGGAAGCTTCATCTGCAGCCGAAGGCGGTCGGCGTGGGGACATATGCCCGCCATATCCCCAATACAATCGCATTCGGCATACAGGCTCCATGGCAGACTGATCAGTGTCATCAGGCAAACGAACATGTGGCGGTAAGTGATTTTCTGCTGTGGACAGCGATCATCAAGGACTTTATCGAAGCTTTCTGCAAGCTTAAGTAATGAAAAAATGTTTGAGTGAGTGTTGCGCGATGACGAATCGAACCGGTATAATAACAAGGACGTGCCGGAACTGCGGGAAGACGATCATCCTTCCGGAGAATGTTCAGTACTGGCCGACCCTCTGCCAGGAGTGCAGGGCGAAAATCCAGCCTGCGGAAATGATCACAAGAGTCTGTCCGAGATGCGGCCGGCATTTCACTTTCTCTTCAGCCGACCGTCACTGGCCGAAATATTGTCCGGCATGCCGGACGGGACGCAGGTAACGGAAAAGGAGGATACTTATGGATATTGATTATTTGCTGCTGCTCCAGCGCTTTCGGGAAAGCATTAACGATGCGCTGACCCCGTTTATGGAGGGGGTTTCCCTCTTTGCGGTGACCTTCCTGATCATGATCCCGGTCTTTGTTTACTGGGTCGTCGATAAGCGGAAAGGCCTGTATACGCTGGTGTCCTATTATCTCTGCTGCGGATTTAACGCGATCCTGAAGCTGACGGCCTGTATCTACCGCCCCTGGATCCGGGACGCGCGGGTGAAACCGGCCGGAGACGCCATTACCACGGCGACGGGATACTCTTTTCCCAGCGGGCATACGGTTTCGGCGGGCCCGCTTTACGGCGGGCTGGCGGTTTCGGCCTGGTCATGGAAAAAGTGGGTCTCCGCCATTCTGATTTTCCTGGCGCTGCTGACGGGGTTTTCCAGAAACTATCTGGGCGTGCATACGCCCCAGGATGTGGTTGTCGGGACGCTCGAATCCATTCTCTGGCTGTTTCTTACGGCGAAGATTTTCAAGTATCTTGAGAAACGCCCGGAGCGGGAGAATATCTTCCTGCTGGCGAGCTTCATCATCGGCTGGATCGGTATTCTTTACATTACCTTCAAGCCGTATCCCATGGACTATGTGGACGGAAAGCTGCTGGTTGATCCGCAGAAGATGATGAACGACGGGTACGGCGACATCTGTCTGCTGATTGCGTTCCCTGTTGCGAGATTTGTTGAAAAGACCTGGATCAAATTCAAGCCCACGGGACTGAAAGGACTGGGATGGCTTGCCGGGCTTGTCGGACTTATCCCGCTGGCACTGATGATCCAGTTTATGAAAGCGCCGCTGGACGGATTGCTTGGCAGCCACTGGGGACATTTTACCTACAGCTTTATTGTCGTGTTCTACTGCGTGGCGCTCTGGCCGCTGGTTATCAAACTGATTACGGACCGGAAAAAAGCTGAATAACTGGAGGAACGACCGAACCCGGCGATGAGTCACCGCCGGGTTTTCACATTCACCCATTGACGCAGTAGGCGAAAGGAGTTATAATCTGAAAGGATCCCGACGGAAGGAGTGAATCGATTGATTTATGCGGATAACGCCGCCACGACAAAGATGAGTCAGGCGGCTCTGGATACCATGGTTTCAGTGATTCAGGAGAACTATGGGAACCCGTCCAGCCTGTACAGCATTGGTCAGCAGGCAAGGGAAACGCTGGAGGAAGCCCGGGCAGCCGTGGCAGAAGTGATCGGGGCGCAGCCCCGGGAGATCCTGTTTACCTCCGGCGGCAGCGAAGCGGACAACCAGGCGATCCGCTCCGCGGCGGAGATCGGGCAGAAAGCGGGAAAGAAGCACATTGTATCTTCTGCTTTTGAGCATCACGCGGTGCTGCATACGCTGGAGAAACTGAAGAAAGAAGGATTTGAGGTCACCCTCCTGGATGTTCATGAAAACGGCATCGTGCGTCCGGAAGAGGTGGAAGCTGCGATCCGGGAAGATACATGCCTGGTGACGATCATGTACGCCAACAACGAAATCGGCACCATCCAGCCGATCCGGGAGATCGGGGACATCTGCAGAAAGCACGGGGTGCTTTTCCACACGGACGCCGTTCAGGCGGTCGGCCATATTCCGATCAATGTCGCGGAAGACCGGATTGATCTGCTGTCCGCGTCCGCCCATAAGTTCCACGGACCGAAGGGCGTCGGCTTTCTGTATGCGCGCAAGGGGATCCGGCTCACGAACCTGATCGAAGGGGGAGCGCAGGAGAGCGGAAAGCGCGCCGGGACGGAAAACGTGCCCGGGATTGCGGCGATGGCTGCAGCCCTGAAAGAAGCCGCGGGACAGATTGAACAGAACGCGGCAAAGACGGTGCAAAAGAGGGACCGGCTGATCCGGGGCCTGAGTGCGATTCCGCACTCGGCGCTGAACGGGGACGCGGCGCGCCGCCTGCCCGGCAATGTAAATTTCTGCTTTGAGGGTATCGAGGGAGAATCTCTGCTGCTCCTGCTGGATGACAAAGGCATCGAGGCTTCCTCCGGCAGCGCGTGCACTTCCGGTTCCCTGGATCCGAGCCATGTGCTTCTGGCGATCGGCAGGGTGCATGACGTGGCTCACGGCTCGCTCCGGCTGAGCATTGAAGGGAATCTGACGGATGAGGAAATAGACTACATGATCCGATCCGTGACGGAAGTGGTGGAATACCTGAGAAGCTTTTCACCGATCTGGAGGGACCTGGAAAGCGGAAAGAAACCGCATATTCTGTAAGAGGAGAAAGAACTATGGCATTATATAGTGAAAAGGTGATGGAACATTTTCGGAACCCGCGGAACGTCGGCGTGATTGAGGATGCGAACGGCATCGGCGAGGTCGGCAACGCCAAATGCGGGGACATCATGAAGATGTACCTGAAGATTGAGGACGATATCATACAGGATGTAAAGTTCGAAACCTTCGGCTGCGGCAGCGCGATCGCTTCCAGTTCTATGGCGACGGAACTGATCAAGGGCAAGCCTGTTGCGGAGGCGGAGAAGCTGACGAACCAGGCGGTGGCGGAGGCGCTGGACGGCCTGCCGGCCTATAAGATGCACTGTTCCGTGCTGGCGGAAGAAGCGATCCACGCGGCGCTGGAAGACTGGCGCAGCAGGGGAAAAACCGAATAAACAAAGATGGGAATAAGGTCGATGCTGACTGTTACCCGGGATCAGGCAAGGCAGTTCATCCTGCTTCGGCAGGGGCTGCTCGGAGAGCACCGTTTTATCGGCAAGAACGGTGCGTATCAGTATGTCCGTCAGGCCGGCTGTATCCAGTTTGATCCGGTGGATGTCTGCGGCAGGAATGCGGAACTGACCCTCCAGTCCAGGGTAAAGGGGATTACCCGAAAAACCCTGAGCGATCTGCTTTATCGGGACCGCCTGCTTGTGGACTATTCCGACAAGGAACTGTCCATCTGGCCCAGTGAAGATTGGCCGTATTTTGCCGCATACCGTGAAAGAAGCATCGAACACGGGAAGCAATTCGCCGGCATTCCCGAACTGGAAGAGCAGGCTGTCGCTTATATCCGGAAACATGGCCCGGTCAGCAGCGATACCCTGCCCATCGAGGGGACAATCTTCTGGCATTCCTCCATGCACTGGAGCGGACACTGGGACAGGGAATCCCTTGCAGCCCGGTCCGTCCTTGAGCAGCTCTATACGGACGGCGTGCTCCTGATTCACCACAAGACAGGTTCCCGGAAATACTATGACCTAGCGGACAAATATCTTCCTGCGGAACTGCTGTCCGCGCCAAACCCCTGCCCGGACGAGGCATCCTGGCTGTGCTGGCGCGTAAAGCGCCGGATCGGCGCCGTCGGCCTGCTCTGGAACCGCAACTCAACCGCCTGGCTGGGAATTCATATGACTCCAGAGCAGCGGAACGCCTGCTTTGACCGGATGGAAAAGGACGGCGCAATCATGCCGGCGCAGGTCGAAGGCATCCGTTTTCCGCTGTATATGCATACAAATGATCTGCCGCTCATGGAGTCTGTCATCGCCGGGCAGGTTTCCCTCAGGCCCCGGCTGGAGTTCCTCGCTCCCCTGGATCCGATGCTCTGGGACAGGAAACTGATCGAAGCCGTCTGGGGATATCAGTATTCATGGGAAATCTATACGCCGGTTGTCAAACGTAAATACGGATATTATGTCCTGCCTGTGCTGTGGGGCGACCGGCTGATCGGCCGGATCGAACCAAAGGCAGACAGAAAAACAAAAACGCTTACAGTTCAGAACATCTGGTTGGAACCGGGCATCCGCTGCACAAAGAAGCTCTCCGGACAGATCGACCGGGCGGTACAGCGGCTGGCCAAATTCAACGGCTGCAGCGTTAATCAGATGGCATGAAACGAAGACCATCCCTGTGTTTTATGCGTCCCCTTGTCTTTCAACGTGAGTTTTTCAGCTGATTTGAAACCTGTTGGAGGGGAAAAACAATCATAATACATTTTCCCTATTGACATAGTAGGTGAATGGTGATATCATTCAGTCAATCAAAAGAGAGAGGAGGTGCCCGGGATGTCTGCCAGGTTCAGCCGTAAGGAGCGGAAAACCATGTGTTGTCGAATGCTTTTCTCCCGGGCAGGCTCCGTGAAGAGGTATCCGGCTGTGTTCTGCTGCGCCTCATGAGGATACGGAGGATCAGATTGTTCAGTCTGAGTTCTGCCCGGGAGCTTTCAGCCCCCGGTTTTTGTTTTCCCCGAAAAGAATAAATGAAAGAAAAGGAGATTGCAACCATGAGTAATTATAAATTTGAAACCCTTCAGCTTCACGTAGGTCAGGAGCAGCCCGATCCGGCGACGGATGCCCGTGCGGTGCCGATTTATCAGACGACATCCTACGTTTTCAGGAACAGTCAGCACGCGGCGGACCGTTTCGGTCTGGCGGATGCCGGAAATATCTACGGCCGGCTGACCAACTCCACCCAGGACGTGCTGGAAAAGCGCGTCGCGGCCCTGGAAGGCGGCAGCGCGGCGCTGGCGGTGGCCTCCGGCGCGGCAGCCATTACTTACACGATTGAAGCCCTGGCTGCCAACGGCGGGCATATCGTGGCTCAGAAAACCATCTATGGCGGCAGCTTTAACTTGCTGGAGCACACGCTTCCGCAGTATGGTGTCGAGACGACCTTCGTGGATGCTCATAACCTGCAGGAAGTGGAGGGAGCGATCAAAGAGAACACCCGGGCGATCTATCTGGAGACCCTCGGCAACCCGAACAGCGATATTCCGGATATTGACGCCATTGCGGCGATTGCCCACAAATACGGACTGCCGCTGGTAATCGACAATACCTTCGGAACGCCATACTGGATCCGTCCGATTGAACACGGGGCCGACATCGTGGTGCACTCCGCGACCAAGTTCCTCGGCGGCCACGGTACGACGCTGGGCGGCGTGATCGTAGAATCCGGCAAGTTTGACTGGAAGGCGAGCGGGAAGTATCCGAACATCGCGGCGCCGAATCCGAGCTATCACGGGGTTTCATTCTATGACGCGGTGGGACCGGCGGCGTTCGTGACCTATATCCGGGCGATCCTTCTGCGGGATACCGGCGCTTCCATCTCCCCCTTCAACGCTTTCCTGCTGCTGCAGGGAGTTGAAACGCTCTCCCTCCGGCTGGACCGGCATGCGGAAAACACAAAGAAAGTCGTCGAATACCTGCGGAACCATCCGCTGGTGGAGAAGGTAAACCATCCCTCCCTGCCGGACCATCCGGACCACGCAGTATATCAGCGGTATTTCCCGAACGGCGGGGCCTCCATCTTCACCTTTGAGATAAAAGGCGCGCAGAAGGAAGCCTGGGCTTTCATCGACCATCTGGAGATTTTCTCCCTGCTGGCCAATGTGGCGGACGTGAAGAGCCTGGTGATCCATCCGGCTTCCACGACGCATTCCCAGTTGTCGGAAGAGGAACTGCTGGATCAGGGCATACGCCCGGACACGATCCGGCTGTCCATCGGCACCGAGCACATTGATGATATCATCGGGGACCTTGAGAAGGGATTCAATGCGGTGAAAAGCCTGTAAGGAAGGAAGGCATAAGCGTGGACTGGGAATATGTGGCGAAGATCCTGCCGCTTTACGGGAAGGCGGCGGTGCTGACCGTCCGGATCGGCGTGCTCGGTATCCTCTTTGCCATACTTGTCGGCCTGCTTTGTTCCGTGGTCCGGCAGATGAAGATCCCGGTGCTGAAACAGCTGGCCTCGGTCTATATCGAGCTCAGCCGGAACACGCCGCTCCTGGTGCAGCTGTTCTTCATCTATTACGGTCTGCCGAAGATCGGCATCAAAACCGATCCGGAAACCTGCGGCGTCGCGGGTCTGGCTTTCCTCGGCGGAAGCTATATGGCGGAGGCGTTCCGCAGCGGCCTGGAAGCTGTCGGGAAGATTCAGCATGAAAGCGCGCTCAGCCTCGGGCTGACGGGACTGCAGACCTTCCGGTATGTGATCCTGCCCCAGGCATTCGCCATCAGTATTCCCGGGATCACCGCCAACGTGATTTTCCTGCTGAAAGAGACCAGCGTGTTTTCCGCCATCAGCCTGATGGATCTGATGTTCACCGCGAAGGACCAGATCGGCCTGTACTATAAAACGACCGAATGCCTGGTGCTCCTGGTGGTGTTCTATCTGCTGATTCTGCTTCCGGTTTCCCTGCTGGGAAGCCTGCTCGAAAGGAGGGTCCGGCATGCAGAGTTTGGGACTTGAAGTGCTGTTCAAGGGCAAGAACTTTGCCCGGCTGCTTGGCGGCCTATGGACGGCGCTGCAGATCAGCCTGATCTCCATCGCCATCAGCATGGTGCTCGGAACCTTGCTGGGGATCCTGGTGGGCCGGAAAAACGGGATCGGCCGGGTGCTGATGCGGTGTTACCTGGAGTTCATCCACATTATGCCGCAGATGGTGTTGCTGTTCATCGTTTTCTTCGGAACGGCAAAGGCATTCGGATGGAACCTCTCCGGTGAACTGTCCTCGGTGATCGTGTTCTCCCTGTGGGGAACGGCGGAGATGAGCGACCTGGTCCGCGGGGCCGTGACCAGCGTCCCGGTTATCCAGTACGAGAGTGCGATGGCTCTGGGCCTCAGCCGGCCGCAGGTATTCCGTTTTGTGATCCTGCCACAGGCGCTCAGGCGGCTGATTCCGCAGTCCATTAACCTGATCACCCGGATGATCAAAACGACCAGCCTGGTGCTGATGATCGGCGTGGTGGAGATCCTGAAGGTGGGCCAGCAGATTATCGAGGCAAACCGGAAGTCCAGTCCGAACGCGGCGTTCGGTGTATACCTGACCATATTCCTGCTTTATTTCCTGCTCTGCTGGCCGGTGAGCCTGCTGGCAAGGCAACTGGAGAAACGATGGGGGTGAGACGATGGCGGAACCGGTATTGACGATCGAGCACGTGATGAAGAAGTATGAAAGCCAGACCGTGCTCTATGATGTCAGCCTGCAGGTGCACAAGGGGGAAGTCATCGTCATCGTCGGCCCCAGCGGCAGCGGGAAGAGCACCCTTCTGCGCTGCATCAACGCGCTGGAGGAAATCCAGAACGGTGAGATCCGCCTCGGTGATCAGCCGATCAGGTCCGGTGCGAAGGACCTGCCGCAGATCCGGCAGAAAATCGGAATGGTTTTCCAGAGTTATGAGCTGTTTCCTCACCTGACGGTGATGAACAATATTCTGCTGGCGCCCATGAAGGCGCAGCACAGGCAGAAGGAGGAGGTGAAAGCAGAAGCGATGACATTGCTGACACGTATCGGCCTTGCGGATAAGGCGGACAGCTATCCAAGACAGCTTTCCGGCGGGCAGAAGCAACGGGTGGCGATTGTCAGAGCGTTGTGTATGCACCCCGAGATCCTGCTGTTTGACGAGGTGACGGCGGCACTGGACCCGGAGATGGTCCGGGAGGTGCTGGAAGTCATTTTGCAGCTGGCGGATCAGAACAAGACCATGCTCATTGTGACGCATGAGATGCAGTTTGCCAGAGCGGTTGCGGACCGGATTATCCTGCTGGAGGAGGGAAAAATCCGGGACGACACGACCCCGGAGGAATTCTTCGACCATCCGAAGACCGAACTGGCCCGAAGATTCCTGCAGTCATTTGAATACTCAAGAACATCCAAGGGAGATAACCAGGGACTTTCCGATCGTCCCCGGATCCCTTCGGCCCAATACTCATAATAGTTGATTGGTGAACACATAAAAAAAGGGCAAAGCCCAAAAAGGAGATTATGATTATGAATAACACAGTGAAAAAGATAACAGCGGTTCTGGTTCTTCTGACTCTGGTTCTTTCCCTGGCGGCGGTGAATGCCGAAAGCGGAAAGGTTTACAGGACGCTGGATGAGATCAAGGCGAGCGGCACGATCAATATCGGCGTATTTTCCGACAAGAATCCCTTCGGCTATGTGGATGAGAACGGTGACTATCAGGGTTACGACGTTTATTTTGCCAAGAGGATCGGCGAGGATCTGGGACTGACGGTCAACTATGTTTCCACCGAGGCGGCGAACCGCGTGGAATACCTGGAGACCGGCAAGGTGGATATCATCCTGGCGAACTTCACGGTGACGGCTGAGCGGGCGGAAAAGGTTGACTTTGCGCTGCCCTATATGAACGTCGCGCTGGGCGTTGTTTCTCCCGACAGTCGGGTGATCAAGGACCTGAGCGAGATCAAGGAAGGGGATCAGGTGATCGTCATTTCCGGTACGACGGCGGAGGACTACCTGATCAAGAATAATCCGGAAATCTCCCTGCAGAAGTATGATACCTATGCCAACGCCAAGAACGCGCTGGAGAACGGCAATGCTGTGGCCTGGGCGAACGACAATACGGAAGTGATCGCCTACGCGCTGGAAAATCCGGGCTACACGGTGGGCATTCCTTCCCTCGGCAGCCAGGACACCATCGCGCCGGCCGTCAGCAAGGGCAATGAAACACTGTTGAACTGGATCAACGACGAGATCAAGACGCTGGCGGCGGAGAACTTCTTCCACAAGGACTATGAGGCTACGCTGGTGGATACCTACGGCCTGGACTATGAGGAAAGCCTGGTACTCGAAGGCGGCGGCCTGACGGAGTAAGACCATACATAAACGGGGAAGAAGGACGGGAAAATGCCGGACGGAAGGAGGGAACGGATCCATGGAACAGGTGATTGCATTCGGTGACTCCAATACCTGGGGACTGAATCCGGTGCTGAAGAACCGTTATCCGGAGCATACCAGATGGACCGGGATCCTGCGGAACCGGCTTTCCCGTCACGGGTTCCTTTTGACCGAAGAAGGACTTTGCGGCCGGACAACGGTGTTTGAGGATCCGGGCCGTACGGGGCTGAAAGGCCTGGAGGATGTTCCGCGGATTCTTGTCAGGAATCCGCGGGCATCCGCCGCAATCATCATGCTCGGAACCAATGACTGCAAGAAGGCGTTTCACGCTTCCGCCGAAGAGATCGGAGCGGGGATGGAACGCTGTCTGGATGCCCTGGAGAAGCGGATCAGTCCGGAGCGGATTCTTGTGATTTCGCCGGTCGTTCTTGGGAAGGATGTCTGGAGGCCGGAAAAGGATCCGGAGTTCGATCAGCGCTCTGTCCTCGTCTCCGCCGGGCTGGAAGCGGTTTATGCAAAACTGGCGCGGAAGAGGGGCCATCTGTTTCTGGCGGCTTCGGACTATGTGAGTCCGTGCGGATTTGACGATGAGCATCTGAATGCCGAAGGGCACGAGGTCCTGGCTGATGCGGTCTGCCGGGTTCTGACGGAGTCCCTGATGCGCAGCGCATGAACCCGGGAAGAAGCGGCGGAACGACGCCGCATTTGCGGGAAACGAATGAAACATTTTTGAAAGGATCTGTCCGGAATGAAGATTTCTACCAGGGTTGAATACGGAATGCTGGCGCTGGCAGATATCGCGCTGTACGCGGAAAACGGAACCAGCGTATCCGCACCGGATATTGCGGAAAGGCAGAATATTTCCCAGAAATATCTGGAACAGATCCTGACGCAGCTGAGGCAGGCCGGACTGATCCGTGCTCAGAAAGGGCTGCGCGGAGGATATGCACTATCCCGGGAACCGGACAAAATCAGCATTGCGGAGATTCTGAATGCACTGGACAACAGCATTCTGGAAGAGCTCAGTATTGCTGAAGGTGAAACCGGACGAAGCCTGCGAAGCGCAGTCAATACCTGTCTCTGGGAAAGAATGAACGGCCTGCTGCTGGATTTTGCAAAGAACAAAAAGCTTTCCGAATTCATCCAGGAATGCAGGGACCGTCTTTCCGGAGAATGGGATTTGTATATTATCTGACAGAAGCCTAAAAGAAATGATAATATTCAGCGCTCATTGCTGTCTTGTTCATGTAAAGTGATAACTTTTCATTGTCCTACATCGCTGTATATGTCGAAACTTGGTTATGAGACAAAATGAAAACCCGGGAGCCATTGAAAAAGGGCGGCCCGGGTTTCTTGCCATCATTCCCATTTGCTCCTGCCAAACCAATCTTAAACATTTTTGATTATGCTTGGTGGCTCCTGGTATTCTGATTTCACTTATTTTCCATAAAGCATGGGCTATCAGGTTTTCTGTTGCCAAAATGTTGCCACAGTTACGGGAAAAGCTTACTCGTTTGCTGAGGGATTCATTGGTACAACAGCAAGCTTTTTCCCAAGCGGCGCAAGCAACCGGATCAGCGTTTCGACAGTCGGGCTGTTTACTCCTTTTTCAATTCGGGCAATGGCCGGTTGTTTAATACCGCTCATCCCTTCAAGTGAACGCTGGCTGACACCCTGGCTTTCTCTGGCATCGATCAGTGCCATAATCAGTTCCGCTTCGAGATCGCTTTCCGCGATCTCTTCAGGGGTAAAGTGCTGGGTATCATATTCTTCATCCCAGACAGTAAATCCATTAAGCTTTGCCATTCTGATTCCACCTTTCCAGAAAGTCGGCAAATTCATCCTGTGCCTTCTTCAGTTCCCGCGGGGGAGCCTTCTGCCCCTGTTTCTTATAGCAGTGCAGAAGTACGTATGCACTATCAATCCAGCCGGCGAAGAAGACACGATCACCGATTGGGCGAAGCTCGTAGATCTTATCAACCATATGCTTGCATATCGGTTCAGGAAGCGGCAATCCACGTTCTTTCAGGATTTTGACGTATGCGCGGATCTTTTCCCGGCGGATTCTGGCGTCCTTTGTGTTTTGCGAATCCAGTTCCTTCAGGTACTCATCAACAGGTTTCACACCGTTGCGATCTTCATACAGGATAATCTGATGCATCAAGTATTTCTCCTGTGCAAGCATGATAACACAATTGTTATCACGATGTCAAGACGGAATCTTGTGGCTGCATGGTAACCAATGGCTCATACAGAATATTCAGCGCAGAATCCAGATGATTTCCCTTCGCCGTAAAATACGCCGACGTGTTTACGGCGGCGTCTGTCCCTGCCAATATGAGAGGTGGATACAATGCTGACACACAAACCAAAGACTATTCAGATTGATTTTGATCTCTTTGAGGATCTGTATGTTTACTCTGCCCGCCACGCCGAACCGGATGATTTGCAGTACAAAAGAATCACGATGGCGGTGAAGAAAAAACTTAATGCTCTAATGAGGCACGTGCTTTATACTCTGTACAAAGCAGGCGCTTCTGAGGAAATCCGGAATAAAGCACGGGATGAGTATCTCGATGCTGCTGACATTATGGAATCGTTCCGGTGGAGCGCAGAACAGGATGTGAACGTTACCAATGACAAGGGGGTAAGCTTATGAGCAAGCAAACCAACCCTTGGGAAACCGAATACAATGATTTCGACTACAACAACATCGATCCCGAAACCCTGATGGAATGGGAAGAGGAATTTCGTCGGAAAAAACCTGCGTGATATGCGGAGCTATCTGAAGCGGTTTCCCGACGTCACCCCGGATGAGAAAAAAGCTCTTCGAAGCTGGGTGAGAAAAGGGCGCAGTCCTTACGAAAATGGTTGGTACATTGCTGATGAATCCGGCGGACCTATGGATTTCATTAACGCTCTGCGTTTCCTGGAGGATGAATACCAGGAATTTCTGAAAGATCCGGAAGGATACCAGGGCTGTCCGGATGAACAGCCGGAGAACGTGAATCCCCCTTCTGGTTCATCTGCTGATGACTTGCCATTCTGATGCACCAATACAAAAAAGGCCTGGCGGACATGAATCCGTCAGGTTTTTTACGATTGGCCCTTTAAATACGACTGAAAACGGCCTTTTATTCCCGACGCAAAATGGCCCTTTTCACCCGACGCTAACATTATGTCAATTCGACATTCCGGTCTGTCCCTGTTTGCTTTACGCGAAAAATCGCATATAACAGGGCGGTATATCGGAAAACAGACGGAGTGATGGACGTTGGGCGCAGGCGCAGTTGACATAGCTTTTCGCGAGGAGCTGTCATGGTCACAGTTGACTAAATCAATTACAGAGTTTATATTTATTTATGAAATAAATATAACATGACATTTTTTCCGTTTGCGACATGAAAAGCATTGATGAAGTTGCAGGGGCGGCCTTTATGCGGGAGTTTATCCTGGACAGCGGAGAATCCGTATGATGGAGGGAAGCCCTGACGCACAGGATGCTGTCTGTCAGAATCGGAGAAAACGTCAACCCACCGGTGAACAGGAGGAAAGAATTGAATGAAAACGTTTTTAGGAATCATACCTTCAAGATATCAGTCAAGCAGGTTTCCGGGCAAGCCGCTTGCGGATCTGTGCGGCAAACCTATGATCTGGTGGGTATATCAGCAAGCGTTAAAGGCAAGCTCATTGGATGATCTTATCGTTGCGACAGACGATCAGCGTATAGCTGAAGCGTGCAAGAAATACAGCATGAAGTATATCATGACGTCTCCGGATCATGATTCGCCTACCTCGAGAATGTATGAAGTTGCGACGAAGATGCGTTATGATTACTATGTATTTATCGGCGGTGACGAACCTTTAATCGAACCGGACGCCATTGATGCCGTTACCGAAGAAGCAAAGAGAACCGGTATGGACTGTGTGAACGCTATGACAATCATAAAGTCAGCTCCGGAAGTCATAGACGTTACAAATCTTAAAGTAGTTACAAACACAAAAGGAAATCTGATTATCACAACAAGAAGCCCGCTTCCTTATCCAAAGGGAGGACTGGATTTTGACTATATGAAGTTCGTGGGTATAGCGGCTTATTCATCAAAAGCATTAACACTGTACAATGAAGCCCCTAAAAGCAAACTGGAAATACTTGAAGGATGCGATTTGATTAGATTCATTGATCAGGAGATACCTGTGAGGATGGTGGAAGTGACCTGCAAAACTGTATCTGTAGACACGCCCAAGGATCTTGAAATTGTCAGATCCATAATAGGCAATCAGTTGGATCGCAGGTGATCCAACTGAAGAATAAAAAAACGCCTGGAGAATGCCATGAGAGAGAGAATCGTCTTTGAAAAAAATGACCGGATTGCCGTGATTGCTCCGCATCCTGACGACGAATGCCTTGGCGCGGCTGCCCCCCTGATCCTTGCGCCCGACCGGACCGACGTCTTCGTGCTCACAGACGGAAGCCACGGGAACCCGGAGATCAGCATTGCGGAAGAGGCAAAGATCCGCCGGCTTCAGTTCGAGGCCGAAATGGAGGTGGTGAACCCGCGTTCCTGGGAATGGTTCGGTATCGAGGACACAACCCTTACGAAGCATGGGGAT
This sequence comes from uncultured Eubacteriales bacterium, assembly GCA_900315315.1. Lineage (GTDB taxonomy): Bacteria > Bacillota > Clostridia > Christensenellales > Aristaeellaceae > Aristaeella. The sequence goes on along the minus strand of OMYT01000014.1, from coordinate 6,940 downwards.
GCCGCCGACCGAATCGATTTTACTCCGTACACGAAGATCTTTCTTCCCTGGCATGAGAGTCCCCATCCGGATCACAAGGCCGCGGCGCTGATGTGCTGCAAGGCGATCCGACGCCAGAAGACACAAGCGGAATGCTTTATGTATGAGATCGTTACACCGTTTTACCGGCCGACGCACTGCATCGACATCACGGGGCTTCTGGAAGAAAAGCGGCGGCTGATCCGTTTTCACGCGGATCAGAGCGAGCAGGAGGAGATCAATCTGACGCTGAATCTTCTTCGCGGCACGCAGATGCTTTCGGATCCGAAATGCAAATACGCCGAGTGCTATCTGAAGGTGGACGCGCGAAAGATTGGCTATAATCCGGATCTGATCGCAAAGCTCTATACCCTGCGTGAGGACCCCTCGCTGGAAGCTTCTCTGGCGGCGAAGGGGATCCGGGTCAAACGGGTGATGCCGCCCGACTTCACGCGGGTTTATGAGTTTATCAGAGATAACTTCGCGCAGTCCTGGGCCGACGAAGCCCTCGCTGCGATGATGAACGGGGTCTGTTACACAGCTGTACGCGAGGGCCGGATTCTCGCCTTCGGCTGCGTGGGCGCCATTGCCCCGGATTATGCCGGGCCGGGCGGCACCCTTCCTGAAGCCCGAGGCCTCGGGATCAACACGCTGCTGGTTCAAAAGTCCTTCCGCTATCTGAAGGATCAGGGTTTTAGATATGCGGTCAGCGGCTCTGTCTCCCCGGCGGAGAGAAGGGTCGTTGAAAAAGTCGCGGACGTCATCGCTGTCGAGGATAGTGAAGGCGCGTATGGAGACTTGCTGAGAAAATGAGTACAGATTTGCGTTTTATTGAAAAGCTGGAGAAAAACTGCGCCTGTCACCCGGATGACGTCGCGCTGATCTCGGCGGAAGCCGGAAAAAGCATGACCTATGCCAGGCTGTGGGAATGCTCCGGCCGTGTTTACCGTTTTCTCAGACAGAAAGGAATCGGGAAGGAAAACGCGGTGATGATCGCGCTTCCGAGGGGGAACGACGCGGTCGTCGCCCTGATCGGTATCTGGCGCGCGGGCGCCGCGGCCGTCATGCTGGAGGCGGATTACGAGCCTGAAAGGATGGAGTACATTCAGCAGGACGCGGGCTGCGTGCTGAAAATCGACGAGGTGCTGTTTTCCGGGATCATGGCCGGCAGCGCCCTGGAGGGATATGAGGAAACTTCCCTCCACGACCTCGCCTATCTGATCTATACCTCCGGGACGACGGGAAACCCCAAGGGCGTGATGCAGGAATTTGGCACCCTGGAAATGTGCATCAGGCTGCATTTTTGCGGAGAGCGTCCGGTGATCGACGGCAGGTTTGCCCTGATCACTCCGCTCTATTTTGTGGTCAGCATGCTCATCATACCGCCGATTCTCTATAACGCGCAAGCGCTGGCCGTGGTCCCGAAGGACGTCGTCAGGGATCCGGACCGTTTACCTGAATACATCGAGAACCTGCAGCTCACGAACCTCTTTATCGTTCCCTCCATGCTGAAGCATCTGAAGCGGATCCCCGCTTCCCTGACCAAGATCGTTGTCGGAGGAGAACCGGCAAGGAAGATCTTCAACGACCGGGTGGAGATCTTCTGCGGCTACGGCCAGTCGGAATCCGGCTTCAATATTTCGACGTTTCTGATTGACCGGGAATATGATGTCACGCCGGTCGGCAGGACCGGGGAGCATAAATCGGAGATCTGTATCATGGACGACAGCGGAAACGTGCTTCCGGACGGAGAAACGGGAAATCTCTGTTATCGGGCGCCATATTTCCGGGGCTATATCGGCTTGCCTGAACTCACGGAGCAGGTCCGGCTGAATGGTTATATCCGCTCGGGAGACCGAGGATCGATCCAGGCGGACGGGAGTATCGTGATTATCGGCAGAGCCGATGAAATGATCAAAATCCGGGGAAATCGCATCGAACCCGCTGAGATTGAATCGGTCTTCCGGGAGCTCCTGGAGGTCGACTGGGTTGGGGTCAGAGGCATCTTTGACCAGGGGCACCCCTATCTCTGCGCGTACTATGCGCAGGAGCCGAAGAGATCCGTCGAGGAGGCTGAAAGGCTTACCGCCGGGCGGCTTCCATCCTATATGATCCCGGCCTGTTTTATGAAGGTAGACAGCATTCCCCGAGAGGCGAACGGGAAGATCGCGAAGAGAAAGCTCCCGGTCCCGGACAGGGACGGCGGGAAGCGATAGAAACAGCGTTCCGGAGGAGGAAGACCGGTTTGATTTTATACCATTGCGCAACGATGTACCAGGTACTGGAAGCGATCATTCACCGGGAAAGGGTTCATGCGGAGGAGCGCTGTATCCTGCTGCTGGCGGATTTCTCAGCGAAGAAATACCATGACTACAGGGAACTGGAGGCGTTTTTCGATGAAGTCCTGCTGTTCCCTTACCGATTGGTCTCCAACGACCCGGAGACTATCCTGGAAGAGACGGAGCAAGCGTACAGGGACAGTGTGCCTTATGGGATCACGAAGTTCGAACATATTTACGTTGCCGCCGCTTACTACAGTTTTTCCCTGTACCTGATCTCGAACGGCGTTTCCTTCCACATGTTTGAAGACGGCGGAGGGATGCTTTCCAAACCGAAAATACTGTACGACATCATCAGGGACGTCACACCCGTTATAGCGGATATTGCCCAGACCTACGGGCTTCTGGACGGAAGAAACGAATATATCCGTGACGCCATCTGCAACTTCTCCGCCCAGAGTTTTATCTCCGGCGATCCGAAATGGAAGGATTTTGATCCGGCATCAGAAATCACGCACCTCAACCCGGAGACAATCTGCGCCGTCATGCGTTTTTACCGGCTGGAGCCCATCCGGGGCATTCCGGAAGACGCGGTGCTGGTTTTTACGCAGCAGTTCTCAAATCTGTATACCACGACGCTGGAGGATCAGATCGCCATTTACCAGGTCTGCGCCGACTTTTTCCTCCGGGACCGTTCTCTGATCTTCAAGTCTCACCCGGACGATACCGTGGATTACGCCCGCTTCTTCCCGGAGGCGAGAACGATTCGCGGGAGGTTCCCCGCGGAGCTGATGACAGTTCTGCTGGACCGGATTCCGGATACTTCCTTCACGGTTTCCTCCTCCTCTGTCCGCAATCTTCGGGGTATCTTCAGGAAGAATATTGTCTGCGGCTATGATTTTCCGAACACCTTCCGGGCGTGCGACCGGTACTATTTTGCTGTGAAACTGCTTTCGGAGCTGGAAGAGACGGATCTGCGCCCCGTTCATACCTTCGGCGTGGACGTTACCCTTCTTGAAGCGCTCGCCGAGTATTCTTTGAAGGTCACGCTCCCCTTTATCCATGAGACTGCGCTGAAAAAGGAAACAGCCGACCGCCAGGTTTGGCTCATCGATGACCGCGCTTTTAAAAGCGATTATTTTCAGACAAAGGAAAAGGCGCTTTCGTTTGCGTACCGCAGAGTGGAAGTGAAGGGCGTCAAAACGCCGGAGCCGGATACTGCACGGGAAACGGCAGACCTTCCCGGAGCCGGCTTGCCGGAGCAGCCGGAGAAACAGGCGAACGCACTTACCGTAAGCGGCTTCCTGGACGCGCTCGGGGAGGAGGATATCGTCATTTTCCTGGATTCCCGGAGCGATCTCTGCTTTGACGGGGAGAACCGCGAAGAGCAGCTCGCGCGGTTGGTCCCGATCAGGATAAGAAAAAGAAGGCTCAGGGATGAGAATGTCTTTTTCCCTGACGGGGATCTCATCTTCTACGTGTATACTGGAGACGCCGGGATCCGGGAAAAGGCGATGCGGTTTCACGCCGGGATTGTTCTGGAAAACACCGGACTGGCCGAGGAAATCCTGCCGCTGGATCAGGAGCACAGGGAAAGCGTTATCGCGGAGGTGCTACGGGAGGTGAAGAAGGTTGACCAGCCGGCCGCTCCCGGCGCGGCCTGCAGTCAGCCTGCGGGTCATCCAGGCTCGGAGGGTTGCGTGCCGGAAACCCGAATCTCCATGGAAGAGTATCTGGACCGCGCGATGGATCTCAACGATATGAGCATGAAGGCCTTTCTGATGGATAAAATCAATATGTTCCTGCGTCCGGGCCTTCGGGAACTCATGCGCAGGCCGGCTCTGGTTCCCGCTGCTTCGTCCGATGAGGAAATCCGGCAGTTCCTGCAGACCTGGGGAAAGGTTGTGGGAAAAAGAAACTCCTCTGCCGGAGAGGGCTTTCGGATCTACACGGGCAACGGGACGGATCCGGCCGGGCAGATCCGCTCTGACGGCGCCGATATCCTGGAGCCTTATATCCGCCAGCACGGCGCGTACCAGGCGATTTATCCGGACAGCCTCAACACGGTCCGCATCCATACCGTGCGCAGCGGCAGCGGTGTGAGAATTTTTCTGCCTGTTGTGCTTTCGGTCGGAGGAGGCGGGGCGGTGACAGACATATCCGCTTCCTCGGTCAGGTACCGTGTCCTCCTTTCCGAGGACGGGAGCATCATCCAGGCATATCAGCAGGAACCCGGAGGCCCCTGGCAGGCAGTGGACAGGCATCGCGATACCGGCTACCTGTTCCGGCGCGGCAGAAAGCTGCCGGGGATTTCGGCATGCGTGGAATGCTGCCGGAAAGAGGCGCTTTTCATTCCTGAAATGCGCTACATCGGCTGGGACGTCGCCGTTACAGATAAGGGACCGGTTATCGTGGAGGCCAACAATATCTCCGCTTTCATATATTCCCTGCAGCAGATAAAGGAATATGCTGCGGGAACCGGAATCCGGGCGGAAACGGAAGAGCTGCTTGCCTTCGGGATGGAGGGCGTCCGTTACGATACTGAGACGGTCTTTGTTTCCGAACCTTTCGTCGGGGTCGGGAGTTCCCTTCCTGATGCCAAAAGGCTCTATCTGATCCTGCTGCAGTCGGCGCTGCACAGGCACGGCGTGGAATTTTTCGATCGGAAGTTCATTACACCCCGGCCTGCCGTGAAAAAGCACTGCAGCATCCGGTACCTTGAGGAGGAGAACCTCATTCTGCTCCAAACGGAGCGGAGCACAGAACGGTTTCCCCAGCCGGATGCGGAAAAGCTCGGGCTTCTGCCGTACGGCGATGACAGGGAGCGGCTCTGCGCTTCGGAGGAGGACTTTTTTGCCCTGGATCAGCTTGCCTCGCAGGAGGCGGCGCGAATCTGGCGGGCGCTGGCGCCGGATGCCGGCAGCTGCTGCGGGATGAAAAAAGACTCCCCGCGGCTGTCCGTCATTCTGCCTACCTACAACTGCGAGGCCTTCCTGACCCAGACGCTGGAGAACGTTTTGCTGCAGCTTACGGAAGACTGCGAACTGATCGTTGTGGATGACGGCTCATCGGACGCGTCGGCGGAGATCCTGAAACGGTACGAGGGCAGGAAGGAAAACCTTCGGATCGCGTACCGGGATCACGCCGGAGTCTCGGGAGCCAGAAATTACGGGCTGGATCTTGCCCGCGGAAAGTATATCACTTTTCTGGATTGCGACGACTGCCTGGAACAGGACTTCCTGCAGAAGAGCCTGCCACTGCTGGAAAAGCAGGCGGGTCTCTTTATCCTGGGCATCGAACGTATCCACCTGGAAGGGAACAGCGAATTTTGGACTGTTCCGGACCGAACCTATGACAACGTCTCCGAGTTTGCGGACGAATATATCCGGAGCCGGAATCTTCTGGTCTATTCCAACTGTAACAAATTCTACCTCCGCAGCATCATTGAGCAGGCTCGTCTCCGCTTTGAGGAGGGCGTCGATTTCGGCGAGGATCGCCTGTTCAATTACGGTTATCTGCGCCTGCTGGAAGGACAGGATCTCCATCCCGCGGTGATCACAAGCTCTCTGGTGATGCTCCGTTATATACAGCGGGACCGGCTGTCCCAGTCGACGAAAAGTTTCCCGCAGTATTTCCGCCGGGTCATGCGGCTGCATGAGGAGAAGATCCGTTGTTTCTTCGCTCTGTCGAAGGGTACTTCGCAGGAGGAACGGATGGATTTCAGTGCCTACGATCTTCTCCGTGAAACTGAGAAAACCATCGACCGCTTTGCCGAGTATCCCGGGGAGCAGGATGAGAACCTGCCGGAGATCAACCGGATGGTCTTCGGCGGGCCTTATGACAGCAGCGCTCCGGTCGACGTTCTGGTAATTCTGGGAAGCCGAAACTGCGCCTACAAGGCGGATGCGGCCGTTGAGATCGGAAAAAGAAACCCCGGTATGAAGTATATCGTCAGCGGCGCGAACCTGATCTGGGACCAAAGCTGCTCGGAAGCTGAGTTTCTCTACGACCGCCTGAAAGAGCATGGCGTGGTGGCGTCAGATATCTATCTCGAGAACAGGGCCCGCTATACCAGGCAGAACCTGGAGTTCGCAGCACAGATCCTCCGGAAGTTTCAGGCGGACGGAACGCTGTCAGACCGGAAAAGAGGAAGTCTTCGGGTCGGTTTTCTGACCGGGGGGTTCCACATTCCGCGGGCAAGGCTCATCCTGGAAGAGATTATGGCCGGGGATAACTGGGAAGTCGTGTGGTTCCCGGCCTATGGCCCCAACACCCGGCCGGAATCCTGGATTGAGAATCCGACAGGCAGGGACGCTATCCTGACGGAGCTGAGAAAGACCGCCCTTCTGAGGCAGACCTGCGCTGCCTCGAAAGCGGTCTCTCACGCAATGGATTGTTATTTGTAATTCCTTCCCGATTACATGATCGGAATATTGTGTTCATCGAAAAGCACGGCAATGGCGTGGTTGAGCTTGTGCTTCACATGGCGGTAGTCATTCTCGTTGCACTCAGCAGTAATCAGGATTCTTAAAACACCCTTGCCGCCTACATTCCCGCCGAATTATAACGTGGTCTCTGCATAGGGTGCCGGCGGGTTGACACCCAGATCCAGATACAGTTGGTGCTGTTTGGAAAGTACTTCC
>OMYT01000074.1 GCA_900315315.1 uncultured Eubacteriales bacterium | reverse complement strand
AAACGGAACTCCGGCCCCAGATCCTGGTCTCCGAGCATGTCAAAGCCAAGAACAAGAACATGATCTATACCGTCCAGGAGATCCGGAAAGCCATTGACCGGAACAAGAAGATCCGTTTCCGCTACCTGCAGTACAACACGGACAAGGAACAGGTTCCGAAACACCAGGGAACCCCGGAGGAAGAATATATCATTTCCCCCTATGCCACCGTCTGGAACAACGACCGGTATTACCTCGTCGGCTGGTCAGACAAACGGCAGAAAGTCACCGTCTTCCGCATTGACCGCATGATGGTCCCCAAGCAGCTGCCGAACAACCGCGTCCCCCCGCCCGACACCTTCGACATCCGCGACTACACCGATAAGATCTTCAAAATGTACGGCGGCGAAGAAGAAAAAGTCACCCTCCGCTGCACCCTGGAAATTCTTGACCAGGTCATAGATCAATTCGGAGACGCAATCGAACTCAAAGGCATCAGGCAAAAGAACAAAAAGGACAAAAACGGCAAACCAACCGGCACCTTTACCATCACCGTCCTCGTCTCCCTGAGCACCACCTTCTACGCCTGGGCCTTCCAGTACGTCGGTAAAATGAAAATCGAAGCCCCGGAACACGTTAAGCAAGCCTATACAGACTATCTGAAACAGGCGATGGATGGTGCAACTGGAGAGTAGAACAGAAATCTATTAAGATTAACGACTTTAATGACACTCAAGGTTATGAGAAGAATACATTAATGATATAATACGCATTAACGCAACTGAGAGATCATGAGACTCGGAAAAAAGTGCTATAACAATAGTTGTTTTCTTGAGAACTGTAGAAAGGAGTCTGCCAATGAATCCTCCGGAGGATATTAATCGGTTTCAAAGAAACAGAAATTTCAGTGATGGCCGCCCGCCAATCAGGCAGATAATTCTCGGAGAAGATGAAGTAAAGACCCTGGCGATTTACTTCTATGGGGATAACGGTATCGGCGCGGCCGAACGAAAAGGTACTGATGATCAGGGGCAGAAGCTGTACTTTTGCGCGTATTTTAACCGCCGTGTTCCGGAGAAATATGAGTTTATCCCGGAATATCAGTTTTATGTTGCCAATCAGCCAATCTGCCGGGACATTTACTGGAATCTCGGCTATCCCCCAGATGAATCCGTCATCCTGGAGCGATTCGACGGTGAAACGGCCGCTGAAGCGTCTCCGTACGCTGAAATCTTTGCCGATCTGAAGAGCCGTATCGTCGAACTTCTCCGGGAACTTAAGGGGAACACTTTTGATCCGTTTGAAATCGGCGGTTCGCTGTTCAGCTATACTTCCGGTCGGGGGATCTCCCTGGCGTATACCATCTGTGAAATGCCGGACGTGGATAACCGTGAATTCATTCAGTTCTATTTCACCGGCGAAAAGCTGAAACTTCTATCCCGCAGTCCTGTTCCGCTGGAGGATCTGATGCGCTTCTTCCCGGATTTTGACACGCTTGACAAGAATCAGCTTCATCTGCGCACGTTCCTCCCGCCGCTTGAAAACGCGGTGGGGGAAGGCTCACGGTATCATGAGATGTATTGCGAAGCATTGGATTCGATTGGATTTGACAGGACTGTGAGTTTCATATGATTATACAATATCAGTTGAACCAATTATAATGAACGCAGTTTTGATCATCAGAATTAAGCATTTCGCAGATTAACGGAAAATCGATGACGTACAGCAAACGATTATCGATGGAAAGGAGATTGGCTTATGCCGTCTAAAGAAAGAGAAAGTGCTCATTATAAACCTGTTGACAAATTGCTGAAGACAGTAGGAATATGTGTAGCAGTCCTTATTGTGCTGTTTTTGGCTTTCTATTTTGTATATTTGGTTCCACAGAATAAATACAATGATGCTGTGAAAATGATCGATGCCGGAAATTACGATCAGGCAATCAAAGCATTTGAAGATATGGGGGATTACCAGGATGCTCCATCCCGAATCAAGCAGGCAAATGCAAGTAAACTCTATGACGAGGGAAAATTGAATGAGGCATACCAGCTGTATTCATTATTAGATCCAAAATACAATCAGCATAGTGAGGATTATGAAAAGCTTTATAATGATGCCATAAATTCTTTGGACGCAGGTAACTTCGATCAGGCGGAAGCGGCTTTTCAAAGCATCAGTAGTTATAAAGATTCTAAGCTGAGAATCAAACAAGTGCAGGCGAATCGGTTGTATGCATCTGGCCAGCTTGCTAAAGCATATGAAATCTATTCAGCAATTAACCCTATCTATAATCAGCATGAAAAAGATTATGAAGATCTATACAATGAGGCAACCAGGCTCGCGGGAGAGGGCAAACTGACAGAAGCTCTTGATATATATAGCTCTTTGGGATCTTATAAGGATTCAAAAGCAAAACATATAGAAGTGGCGGTTTCTTTGGCAAAAAAATATGAATCAGAGAAAGATTATGCCAAAGCCCGAGATGTTTATTTGAGTGTTGATATGGAGACAGAGGCGGCTGCAGCGGCATCCAATATGGAAAAAGAGCAAAAATATCAGGATGCCAGGAAGCTTATGGATGAACAAAAGTATAATGAGGCTGCCAGTATATTCTTCGAGATTGCGGATTATGAAGACAGCCAGGTGTTGGCACAGGAGAGCAAATTTCTTGAAGCTCAGACGTTGCTGAATAATGAGGAGTATGAACAAGCAATAGCTGCATTTGAGTCAATAAAGGACTATAAAGACGCATCTGCAAGGATTATACAAGCACAGGCAAGTCAGATATACAGTACGGGTGATATCGCAAAAGCTTATGATCTGTATTCGACTATTGATGAAGGCTATAATCAGCATATCGATGAATATCAGGGCCTTTATGAGGCTGCCGGACAGAAACAAAAAGATGGCATGCTTCAGGATGCTTATAATCTTTATCGCTCGTTGGGTTCGTATAAAGATTCAATTGAAAAATGGAAGACGGTTGCAAATCTTTTAATAGAGCAGTATCAAAGCGAAAGACAATACGCACAAGCCGCAAGTATCTATCAGGATCTCGGAATGAATACTGCAGCACAGAAATCAATGGAAATGCAGGGACTCGAAGATAAATATCAGCAGGCAATGAGTTTTCTGGAATCCGCGGATTATGAACAGGCAATAGCCATATTCGAAACAATAATAGATTATAATGATGTGACATCACGAATTATACAAGCTCAGGCAAATCAAATATTTGATTCGGGTGATATCACAAAGGCATATAGATTTTATACCACCATTGATGAAGGCTATAATCCGCACATCGATGAATATCAAAACCTTTATAAATCTGCAGAGCAGAAATATAAGGACGGGCAACTTCAAGAGGCCTATGATCTTTATCAGCAGCTTGGTCTATACAAGGATTCAAGTGAAAAGCAGAAGATAATCGGTAATCTGCTAACAGAATTATATCAAAATGAAAAGAAATTTGCTCAGGCGTCAAAAATTTACCAGGATCTTGGAATGGAAGCGGAAGCACATCAGGCATCTGCAAAACAGCGAATTGAAGATAATTACCAGCAAGCGATCACTTTAATGAATTCTGCGGATTATGATGCGGCAGAGGCAGCTTTTATCGCGTTGGGCGATTATGAAGACAGTCAGGCATTGTTGATCGAGAATACATATCGCCATGGTAAGGCATTCATGGAACAAGGACTGTATATAGATGCTATTGATTACTTCAAGTTGGCCGGTGATTATCAGGATAGCCAGGCATTGATTACAGAAAGTAAATATCAATATGCTAACAATCTTGCAGCAAATGGAGATTTGTTATCATCTGAAGAGATATACAATGAATTGGCTGATTATAAAGACAGTGCTTCAAAACTGACAGAAGTTCGGTATCAAAGAGCTGACAATCTTGTTCAAGACTCTATTTACGACGAAGCTATTGTGATTTATACAATTCTGGGTGATCAAGACAAAATTCGTGAAACGGAATATAAGAATGCAGAATCTCTGTTTGCTGCGGGATATGTTATAGATGCATACTACAAATTTAAAGATTTGGGCGAATATCAGAATGCAAATCTGAAAGCGAAAGAAATAAGACAAAACAGCATTCAAGAGATGAAAAGGGATATGGTGTTCTCTTATGGCAATACGATAATCTTTGGCCGCTATGAGCAAGACGGAAATACGGATAATGGCCCGGAACCGTTGGAATGGATTGTTCTGGGGAGAACCGATCGAGCAGTTTTTGTTACAACAAAATATGCTATAGATTGTTTGAGGTACCAGGATCCCAAAGAGAATATTACCTGGGAGTATAGTCAGATCAGAGCTTGGTTGAATAATGTATTCTATAATAAGGCTTTCACACCATCAGAACGTGAATCGATTCGCAATACGGCTGTTTCAAATACAGTGGGTGATGGTAAGTATAATACAGAATCCGGAAATAATACATTTGATTGTGTCTATTTACTGAGTTATTACGAAGTATCGAATTATTTCAAAAATGATGAAGAGAGAAAACTTATTTCCACTGAAGTAGCCAGAAGAAACGGAGCGCATTATCCTAATTGCTATTGGATGACAAGATCTCCCGGTGTTGCACGGGATCAGATCATGGCAGTCAAAAATGGGGGCCAGACGGATTATAGTACGGTTGTAAATGATTCACATTTGGGAATTCGTCCGGCAATGTGGCTATTATTGGGCGAAGTAGAAACCCAGAAGGCAATGTTCAGAAAGGGCAGTATTGTTTCATTTGGAAGTATGTTTGATAGAAACAATGAACTCAAACCTGTTCGCTGGAGAGTGGCTAGCAAAGAAGATGATGCAGTTACTCTGGTGGCTGAGAAAGCTGTGTATAATGAACAATTTAATACTGAAAAAGTCAATATTACCTGGCGCGATTCAAGCTTGCGTAAAATATTGAATGGTAAATTTCTGGATGATGCTTTTAATAAAAAAGAAAAATATAGTTTATTAACAATGAATGTTAAATTGGACAGTGGAGACGGGGTTGAAGGATATCGATCAGCACCAACAACTGAGGTCGAGGATAAGGTAACGTTATTGTCATATAAACAAGCGCAGGAGATATTCGGAAATAAAGAACAAAGAAGAATGCATGCGACTGATTATGCACAAAGCCAAGGGGCAGGTAATGGGTTTGTTGAATATTGGCTTTTGTCGATGGGTAGAAATGATCAAACGATGGCGATTATCAATGGTAATGGTGATCCTGATTCCCGCTCAGTAACGGATAAGAAGGGTGTTCTGCCGATGATAAAGGTCTCGCTATCATTTGGGCTGGATTAATAGGTAGATGTATTTATGAAAGAGCAGGAATAAAAGCTCTTTATTGGATTGAAATCAGATTATATTCATATAATAGGGGATGATAATATGGCTGCTGAGAAAACCCAGGCGAATATCGGCTTTGAAAAACAATTGTGGGATGCTGCTTGTGTACTGTGGGGACATATTCCCGCAGCTGAATATCGGCAGGTGATTGTCGGCTTGATTTTCCTGCGCTATATTTCCGCTGCTTTTGATCGGCGGTATCAGGAACTGGTCGCGGAAGGCGACGGTTTTGAAAACGATCCGGATGCCTACATGGAAGAAAATGTTTTCTTCGTTCCGGAAGAAGCCCGCTGGTCCACGATAGCTGCTGCCGCGCATACACCGGAGATCGGTAAAGTACTGGATAACGCCATGCGTGCCATTGAGGAAGACAACAAAAACCTGAAAAATGTTCTTCCGAAAAATTATGGCAATCCGGATCTGGACAAAAAGGTCCTTGGCGACGTGGTGGATTTGTTTACCAATAATATTAACATGGATGGTACAGAAGCCAGCCAGGATCTGCTGGGCCGGACATATGAATACTGCATCGCGCAGTTCGCCGCTGTGGAGGGCAAGGGCGGCGGCGAATTCTATACACCGGCATGTGTGGTCCGCACGATTGTTGAAGTACTGCGTCCATTCAACAACTGTCGGGTATATGATCCCTGCTGCGGTTCCGGCGGTATGTTCGTGCAGAGCGCGAAATTCCTGCAGGCTCATGGCGGCAGCAGGAGTGGAATATCCGTTTACGGTCAGGAAGCCAATAGTGATACCTGGAAAATGGCGAAGATCAACATGGCAGTCCGCGGGATCAATGCTGATTTTGGTCCGTATCATGCGGATACATTTACAAACGATCTGCATCCGACCCTGAAAGCCGATTTCATTCTGGCGATTATCTGGAGTTCGTATCAGGCTATCCAGAATGTACAGAACGAGGAATCACAGGCCATAGCTGCATAAAGTCCATACTGTACAGAAAGAGTAGCCGAGGTAGAGTTGGATGCGTATTGACTACATTAAAGACATCTCAACTCTATGTAAAATAAGCCTTCTGTTCCACGTGTTCCAGATAATTCATAATCCGCCGTTCAACTATCATCCATGGCACCAGGAGGAGTTGACAGAAGATGTCCGCTGGAAATATGGCCTTCCGCCGGCAAACAATGCCAACTATGCCTGGATCCAGCATATGATTCATCACCTGGCGCCAAATGGAAAAATCGGGCTGGTCCTGGCAAATGGAGCCCTTTCCAGCCAGACCAGCGGAGAAGGCGAAATCCGGAAAAAGATCATCGAAGCAGACCTGGTGGAAGCCATTGTGGCTATGCCGACCAACCTGTTCTATAGCGTGACGATTCCGGTGACGCTGTGGTTCATCAGCAGAAACAAGAAAAACAAGGGAAAGACTGTTTTCATCGATGCCAGAGGTCTCGGAACCATGGTGGATCGAATTCATAGGGAGCTGCCCGATGATGATATTCAAAAGATTGCTAAGACTGTGGGAGCTTTCCAGGAAGATAAGCTGGAAGATGAAAAGGGATTCTGTGCGGTCGCAACCCTGCAGGATATTGCAAAGCAGGATTATATCCTGACGCCCGGTCGATATGTCGGTATCGCAGAACAGGAGGATGACGGGGAACCCTTTGAAGAGAAAATGCAGAGGCTGACAAATGAGCTGTCAGGATTGTTCCAGAAATCCCATGAACTGGAAAAAGAGATCAGAGAAAAGCTGGGAGCGATTGGGTATGAATTATGATAATATGATGACTTCAGAAATTGAATTGTCGACAGTAATATCAGATATTGCTGCAGGACCTTTCGGGTCAAATCTTAAAGTGTCATGTTTTGTCCCTGATGGATTTCCTATAATTGATGGAGCAAATCTGAAAGGTTTTAAAGTAACAGATAATGTAACAAAGTTTGTTACAGATGAAAAAGCCCATTCTCTAGAAAGATCAATAGCCCATCGTGGAGATGTTGTATCAACAATAAGTGGAACTTTAGGGCAAATAGCATACATTCCAGATGATTCGAAATACGAAGGGTATTTATGTTCACAGCGTCAATTTCGTATAACCTTTGATAAATTAAAGGTATATCCGCCATATATAGTCTTCTATTTTCATACAAGAGAAGGTCAGCATAAGATTTTATCTTTTGCAAGTCAGGTTGGCGTACCTGCTTTAGCGCAGCCTTTGAAGAATTTTCGGAAAATAAAAATGTTCCTGCCAGGTATTGAGGAGCAGAAGCGTATAGCAAATATAATAGAAATACTGAATGAAAAGATCGAGACAAATAATCAGATAAACGATAATTTACTACAGCAGGCACGTTTCATGTTCCGACGGTGGCTCGTAGATAATCTACCCAGCAAGTGTAGGCTTTCAGAGGTTGCGAGTATTAATCCTGAAACATACTCCCCGAAAGATGAGTGGAGTTTCGTCAACTATCTTGACACTAGCAGTATTACCTCAGGTACAATCACTGAAGTTCAGCAGATAAGGCCATCGGAAGAAAAACTGCCAAGTCGCGCCCGTAGGATTCTCAGAAAAAACGACGTGGTTTTCTCTACTGTACGTCCGAACCAGTTACATTACGGGATCATATCAAATCCGATACCCAATATGCTCGGGTCAACTGGTTTTGCCGTGATTCGTAGCAAGAGGCCCAGCATCCCAAATGAGATAATTTACCTTGCTCTCACCGAGCCATCATTTGTCGAGCAGATGCAACAGTTGGCAGAACAGAGCGTTTCAACCTTTCCGTCAATTCGACCTGCTGATCTGGATGCCTGCCTTATTCCGGACACACAAGAGGAAGACAAGGATTTCATTTCGAGCATCCAAGCACTCTTTAGAGCCGTTGCCTCTGGCAACGAAGAGAACAAGTGTCTATCTGCTTTACGTGATACCCTTCTTCCTCGCCTGATGTCTGGCGAAATCGATGTCTCCAACATCACCACCCTAAGCCGCTAAATTATCGTTTACCGTGCCAAAGGAGGCCATTATGTACACCGAAGCCAGTTATGAAAACTGCCTGATCGAATTGTTCCAGAACATGGGTTATTCCTATGCCTATGGTCCGGATGTCGTTCGGGATTATAAGAGCCCGCTGTATGAAACAGAGTTGGAGGATGCGCTGTATCGGCTGAATCCTTCGGTTCCGGCTGCCGGAATAGCGGATGCGCTGTATAAGCTTCATAACTTCGAAAACGGTTCTCTGGAACAGAAAAACTCGGTGTTCATGGATTATCTCCAGAATGGGATCAACGTCAGCTTCTTTGCGGATGGGGAACAGCGGAGTGATATTGTCTATCTGGCGGATTACAGGAATCCGGAAAACAATTCTTTTATCATTGCGAACCAGTGGACCTTTGTGGAAAACAGCAATAAGCGGCCGGATCTGATCATTTTCCTGAATGGCCTGCCGGTTGTGCTGATGGAATTGAAATCTCCCTCCCGGGAAGAAACGGATGCTTCCGAAGCTTTCCTGCAGTTGCGGAATTATATGCATGAGATCCCGTCCATGTTTATCTATAACGCCATTTTGGTCATGAGCGACCAGGCAGTCAGCAAGGCCGGCACTATCACTTCCGGGGAAGACCGATTCATGGAATGGAAGACCAAGGATGGTAGCTATGAAAATACAGCTTTGGCTCAGTTTGATACATTCTTTGAAGGAATGTTCACTAAGGAACGATTGCTGGATCTGATCAAAAACTTCATCTGCTATTGTGTGGAAGGTACAAAACGCTGGAAAGTACTGGCAGGATACCATCAGTATTTTGCGGTGCGTAAGGCAGTAGAGTCGACAGTCAGAGCATCTTCCGAAGGAGGCGATGGCCGCGGCGGCGTATTCTGGCACACACAGGGATCCGGGAAATCCCTGTCGATGGTGTTTTATGCACACTTGCTTCAGGAAGCCATGGACAGCCCGACCATTGTAGTGATCACGGACCGGAATGATCTGGATAATCAACTGTTTAAACAGTTTGCGCAGTGCAAAGATTTTCTCCGGCAGACACCGGTACAGGCGGAGAGCCGTGCACATCTGAAGCAACTGCTGGAGAATCGGCAGGCCAATGGCATCTTCTTTACCACCATGCAGAAATTCGAGGTTTCGGATGAAGCCCTGTCTATGCGCCGGAACATTGTAGTAATGGCGGATGAAGCACACCGTGGACAGTATGGTCTGACAGAAAAAGTGAAAATAGTCACCAATGCGCTTGGAGAAAAGATCGCGAAAATTGTTCAGGGTATTGCCCGGATTATCCGGAACAGTCTGCCGGCAGCAACCTATATCGGGTTTACCGGAACACCCATTTCCCAGAAAGACCGCGATACACAGCAGGTATTCGGCGATTATATTGATATCTATGACATGACACAGGCAGTGGAGGATGGGGCGACTCGTCCGGTGTACTATGAAAGCCGCGTTATCCATCTGAAGCTGGATCCGGTGGTTATGAAGCAAATTGATGACGAATACCGGCGTATGCTTGAGGAAGATGTGGCGGATGAAGAACTCGTGGAAGCGAGCAAAAAGCGCCTGAGCAAGATGGAAACACTGCTGGGGGATGATAAGACAATCGATTCCCTGGTCTGTGATATCCTGGACCATTATGAAACCAACCGGGAACACCTGTTGACCGGTAAGGCGATGATTGTAGCCTATTCACGAGCAATTGCCATGAAAATCTATCACCGGATTCTGGAACTGCGGCCGGGATGGACAGAGAAAGTTGCTGTTGTCATGACCGGCAGCAATAAGGATCCGGAAGAATGGCATGAAATTGTTGGAAACGATGCGCATAAACAAGAACTGGCAGTCAAATTTAAGGATAATGACAGCCCGCTGAAAATTGCCATCGTGGTGGATATGTGGCTGACTGGCTTTGATGTTCCGTCGCTGGCCACGATGTATGTATATAAGCCGATGGCTGGTCATAACCTGATGCAGGCGATTGCGCGTGTTAACCGTGTTTTCAAGGATAAGGAAGGCGGTTTGGTAGTCGATTATATTGGCATAGCGGCTGCATTGCGCCAGGCAATGAAAGATTATACAGCACGCGACCAGAAGAATTTCGGGGAGATGGATGTTGCAAAAATTGCATACACCAAATTCATCGAAAAACTGGAAGTATGCCGGGATCAGCTGCATGGATTTGATTACGATGATTTCTTCGGTACATCCGATCTGAAACGTGCTCAATCTATTACCGGTGCGGTGAACTTTATTCTCGGAAAAGGCGAGGAAGCAAAGAAGTCCTATATCAAGGAAGCATATCTGTTAAAACAATCCCTTTCGCTGTGTTCTGCGCTGGCACCATATCACGAGAGAACAGAAGCGGCTTTCTTTGAAGCATGCCGTGTTCTGATTCTGCGCCTGATGGGTACCGGCAGTCATAAGCGCTTGTCACTGAAAGAAATCAATGACCAGATCAATGAACTGTTGAAACAGGGCATTCAGAGTGAAGGCGTTATCAATCTGTTCAGCGATGTTAAGGAAGAATTCTCTTTGTTTGATCCGAAACTACTGGAAGAGATCGCAAAGATGAAGGAGAAAAATATCGCGGTCGAAATCCTGAAAAAACTGTTGGCGGAACAGGTAAAACTCTATGAGAAAAAGAACCTGGTGAAATCAGAAGAATTCAGTGAAATGCTACAGCGTGTGATGAACGCCTATCTAAACGGCATGCTGACAAATGAGCAGGTGATCCAGGAAATGCTGGAGATTGCTAAACGCATTCAGCAGGCCAGGCAGTTGGGCCAGGATTTGGGACTGACAGAGGAAGAACAAGCTTTCTATGACGCACTGACCCGACCGGAAGCGATCAAGGATTTCTATGAAAATGATGAACTCGTCGCAATGACCCGGGAATTGACTGATGCTCTCCGAAAAAACAGAAGTATTGACTGGGAAAAACGAGATGATGCACGAGCCAAAATGCGGATGATGATCAAACGGCTGCTCAACAGGCATCGTTATCCACCCGAAGGTATGGATGATGCGTTGAAAACGGTAATGGAACAGTGTGAACTGTGGACGGACAATGAACTTTATAACATGACAGAGTATCCGGCGCCGATGAAGGAAGAAGTATTGAAAGCAGCAGAACCAAAGGATCTGTAAAGTTATAACGAGAGGAGTCTCTTAATGGCAAAGAAATATAATATCAAGTATAACGGACGTTCTGTAGAGATGACAAAACCAAACAGCACTATGATAATCTATAAGATTCCCTATGCAGATATTGAAAAGAAAAAGATCGGAGTACTGATCCCGAATCAGTTCATCGTATATATTCTATATGGGAGCAATCCCCATGGGAAGGATATGATTTATGTTGGCAAATCCAAAAACGGAATTGCCAGCAGGCCGACAGCCCATAAGAACAAGTATGAAGCATGGACCACCTGCTTCATTCTGACACAGTTCAAGGAACGAACTTTTTTCAATGACGGGACGATCCAGTATCTGGAGGACAGTCTGAATAAACGCATTGAAGAAGTGGGCATGTATCACAATACAACGCTTACCACGAATTCCGGCACAGCAAATAAGGACGACGAGGAAGACTGTGACGATTATCTCCAGGAAGCCTATCTGATGCTGGATATTCTGGGTCTGGACCTGATCACGCATTCCGAAGAAGCGGAGGCGGAGGCGGATATCGCGGAAAATGATTCTGCCGGTTACACCGTTGCGAATCGGGCTAAAGTTCCGAATGGTTTATACTATTTTGCCCGAAAGGTTAAACGTATGGGCGGCGTTACACTGAAAGGCACCATGGAAGTCAGGGACGGTAAATTCATTTTGAAAGCTGGTAGTGATGTTGCTCAGGAGGCTGGTATTGGAATGGCTCCCATTGTGGAAATTATGCGCAACAATACGCCGATTGAAAACGGAAAATTAATAGAAGATATCCCGATGAATTCACCGTCTGCCTGCGGAGAATTCATTATCGGTGCTTCCTGCAACGGTTGGACAAACTGGAGGATCAAAGACGGCCAGGCAATTGATATGTACCGAAAGAGCTGATCGTGGAGCATATTGTGGAGGCTTGATCTGAAATGGCGAAGAGAACAAATAAAAGGCGATATAGGAAGATTTCTTTTAAGAAACTTCTCTTCGGAGTGTTGTTTATTGCGTTGGTAGCTTTGGTTTTGAGCGTTTTGCCAAAAGGTAATTCTCGGAAAAACAATTCTTCGACTTCCGCAGTTGTCGATAAAGCGACAGAAGAATCGACTGCTGCACCGATTATTGAATCGACAGCTTCGCCTGCGGAAGGAGCAGCTCCGAGTGATGCTGTGGATGCTTTTTCAGATGTGACTTCAGAACCATTATCAGTTACCCAAGATGCTTCGACGACCGAGTCTGTGCCAGATCAGACAGAAGCACCGATTGAGACTGAGATGCCAATACAAGAAGCGAATATCATTGCGGAAAGCAAAATTGAAGAAACAGCTGCGCCGATCGAAGAAACAGCTCTACCGACTGAAGAAGCTGTGCCAACTGAAGAAGTTGTTGCACCTGCGGAAGAAATAATTATGCCTGCGGAGGAAGTGAGAGAAGAGGTTGTTGCTGAGAAGAATATAGTTGAACAATATATGGAAGAGGTTACAAGTGGTAATTATAATTTGGTTCAGGATGATTATCAGATAGTATATTTCAATGATGCACCGGATCTGAAAGGCAGAGGCCTGGTGGACATTCCCGGATTAGAACCGGAATATGTAGGCGCGAAAGGATACGCAGCTGTTTATACAAGCGCAGGCTTGGAAAAGGATGAGAGTTGCCTGAATACACCATGGGCAGTTCCGATATATTGTAAAACTGAGAATGGCTGGGCCCAGGTTGGTACGATTGATCATAAAACAAGGATTTGCATTATCAGTCAATACTTGACGAAAGAAAATGGAAGAGAATATCAGGGGTATCTGGGCTTTGAGAATTTGGATAATGGAAATAGGGCTTATATCAATGTTGTGAATTTTGTCACTACATCTTATTGGGATATGCCTGTACAGAAAGCAGCCGAGAGAGGATACGGATTGGCTGAATATTCTCAGAAGAGCAAATATGCGCCTGTTTTGCAGACTGGAAATTATGCATCCGTAAAGTCGGGGACAAAAGTTCTGATTCTAGCAAGAGGCACATATTATATAAGCATTATGAATAAAATAGACTATCATGTATTGGGAATTGTGTTTGAACGGCGGGGTAATAAAGTAACACCGCAGTATGTGTTCTTTAATAAAGAGGATCTGAATTTGATTTATTGATCCGTTGGGATGAGGGAGATCTATGGAAATCAAGGTTGATAAAAGTTTGTATTCCAAACAGGTGCTGCTGAAGACAGCCTACAGCTTTTCTGACAGGGCTTATTTGCATTTGTCTCAGGATAATCAATCGTGGATTATCTGCTGGACGGATATGCCGGATCAACAGGTAAAGCCAGAAATGTTTGAAAATGAGCTGATTTCCCAACAGCTGAGGGAGGAATTGCTGGAGAAGACTAAGGATGTTCGAACGCTGATTCTTTCACGTGCTTTCGCATCTTCTGCCATGCAGATCAGATCGGATACTTCTGAACAATTACCGGATAATGAAGATTTAGATGAAGCTGTAGATGCTGCCGGTATTTTGAAAGGGTGGTTTGATTCATGACCATCCGGTTTGATAAGACGCTATATTCTGAGAAAGCTGTTAAACAGGCGATAGCTGATTATGCGTCTCTGGCAGTTATCACTATGACAAATTCTCCGGAGTGCTGCGTTTGTACTATTGTGCAATCTGAATACCCGATTGAGACTACGGCACTGGAATTCTCCAATTATGTGTTGAATCTTACAGTGATGGGCGAGAAGAAAGAATGATCTACATTGAAGCAATTATGCTTGCATGTCTGCTCTTCTTTGGCGGATACTGTACCATAACCGACCTAAGAAGAGGCATTGTACCCAATAAACTTATTGTTTATGGTTTGTTGGGAGGCATTGTTTTGCATATTGTTTTATTATTTTGCGGTGCGGCGCCTTATTATCCCTACTGGCTTCTGAATATGGCAATTGCCGATGTGATTGCACTTGGCATGTATATGGGGAAAATGTGGGCGGCGGGTGATGCAAAATTATTCATGTTGTTGTACTTTTTGATTCCGCCTCGCCTGCTTGACAGTGATACACTGTCTCACAGTATTGTTCCGTATATCTTTATCTTTGTTCCGGCATTGCTTTGGATGGCGGGAGATTCATTAGTCAGGATTATACGAAAAGAAGCATGGAAGAGAGAACGTTTTTCCTTCAAATCCTTTTTCTCTAGTTTTTTGTGTATTGTCATTGAAACGACAGCATTCCATGGAATATGGACTTGGCTTTTTCCGGAACTGATTGAGCGGCAGGCGCTATTATTTGCCGCGTTAATGTTGGTTTATGCCTATATTTGCGGAACTTTTTCCGTGATGAAGCGTTGGTATGTTGTTGCGGCACATGGATTGGTAATTGTGGTTTTATGGATCTGCAATCAATGGTCATTCTCGCTTCCTCCCTGGACGACTTATCTGATTATGGCGACTGTGCTCATCCTCCAGCGTTTTTGTTCCATGTATAATTAGGGTTTGCTCAACAAACCAAAAACATAACAAATTCAACGTGTAGGGCGTGGTTCATGGTATAATAAGTGCAAGGTTAGAAGATCTCAACGCC
>OMYT01000135.1 GCA_900315315.1 uncultured Eubacteriales bacterium | reverse complement strand
AGCCGCGGCGGAATCGTCGACTGTCGCCAGGCGGCGGGAGTCGGCATAGTTTGCGTCCTTGATCAGAATCAGGCCGGTATCGAAGGATGCCGGGGAAGCCGAACTCCGAACCGCATTAACCACAACTCTTGCAATCGAATTAACAGAAAGCATATAAAGAAATCCTCCTTCACGTTGCGGTACCCAAAGTCCGCTTGTCCCCACCGTTCCACCCCCGCTTGCCTCCGTGTCATTTCGACCGGAGCCGCAGGCGGAGTGGAGAAATCTCCCCCGTTTTGCGCAAGCCCCGTCACTTATGTATCACCACCGCCGGCGCCGAACTAATAGCATTACGCGATTCACCGTAAACCAGTGTCTCCCTGACCCTCAGTGAAATCACCAGATCCGCCCGCCGCCGCCATAACGACCCTTCCGGCTCATACATCACCTGAGGCGCAGGCGGATCCGGCACCGGATAAATCCCGGCCTTCCTCAGAATCCCCCGCGGCAGATTCACCCCGTCGATATACAGAAAACCCCGAATCTTTCGGGCATTAGCTTCGCAGCTGGGTCCGTAGCAAACTACCAGCAGCTGATAAGCCAAAAACCGATGCACTGTCGGCTTATGGCTTCCTGAAGCAGCAGCGGTTTCGTTGTAGGATGCTGGGTCATTCCCCTGTTCTGGTGAGATCGACCAGTAAATCACGTCCGTGTTTCGTGCCGGCTGCGGGTTGTTCTCCGGTTCCGTATAAGCCTGCCGGATTAATGATAGCGCCTGCTCCGAAGAGGGTGACAAGCTGAGGCAAGCGCAGAGCGCTTTGAAAATCGTTTCATTCATTCATCTTCACCGCCAGTGCCTGATAGTATCCGAACATCGCCCAGTCGCGGACGCGGACGATGCGCCACGTTTCCCCATTCCAATGGATCCTGTCCGGGCCGGTATACGTGTTCCCGCGATCCTTTCCCAGCGAAAGTGCGAAATCCGTATAAATCGCGATAAACTCCTCATGCCGCTCTTCCTCCGGCAGCAGTTGGATCATCTCCGGCGTTCCGGGATGAACGCAGCCCATCGCCTGGTGGGTTACGCTGCGGGAGGTAGTTCCTTCAGCAGTCCGGGTATAAGTAAGCCGCTCCACCGTGAAGGCGGAGCGGCCGAGTTCCTGGTCCATGATTGCATTTGTTATATCCATTGAATCACCTGTATGATATAGAGATTTGTTTGGTGTGCTTTGTAGTTATCGCTTATGGCTCGATTGACCAAAGTTCGTTTTTCGGCTATGATATGGTTATAAAGAATCAGAGAGGAGGAACTATTTATGAGTGAAAGACAACAGGCTGAAATGCTGCTTGACAATATTCCGGAACAAAGTCTGCATATCGTAATCGCACTGATGCGTGAACTGACGGAATATGAAGACTATATTGAGTGTGCGCTTGATGAAGCAGATTATCTGGCAGAGCATACGACTGAACGAATGACTCATGAAGAGGTTTTCTCTGACCTGCGGAGGTCGGTCAATGCATGAGTATCAGTTGCGCTATTTGCCGCAATTTCAAAAAGATCTGACGCATCATACGCAATATATTGCTAACAAGCTGCAAAACCCGCAGGCAGCAACTGATCTGATCGATGCTACAGCTAATGCGATTCTGGAAAGGCTGCCCGATGCCGAAGCATTTGAACCGTATCATTCCCGAAAAGAGAGAAGATATCCTTACTACCGGATTTACGTAAAAAACTACATTGTCTTCTATGTGGTTATTCCTGAAGGTAATCAGAAAGTAATGGAAGTTCGAAGATTTTTGTTTTCAAAAAGCAACTGGCAACGCAGGATCTAATAATGTTAAGAAAAATGAACTGTAAGATCACATCACTTTATATCTGCGTAAAAGATATGGGCAGAGCCGTCATGTTCTATGAAAACCTATTTGAACAGTCAGTAACAGAGCGGGATGACACATACAGTGTTTTTGATGTCAATGGTTTCAGATTCGGGTTGTTTGCATATATGACGATGAATGAAGAGCATATCTTTGGCAGTAACTGTTTGCCGAGTATCAGTTTTGAAAACATTGATGTACTAAAAGCAAAACTCGAAGGTAAGGAAATCTGTTTTCCATTAACAAAGATCAGAGGAAACTGGGTAGCTGAATTTGTAGATTCAGAAGGTAACCATGTTGAGGTAACTGCGCCGGTCTGACTGTCAGGATTTAATTGCAGAGATAATCGGTTATTTTACGGTAATTTCCCAATCGAAGTCATTGTACATCTGTCCGGTATCGACCAGCGGGGTCGTGCCGGACTTTCCTTTTACCTTCACCGGTTTCTTTGAGATCGGGTTCCGCATCCATCCGCCGGAAAGCGTGATCGGGCTGTTGGGCGGCGGGATCCCCTTGTCGATGTAAGCGTGGATGCCGTCCACGCCGGCCCGGCCGGCATCCTCCAGGGCGGAAGTGACGGCGGACAGATCGCCGCTGTTCGCGGCAGCGCAGGCAGAGACCATCGCGGCGGACATTTCCGCCCGGGTGGAAGACTGCGAAAGCGCAGGCTTCACGACCGGCCGCGCCGGAATATGCATCGCGGGGGCGCCGTGCTCATGGATCGCCAGCAGTGTCCGCGAGCGCTCGCTGGCGGTACTGGTAAGTCCAACCTCCACGGTGTGTGTTGCCAGGTACTGCAGGCACTGCAGGCGATCCTTCATTTTGGCTGTGGCTTCTTTGGAAGTAAGCTTGATCATGGCACATACCTTGTCATGCTGTAAAGCTTCAGGAGCGAGAGCAGCTGCAGCCCGAAAGAAGTCTCGGTCAGATCAGCAAGGTCTGTCTGAGCGGAAGAAGTAGAGGAGGTCCCGGACGAATACGTCACGGAGACCTCCCCTACTTTTTTGCTCGCGATCTTCTGCTGGCTCTGCCCGGCCGCAGCAATAGCCGCTTTACTCGGTGTTGTGTTTTCCGGCAGTGCGACTCGGGCATAGAGCGTCAGACGGTGGGCGGTGTATAGCCGCCGCGCTTCCTCCGCATCCTCAGGCGAAAAAGAAGAAAACCGCGTGTTCGCCTGGGCGATGTAGGTGGTGAGGACAACGGCGGGAGTGAAGCCGGTGAACTGAGGGTAAAAGGCGGTAAATTCTGCCTGGGTCACAAAGCTTCACTCCCTGTCGTTTTTTAGGTCTTGATACCGCCGTTTTCATTCACAGGCGTTTTTTCCGTCATGGTATCAGTCTTCTCTTCTGGTTTGGATTCAGTTTTCGCCTTGGAAGCCGCCTTTGGTTTGGCAGCTGTCTTCGGCTTAATTTCCTTCCCTTCCGCCGTAGTTCCGGCAAAGGGATCATTTTCCAGAGCCTTGTCCTTCGCATCACCGAAACTTCCCGGAAGCTCCCCAGATCCCTCGGGGTAATCCGGTCCAGCAGGTTATTGTGTTTGTCATAGAATTCCGCACATACGCGGGAAAGAATCAGCATGGAAAAAACTCCCTTCTTTCTTTTTTATCTCCACTCTTCACTCTTAACTCTCCACTCTGAAGTCAGATTCCATCCATATATCGAACGGTAGATGGATAAAGGAATCTGACTTCCGAGAACTGCGCAATGTACGGAATCTTGATACGCATTTCGGCGTACTCGGTTTCCATACGGCGCAGGGGCTGGGTCAGGTTGAAGCAGATCCTGTCAATCCGGTTGCAGTACACGACCATCCGGTCGGTATTGCCGCTGCCGGCCCGGGTGCACCATTTGCACGGGGAGATGATCAGCTGACCGCCCTGCTGGGTTGTCAGGTTGTTCTCCAGCACATACGTCAGGATGGACCGCTCCGAATCGTCGGAGACTTTGTGGGTCACCAGCAGACCAAACTGTTCCACAGGAATCAGGATATGATTCGGCAGGGCGTCGGAAGAGCAATCGTTTTCTTTCCACAAGGTGGAAATGGTCTTGTTGATGTCTTCCAGAATCTCATCCGCAGTCTTGTCGGCCCAGTTGGTGGTGCCGCCCGCGCCGATAGCGGAAGACAGCCGCGTTACGACCGGGTTGTTCACCAGGCCGGTCGAGCTTACCTTGCTGAAACCTTTGTACACGTTCCGGTCGATCAGCTTGTCGCAGTGCAGCCGGATGCCCTTGTTCAGGAAGGTTTCAGGGTCGCGGCCGATACCCATCATCTTCTCGCGCTCGACGACGGAAAACGCCATGTATTCGGCGAAGTTGAATGTCCGCGCAACAGACTTGGACATGTCCGCCTGGATCACGGGGATGTCGTTCGCCATATCGAAGAAGAGGTTATCGTCTTCTCCGCCGGTGGAGGCGTAGGTCACGTCGATGGACGCAACAGACTCAATCAGTCCGCCGCCGGTAATGACCGGCATATCCCGGGGCCACTCCGTGGCAGTCAGGGGCTCGAGGATGACATCGTCAACCTTTTCCAGCTCCTTCATAAGGAAGGTATAAGCGTCATTGGCCGCCAGGCGGCGGCGCAAACTTGGGGTTCGATTCATGGAAAAAACCTCCTATTCAGTCGTTCTTGTAACTTCATCTTCACTCTTAACTCTTCACTCTCCACTCTGTCACTGCACGTTCCGTGCAGTGACGAGCATCTCATTGCAAGCCCCACCCATCACCTGCGGGACGCGGCAGCGGACGTTCTCCAGCAGAACCGTCGAGCCTTCGGTCCCGGCATTTTTGACAATGCGGCCGTCGCTCTTGCGGATG
>OMYT01000057.1 GCA_900315315.1 uncultured Eubacteriales bacterium | reverse complement strand
TCGAAATCGACATCTATCCCGAAGGCGAAGAGGACAAAGTCACCGATGAACTGATGAGTGCCGTGCTCAAATTCCTCTCGGACGTGAAGTTCACCCCCGCCGAAAAGTAAGCTTTGTCTGTCCCGTAATCCTTTCACCCGGGCCCTGGGGCCCGGGTGTTTTGCTTCGGCGGTGTGTTTTGCATATAATGGAATAGGAACGATTTTGTTCCTCCTCCGTCTGACAGGGTAAACAGAGGCGATCTGAATGGAGGCGGTCTTTATGAAGAAATCTGTTATGTTGAAACAGTTCATCTCCCTGGCTGCGGTATCGGTCCTGCTGGTCCTCTGCCTGCTGCCCGCCGCCGTTCTCGCGGAGGAGGATCAGGCGGAGCCGGATGAGCGGGAGATCCCTTTCCGGCGCGGCGGCTTCGGTTATGCCCTCCTGGAGGACAATACCGTCGAAATCCTGGACTACACCGGCAAAGATACCCGGCTGAATATCCCGAAATCCATCGGCGGTTATCCCGTCTCTTCCATCGGGGAGGACGCGTTTTTCGGAAATGAAACCCTCAGGGCTGTCCGAGTTCCCGAGGGCGTGAAGACGCTCGGGAAAAACGCCTTCGGCTCCTGCATATCCCTGGAGAAGGTCACCCTCCCGCAGGGCCTCACCTCCGTCGGGGCCTGGGCTTTCCATCAATGCGAAGCCCTGGCTTCCCTTTCCCTGCCCGATACCGTTACGGAAATCGGGGATATGGCCTTCGGCTCCTGTTATACCCTGCAGAGCTTCACCTTCCCCGAAAGTGTAACTTCCATCGGCTCCCGCCTTTTTGACGGCTGCTGGGACCTGACGGAAATCACCATCCCGGATACCCTGACCGCCGTCGGCGCCAATCCCTTCTCCGACTGCAGATGCCTGGAGAAGATCACCCTCTCTCCGGACCATCCCACCCTGGAGCTCGTGGACGGTGTTCTCTTCAGCAGGCCGGATCACCGTCTCGTATATTATCCCGTAACGCGGGAAGCGGATCACTATACCATCCCGCAGGGCACGGAGATCATTGGCGCCTTTGCCTTCCATCATGCCGCCGCCCTCACCGGCATCGATCTTCCGTCTTCCGTCCGGGAGATTCAGCAGGAAGCCTTCGCCTGGTGTTCCGCCCTGGCCTCCCTTTCCCTGCCGGAGGGCGTCGCCTCGCTTCCACGGGGTGTTTTCAGCTATTGCAAAGCCCTCTCGGAGTTCACGCTCCCCTCCTCCGTCACGGAGATCGACGCCTATGCCTTCAATCAATCGGGGATCACCCGCCTTGAAATTCCCGCGGGCATCCCGGAGATCCGGGAAGGCACCTTTACCGGCTGCAGCAAATTGCAGGAGATCTTTATTCCGGAAACCGTGACGACCGTCGGCAGGCTCGCCTTCGACGGCTGTTCCGCCCTCTCGGAGATCACCCTCCCCGCCGCCTGCACGCAGCTCCCGGATTTCACCTTCCGCGACTGCCGCAGCCTGAAGCGGATCGTCATCCCCGAGGGCGTCGCCGAAATCGGGGAATCTGCCTTCTCCGGCTGCAAAGCCCTGGAGGAGGTCGTCCTTCCCTCCACCCTCAGGAAAATCGGTTGCAGGGCCTTCTCTGAATGTCAGTCCCTCGCCTCAATTGCCCTCCCCGAAGGCCTCGAGGAAATCGGGGACGAAGCCTTTTATCTCTGCAAATCGCTGACGCAGGCGGATATCCCTTCCTCCGTAACGAAAATCGGAGAAGACGTCTTCGCCTTCTCCGGTGTCAGATAAAAAACTTTTTTATGCGGCGTCTTCCCGGGCCTCCTCGCTGTTGCGGTAGATGTATTTCTCCGCCAGCTCCTCCAGCCTGCCGTTTTCCTTTTCGCGCTCAAGGAATGCGTTCACGTATTCCAGCAGCGCTTCGTTCCCCTTTGGCATCAGGAAGCCGAGCTGCCCGTTCGTGAACGGTTCATGGATCAGCGGGGCCGCCAGCCGCGGGTCTTCTCCCGTGTAGAACCCGGCCTCCATGATCTCCGTGATCATGACGTCCGCCTCCCCCGCGGCCACCAGCCCGGGGATTTCCTGGTTCGCCTCGTGGATGATCAGCGTAGCCTCCGGCAGGTTTTCCCGGGCAAATTTTTCGTTCAGCCCGCCCGGATTTTCCATCACCCGCACCTCCGGTTTGTTGATGGCCTCCAGGCTGGTATATTTCTCCGCGTCCTCCGCCCGGCACAGCACCGTTTTCCCGTTTTCAAGGTAGCCGTCGGACATCAGCGCCTGTTCTTTCCGGGCTTCCGTCACCGTAATCCCGCATACCGCCAGGTCAAACTTGCCCGCCAGCGTGTCCTCCATCAGCGTCGGCCATGAGGTTTTGACGTATTCGATCCCGATGCCCATTTCCGCCGCCAGGTCTTCTGCCAGTTCGGCGTCAAACCCGACGTACCGCTTCGTCTCCGGGTCCAGGTAGGACATCGGCTGGTAGTCTCCCGCCGTCCCGACCCGCAGCACGCCGCGTTCTTTGATCTCCCGCAGGATATCGCTTTCCGGTGTCTCTGCCGCGCCGGCAGCGCAAACACACGCCGCCAGGCAGACCGCCGTGCACAGCACCCGGATGATCTTGCTTTTTTTCATGCTCTGTTACCTTTTTTTATTCCACTGCGTCCGCCGGCAGCCAGAACCGGGCCTTGCCGATGCTGCAGCTGGCCTCAACATATACCCAGTCGCCGACCTGGAAGAACACCGTCACGCTCGCGCCCTTGTCCACGCCGACCCAGTGGATGCTGTCCTTCATGGACTTGATCAGCCTCTGAATGTCCGGGCCGAATTCCTTCTTCAGCTCGTCGCAGCTCATGTTCAGGTATTTGGATTTCTGCCGCTGGGTCACAATGTCATATTCCTTGCCGGGGCCGTAGTATACCGGCCACACGGTCCGGGTCATCTTCGCGGCCACGCCTTCCTGGGTTTCTTCCTTCACGTCGGCGGAAACCAGGGATCTCGTCGCGAAGTACACCACGCGCTTCGCCGTCGCGTAGTCCAGGTCCACCAGCACATAGTCGCCTTCGCGGAAAAGCGCCGTCGCCTTGTTCACCCGCGCGGGCCGGAAGGAACCGGACAGGGCATATCCCCGTCCCGGGCCGGCATACGACTGTTCCTGAACCGTCTTCGTATATCCCGGCTTCAGTTCGACCGCCGTCCCGGTCATCTCCCTCACGGGCCATTTTCTGTCCTCCGCCTGCGCCAGGCCGCACATCAGCGAAACAGCCAGCACAAGTGCCAGAATGAGCGATACGTTCCTTTTCATTTGTGCGTTCCTCCTCATCGCCGGGTTGGTATTATTTTTTTATTCTTCGATCATATCACTGAGATCCGGAAGCCCCGTCAGCTTCGGGCACTGGTCAAACGTGTGCGCCCCGATGGTCTCCAGGTCCTCCGGCAGCGTCACGCTTTCCAGGTTCGTGCAGTAGGCAAACGCATAGTCCCCGATAATCTCCACGCAGTCGGGAATCTCGACGCCCGTCAGGGATGTGCAGCCCGCAAAGGCCCAGATCCCGATCTCTTCCAGGTCCTCCGGCAGCGTCACTTCTGCCATGGACACGCATCCCTGGAAAGAATACGGGTTGATCGTGTCAACGCGGTCCGGGATCACCGCGCTCTTCAGTGCCGAGCAGCGGCTGAACCCGTAGGAGCCGATATAGCTCACCTTCTCCGGAATGTTGACCTCTTCCAGGTTCACGCACCCGTCAAACGCATAGCTTCCGATGTAGTCCACGCTTTCGGGCAGTACCAGTTTTTTCAGGCTGGCGCACTCGCTGAAGGCGCCCGCGCCAATGAAGGTCAGCCCTTCGGGAAGGGTAATCTCTTCCAGGCTCTTGCATTCGGTGAAGGAGTTCTTACCGATGGTCGTAATGCCTTCCGGCAGGTGGATGCTTGTCATGCTGGCGCAGTTGCGGAACGCCATTTCGCCGATGGAGGTGATCTTCTCGGGCAGTTTCAGCTCCGCCAGGTTGGCGCAGTCCTGGAACGCGCGCTCGCCGATGGAGGTCACGTTCTCCGGGAACGTGATGCTGCGCAGCTGCCGGCACCCGCTGAACGCGTCCGCGCCGATGGTGGAAATCTGCGGCGGTAGGTCGATGGCTTTCAGGCTGCTGCATTGAAAGAACGCACGTTTGCCGATGGCGTGCACGCTGTCCGGAATCTTCAGCTCCGTGATGTTGTCGCACTCATAGAACGCGGACGCGCCGATGATCCGCACGCCGTCCGGAATCTCATACGGGCCTTTTTCCAGCAGTTTGGGGTAGTAGATCAGCCGGCGGTCTTCCCGGCTGAACAGCACCGAGCCCGAAACCAGCAGATACTTGCTGCCTTCCGCGATGTTGATGTCCGACAGCGCCTCGCACCCGGCGAAGGGGTTCAGGCCGACTTCCTTCAGGCTGGCTGGCAGGCTCACTTCCGTCAGGTTCGGGCACCGCTGGAAAGCGTAGTCTCCCACCTCTTCCACGCCTTCGGGGATCACCAGGTCGATCAGTTCGATGTTGGCCTGGAAGGCATTCGGCCGGATCGCGGTAATTTTGATCCCGTTCAGCTCGTCCGGTATGGCCACCGAGGCCTCTTCCCCGCTGTAGGTCACGATTGCGGCGGAGTTGTCGTTCAGCATCTCGCACGTATAGTACCCGCTCACGAAAACGCTTCCGGAGGAGGGGTTGTCCGCCGCCGCGGCAGGCAGAAGGGCGCACAGCAGCATCAGGCACGCAAGCAGACTTGCAACCGTTTTTTTCATGCCGCTCTCCCCCTTCTTTTGGAATGTCTTCCGTTGTGGTGTTTTTCTATCATATCTCTTTTGGGGCTGTTCGTCAATTCTTTTCAGCTGTCGCCCCAGATGTCGGTCTTCTTCTCTTCCTCTTGCTTCTCCGGTTCGGAGCCGTCCCAGTACCGGTATTCGATCACGTTGTCTTCGCAGTAGGCTTCCGCCTTGCTCCCCTTCTCCACCCATGCAATCAGGTCAAAGCTGCAGTCGTCGAAAATCATATCGCCGAAGTTCTGCACGCTGCCCGGAATCACGATGTAGACCAGGTTGACGCAGTCCTCAAACGCGCGCCTGCGGATCGACTTCACGCTCTTGGGCAGGGTCACGGAGGTAATCGTCTCGCAGCCCTTGAAGGCCTGTTCGCCGATGGTCTTCACGTTTCCGGGGATCCACGGGTTTTCCAGCACCGTGCACCCTTCGAACGCGTTGCTGCCGATCGCCTTCACCTGCTCGGGAATGTTGACGGTCTTCAGCGCCGTGCAGTATTCGAACAATCCGTCCGGGATGATCGTGATCCCCTCCGGCAGCTTGATGTCGACCAGGTTGATGCACCCCTGGAACGCGCGGGTGCCCACCGAGGTGACCCCCGCGGGAATCTCGATTCCGTCCAGCCAGTCGCATCCGGAGAACGCGGCCACGCCGATGGACGTCACGCCCTCCGGCAGCGCGATGCTCTTCAGGCTCTTGCAGTCGGTGAACACGTTGTCGCCGATCGCCGTCAGCCCGGCGGGCAGGATCACTTCCTCCAGCTGGTTGTCCCGGTTGAACATGCTCATGCTCAGTTCCGTGATCCCGGAGGGTACCGTGAACCGCTTCAGGTTGATGCAGCTCTCAAAGGCCCAGATCCCGATCTCGGTCACGGAGTCCGGCACGTCGATCTCCTCCAGCGCGTAGCAGTTGCTGAAGGCAAAATCCCCGATCGTTTTGATGCTGTCGGGCAGCGTGATGTGCACCGGATACTTGCAGTTCTCGAAGGAGCTCACGCCGATGATCTCCGTTCCCTCCGGCACGGCGTATTCCTTGCCCGTCGCGGCGCACGGATAGCAGATCAGCCGCTTTTCTTCGTTGTCAAACAGCACGCCCTCCACCATCTCCAGCCGGGGGTTCGTGGGCGAAAGGCCGATCATGGAAAGGTTGCTGCAGCCCATGAAGGCGTTGCCGGGCATTTCGGTCAGCGCGTCCGGCAGTTTCACCTGGATCAGCTTTTCGCAGTTGGCAAAGGCGCGGTTCTCCGCTCGCCGCAGGGTTTCGGGCAGTTCCAGGCTTTCCAGGTTGATGCACCGGTTGAAAGCGCTCTCCTCCACGGTCTCCAGGCCCTCCGGCAGCTTCACCGCCGTCAGTTCCTTGCATTCCACGAAGGCGCTGTTCCCGATAATTTTGGTATCTTCCGGAACGGCGTAGCTCCCGTTCTCCGTCTGGTGCAGGAAGGCAACCAGCCGTGCTTCCTCCTTGTTGATCAGTGCGCCGTCCCGCACCTCGTAGATCTTGTTCTTGTTGGCAAACGAAACGTCCGTCAGGTTGTCGCACAGGGCGAAGGGATTCTCCATGATCACTTCAAGCTCTTCCGGCAGCACCAGCTCCTTCAGCCCCTTGCAGTTGGAAAAAGCCCGGTTCCCGATGCTCTTCAGGGTCTTGGGCAGCCTGATCTTCTCGATCCCGTCGCAGCTGGAGAAGGCTTTGGCACCGATGGAAATCACCCCGTCCGGAATGGTCACCGAAGTGATCTTCTGTTTCAGTTGGAACACGCCGTCGCCGATCGCCGTCACCGGGTACCCGTCCAGCTCCGCCGGAATCTCCAGCTCCGCCTTGTTTCCCTGGCACGCGGTGATCTTCGCCGTGTTGTCGTCCTGCACCTCGTACTTGAACTTCCACCCCGGCGCCGCGTCTCCAAGGGCCCCGACCTGTATCAGGCAAATCACCAGGCAAATCAAAAAGCAAACCAGCCCCCGCCCGGCTTTCGAAATGTTCTTTCTCACTGTCTTCATCCGTCCTCCCGAGCATCAGTAAATCAACGTCAAATCATCCTGATTAAAAAACAGGAACATCCTCGTATACGCGTCCTTCTTCTCCTTGCTCCTGAACACAATGCCCAGCAGCGGGTTGTTTTTCTTGTCCGGGCTGTGATACCGCGCCGACACCGTGTAGCACATCAGCACCCGCAGCCCTTCCGGCAGGGTCCCGCGGTGCTTTTTCTTGTCCATGGGCTCATGGCGGCTCGCATCCCGGTATACCGCAATGCAGTATCCGTATTTGACCGCTTCGCTCAGCTCAAACGTCCAGTATGGCACCGTAACGAACTGGGTCACGTCGATCCAGATCTCCTTGTGCACGTCCAGCCGCACCGCCCTCAGGTAGCCGATAAACTTGTGCCCCTTGCTCTCCCGGATCTCCTGATCGATAATGAGCACCGGGGTTTTGTGCTTGATCGTGTCGACGACCATCCAGTCGTCGTCACCTTTCTTCTCATACACGGGCAGCACCCACGGCGTTTCCGTGAAATGGTTGAACTGGCTGACCTCCCAGCTGGTCTGCAGCGAAACGTACCCGACCACGCCGCGGTAGTCCGGCTCCACGCCGACCTCGTCCGGCAGGCCCCGTCCCTTCATGTCTTCCGCGCGGCGCGGCTCCATCAGGTGTCCGTTCCCGTCTTCGATATGAAAACCTGCGATCGCGTTCTTGGCCATAATCAGGTCGACGTCCATCGGGGCAGGGGCCTCCGCCGCGGCAGCAGAAAGCGTTCCGGCCGCCAGCATAAGCGCCAGCAGCAACACCGCCGCCCTCTTTATGATTTTTCCGGTCTTCAAGGTGTCCCCTCCTCGTCTGCTGAAAGCAGTAACGCCGTTTCCGGCGGATCATCTTATCCTTTTGTGGAATGATCATACCCATTCGGCTAAGTATATCATCTTTTTTTGACTTTGTCACCCTTGAATTCAGCAGGAAAACCATAACAAAAACAGCCTTAATAAATTAAGGCTGTAATCGAAGAAAGCCCCCAATCATTTACTTTGTAAATCTGCCTTACAGATTTACAAAGTTCACCAGCTCTTCCTTAGGTGTCTTCGCCCGCTCGGTCGAAATCTCATTCAACATCAGCGCCGTCTGCCCGTCGGGCCCCTCAACCCGCTTGCACAAAGCCGTCAGCGTAAAATAAGTCTTATTATCCGGCGTCCGCTCCCCCTTACACACCCATCCGCAGGGAGCAATATCATTCGAGCAGCAGGTCATAGCCTTCCGGGCGAAGTAATAGTACCCCTTCGGGAACTCCCGCCGCTTCCACGCCTGCCCGACGATGCGGATCTTCTTCCCATCGTATCGTTCCGGATGATCCATGCTGTCCACATACAGCAGCCCGAACTGCTCTTCGGAAATGTTGATAACGTCCGCCTTCATGTCATAGGGCAGGTCTTCGTCCGTGATCCCGTCGTCCACCGTCCCGTCGAGGTTCTCGAACAGGATCGTGGCGGCGCTGTTCATGGCCCGCAGCTGTTTCCGCCAGGAGGTCTTGTTGAAGTTCTCCCCGCAGCGGTTCACATAGATCATGTCCGCAACCTTCATCGGGTCCGTCAGGATCTTGCGCATGTTGGTCATGTAGTTGTCGAAGGTGGTCGCGTCGGCGGTTGTCACCACCTGCGCCCACCCCCACGGCACCGGCAGGTCGATTTCGTCCAGCTTTTCAAAGCCCCACATGGTGTTGTACTCGATGATGACGCATGTCGGCGCGATTTCCCGGTCCAGCTCAGCCAGCCGTTTCGTGGTCAGTTCGTCCGCGCTTTCGAGCACGACCTGCACTCCCCGGTATTTCTTCAGGTTCTCTTCGTCCCACTCGGTTTCGCCTTCCTCGCAGCACAGAATCAGAACCTTCCCGCCGTTGGTAAACCGGTCGTTGGCCAGCACCGTAAGCCCCAAAGTCGTCTTCCCGCTCTCAATAAACCCGGTAATCAGATAAACCGGCACAAAATCTCTTCTCATAATTTAAACAATTCTTTCAAAGCTGTTT
Source organism: uncultured Eubacteriales bacterium (assembly GCA_900315315.1). Classification (GTDB taxonomy): domain Bacteria; phylum Bacillota; class Clostridia; order Christensenellales; family Aristaeellaceae; genus Aristaeella. The sequence goes on along the minus strand of OMYT01000057.1, from coordinate 9,825 downwards.
CATTCAGGTCAGCCCCGATAACGCAAAGCCGCCCTGTATAATCCGCACTCCCGTCCCTCATATCAATCTCCCCGGGCACATAGTCAAACTGGAACCATTCGCCCGCGGCGTTCTGCAGGATCCCCTTGGCCCGCAGCACGCGGCCGTACTCCTCTTCATCCCCGAGTTTCCCGAGGATCTCCCGGATCTCATCCTGCTCGTACCGCTGTGCGGTTTCAATGCCGATATTGCCGAACACCTCGTCCGCGTCATGCTCACCCTCGCCGTGATGGTGGTGGTGATGATGGTGGTGATGCTCGTGCCCCTCATGGTCATGATCGTGGTGATGCTCGTGGTGATGATGCTCGTGCTCATCCTCATCCTCATCGTCATCATCATCGTCGTCATCGTCGTCCTCCAGGGGCGCGAACCAGATCGGCTTGCCGTTCTCGATGACCTCAAGCATGAAGTCCGGCTCCATCTCGTTCCACGGCGTGGTGATGATCCGCGCGTCCGGATGCGCCTCGGCAATCAGCTGGCGGCTCTTTTCCACCCGGTCCGCCGGCAGCAGCTGCGTCCGGCTGAAGATCACCGTGGAGGCGCTCTTCACCTGGTCAAGGAAAAACTCGCCGAAGTTCTTCATATACATCCGGCACTTGCCCGCGTCCACCACGGTGGCGCTCCCGCCGATCTCGATCTCCGGATGGCGCTGCTTTGCCTTCTCCACGGCGGACAGGATCTCGCTCAGCTTGCCCACGCCCGTGGGCTCCACCAGGATCCGGTCCGGGTGATATGTGTCGATCAGCTGGTCGATCGCCGTCTGGAAATCGCCCGCCATCGTGCAGCAGATGCATCCGGCGTTCAGCTCGGTCACGGTGATGCCGGCGTCCTTCATAAAGCCGCCGTCAATCCCGATCTCGCCGTATTCGTTCTCCAGCAGCACAACCTTCTCTTTCCGGAGGCTGCCGGTCAGCAGTTTTTTGATCAGTGTGGTCTTTCCCGCTCCGAGAAAGCCGGAGATAACGTTTACCTTTACCATATATAATCGGTTCCTCTTTTCTGCCGCTGCAGCGGCATCCCCTTTATATCCCCTCGGCCCTGCTTTGTCAACTCTTTCCGCAATTTTCTTCCTCCTCCCGTGTCATCCCAACCGCAAGACCAGCCGCCCCTGTGTCATCTCGAGCAAGCGAAGCGCGCCGAGGGATCCCCAACCCCCAAAACCCGACAACCCGCTATCAGGACCGGCGGGGACGGTTATCTTCTGGTCCACATCTGTGGAACCAGAAGGAACTGTCCGAAAGAGAACCCCTTCGCTGTGTAAAATATACTTGACATTTCGAAAAATAAGTTATACACTCTCACTGTGCCCGGAAACCCGGATCGGCCGCCGGTTTTCCGCAGACAACTTATACAAACAGAATCGAGGGATCAATATGACCACTGGAAGCGTTATGGCTCTTGGAATCATAGTCGGCATCATGATTGCCGCGTTTTGCCTGACCCGGAAAAAGCGGAAGGAAGAATGCGAATACGATGAGATGCAGCTGAAAATCCGGGCAAAAGGATATCAGATCGGTTTCTTTACGGCATTGGCTCTGTTAATCGTTCTTGTGTTTCTGTATGAAATGAACCTGCTTACCATTGTAACCCCGGGTTTTGCTGCCTATGCTGTCCTGATCATCTGCGTCACCGTGTTTGCAATCTACTGTATCCTGCATGATGCCTTCCTTTCAATCAGCGGAAACGCAAAGAGCTATCTCGTCATCTTCAGCCTGGTTGTTTTTGTTGAAGGGTTTGTTGCTGTGCGGGATGCAGTAAATGGCAATTTGCTTGAAAACGGGCAGCTGACCTTCGGCGGCGGCGCGCCTGCTTTAATGTTTGTCTGCTTCCTCGCCATCCTGATCACGCTGATTGTCAGAACGATCCGCACCGGAAAAGAGGCGGAAGAATGAAAAACCTGAAGCTCAAGGCTGCCCGCGCCGCAAAAGACCTTTCGCAGGAACAGCTCGCGCAGCTTTGCCACGTATCCCGCCAGACAATCAACGCCATTGAAAAGGGAGATTACAATCCGACAATCAATCTGTGCATTGCGATCTGCAAGGCCCTGGACCGGACGCTGGATGAACTTTTCTGGGATGACTGAAACGCAGGAGCCAGGGGGACGGTTCCTCCGGCTCCCTTCCATGCAACATATCATCCCTATAGAATATGACTGCCCTTGTCATCCCAGGTAACCCGGATCTTTTGCGGAATGCTTTCCTCCAGTTTGTCTACGTGGGAAATAATACCGACAAGCCGGTCCCCGGCAGATAACTGGCCCAGTACTTCCAGCGCCTTATCCAGCACATCCGGGCTCAGCGTTCCGAAACCCTCATCAATAAACAGGGCATCCAGCTTTTTTTCACCGGAATGCATCTGCACCACGTCGGAAAGGCCGAGGGCAAGCGCCAGGGAAGCGTAGAATCCTTCGCCGCCCGAAAGGCTGGAAGACGGGCGGGACTTTCCGGTGCCCGTTACCAGAACTTCGATCTCCAGCCCGGCCTTTGCGTTCTTCCTGTCAGCGTCCTTCTTGTGTATCAGTTCATATTGTCCGCCGCTCATGATATCCAGCCGGCGATTGGCCATTTCCAGAATCTCGCGGAACACGGCGCCCATCACATACCGGTCGAAGCTGATCCTCCCGCTTTCACTGTTCGATCCGACTGCCAGCGTGCCCAGCGTATCCAGCCGCTGCCACGCGGAATCGGTGGAAGTCAGGGCCGTCCTGTATTCCTTTGCTTTTTCAAAGATTCTTTTATGATTCTTATAGTTACCGTCTGCTGTTCTGTATTCACTGTCAGCTGCCGTCTGCTCTTCCTGTTTCTCTGCGATCCGGGAATCCAGCCCGGCAAGATCAGTGAGCGTTTTCCCCCTTGTTTTGTCCTCCAGTTCTGTAATCCGTTCCCCGGTATTCCTGCAGTCGCTTTCGTAATCATGGACAGCTTCTGTCTGATCCTGAAGCCATTTTTCCCCGTCTGCATCACCGACAGGCGCCAGTACTGCTTCTGCGGCCGCCTCATCTGCAAAGCCGTTTTCCGCCAGTACTTCATCTGCCTTTTGCGCCGCTTCCGCAAGCGCATCTTTCAGCCCGGGAAGTTCTTTCTCTTTTCCTTCCAGCTTGCCTTTCGTGCTCGAATAATTTTGCTGCGCGTCTTTTTCGGCATTGATATGTTCATCAATACGTGCCTGCAATTCTGTCTGTTCGTCAGTCCATCTTTTGATCTGATCCTGCGCCGCTTCGGCCGAATTGAGTTTCAATGTTTTCTTTAGTACCGTTGCGGCACTTTCCGCCGCGGTAAACGCGGAATGCTGTCTGCCTGCTTCGTTGTTCAGTTCATCAATCTTTGAGCCCAGTTCCTTCAGAGCTTTCTGACTGTCATCCTGTTTTTTGATCAGCTTGTTCCGTTCTTCCTGCAGCTTCCTTGCTTCCTCCAGTGCCGAGCCGGCAGCCCCGGCCTGCTCCTTCAGGTCCTGCTCAGCCTTCTGCAGGAAGCCGTCTTCTGATATTTGTTCCCAGCTGCATTCCGGGAAAAGAGGATATGCTTTCCGGAGCAAACCGTTCTTTCTGCCTTCAAGGTCTTTTCTCTTTTCCTGCACAAGGGTATCCTGCCGCTTCCGTTCGTTTTCAGCCTTTTTGTATGCCTCCTCGGCAGACCTGACCTTGGTCTCCACAGGCGTGCCTTCCGGCATTACGGCAAAGTGTTCATCGTTTGCCTTCGTATGGATCACACCGCAGACCGGGCAGGCCGCCTTCCCGCCGGATTCGATCTCCCTGCGCAGATTGTCTGCCAGCAGTCCTGCCTGCCCGGCAATAAATCTCTGATAGAGATCGTGATGCGCCGCTTCCGCTTCCGCGGCTTTTCCCGTCAGTTCAGTCAGCCTCTCTGTTTCCCTTTGTAATTCCGATTCGTCTGTTTGAATGGATTGAACAGTCTCCCTGATCCCGTCCTTGCCGGTCAGTGTCTCCTGTTTACTTCGGACGGTTTCATCCGCTTTGACAAGCTCTTCAATCTGATGATCGATATCCTTCAGTTCCTCAAGCCGCTTTGAGATGGCTTCCAGTTCATTTTTCAATTCCGACTGTTGTTTTTCGGCATTTTCCAGGTTGGCACGGGCAGTCTTTTCGGCTTTTTCCGCCTGGTCCATCGCGTTCGTATGATCTTTCAGTTCCTCATATCTTGGCATCTGTTCTTTCAGGCTGGGGATGTCTTTTTTCAGTTCATCAACCCGTTTGATCGCATCTGCGTCCCCGGCTGTTGCTTTCCTGGCCTCGCTCAGCATTGCTTCGCGCTGCTTCACTTCAAGTTCCAGATCCCGGATTTCCTTCTCGGCTTTTGCAAGCGCATCGGAGGCCCTTTCCCGGGCATCGGTCTTCGGTCTGACCGTATGAAGTACTTTGCCGACCGTATCAATGGTTTTCTTCAGTTCATTCATTTCGTTTTCCCTGGATTTCAGTTCCTCCAGATGTTTCTTCTTTGTTGCCAGTTCATGAAGATCATTATTGATACCTTCTGCCGCGCCGCGTTCAATGTTCAGCTTCTGCAGTTCTTCCCGAATACTGTTTTTCTTCTTGTCCAGTTCTTCCAGCCGTGCGTTGTCAGCTTCCGCAAGCTGTGCAATTTTCTCCAGCAAATCCGGATTCTCCGGATGAAACTGAATCCTCTCTTCTTCCGGGAAACCGTCATCAAGCAGATTCTTCAGTTTCTCCTGATGATCCCTGCGCTGCTCGGACAGTAGATTTTTGGCGCCGTTCAGAAGATCCTGATACCGTTTGAATGCGGAATTGTCAAACAGTTCTCCCAGAATCTCGTTTTTCTTGTCGCTGTCAGCTTTCAGGAATTCCCGGAATTCGCCCTGCGCCAGCATGACGATTTTCCGGAATTGTTCAACATCCATCCCGAGCAGCTTTGTGCAGCGTTTGTTAACATTGTCCTGTCCTTTGACGGTAACGCGATCCGGCTCCGTCAGAACGGCATCCTGTTTCGGATCATTATACTCATCCTTTGTTCCCTGCTTCTTCGGAAAATGGATTGTCCTTTCAACGGTATATTCCCGTCCGTTTTGCATGAAAACCAGTTTCACATATGTATCCGCATCAAGGCTGACCAGATCGCTGTGCATATCCATGGGTTTCCGGTCACTGCCGCTGGTCTTGCCGTACAAAGCAAAAGTAATCGCGTCAAAGATCATACTCTTGCCTGCGCCGGTTTCACCGGAAATCAGGAACAGGCCGTGATCGAAATCATTGAAACGGATTTCCGCTTTTTCCGCGTATGATCCGAATGCCTCCATTACAAGCGTTATGGGTTTCATTTCCGGTTCACCTCCTGCCCGAGCGCGAATTCCAGGATCCTGCGGTACATCTTTTCGTCCGGCTTTTCCTGTGTCACGGCGGCATTTCTCGTCATTTCGCCGATGAATGCCATCAGTTTCAGATCCTGCTCATCTGCCTCAACACCGTCATTCCGGTCCTTGTAGAAATCCGCAAACAATCCCTCCACAGGCTTTTCATACATATCCTTCGTGTCGGAGAAAACCGCGTCCCCTGTGAACGCTTTGAATTCGGAGGTCAGTTCCATCACGGTGCTCCCGTGGGCTCTGGCGGTTTCGTGAATGAAATCCGATATCAGCGGCGTGATCCGCTGGTCGGTCAGAATCACCTTGAGATATTCATTTTCCCCGGGATGATCAACGGCCGATTTCCGGATCTCATCATAGGTTCCCCGGATCTCCCGCATATGATGCAGCGGTTCAATAGTCTGCCGCTCTGTCTGGAGCCTGCTGCCTTTGTCCTGCAGCGTGACCAGCAGCGGCCCCTTGTCCGGTTGTTTGGTTTCATTGAAATGATAAGGCATCGGTGTTCCCGCATATCGGACTTCTTCGCGGCCCACATGATAGGATGAATGGATATGGCCCAGGGCCACATAATCAAAGCCGTCAAATGCTGTATAATCCACCTGGCCGACACCGCCGACCATGGACTCCGAGCCGCCGCGTTCAACTTCCTGACCGCCCGCTGTCACATTCTGATGGGCAACCAGCACATTGCGTTGTGTAAAATCAATGTTCTGAACAGCCAGTATTCTCCTGACAGCACTGTCATAATCCCTTATCTCCTCGTCTCCCAGCACCTGGGCGATCATTGCCGGATAGATATACGGAAGCAGCCAGAACGTCACCTCCCCGTGCTCATCTTCCAGTGTCTTGTGTACCAGTTCCGCCGACTGTTCGAGAGGTCTGGAGATGTAAACATCCCTTGCCTCCAGCAGCGGGCTGAGGAAGGACAGATGATAGACCGAATCATGATTCCCGGCAGTAATCAGTACGGGAATTTTCAGATCTGACAGCGTTGTCACCAGAAAGCTCAGCAGCTTGGTTGCCTGTCCGGGGGGAAGCCCGCGGTCATATACATCCCCGGCAATAACCACCGCATCCGGCTTTAATTCACGTGCCTTGTCCAGAAAACGGTCGACCCAGACCTTCTGATCACCATTGTCAATAAGGGAAGTACCGTAAATGTACTTCCCGAGATGAAGATCCGCCAGGTGCAGAAATCTCATTGCAACAGACCCCCCTGCCTTTTCGAACTTTATTCATCCTTCGCCTGTAGAGGAAGATGTCTTCTCACTCTGGTCTGTGGCTGTATCTGTTTTTCATTATACCAACTCCGTCGGCTTCCCGCAACGAAATTGAGGTTTTTGATTGCTTTCCGCTTCCATGCCGTATGTGTCCTCTGCCGGCCTGCGTGTTCTGCTGATGATGTATAAATCCCTGGCAGATAAGGACAAGTTCGAAATGACAGGCGTCAGTGAGGATGTCCGGGAAATTCTGGAAACAACAGGATTTGATCAGTTTTTGCTGAAAGAGTAAAAACTCTCCCCTTACCTTCACCTCCACGGTGTGTGTTGCCGGGTACTGCACATAGCCAAACACATCGCGACACGCAGATATTTGTTAATACCATCATCCGGAGATATTCCGTCCGAAGGGGGGCAGGGGGGCGATCGGAAAGCCCCCCTTAGTTCCTCCAGAACCTCGTTAATCCGCTCCATCTTAAATGGCTCAATCTTTTCATTCGGAAACTTCCCCGCCAGTTCTTCAATCGCATAATAAATCTCATCAAATACTCTCCTCAGCATCGTATAGTTCATTCCGTTCTCCCAAGCCCCCCTTATGTCATCTCGAGCGGAGCGCAGCGCAGTCGAGAGATCTCCCCCGCCGCAGCGATCGGAAAGCCCCCCTAATACCCCCAACCCTCTGACAACATGATCAACAACCTCCTCAGGCGAACGCCTGATCACCTTCATCTGCCTCTTAATCTCGCATTCCCGTAAAAACTCCTCCCGTATCTCCTCCGGCACCTCGTTATCCGGAAACAGTTCAAAATAAAACTCATTCGGAAACATCCGCCCCGGCTGCACCGGGTCCACCATAAATCCGGTCGATTTCGTATTCGACCCGTTCCCCCTTCCGGATCACAACCAGTTTGTCTTCAGGAATCGGTACCGTAATCGTTTTTAAATAATAATTCTCCATACATCTCCTTCTCCAAAACCATCCAACTCGCTATCAAGGAACCTTGCGTCCCGTCGCTGCCCCTCCGTGATCAGCGTATTTTTTGTGTTTTTAGTGTTTCGAGTGTGTTAGTGTTCGACCCCTCCGTGTCATCCCGAGCGCAGTCGAGGGATCTCCCTCGGAACAGATTACGACGGAGAATCTTTCCTCGATTCCCCCTATCAAAATTCAATCCTCCCAGGGCTCCTCATATCCCATGGCCCTGTCGCTGTCTGCCAGCCCCGCCGTCGTAGGATCCACAATCACCCCGATCAGCCCCAGGAACGTCAGCACCTGGTTCATCATCTGCACGACCAGGTTCTGCGTCACCGCCGGAAACACATCAAACAAAGCCAGCATCGAATATGCAAAACCCACAATCAAACTCAGAAAACTCCCCAGCCAAACCTTATTCTTAAATCTAACCTTCCAATTAATTTTGTTCATCTCAAACTCTCCTTCCTCTGTCATCCAAAGTCCCCGTGTCATCCCGATTCCTCCACTGTCATCTCGAGCAAGCGAAGCGCGTCGAGGATCTTGCCCGAAACAGGTTAATCCCCCTGACAGGAGAGAAATCCACCCTCCATGTCATCCCGACCGATAGTGGAGGGATCTCCCTCGTTTCGCACAAACCCCGTTACAAAGATGTGTTCCCAATGCACACTTCTGAACTCTGAAATTTTCTCATTTCTTCCCCTCCAGCGCTTCCAATCTGCTCTCTAATTTATACATCCTCTCCACCAGATTATTATGCTTCCCGACCTTCTCCTCCAACTTCTCCAGCCGGTAAGCCACCAGTGCCGCCTGCTTCCGGTTGCTGGAGTAGACTCCCAGATAAGCAAACCCCGCAGTGATCACAGCAACAACAATCGTCTCCCAGTTCATACTTTTCCTCTACTTTCTTAGTTATCTTCTCCCCGAAGGGGGTCTTGGGGGGTTCGTCGCGCCCGGAAAACGAGCCAGTGTGCTCGTTTTCAGCGAACGATGTCGCGCGCGGTGCGCGAGTCGGCACACAGACCGCGGTGCGCGTGCGATTCCTTACGGCAGCACAGGGCATCCGGAAAGCCCCCCAGGAATTTCGTCATCATCCATCCCGTATATCTCCCGGCCTTTATCCGGCACCATTCCGCCCCGTAATCCAGAATCTCCACTTCCGTCCCGATCGGAATCCGCTCAATCAGCTTCCCTCCTTTCGTCTTCCGCAGATTCACTGTCCGTCCCGTCTCCGCCGTCACAATCCCTGTCATTACCATATCCTTCTGAGCCCCACATGTCATCTCGACCGGAGCCGAAGGCGGAGTGGAGAGATCTCCCTCATCCAAGCCCGCCGTTCCACCCCTGCTTTCTTCCTCATAGTCAAATTGATTCAAAAGCCCCACCCGGTTCCAGCCCCCGTTCTTAATCGTCTTCCCCTTAAACTGACTCGTCACCACCCCGCCCCGGCTCTGGCTCGAATGAATGGCGCCCTCATCCCGCCCGGTCACAATCCCCATATGCGTCACGTCCCCGATCCCGTCATTCCGGAACTTCGCCGGCGTTTTCAGGCCCACCGATTCCAGAATGAAAAGAAGCGCACCCTTCGGCACGCTCCCGAACTGTTTCATGCACTCCTCCGGAGTACCTGTCCAGCCGTTTTTCATGCATTCTCGATACCAGCTGTTACTGCCGCCAAGATCCCGGCGATACCCCACGTCCGCCATACACTTTTCCACGAAGGCCTGGCAGTCCATCTCTTCGTAGCTGCGGCCGAGATACTTATCTCCGGCCAGGGAAAAGTCGATTGCGCTGATCTTCATGTCGTTCTCACCCCCGATGTAATCGGGAACAGAGCTTTCACAGGAGCCGGCTGAGTGCCGGCATCGGTGACCGTCACCGTTCCATTCATGTTGTCCACCTGGCTTGCTCCTTGCTGGATCTTTGCTGAATCAGTTTCTTCCGGATAAAATCCCGGAAGTCAGCATCTGCCACGGCTGCACCGTCGGAAGTATCCAGGCGGCTCAAGTCCAGACTTGCCGCAAGAGCATCAAGCTGATTTCCCAAAGCACTCTCCGGAGCAAAAGCCCCGTTAATCTGCCCAACCACCACCTGCAGACCCATTACCTGCAACAGCAGCGCCTCAGCAAGGGCCATAAACCGTGCCTTTTCCCGCGTACTTCCCGGAAACAAAGCAATATAATCTCCACTCTCCACTCTTAACTCTCCACTCTGATTTTAATCCCTGTACGTAATCGTCAGCCCGCCGGAGTTCAGGAT
>OMYT01000104.1 GCA_900315315.1 uncultured Eubacteriales bacterium | reverse complement strand
TGGTAGCCTCTCTCCCTGCATGCGCAGTATTTTGATTCCACTACCATTATATGCGATCAGTTCACACCGGAGGGCCCGTCATTTGGTGAAGCGCTTACGGTACGAAATTGTGGTGGCATGGCTCAGTCGGTAGAGCACATCGTTCACATCGATGGGGTCGTTGGTTCGAGTCCAACTGTCACCACCACATGGAAGCCCTTGTAGATCAAGGGCTTCCACTTTTTTCAGGGTTCACTTCGGCGACGTGAACAGCTCGGGTCGCCATTCCGTTCACACGGTCGTCTGGCTCAGTTGCCGGAAAATCGAGGTGGCTCGGTTGGTGGAATCAACGGTATTTCGGGTTTGATCTTTCTAGCGTCATCCAGGGCATTATGATAGAACCGAATCATATCAAATCCGCGTTTCTGATAATATCTCAGCGCATGAAGGTTATCGTTTGTTGTGATCAGTCTGATCCGAATTAATCCGGAATTTCTTGCTTCCGAAAATGCCTGATGAAGCAAAGCTGTACCTGTCCCATTATTTTCCCTGAGACTATCAGGGGACAGTATCTCCATCTCATTTCCGGTACCATAACGGAGGTCCCATGCGCCAGATTACCAAAGAGATTCAGGTATACATCGACGGAAGTCCTCTCGGCTTCCGCCTGACGAAGCCGGACGCCTTTTCTTGCCGGCAGGGCCCGACAAGCCGGAATGTATCATATTGATCATACTCCGTAAAAGTTTTTACAGCAATACAGCTGTTTTGAAGCTCACACCGCTTCCTGACTGAATAATGGCTATTTCCGAAACACAACCCAGTTGTGTGACCAGGGAACCGGCAGCCCGAAGAGCGTAACAACCTTCTCGGCCGCATTTCTGTACCAGGAGTAATTCCACCCGGCACCCATATCCATATACAGAGCATTGGCCACACCGAGGCGCCGTAATTCTTCCATAAAATCGTCAAACTGTATCATCCGGACAGAATCGATGATGCAGAGATGCCCATTCAGCTCAGCCAGCGTCCGGTAGCAGCGAATCCGGGGGCGGTTGATTCCCATAACGGTTTCACCGTTATGGATCAGCCCGAACTGCATGAATCCGCTTCCTCCTTTTTCCGCGGCTTCCCTGATCGCCTCAGAGGGATCGTCAAATTCGAAGGAAAAATGATTCTCAGCAAAAGTAAAGGCCGCGAAGCTGTCCTTATTGTATGGACTTTCATAAAGGACGCCATCCTCCGCATGGTCTCCGTCAATATTCTCATGGGAGAAGCCAAGACTGATATCGTGCTGAAATGCTGCGCCGCTGCACCAGGTGATGGATTCGTCTGATTTGGACGGACGCGTTTTACACACAAGCCCCACATCTGAATACTCCGGGAAGATGATATAAACCGTGCCGGTATCATAAACCGTCGTCCGGTTCCCCATGGGCAGGATCTCTTTCACCTGCATGGATTCCGCGGGAATACTGTCCGGAATCCGGACATGATACTGGGAAACAATGCCCGTAAAGATAAACAGGAAAGCCGGGATCACAAAAAAGGAGGTGGCATATAACAACCGGTACAGGATCTTCTGCCACCTGTGTTTCAGTTTTTCCGGACCCCACAGATAAACCGTCAGTGCCGCAACCTGCAGGATCATCAGCGTGATATAAGCTGTCTGGAGAATGCTCAGCCACATCTGTGCAACGAAATAACAGGTAAAGGCAAACAGGGCAAGAAGGCTCATGGATATCAGCCAGATCCCGGAGATGCGCTGCCGAATACTCATTTTTCCGTCTTCCTTTCCCGGTTCATCTTTTTCAGTTTATGGCGAAGCGCGTTGAAAGAATCGAATTGTGCTTCCAGGCAGGCTACCAGCACCAGCAGTGTGATGTCCATCATATACTGCACGGAATGAGCCCATCGCAGAGCAGAGGGGAATCCAAGCAGGCTGTTGGTAACGATCAGAAGAATGCAGACTGCCAGTTTGAAAACCAGCGCAATTCGGTTAAGGATCACATTTTTCGGATTGCCGTGTGTTGAATAGTTTATAAAGAAATGGTTCGCTGTAATGATGACGGTCGTCAGAAGGTTCATGCCTGCCCCGGCCAGGAAAATGCTTCCCTGAACGCCGGAAGCCAGATAGGCGTCAAAGTTCTGTTCAGACCAGAGCCTGGCAAGTACGAGGTGCGCATCCTGATACATCAGGCAAAACAGCACACCTCCCATGAGACCCTTGGCTGCATCCCACTTAAAGGATCGGAAAGCCAGAAACATGGTAACTGCCGTCACCAGCCTGATCAGCACGGCGAATATGTCAAAAGCATCCTGTTCCCTGAAGCATAAAACAATTGACGCAATTCCGGCGGCCGCCATAATGATACAGGCAGCTGTCATAAAACGTTCACTCAGAAAGACTTTTTCGAGCGTATTTTCCTTCATGCTGTTCTGATCCGTCATGTTCTCTTTATACTTCCTGTTCATATTCACTTTATTCGTCCCGGTTTCCGGGCTGTACATCATCAACAGTCAAAGAATGTTCCGGTTTCCGTCTGTCACAGCCTGCAAAATCAAAAGTGATCCGCACTGAGCGTTTTCCTTTGATCAGAATATATCATCTTTTATTCCGTATGTCCATCATAACAGACGGGAGGTGGTTTCCCTGGCGCCCCGGGAATTCCCCGCGTCCTTCGCTGTGGACATCGGTGAACCGGCTGGGGACGACCAGCGGCACCGTCCGGATCGGGATGCCGCAGAACAGTATTGGGGATGGTTTCCTGAGAAGGCGGGCGGAGCGGGCGGGGAGCACGAACAGGCCGGACCGGACGTACGGCCGGATGGCAGGCGATTCAGCCCCGTAACCGCACAGGACACCGCTCCGGATACCCCGGAAGAATCGATATGGTGAACAGTATGAAAAAGCCTGCCGATCCGGATGGATCAGCAGGGGAGTTGGGACGATATGTTCCTTGTTTTCCGTCCTGTCGACAGTTCTGTTATTCCTTTTTCTCCTTTTTCCCGAACAGCAGTCCTGAGATCCCTTCAAGGAACCCTGTGGGGGTCTCGCTGCCCGTACCGAAACCTTTCCTGAAAATAGTTTCCATCATCTCATAGAATGAATCCATGGCAGCTTTGGAAAACTCTGCCTTATAATAGTCCTCGCTTTTATTCCGGGCCTTGTTTTTTGCCTTATATTCGTCATAGATGTCATAAAGGTGCATCTTCCAATCGCGTCCAAGCAGCTTGTCACTGACCTTTTCCTCGAATTCGCGGATTCCCACGCAGATATCCTGGGGAATATCCATGTAATAATACTTGATCAGGCTTTTGGTTTCTTCGTGCTGCTTTTTGAGTTCAGCAATCTGATCGTCGTTCAGCGCTTCAATGTCGGCAAAATATTGTTCATACAGATTCATATACCCGGAATAGATACCGCGCAGAATCGTCGTCAGGTCTTCTGTCTTTTTCGTTTCCTCATGAAGAATTTGTTCAATTCTTTCATTGCTTAATTTAACCATGGTGATCCTCCTTTATTTCCTTTTTCTTAAGGCTCATCACTAGAACCTGTGGGTAGTGAATGAGCGAAATCCCTTGAAATAGTATATGCCACAGGGTTTTACGCTGTTTCTTATAGTTTTGTTGTTTTTTCCGAGTGCGTCCGGCTTCAATATTTCATCAGCTTTACACTGAAACAGCGCTGTAGCTACTTCTTTGATATAACTCTCAAAGCGAATCCAGCACATGATAAACGCTTTGAACCGGCATGATTCATTTCCTTCCTGAATCGCTTATCCCTGAATCACCTGTTGTGCTTCCTCAATACCCTTGTCCAGCAATCCCCGTGCCTTATCCACATTGAAACCCATGATGTTTCCCTCCTCACCCCATCCGCGAATCAATCGCGTCAATCATGTCATTCAGCACATTGATCCGGTCCTGCCACTCATAATAGGCTTCCTCATTCCTGTCCGGATCCGGTTCCCAGGTCATCATCTGATCCAGGGTCTCCTGCAGATCATCCCGGAAATCCGCCAGTTCCTCCCGATCCATCGTTTCCAGCAGGGATTCGTCCAGATCATCGATCTCTTCGGGCTCGAAAGGCATTGACATAGTGCATCCTCCCATCTTTTCTGTTTTTTTCATCACAGATTACTACTCTTCAGTGTTTCCTTGCCGACACGGATCGAGTATACTCGAACATTTTGATCTCTTCTTTTGTCAGATCCCACATGGTTTTTCCATGCTGCTTCATATCCGTTCCACCCGTTCCGTTTACGCGGCGGGGGCCAGTGCCTGCTCTTCAAACCATTCGTTGATCATTTTGTCCAGCATCACGTCGTCAAAGTACGGCGTGTAGTCGCCGTTTGAAAGCCGCGGATCCTCATGGGTCGGCGTTTCCGGCTCGATCCGCGCAATGGGCAGGTCGGTTTTGCATCCGCTTTCCACGGATTCTCCGTTCGCGTCCCGCATGGCCCAGAGCCAGCTGGACATCATAAATTCACCGCCGTTCGTCAGCGTACTGATCTGTATGGTGCAGGTGCCGCCGCCCGAGGGCTCGCCGAGGAGCACCGCGCCGTGATCCTGCATCAGGACCGGCATCAGGTTGCCGCAGGAGAAGGTAATCCTCGTGGTCAGCACGGCATAGTTGAAGTCATACTTCACCTCGTCGTCCTTCTCATCGAATACGCCGTCCAGGTTCTTATCCGAATGCAGCACCGCGTACTCATCCTGCCCGGTCAGGACGTTGTATCCGCGGAAAATATTGTCCCCGAACATCAGGTCCATCATATACGCCAGCATATCGGTGCTGCCGCCAGTATTCGCGGACAGATCAAACAGGATATTCCTGATCGAAGAATTCTCCGAGGCTCTCTTCAGGCCGGTCCAGGTAATGCCGACGGCGTCCATGGGGATC
>OMYT01000048.1 GCA_900315315.1 uncultured Eubacteriales bacterium | reverse complement strand
TGCAGATATGAAGACGGACAGCTCATCGCTGTCCAATCACCATTGCTTTGGTTTTATCGTAGAAGACCGGTATTTACAGAAAACATTTCACAGAGCCAAATCCATTTGGCAATTGTAAAGCTTTATCAACTATAACAGTAGCAATTAATCATCCATACTTAGAAGTGATTGATGGTGTGCTTTTCAGCAAACCAGATAAACGATTGATTCTTTATCCTTGTATATCAGAATCAACAGAATATGTTATTCCCGAAGGTACGGCAGAAATAGGTAGTGGTGCATTTTCGGGAAGCAGTCTAACCACTGTTATTATTCCTAATACTGTAACTACTATTGGTACATCTGCATTCAGCTTTAGCTCAATTATCAGCATCTCCATTCCAAATAGTGTAATGGTCATTGATGATGGCGCATTTATGAGCTGCGAGGCTTTAACCAAAATAACACTTCCTGCTCATATGACAAAAATAGGAGTCTGGGCTTTTTACGGCTGCAAGTCACTAACGGAAGTATCAATACCTGATGGAGTTACCATTCTTGGGGATTGGGTCTTTAATGATTGCACTGCATTAACAAAAGTCACACTTCCGGACAGTGTTACCAGTATCGTTTATTCATCTTTTAGTGGATGCGAGAATGTCACTTTTACTGTTCCTCGAGATTCTTATGCAGAATTGTATTGCAAGGACAACGAACTAAAGTATATATATCCAGACTCACTTGATTGGCTGAACAATTAATGTGTATTATGTTGTTGCATAGCAAGAAGATTGTCAATTCGGGAGTTTACATTCCAGCCAGTAAAGGAAGCACCAATCATAACTGCTTTCGCAATTAGACCCGAGAAAGCTACGCCCTGACAGATGCCATAAACGGTCAGGGCTTTTTGAACTTAACCAATTTCCAGTTGTTGTATTGCCAGAATCAGGCCTGCTATCAAAAGAATTGCGACCGTGGCGATCCCAATTGCTTTCACCGCATCTCGCCGGTCTTTTTTCTTTTCTGCATCATTCATCTTTACGCCTCTGTAGATCACGATTTTCATCAACACCTTCATATAAATTGTTTGGATCTGCCATCTGTTCAAGCATCCGGCCTATTACCATTCCTGCATGGTAGCCTCCATCATTTCCTACGCCAGTAATCAATTGATAGTCTTTATCCAGAATACCGAAAATATCATTCATTTCAAAACATTCATGTTTTTCAAAATTCATCAGATCAAATATAAACTTGTCATCTGTCAATTCATAGACGACACCTTCATCATATTGGTCTTTACCCGTTTCTATTTCAGCTAAACCTAGCAGATCAGTAGAAAGATCCCTCTTCACAAAATACAAATGCCACTTCCCGTTGTATATATCAAGCTCTTTATCTCTGAGAAACGGAATAAAATCAAATTGTTCATCTGCAGCTTCTGGTACAGACAAGAATTTCCCGAATATTGATTTGATGATTTGGATTTTCGTATTCCTCTGAAATCCCTTGATTGCTTTAGCTTCACCGTCTGCATTGAAAAACTTTAAGTATGCTTCATCATATTTTCCAAGGAAGGTATTGCAATCTCTACAAAGTGTTCTTGCGGTACGACCTGCAGGATAAAGTGGCTCAGCCAGATCTCGATCAAATATTTCATCGGATACCTCTTTGAATGTTTTACCAGTAGAAAGTCCTTCCAAAACTCGTTTTTCCATCGCCCCGGATTGGAACATGTCTACTATCTTTATAAGATTAATTCTCACAATGTCGTTGTTTCCTGTGCTTTTTGCTGGATAATGCTCATCACTCATTTCATTATTAGCAAAGTGCTTCCCGCACAGTTTACAAGTATTTGTGTTTTGCATGATTATTACTCTGCGTCCTTAGTTGACGCATACCTTTCTCCATAATGCACAGTAAATTTCCAAATCAGATGATTCTGTTACCTTTATTGTTCTGTAGGATAAGTGTGCCGTTATCTCGGACCGCAATAACAGGATCCGTTATAGTTCTTCCGGGATACATTATCTTATAATCTACATTATTCAGGCACATGAATACGACAGGTTCTTTTGATTTATCCTCTATAGTGTATGCAATAAGTTTCTTGTCATCTGACTGAAGCAAATTAATAGTTGCATGTATTTTTCGCTTTTTCCAGAACAACAGTTTACTGGAATGGACTTTTCGTTCATATTCTGTAAACTGGAGAAGCGATATGGCACATAAAGATAATTCCTGTATTGTTTTGTCATCAAATACACAGTTGAATCGTTGCCCTAAACGAATCCATTCAGTCTTCCATTCAGTCTCATCAATACCTTTATATCCACGAATTACGGTACGGCCATTGTTGTTGATACGAGAATAGCCATATGAATCAGCTTTTATAATTGCATCAATTGCAATCCCCCGATTTCTTCTGCGATGCGCTATAAGGTCCCCAAAGTCACGAATTAACCCTTGATCTTTAGGATTCAGATACTGACGACTCAACACTATCAAAGTTAATAAATCAGTCTCATCGAATGTATGAGAACTGAGCTTCGCACAGTGAAAATGAAGCAAATACTTAGTCTTTTCGTCAATTCTCGCACTCATGATAACCTCTACAACGATGCAATCAGCGCTTCTATCTCCTCAGAGGAAAAGTATTGGGTCTCTATGATATAGCATCGCAAAGCTATTCAGGCATACCGGCATAAGATTTTCCAAAGGCTTACATAGCCCTGGGAAACCGGAAGAACAGGAACTGAGTCGCCCCTCATTTACTATCATATTTAATGTTTTTCTTTTTGCAGTATTCTTTTACATACGATGAACTGCTAATCACTTTTGCTGACTTGGAACAGTTTTGGAAAGCAAAGCTTTCTATAGATTTAACACTATACGGGAGAACCACAGTTTTCAAGCTCTTGCAGTTTAAGAAAACAAAATTGTCAATTGACTTTACTCCATCAAGGAATACAACTTCTTCCAATGCTTCGCAGTTTGCAAAGATACTGGCTCCGATTATAGATATGCTGCCAGGTATTGTTGCCTTCTTTAGACCTTCACACTTTAAAAAACACATATCGCCCATTTCTCTGACACTATCAGGAATTTCAACCGTCTCAATTGCATTGCATCCGGCAAAAGCAGATTTCCCGATCTTATTAACACTTGAGGGTATGTTTATATCTTTCAGACTTGTACATCCAAGAAAAGCCTGATCCCCTATGCTTTCTAAGCTGTCAGGCATTACTATATGTATCACAGTTTTATTGTGAAGAAAGGATTCCTTTCCAAGAGAAATCACTCGTAACCCATCAATCGTTTCTGGAATGATTACTGATTCTGACTTTCCATTATATGCTGTTATCTCAATCTGTCCGTCCTTTATCTCCTCGTATTTCCAGTCGTTATAACTCGGATCATTCTGACTAAGCTTTGCTTGTTTTTGAGAAGTAGTACATGACGATAGTGTTATAGCTAATAATACAAATACTACAATCAGAAAACGATGTTGTCTTTTCATATTATTCACCATCACCTGTGGAAATAAGCTCTTTAAGCTCATCAGGAAGCAGAGGAGGATCTGTCCGATGAAGCATGGCATGACAATTTGGGCATACTGGTAACAAATCCTCCAGTGGTTTTATCACATAACCCGGGCCAATTTGCGAAACTGGAATAATATGATGAACATGAATAAACTTATGGCCAATTGCCCCATATTTCTTTTCGAAATTAATGCCGCATATCTGACAATCATATCCTTTTGCGGCGAGACACAACTTCCTGTTCAGCGGATTTCGTTCATAACGATTAACTTCCGTTCTCTGCAAATCGCCCTCGGTGAATCCTTCTTGAATCGTTTCCTCATGTATTGGAACAATGTCAGCAAGAGAAAGAATCATGCCCATAAAAAGTGATCCCCACTTATATGCTTCTGAAGGATAATCATCGTTATCTTCGAAAACAGGCATCTTTGTCATATGCATCTTGATTTGTTGCCATTTGACCGGCCAGTTTGTCACATTGACCAAGTCAAGATCCATGCCGTTAACTTCAATTTCAACTTTTGCACCAAGATTCTGAAGCAAATGAGCATATTCAACGAATCTCATACGGTCTTCAATCGGCTGGCACGACATTGAATTGACGAATTCAGCACTATACTTTTCAGGCTGGTATTCAATATGGAGTCGCACTTTGTTCCGAAAACTGATAAAAAGAGTAAACAGCTCCTTGCCTTTATTCTCAGGTCCTATTACAAAGGCTGGTTCACCACCATCTCTGGTTTCCCGGACCAGAAACGGTATGTCATATTCCGATTCAAGCCCTTTTTTGATATCGTTGATATCCATACTTTACTCCTCGTCCGACAGTTCAGGATCAGGAAGATCAGCTACCAACTTGCGCAAGCACTTTGAAACAATGAAGCGCATGTCTTCGAATTGCTCCTTCGTTTCAGCATTAAATGTAGACATCTCAGCTTCGGCAAGGGCCCATAGTAATGCATCCATGCCCGTAACAAGAACATTCTGTTGCAAAACAGGATAGTAAACCTTTTGATAATATGGATGCCCCATGTTAATTTCAACAGCATGTTTTCCTTCTGCGATGGTTGGTGCCCAAAGAACACCATTTTCAATCCCATCAACCGGAATTACTCGGTACTGTCCAGGTTTATCCGCATGGTGAATAGATATCCGATGCCTGAAGGTTCCGTTTGAATTTGTGATCTGCACTTCACCGGTGCTTTCATTAACAACTTCAATTTTTGAATTCTCAACAGTTTTGGCTTTTTCCTCTATGTTTCTGTTGGAAGCATCATGAGCTGTTTTCGTTGCTTCTTCAACTTTCTTCTTAGTGCCCTTACGATAACGCTCATCTGCTGCCCGTCTAGGTGCTGGCATTACCTGATCCTTGATGTATGAAAAGATTTCTTCGTTAAGGAGGATTCTTGATTTCTTGATATCAACATGGAAGGCATTATCAAGCTTATGATCAAACGAAAGTTCAACACGAAGCAACGTGCCATGTGGTTCTTTTGAGAACATTCCCATCCAGTCCCCTGAATGAATCAGTCTTTGTTCTCGATAAATATAGAAGCCCTGCATATCATTTGAGACACGAGCAGCTTCACCAGCTTCTCTTGATGAGAATTCATCTCTTCTTGGAATAAGAACCGCCTTGATATTAAGTATAGGTATCTCTGTCTCCCCAGGCATCTCGATTTCCAATTCGTCTGTATAGAGAACGGTTGTGTTTTCTTCTGACAGACAGAAAGGATCCCATGGCTCAATTTTCTGACCATTAAGTCGTATCGCCACATTTGCTGCGCGACTATCATTCTGATCAAGGAATCGTTGATATACCATCGACAGATGGAATTTTAAGGCCTGCTCAGCTTTTTTGAGGGCGTTTTTGGCTGCAGTCTTTGTTTTACAATCATTCAGCAGACGATCAATTTTCTCCCAAACAACAAGAGTGCCCGTTCCATCGCCACAGGTTTCCTGGAGATACTCTATCTCATCATCTGTTATTGGCGGCTGACGTAGATTCCATGCCCCGGTAGATGCAATATAATCAAGATCCCATTGAACCTTTCTGGGTGTATGATCATTACCAATTGAAATTACTGACAAGCAGCGACAAAACGCCGTTGAAGCAGTTTTCAATCCCAAGCCAAATTTTCCAAGACTTGCTTTGTCGTTTCTTTCTGCCGAACCATATTTCATGGCATTTTTCAGTTCGTCAAAATTCATGCCGCAACCATCATCCGCAATATAAACGAATACGTCTCCTTCTGGGTCCATTTCAAGCAGAAGATCAATATTTTTTGCATTTGCGGCTATTGAATTGTCCACAATATCTGCTACTGCTGTATTAAAATCATATCCGGTATCTCGTAAGCCTTCCATAACTCGGGCTGGATCTGGCGGAAGCATGATGTCTTGTTCGTGCATGATGAACCTCCTTAACAATCAATTACTTTCCAATCGCTACCAATAACAAGGCGCTTTTTTATTAACCCATCTATTGATTCCATCATCTTCACGGTTGGAGCAATGTACCTTTTGTACTCAATGGTGTCAGTTCCGTCATCCCGATGAAATAGTGTAATCGAGTCTCCGGCTTTAAGGCCATTTTCTCTGAAAAATGCAGTCATTCCAGTTAAACGGTATTCATTCCGTGTGCCTTTAGGATCGAAGAATTTGTTATTATAATAAATGAAATTCATTTTCCATGTTTTACCTGATGGATCAACAAAATACATGGCTACCCGAGGGTTTTTTTCTTCGTTTCCAAGATCAGGGAAAAAGCGCAAAACATCGCCGCTTTTGGGAACGCAGATTCCTGCCTGATGTCCTCCGGTTTCACCGGTGTCATTCAGACTCAAGACCTTTGTAATAGCTCTTGGCTTAGTCATATTGTTTCCCTCCTGGTGAAATCATAAGTGCCCGAATGATATCCTCACTATTATCTGTTGTACCATCTGTCCCTATAATTGCAGCATCAAACATGGATCGCTTCTTTTCGATTCGTTCATTGATGATTTCTTCAACTGTATCCTTATAAAACAGTCGATAAACAAAGACTGTCTTGTCCTGGCCTCTTCGATATGCTCTGGCGGATGCCTGGTCTTCGAGCGAAGGGTTCCATTCAAGATTATAGTGTATTACTCTGCTTGCAGCAGTAATATTTAAGCCAGCACCAGCCGCACGGGGATTCAGGACAAGAAGAGCTGGCCCAACTATATTTGAAAAAGCATCTATGATGTGTTGCCTCTCTACGGTAGGCGTTGAACCATTGATCGCCATTACAGGAATCCTGAAACGTTTATGAATATCTGTTTGAAGAATTTCAAACATTTTGTTGTATGAAGTGAAAAGTATGGTTTTTTCACCAAGTGAATTTATTTCATCAAGAAGTTCAAGCAGGCGTTCATATTTGCCGGAACATACACTTGGATCACTGTACTCAATACCATCTACTAGCGATGGATGAGTACAGTACATTCTTAATTTCTGAAGCATGGGCAAGGTTGCATTTGAACCATTGAAAGAAGAGAGAATTGCTTCTCTTTGTTGCTCATATGCAATGATCTCTTTTGTTGACATCTCCAGTGCCTGTGGTACATCAACCCGTTCAGGAAGATCCTGCGCCACTTCTGATACTCTTCGCCGAAGCATAAGTGGGGTCAAATATGGCTCAAATCTTCTCGCTCCGTCAACATCATCCGTAAACTCGTTTTCAAACTGAGATAGTTTTCCAAAGCATCCTGGTGCGATGAAATCCAAAAGAGACCAGAGATCTGTCATATGATTCTCGAAGGGAGTGCCAGTAACTGCAATGGCAGAATGACATGGAATACGTTTTATTGATTTGGTCCTTATCGCATTAGGATTTTTGATATTTTGTGCTTCGTCCACAATAATCAGATTCCAGTCAACCATTTTCAGTAACGACTGGTCAGATGATGCACTGTTATATGAGATTATGACAACATCATAACCATCGAAATCAGTATATAATCCTGTTCTACCTGAACCATGATGAACAAGGACTTTGAGTCCATTCGTGAACTTTTCCAGTTCTCGTTTCCAGTTTTCCAGAAGAGAAACAGGCGCAATGACAAGAGCGGGTCCTTTTCCTTCCTGCTTTTGTTCAGTAATTAATGCAATGATCTGAACTGTCTTACCGAGGCCCATTTCATCACCAAGTATGCACCCGCATTGAGAATCAATAACAAAACGCATCCACTGATAACCTATTTTTTGATATGGATACAAAGTTGCTGTAAGTTTTGCTGGCGGAGCAAAGTCAATTTCCTTAACAGGATGCTCGGACAGTGCTTGCGCAGCATTATCAATTACTTCTATATTCGGATTATCGTCAGCAAACTGTCTGATCTTAATATACTGACCCAGCGATATGGAACCGAGTTTACTAATTCCCGCGTAATCCAGAGCTTCCTGAACATCTTGATAATTATCGTAAAGATTGTACCAGACATCATCAACTACAAAACTGTCAGGAACTTTGCTATTTTGAAGGCAAAGATCATAATAATTCTTTCCACGGCGCACCTGAAGGGAAAGCAAAATGGAATTCTGCTCAAAAGCGAAATCAAAAACGATACGTATTGTTCCGCCGAGCTTGGAAATTCTCATTTTGCTCCCTCCTCCCTGTAAGGATCCTCTGAATGAATCATTTCTTCAATATTTAGCATTAGCGCTAACTTATCATCATCCGCTCTATTTGCTCTCCTGATTGCGCATTCCCAAACCACAAGCAATCGGATGCCTTTTTCTTTTAATAGCTTTTGTACTTCTTTGTCCCGTCTTGAATTATCAGCGAACTTCTTTAGCCAGAATTCCTGACGAGACTTTGGTGTGTACGCATATTTACATCCCTCATGTCGGTGCCAGAAACAACCATGAATGAAAATTGCAAGGTTGTACTTTGGCATATATAGATCCGGATGCCCAGGGATGGTTCCTGGTGCGATTCTGTAGCGGTACCCTCTTTGAAATAACTGTTTTCTGATAAAAACCTCCGGTTTTGTGTCTCTGCTCCGGATCGCCGCCATGTTTTTGCTGCGTTCTGTTGTAGTCTTGATGTCAGCCATGTTTCTTTTCAAGCGCGTTCAGCTTTTTTACTACAAGATGAGCTATATCGCTCATAAGTGGTACAACAACCGAATTACCAAACTGTCTGTACGCCTGTGTATCTGATACAGGAATGATAAACGAATCCGGGAAACCTTGAAGTCGAGCACATTCCCGAGGTGTCAACCTGCGTGGATTTGCGCCTTCTTGGGGAATGAGGATTTCAGCACCATCTTTATAATATCTGGCGCTAAGTGTACGTGAAACGCCATCTAATGGTGCCAAGCCAAAACCAAAACCATTTCCGGCCGCCTTGTGTTTCTGTGCATATTCTTGAAGATAATGCCAGAGATTATCTGTCAAAGTATACTTCGGGTCTACTTCTGTTTCCAAAATATCTCGCATGGTTGGCTTAGGCTGCACGGGAGTAATATCGAAGTCAAAGCTGATATTTGATCCAAAGCGTTTTCGATCAAAACCAATAATAATTATGCGTTCGCGGTGTTGAGGGACATAGTTCTGACCATCCAGAATGTCGTAAAATACTTCATAGTCAAGTTCTTCAAGCGATTCAAGGATAATTTTGAAAGTACGACCTCTATCGTGACTGCAAAGGTTCTTGACGTTTTCAAGCATAAAAGCACTGGGCCTTTTCTTGCTCAAAATCCTACAAACATCAAAGAAGAGTGTTCCCTGAGTTTTGTCTTCAAAACCAGTAGCTCGACCTAAACTCTGTTTCTTCGAGACACCGGCTATAGAGAAAGGTTGGCACGGAAAGCCTGCTACCAGAATGTCATGATCCGGGATGTCAGCAGCATTGACTTTTGTGATGTCACCTTCAGGCTTGTCTCCAAAATTGACTTCATATGTTTGTTGACTGAACTTATTCCATTCGCTGGAATAAACGCATATGCAACCAGCACTTTCGTAAGCCAGCCGCATTCCACCTATTCCAGCGAAAAGATCAATGAATTTCCGCCTTTTGTTCATGCCATCACCACCAACGCTTTCTCCAGATGATTGATTATTTATTTTATCAGAAAACGCTGTTTAAAACAATCTAAATATTACGCAATCGTAACAATTGAGCCATTTTCCCAAACTACAACAGTGAGTTAATAAACCTACGTTGTTTTTGCTGTATATTTGATCAGAAATTGCTTTTTTGACGCTTTTGAAAGGCAAAAGAGAACCCGTTGAAACGTAGTGTTTTCAACGGGTTCCGGGTGTGGAGCATAGGGGAGTCGAACCCCTGACCTCGACAATGCGAATGTCGCGCGCTGACGAGTGTTCCCTCCTTTAACCCATAATAATCATTTTAAGGAAACGCTGATTTAATCAGCATTTCAAATGGTATTTCAACCCCATATATAGTATAATGTCGACACCGCCTGTTTTGGGGACGCCGGACCGCTACTCATGGGAAAGCAGACCGCTGAGGATGGGATTTTAAACCAGCAGCAAACTTTTTTCGTTTTCTTTACGGCACCTTATGACACTCCTGTGCATCTGCAGAAAACGACAGATAACGCGCCGGGGAAAAAACAAGGAGGCAGCAGTTTATGGACAATAAATACTGGAGCGAAAAAGCCGGCGGTTCCGTCTTTATCTCCCACTGCCACAAGGATCTCCCATCTGTCCGGATGATCCGGAACAGAATGGAAGAGGAAGGCTTTGAGCCCATATGCTTTTATCTGAAATGCCTCACGGATGAATCTGAGATCGATTCCCTGATCAAAAGGGAAATTGACGCAAGAGATCTGTTTGTGTTTGCTGACAGCGAAAACTCCAGAAAATCCTCCTGGGTCCGCCGGGAAAGAGCCTACATAGAATCTTCTCCCAACAGAAAAAGCTATGTGGTTGACCTGGATGACACTGACCACCTCAGTGAAATGTCCGAAAGAGTAATGGACAGTCTTCGTGTATTCCTCACATCCGCAAAATGCGACAGTGAAACAGTGTGCATCATTGAACAGGCGCTGATCAAAAGGGACCTGATGGTATACTATGAGCGGGACGGCAAAAACAAAATTCTGGAACCCGGTGAACTGCAGGCGGCAATAGAGGACGCAGCACTCCATGGGTGTGCCGTTATATTTCTTTCAGAAGAAGCCTGTGAAGGGCAGTCTGTTGTCTTCCGCTTTGACGTTCCGCTTATTGCGGAAGCATTCAGGGAAAAATGGCTTCCGGTTGTTATCGGAAACTGTCCGGATGAAATGCTGGAAAGAGCAATCAATTGTTATCTGTCAGACAAAGCAGTCCGCGTTGGCCGGGAACCGACGCCGGAACAAATCAGCGCCGTCGTTGATGCCGTTGAAAACATGCTGCTGGAAAACTATTACCGGCGGAAAGCAGATACCTGACGCCTGCGCAGACTGCCTGCAGGAAGCGATTAACGACGCGCCGGGGACCTGAAAGGAGGCTGCATATGAAGCTGTCATACCGGACCCACGATGATTCACCTTCTTTGCGAAAAGCAAAAGTATACTTCATCGCACATCCTGATGATTATGACCGATACCTCAGTCTGATTTCCGACGAAGTGCTGAATCATTTTAACTGTGCTTTTTTCTATGATGAAGAACCGCTGGCGCCATATGATCCTGAAGGGCTTTCATCTGTACTGTCAGATATGAACCTGATCATTATCCCGGTCACATCACGCTTTCTGCACTCCGGAAACCGCGCGCTTGATGTTGAATTCAGATTCGCTGTGGAAAACCATATCCCCGTGCTTCCGCTCCTCGAAGAACGAAATATCGCGGAGGAATTCGACAGGATTTGCGGGAATCTTCACACGCTGAGCAGATACAATGACGATGATACGACCATGCCCTATGCGGAAAAACTGGCGGGTTTCCTGCGGACAAACCTCATCGGAGATGAACTTGCAGACAAAATCCGCGCCGCATTTGATACATACGTATTTCTCAGTTACAGAAAGAAAGACCGGAGGGAAGCGCAGGAACTGATGCGCCTGATCCATAAAAACCCGGTATGCCGCGATATCGCCATCTGGTATGACGAATATCTTGTTCCGGGTGAGGATTTCAATACTGGCATTGAAGACGCTCTGATGAAAAGCTCCATGTTTCTGCTTGCCGTAACCCCTCATCTGCTCGAAACCGGAAATTATGTGATGACGGAAGAATTCCCGAGAGCATCTGCAAACAATAAACTGATCATACCCGCGGAACTGGTTCAGACCGACCGGAAACCCCTTGAAGAGCTTTATCCCGGTATTCCGCCGTATGCCGGGAAAGACAGAATATCGGAAGAGATTGCCCGGGTACTGCGTACAATAGCTTTTACAGGAAAAAACAATTCACCCGATCATAACTACTTTATCGGACTGGCATACCTGAACGGAATTGATGTCGAAATCAACCGGGAACTGGCCGTTCAGCTGATCACCGGTGCTGCTGAAAGCGAACTTCCGGAGGCCATCTCGAAACTGACGGAAATGTATTCCAACGGAATCGGCGTCAGAAGGGATGTTAAGACCGCAATTGACTGGCAGGAAAAACTCGTCTCCCTGTACAGAAGGGAATATATGAATAATGACGCAGACAATGATTCCGCAAAGAAACTTTTCTATCCGCTGCTGGTACTTGGGGATTATTGTCTGGAAGCGAATGACCTTCCCCGGGCAAGAGCTGCATTTGAAGAAATGCGAATCATTGCCGAAAAACTTGACATCAACGCATACCACTACGAGATTCCGGACAGTCTTGACAAACTCGGCGATGTTTCCAGAGCGGAAGGCAGCCTGAAAAAAGCACGGGAGTACTATAAAGAGGCACTAGCCATCAGGGAAGCCAAACAGGCTGAAAGAGGCGGAAGACTCGGCCTCTTTTATATAGCGATAAGTTACAGAAACATCGGAGACATAAGCCTAAAGGATCATGACCTGCAGGAAGCCTTTACATATTACAGGAAAGCCTGTGAAATCAGTGAGCGCATGGCAAATGGGACAGGATTCCAGGATGCCGGGTTTGAACTGGCAAAAAGCTGTACCGGGCTGGGCAAAATTCACCATATTACCGGAGACCTGTCCTCAGCCCGCAAGCACTATGAAAAAGCCATAAAAATATATGAAACGCAGATTACCCAATTCGATACATACAATCTCAACCGGGATCTTGCCGTACTTTACAGCAGGTTGGGAGAACTTTATATGGAACTGGATGATCCGGAAGAAGCCCGCATCTGTTCAGATAAAGCAACAGCCGTTATCAGAAAACTGGAAAGCGCAGAGAAAAAGCCTTGAGAATGCTGACTCTCAGGGCTTCTGTGGAGCATAGGGGAGTCGAACCCCTGACCTCGACAATGCGAATGTCGCGCGCTTCCACGGGTTCGATACTGTAACCCTCTGGCCTCAAAATATAACAGCCCTTCAATCGGCTGTACCCCTTGCAGAATAAGGATGGCCGGGCCAAGGGAATTACGGACCGCTTCCTCGGGATCATCACAATCGGGATCAATGAGGATGGTGATGGTGGGGTTACCGTCTTTGGTGGTATGCCTGCTGAAGACGGCGCCGAACTCGTTCAGGGAGCCCGGGGAAGATTCATCCAGGGAGATGGCGAAGACAGGATCGCCCTTCTCATCCCGCCGGACAAGCGCCTCGGGGAAATAGCGCTGGTAATCCCGAAGCAGGTCCAGGGTGAAGGCGGAGAAGATGATGCAGGCGCAGCCGATGACCCGCGCCTTGGGCGGATAGATCACGGAGCCCTGAAGGGCTTCCTCCGGAGAACGGGTGTCCCAGGGGAGATCGTACTCGATCCGGGCAGTCAGTTCGGGAGAACCCGCCATGCCCAGGTCGATGAGGTTTTTATCGAGCTCATCGCCGGAGAGAGTGCGGTCGCCGATGATAAGGTGATCCTCCGGGGAAAAGGCTATATCCGCCTCGGTCAGGACATCCCGGAGCTTTTTCATCTCCGGGACAAGGAGCTTTCTGGTATTTGCGCCATACTGCAAAGTGATTCTGATCATAATGTTTCCTCCTTCAGCGTTCGTGTATTCTGATGCAGGAACAGTGTAAACGGAGAAGAGAGGAATGTCATTCAACTGGTAGTTCAATAATAATCAGGAGAATTTATTAGAACTCAGGATCACTGGTTACCATGCGAAAGTGCCTTATTTCTAACGGCTACATAACTCGCGAAAAAAGCTCCTCCTATCGCTTATGCAGCGATAGGAGGAGTTGCTTCATAACGCCTCGACACTTCGCATCATAAAGTGCATTTTGTCGATCCGTTTATCGATGTGCCAGTGCCCACAGAACCAGTCTTTGTAATCCAGTTGATCCTCCGGAATATACGGGATGAGGTACCTGCCTTCCGGAATAAGTCTGGCGATAACGATCGGATCCTTTCGGTCATCCTTTTCCTGGGTGTTATCATCCATCTCTTTACTGTGCTTGACGTGCTGCGGGGCAACCAGCACCACTTGGACGTCATACTTCTTCAGAAAAGCCACGAATGCAAACCAGTAATGCCCCGTCGGTTCTATTGACACCATGATCTTGGTCAGCTTATGTGCTGCAGCCAGATTGTAGATCCAGCTTACAAAGCTTTCGAAGCCCTCTTCTGTGTTCGTAAAAGGAAACGGTTTCTTGCTTACCTCAAAGCCCCTGGCCAGGATTGAGTTCGAATAGCAGTCAAAAACCCGGGGGCCTGATTCATCAGAAGCTTCCGGGTTTTTTTCATATTGCCGGTTTGGGGTCGTTTTATTTTCTTTCCGGTCAGTCCAGCCAGCCTTCCCGCGCTTTGACGCCGAACCGTTTTTCCAGCAAATGCATCTGATCGTCCGTAATCGTGTTGACCCGGGGAAGATGCGCGATCTTCATGTAAATCTCCGCGGCCTTTTCCGCCGTTTCAATCAGGCCGAAGGTCTCGTCCAGGTCCTTTCCCGCTCCGTAGATGCCATGCTGACTCCAGACCACCAGGCGGGCGGTTTTCATCTTTTCCGCCGTGGCCTCGCCGATCTCGTTAGTACCGCACAGCATCCAGGGCAGCACATTGACACCTTCCGGGAATACCACAATGCACTCCGTGCACATCTGCCACAGGGTCCGGGCAAACTGCTTTTCATCCAAGTCGTGCACATAGGTCATGGCTAACAGGTTCGCCGGATGGCAGTGCATCACCACCCGGTTTTCAGGGTTCACTCCCAGCCGGGCCGCGTGGCTCATCATGTGGGCCGGGAACTCGCTGGTGAACTGTCCGCCGTCGGCATAGCCCCACAGCAGGTCCGCCTGCTGTCCCCGGTCCTTCAGCCGGACAATACCCAGATTGACCTCCGGGGCATACTGCATATTCTTGAAATACTTGCCCGTGCCGGTCACGAGGAAGTATTTCCCTTCCAGTTCCGGGGCGGCAAAACCTGTGGGAATGATGCGCAGCGCCTTCTCCGGATCCAGGTATTCTCTTACTTCGTTTTCCTCCAGCATCAGGCTGATGTTGCCGCCGTTGCGCTCATCCCAGCCATGGGCGTACATGTTCGTCGCGGTCCGGATCATTTCCACCATAAAGGGAGCCGTCAGAACGTCCTTCATCCCCTGTTCACCAGCACTTTCTTTTCATATTCCTCCACCTGCGGGAACCATTCCCCGTCAGCGGACCTGCCGCAGCGGCGGCAGTATTCGTCCCAGACCTCGCCGAAGGGCAGGGTCTTCATTTCCTCCTGGAGCACCATGAGCCTGCTGAATTCGCCCCTGTCCTGAAGGGCCTTCATTTCCTCATGGGGCTGCAGGAGCGCGAAGAGGAGCGCCTTCTGCAGATTCCGGTATCCGGTGACCCAGGCGGAGATCCGGTTGATGCTGGCGTCGAAATAATCCAGTGCGATGTCTACCCGCCCGTCCAGGCCGCCGCAGCGAACGATCTCCCGGGCGATCTCCCGCGTTTCGTCATCAAAGAGCACCACATGGTCGCTGTCCCAGCGGATCGGCCGGGTCACATGCAGGGCGATTTCCGGGAAGAACGCCAACAGCGCCGGAATCTTGTCGCTGACCACCTCGGTGGGATGGTAATGGCCGTTGTCCATCAGCGGAATGCATTTATCCCTGTTCATGGCAGCATAAGACAGGGCGAATTCTGCGCTGCCCGCGGTGTAGGCTTCCACGCCGATGCCGAACACTTTGCTCTCGATGCAGGGCTTGACCTTCCGGAAATCATAGGGTTCCCGGAGGATTTCGTCAATGGATTCCCGGTAGCGCACCCGCGGACCCAGCCGGTCTCCCGGAATATCCTTGAAGCCGTCGCCGGTCCAGATATTCATGACGCAGGGTTGGCCCAGCTCCTCCGCCAGGTAGCTGCTGATCCGGATGCAGGCCTTGCCGTGCTCGATCCAGAATTTCCGCGTGCCTTCATCCGGGCTGGACAGGGTCAGCGGATCGCATTTCGGATGGGAGAAGAAGGTGGGATTGAAGTCGCAACCCAGGCCGCGCTCCTTGCAGAATTCCACCCATCTCCGGAAATGCTTTGGTTCCAGTTTGTCCCTGTCCACCCATTCCCCGTCCTCAAAAATCGCATAACTGGCGTGCAGGTTCATTTTGGGGGTCCCGGGAATCAGGCCCAGCACCACGTCCAGATCCGCCATCAGCTCCTCCGGCGTCCGGGCCCGCCCCGGGTAGTTGCCGGTGGTCTGGATCCCGCCGGTCAGGGGCTTGGAAGGATCCGTATCAAAGCCGCGTACATCGTCCCCCTGCCAGCAGTGCAGGGATACGGGCACCTTCCTCAGTTTTTCCATGGCCGCACTGGGATCGATTCCCAGCGCCGTGTAACGGTTTTTCGCTTCTTCGTAACTCATGCTTCCTCCGCCTCCGTCTGAATGCTGATATTGCCCAGCGCAGTTGCCTCAATGGGCAGCGCGATCACCTGTTTCCCCGTGGTTTCCTCTGTCAGCCGGTTCAGATACCGGTTCCGGGCGCCTCCGCCCACGATGTACAGTTTCCGGCATTCTTTCCCCGTGTTCCGCTCAATCTCTTCGATCGCCTGCCGGTATCCCTGGGCCAGGGAACGGTACGCGCACCGGAAATAGCCGGCTGTACACTTCGGCGGATGAGGAAGTTTTGAATCAAACGCGCCCTTCATGCTCTCCGGAGCCAGGAACACCGGATCGTTCACATCCACCAGGTGGTCAAAATGCTTTTCTTCCGCCTCCGCGGTGATCTCATCCCAGGGCTTTCCGGGGCACAGTTCCTCCCGCAGCCGGTTCACCAGCCACATCCCCATGATATTCTTCTGGTAGCGGTTGTATCCCACGCCGCCTTCGTTGGAATAATTGGCGGCCTCGCTGGCCTCGTCGGTCAGGGGCCGGGGCGTTTTCACCCCCAGCAGGGACCAGGTGCCCGAGGACAGGTAGAGCTCATCCCCCTCCATGGGAATGCCCTCCACGGCGCTGCCGGTATCATGGGTGGCGCAGAGCATAACCTTCACGTCCCTGTACCGGCCGATCACGGTCCCGGGCCGCTGCAGGGGACGGAACAGATGCTCCGGCAGATCCAGCGCCCGGATGATTTCCCTGTCGTACTCCCCGGCAGCCGCGCTGACCATCCCGCCGGTGGTGGCGTTGGTGTACTCGTGGCTTTTCACGCCGCACAGCCGGTACATCAGGTATTCCGGTATCAGCAGGAAATCCGTCACGCCCTCCAGCCGGCCGGCGAGCTTGTCCGCGTACAGCTGGTAGATGGTGTTGAACGGCTGGAACTGAATCCCTGTACGCCGGTAGAGGTCTGAAAAAGGTATCCGTTCATGTACCCGGGGAACGGCGTTTTCCGTGCGTCTGTCCCGATAGGTATAGCAGGGCAGAACGGGGGCCTCGCCCCGCATCAGCACATAGTCCACCGCCCAGGTATCGATGGCCAGGCTGACAAGACCGGGGTACCGGTGCAGTGCCTCGTCAATACCCGCCCGCACATGCTTTTCCAGCGTTTCGATCTCCCAGGTCAGGTGCCCATCCTGTTCCGTGACACCGTTGGGAAAGCGGTACACCTCCTCCGTTCGGATTTGCCCGCCCTCCCGCCAGCCGACAATGTGCCTGCCGCTGGAGGCGCCGATATCAACTGCAAGATAATATTTCATATCATCCACCTCAAAGCAAAAGACAAAAAGCAGCGAAGTGTCTCAATCGAGACACTTCAGTATATCAGAGAAGCGGCTCAAATGCCATCTGGCTCGCTCGTCATCCCTCGCATCACCTATAGCAGCGCAGTCATAGCTGCCCGCTATGGCTGCCTCTACGCCTGCGCGGGCATCCTCCACAACCAGGCAGTTTTTCGGGGATAAGCTGATCATTTCAGTAGCTTTCAGGAATACTTCCGGACTCGGTTTGGAATGCGTGATACAGTTGCCGTCCGCAATGGCATCGAAGAAGTTCCTGAGACCAATCTGTTCCAAAATAAAAGGCGTGTTTTTGCTGGAAGAGCCGATGGCCAGTTTCAGATCCGTTTTCCGCAGCGCTTCCAGAGTGATTTTTACATCATCGGACAGATCAGTCGTCGACATATTGCCCAGCAGTTCCCGGTACAGCGTGTTCTTTTCTTCAGCAAGAGCCGCTTTTTCTTCATCCGTATAGGTCTGATCGCTTTTTCCAGA
>OMYT01000172.1 GCA_900315315.1 uncultured Eubacteriales bacterium | reverse complement strand
CACCCGGAAAACGCAGAACAACTCATCGACCAAGAAAAACACAGGGACCAAGGCCGCGGCAAGCACGGTCAGCAGTGCCGCCGCTTCCGCCGTCAGCGGTGCGCTGGCGACGGTGCTGGGGAGGGCCGGCATTACTTCAGGGACGCTTTACAAGAGTTAAATTTTCAATTGCTTTCTTCTGCCTGATACTGTATGATTTCTTTGGGTACATATCCGATAATCTGTGATTGTACCTGTGAAAGGAGTTCGGATTCAGTGTTTGGAAGAAAGAAAAAGACTGAAAACGCTTGTGATATAAAGGATTCCGCCCTATATGATGTGGGGGGGGGTACCCGAAGGAAGCAAGTTTTATCGCTGCCCGAACTGTGATCATGTCTGGTTTACCAGAGTCAAACCGTCCTGCCCGATGTGTGGTAACCGGGATGTTTCGGAGTGCAGCGAATATATTTATGAGATGTATAAGATGAATCAGTGAATTATTTCTTAGGAGCCTATATAGATCCTTCGGGATCTTTTTTTGATGCCTGAAAGGAGACGCTTTGACCTACGCCATCTTACCTCTGACCGAAGATCCCTGGCAGGTGTTTACGCTGGATCTCACTATTGACGGCGAAGCCTTCCACGCGCAGATCGAGATCCGGTACCTGCCGGCACCGGATCAGTGGTATTTGAGCATCTGGGATCATGCTGTGGGAGAGATGCTGGTGAACCAGATCCCGCTGATCTGTTCGTATGAGCAGCTGAACGACTTGATGCTGCCGTTCCGGCATCTGCGGGACGGGAAGGGGATGGGATCGCTGTTCTGTCTACGAAATACGGACCAGCCAAAGACGGCTGATCCGGCGAAAGGGAATCTTACGGAGTTTCAGGTGTTGTGGGGAGATACCTGGGCGGTATAGCTTCCGGTTCATTTGACCATCAAGCTGGAATATTTTCAGAAAGTCAATCTCATCTGATTCCAGTCTACCCCTCCATGCCGGGATTTCTCGGATTTTCCTTCATTGACAAAGCCAAATTTCGCATAGTAGTCCAGCAGCTTGTCTTTGCAGGTCAGAACAAGGCCGGCGCGGCCCTGATTCCTTGCGTCCTCAATTGCTCTTCGAATCAGCTCTCCGGCATAGCCATGCCGGCGGTACTCAGGAATTGTGTTGACTCCAAAAATCATCTGCCAACGTCCGGATTCATCGTGAGTTTCTGCCTTCTGATACATTTCATCTGTCAGATCTTTCTCATTGGTAACAAGTCCGTCCACAAATGCAATCAGTTTATCCTCATCAAACATGAGCCAGAAGTGATTCCCGTAATGGCGTAATCGGTCTTCAAATTCCTCTTTGGTAGCAGCTTCTGCGAATGGAAAGCACTCTGCTTCTACAATAGCTATTGCTTCTAAATCATCCATTGTCGCTGTTCTTATATACATCCTCTTATCTCCTGACAAAAAATCGATTTGCTGTTAGTCCATTGCCTTTGAAAAATGGACTTGTTCATTATGAAATGGAGGACGATTCCTGTCAATGAATAATCAGATGGACCGCAGGTTCACGATCCTTGCAGACGGTGAGCCTGTGACCGGCTATGCCCGGGCAAGGCTGCTCGGGACGGAGCGGATAGGGCTGTATCCCTCGTTGTTTATGCTGCATCTGTGGAATGTGGCGGAGGAGGACTATCTGGTGCTGTCCCGGAGCAGGGAAGTGATGGTTTTGCATGATGATGTGGTACTGGTTTCGGGTTCCGTGTCGGATGCGTTCCGTTCCAGGGGAAAAAGTGGAATGGAGGCGCATGTGGCGATCGCGCCGGGGCTGAAGCTTTGGGAGGCAGCTGTGAGCCTGGATGTGGAGGCAGGAGTGACAGTGTCAGAAACGATCCGGCGGTTGCTGGAAGCTTCCGGGACCGGGATTACGCTGCTTTCTTTCCCGAGGGAGGATCCGGTGATTACTCGCGGCCAGGCGTTTTATGGCAGGGCGGCGGAGTGCATCGAGGAAGCATTGGGAAAGGCCGCAGCCAGGTGCTGCCTGGTGCCTTCTGGATTGTGTGTGATTCCGAAGGAAGGGCTGCCGGTGAGCATGGTGCTGACGGAAGAGGATCTGGCGGATGTGCCGTCCTTCAACTGTGGCGGAGATATGGTCCTGCGGACAGGGCCTGTTGGTTGGACCTTGGGGAAGGGCGTCGAGGTGCGGTCCGGGGGAACCGTG